>CALIVT010000001.1 GCA_938048185.1 uncultured Arenicella sp.
ATTAAGAGTGTACGGCGATGCAGAAATGGTCAGCCCTGACGATGTGCAGTGGCAAGCGTTGTCAGAGGCTTACACTAGTCTTAACGGGGCTCGGCAAATCTTTAAACTTAATATCGACTTGGTTCAGACGTCGTGTGGCTATGCCGTGCCGTATATGAATTACCAGGGCGAGCGCGATACATTAAAACACTGGACCAGTAAAAAGACGCCCGATGAACTGCGGGCCTATCAACTCGAAAAAAACGCAGCAAGCTTAGACGGCAAAGAAACCGGAATTTAAGTGTCGTCAACTCAGCTTCCTGTCTGGTTAGAAACGGCTCGAGGTGAGCTGGGGGGCGACGTGGAGCTGCGTTTATGTGGCGTTCATAAGGCAACTCGTTCGATTCAGTTGCGAACCTAATCTATATAAAAATAAAACCCCGTTTACAGCACAAGGCTATATCTTTTCAAGCAGGTTATATCTACACCGCGTACAAGTTACTAAGGCTACTAGGCTACTATGGTATTTATTTTAAATAAACCGATCGAATAATTGTGTTTAATATTGGTATCAAATAAACTTCGTATTTGGAAATGTTTCATAGGACAGGTAAATGAAAATCAACCACATACCTTTAGCACTGATTGCTATTACTCTTTTAACAAATATGCTATCAGCTAGCGCAGCTGGTTTGCATAAGGAGTATAAATTGGAATCTTTAGAAAGGTTACGGAGTTACGATTTAAAGAATTCTAAACGCTCGGCAATGTCAGCAGGTGAAATTCAAGACTTAGAAACACATTGTGATGAAACGGGACGTTATAGCCATGACAATCGGTGCCTAGAGCAAAAATTCATACGAGAGGGGTACTATGTTATTGAGCTATCTTTTGTGAATGATGGCTCAATACCCAAGGAACCTCGACCTCGTTATATTCAAAGTGGTTCGGAAGGGGTTTTTGACTATACAGATAGAGATTTTTTCTTACTCGAATGGTCTGATGCCGTCTTTAGGAAATATCTTGGAAACAATTTCGATACATTTAAATCTGTAGAGCTAAAATCAATCAATGATGGCTATATCTTTATTGAGTTGATGGTTAGTGACCCCGACCAAGTTGCTGAAATTTTTAATGACCCGAGAGTCGCCTCTATTAAACACATCGGCTCACCGCCTGAATTAGAAGAAATATCCGAAAGCTAAATTAACCAAGGACGGAGCAATGAAGAAGCGAATTTTATTGGCCTTTATGTTGGCTTCAGGCTTTAGTGTGTCTAATGCCCAAAAAATTGCCATTATTGATCAAGGAATCAATACAAACCTATAAAATAAGGCAAATTTTTCTCAATCAAGATGCTTTAGCTCAGAAAAATGGTACACGCATACAGGCGTGAATATTAATAATGATTATTCGGGGCGACATACTAATATTCGAGAGGGCAATCATGTTGGGATGGTAAGTGTTGGGCTATGCCAGCCCGGTCACTTTGAATTAAGTGACGGGTTTGCGGTAGTGCCAAGATTTAGAAGCCTGCCTGACTTTGGCCAAGCCCAAAATCTAACACCTAGCCCTTATAGAGAATTTGTAACACTCGATCACAATTTAACACCTAGAGTTAGTTTCAACGCTCCATATAAAGCTATTCGATTTGGTGAGCAATTAAGACATGGCACTCATGTTGCCAATGCTGCACATGAATTCAATAGCACCATGACGAATACAATGGTGCAGGTTTACAGCATAACGAATGTCCCGCTACCAAGAACGACCGCTGCGCAATGCTCAGCGCCTTTCAGAACGAACATGACTCAAAATACTGGAACAATTATTGACGGTTCTGAGACCGTTGTAAGAGCGTTTGAGTCAGTTTTAGACAATCCAGATGGAATAGATGCAATTAATATGTCTATCGTTTTCAGAGCCGGTTTCTGCATTAGGAATGCAGGTACTACTGCGCCTAGATCGTGCCGTGAAAATATCGGACAAAATGTTGTATATGAACTGTTAGAGAAAGGAATCCCCATTGTTGTTGGGTTAGAAAACAAAGATATTGGTGCGAATGAAGAAACATGGCCTGCTTGTTTAGATGGTGTTATCAAGGTCGGCAACGGCCCAGCAACTAGAAACAGTATCGGCGTTGGGAAAATGAAGATAGACTCCTTTGCGAAAGATACATACGAAGCAAATGGCGGTGGACGCGGAAATAGCTTTGCTGCCCCGCGAATAGCCGCATCTTTGGCAATGTTAAAAACAGCAGTACCATCAAGCACCGTTGAACAACGGGTAAAAGCGTTAGAGTTGGCGCACCCGAGAACAAAAACCTACAGGGCGCACAATCGACGATATACAGCCAGATATGTTTTAAAGGAAGATATACCAAACGCAATTGAAGAGTTAAAGGCTCTAGTCAAAGGTGCAATTGATGATATTGGTTTCGAAGACACTGAGGGGTATGGGCCAACCTTCAATGATAGCGACTCTGGAGATTACACATTCGATGTAAATTTTGATGAATTAATTAGCGTCAACAGTAAGGTAAACTTGGCGCAAGCGGGCATAGCCTCGAAAGAATCGACCGTCTCGACTGTTCGAGATGTGGTTTTATCCTTTGATGCGAAAATGTCGGCTGATCTATTTAGGAGAAACGGATTTGAAATTTTCATAAATGGAATAAAGCAGGAAACGACCGAAACATTTGGCGGCGAAAGAAATATTGAATTTACGTTTCCGCGGACATTGTTTAATCCCGGAAAAAATACCTTAAGGATAGCGCCAAAATTTTCTAATCGCCCTTGGGGCTTAACGAATATTAAGGCCGGATTTACAGCAGTTATAGAGTTAACTTTAAACCAGCTTGATAGAAATGAATACGGATCGGAGCAAGACCCAGAACACCCAACAGGCTTAAGGGCCACCTTTAGTATTCCTGATGTAGAAAGTGATGTTCTCTTTTATGTTACCGGTTGGGGTTTGCGTGAAGCTGATGAAGTAAAAGTACATTTAAACGGTGCTGAATACGGATTCTTGCAAAGACTAAACAGTCGCTCTGATGGGTATAGCCCTCAAGACACTTTTTCCTTTGCGAAAACCGATCTTTTAGAAGGTTCTAATGTTATTGAGTTTGTACAAAAAGCAGGCGAAACAACCTGGGGAATAACAAATATGTTTGTCACCCAAGACGGTCTTGCTCCGGCCTTACCTCTCGGCGTAAGAAACACGATTAAATATGGCAACAACTACGGAACAAACGAGCACCCTATACGCCTCGATGCAACTTTTACGGCTTCCACACAACACGATCACAATATTTCGTGGCAGGGTTTCGATATAGATGAAGATACCGATGTGAATGTGTATTTGAACGATTCTTTAATCAAGAGCATGCAGAAAACCCTGAACAACCGCTTAGGCTCTAGGGAATCATTGACGTTTGCTTCACGACTATTTAGAGCAGGAGAAAACACTCTCTCGTTTAGAGTAAGCGGTGACGCAAGTGACTCAACATGGGGAGTCACTGGTTTACAAGTAAGAACGAGCGCTGTAATTGATTTAGAAAATGAAATTAATCTAAATAAAGATTTCGGTTATTTCGCGAAATTTCGCAGTGGTCTTCCTAGTGGTTGGAACCGTACATATTCTGGACAAGAATATCAAAGCCGCTTGTACGCTACGTTTAACAGCTCGGGTACAACAGATAAAACAATACTTGTAACCGGTTGGGATATAGATTCTCAAGACGAGATTAGTGTCTATATTAACGGTTTGTTTTTGCAACATATGACAAGTTCAAGCCTTTCTTCGGCTTACAGTAAGACAGATCGATTAGTAATTCCTAAAGCACAATTAGTTCCGGGGGAAAATTCGATTTCATTTAGAGCATCTGACACTGTAAGAGGGTTTCAAAATGAAAAGTGGGGTATATTGTTCGGAGAAGCTGTTAACGGAGCGGGTCTATCTCCAATAATTTTTTTATTGCTCAGTGAGTAGATGTTAGAAGCTTGAGCTTTACCCGAAAGCGAGACAAAAACGTTTTCCCTTTCACATAGAAGCCCTGGGATTGGAATGATATGTTGGCGAAATCTTGGTTAGAATGGGGCGTGCCGATCAGTGCGCCTAAACTTGGTTGCGTTGTGGTTCTTGAGCGAAAAGACCCGAAAATGGAGGAATGTGAACCAGGCTGGAGGGGGCATGTTGGGTTCTTTTTGAGCAAAAACGCCAATGAAATAAGCCTGCTAGGCGGCAATCAGTTAGATCAAGTTCGAGTACACGCTTACCCACTGTCTTCAGTGCTTGCCTACAGGTGGCCTAGTTAGGTGGCCCTTACCGGCTAGGTATTAGCCCACAAATCATGTTCGTCGCTGGCGTGCACCGTCACACTGACGATATCACCAACGTTATGTTGTACTTCATCGTTAAGATAGACCAATCCGTCAATTTCCGGTGCGTCGGCTTTGCTGCGGCCGACTGCGCCTTGCTCGTCGACCTCGTCGATAATAACGTCGATGGTCTTGCCTATTTTCTTGGCAAGTTTGTCGGTGCTGATTTTAGCTTGTAAGCCCATAAATTCGGCGAGTCGATGTTCTTTTATATCGTCGTTAACGTGACCATCAATCGCATTCGCGGCGGCACCTTCAACTGGCGAATATTTAAACGCGCCCACGCGGTCAAGTTGCGCTTCGTCAATGAAGTCTAGCAATTGTTTAAAATCGTCTTCTGTCTCGCCGGGAAAGCCGACGATAAAGGTGCTACGAATAGTCAGGTCGGGGCAAATTTCGCGCCACGCTTTCACGCGTTTTAAGGTGTTATCAATTGCGCCTGGGCGCTTCATGGCTTTAAGTATTTTTGGTGACCCATGCTGAAAGGGAATGTCTAAATACGGCAATATCTTACCTTCGGCCATCAATGGAATGATGTCATCAACGTGCGGGTAAGGGTAGACATAATGCAGGCGCACCCAAGGTGTGTTTTCACCGCCGATATCACCCAGCGCATTACACAAATCAAGCATTTTGGTTTTGATTGGTGCGCCGTTATGAAAGGTAGTGCGGTATTTCGTGTCGACGCCATACGCTGAGGTGTCTTGCGAGATTACTAATAATTCTTTAACGCCCGATTTAACCAGCCCTTCGGCTTCGGCTACTACGTCGTTCGCGGGTCGGCTCACTAAATCACCGCGCATTGATGGAATAATGCAAAAGCTACAACGATGGTTGCAGCCTTCGGATATTTTCAAATACGCATAATGCCTAGGCGTTAGTTTGATGCCTTGTGGTGGCACTAAATCGATATGAGGGTTATACGGCGCGTCGTAAGGCAGGTGTGTTTTTACCGCGCCCAATACTTGCTCGTAGGCGTGCGGACCGGATACATCTAGAACACTTGGGTGTACGTCGGTAATGTCTGATTCGGTCGCGCCCATGCAGCCGGTAACAATGACCTTGCCATTTTCACTAAGCGCCTCGCCAATGGTGTCTAATGACTCTTTCTTAGCAGAATCGATAAAACCGCAGGTATTCACCACCACCATGTCGGCGTCTTGGTAGCTCGGCACAATGTCATAGCCATTGGTACGCAGCTCGGTCAGAATAAGTTCTGAGTCGACCAATGCTTTAGGGCAGCCTAGGCTGATGAATCCAATTTTAGGAGCAGACATAATTACCTCTTAATTATTGCGCGGGATTATAGCCTGAACCGAGCTGCTAGGCGCGCGCAATACCGCGTTAAATCGATTCTAGATACCGGTTAGCCTATTCTATATACGCCGTTACCGGCGTGTTAATAGAGACTTCTTAGCTCCTTGGCCATTAGTTCAAAACCGGTTCGTAATTTGTCGCTTGGTTGGCCATAGTTAATGCGTACACACTGACGAGTATGCTCCCAGTTTGGGTCCATATCGATAAAGAAATCTTCGCCCGGAATCACAAACACGTGCTTTGCCTTCAAGCGTTGATATAGCTCTTTGCTGGAGATAGGTAAGTCCTTGCACCAAAGCCATAAAAAGAACGCGCCTTCAGGTTTGTGCATTAACACGGGTAGATCAGCGAATACCTCGTTAAAAATTTCGATAGCCGATGCGAGTTTTTGGCGGTAAAACGGTTTAATAATTTCTTCCGTGAGGTGACCGATTTCTCCGTCTTGAATCATACGCGTCATCAATGCCGCGCCAACGCTATTTGGCGCGAGCGTAATGATACCGCTAAGCGCACCTATGGTATTGGTGATTTCCTCGTTGGCGATTACGATTCCAGTGCGAGCGCCAGGCAAGCCGAGCTTTGAGAGTGACATGCACAGCACCGTGTTGTTGTTCCAGTTCAACTTAGCATCCGCGTAGATCACGTTCGGGAATGGCTGGCCGTAAGCGTTATCGACAATCAGAGGTATATTATGCTCAAGCGCCAAGTCGCTTAAACGCGCGAGTTCTCTATTGCCGATAACATTACCGGTTGGGTTGGTCGGGCGCGATAAGCAAATGGCGCCGATTTCATCGCCGATTTCAAGTTGGTCAAAATCTATTCGATATTTAAACTGGCGGTTCTCGAGCAGTTCGATATTTGGCTTGTGTGAGACAAACATGTCGTCGCTCAAGCCTGAGTCTGCATAGCCAACGTACTCGGGCGAGAGCGGAAACATGATTTTTTTGAATGAGCCATCGGGCATGTCACCGGCCAGAGCATTAAAGAGATAGAAAAAGCTGTTCTGGCTGCCGTTGGTTAGCGAAATATTCTGCGGACCAATCGACCAATCAAATTGTTGATTTAGATACTCGGACAATACCTCGCGAAAGCTTTGCTCGCCTTGAGGCCCGTCGTATAAACCGATCATGCGTTCGAACAGGTTGTTATCGATCAGTGCACGCATTTCTTGCCCGAATAAAGCTTGGGCTTGTGGAATAAACGCCGGGTTACCACCGCCAAGCATGCAAAGGTCTGGGTGATTTGAGTTCGCCGCCGCACCCAGGTCTTGCATTAATTGGTTGATGCCTGATTTGCGGGTAAATTTACGGCCGAAATTTGAGAGGTTCATGATTGGTTTTGGGTTTTATCTGCTTGGTTCTGTAACGATTGGTTTTGTAACGATTGTTCTTCTAACTATTATCTCGTAGCCAAATGCCGTATGGCCAACGCCCTAGTGTCTTGTGACCAGGTTTTGAGGTTTTTCGAGTAGGAAAGAGTTTACGTTTTCAGCCAATATGCTGGTCAAATTCCGCATCGCTTGCTCACTCGCCCACGCGATATGTGGGGTGAGGATAACGTTGCTGCGGTCAGCAATGGACAATAGTGGCGAGTCATTTCTGGGTGGTTCTTGTACCAACACGTCGAATGCAATGCCACCGATTGTCTTTTTATTGATCGCGTTTACCACATCCACTTCGTTTACCACGCCACCGCGCGCGGTATTTATTAAAATAGTATGTGCTTGCATTTTCGCTATTTCGGTGGCCGCTATTAAGTTCGTCGTTTCGGAGTTTAAGCTGCAATGCAAACTGATTACGTCTGCGCATTCTATTAATTCGTCAAAGCTAACATAGTCAGCAATGTCGCTTGAATAGTGTTGGCGTGAGTTATAGATAACGTTCATGCCTAGTGCGTATGCTTTGGCGGCGGTCGCACGCCCGAGCTCTCCAAAGCCGATAACCCCGAAAGTTGTGTCTTCTAAATCATTGATTGGTTTGTCAAACACACAAAATGTTTTGCTGTTTTGCCACGCGCCATTAACCACTTGGGCGCGATAATTGATAAGTTGGCGACGTAGGCACAAAGCCGATGTGATCACGTGCTCTGCCACCGTGGTTGCTGCGTAGCTGGGGATGTTGCTGACTGACACACCAAGTCGTTCACAGGCCTCGATGTCGATAATATTAAAGCCCGTTGCGGCAACCGCTATATGCGTAACACTAGGGCAGGCCAGCAGCACAGCTTCGTTGATTTTGACTTTATTAGTGATTATCACATGCGCGTTAAGGCATCGCTCGATCACAGCATTTGGGCTGGTTTCGGCATAGTCTATCCACTCGTGTTCGAGCTCTGGGCGTGGCGCGTTAAAGCGTTCTGGTAGGCTTGCGCGATCTAAAAAGACAATCCGTTTTTTTGAGGTTTTTTGTATCATGACTATGCCGTAGTGTAGTTGGTTTGCGAGCTAAAATCCCGTACACTTCTCAGCTTAAATTATTGCCTAATATTCCCTCATAAAATCAAAAAAGGCAGTATCGACGGAGGAAATGTGACCGAACAATTGATTATCGCTCTAGACCAAGGCACCACCAGCTCGCGTGCCGTGTTGTTCAATCACGCGGCTGACATTGTAGATGTGTCGCAACAAGAATTTACCCAGCATTACCCAAAATCTGGTTGGGTTGAGCATGACGCCAACGAAATTTGGGACACGCAGTTTATGGTGCTGCAAAAGCTTGTCGCGAATAACCAGTTACGACCGCAAGATATTGCTGCAATTGGTATTACCAATCAGCGCGAAACTACCGTGGTTTGGAACAAAAACACGGGTCAGCCAGTGCACAATGCAATTGTGTGGCAAGACCGTCGCACCGCGGCTAAATGTGATGCGATCACGGCCGCTGGTTGGAAGGAAAAAATACTGGAAAAAACGGGTCTGGTGATTGACGCCTATTTCTCTGCCAGTAAAGTACAGTGGATTCTCGATAATGTCGAAGGAGCACGTGCACAAGCTGATGCAGGTGAGTTGCTATTTGGCACGGTCGATACGTGGGTGATCTGGAAGCTAACCGAAGGTGCGGTGCACGCGACTGATCCGAGTAATGCCGCGCGGACCATGCTGCTGAATATTAATACCGGTGAGTGGGACCAAGAGCTGCTCGACCTTTTTACTGTTCCAGCGTCAATGCTCCCGCAAGTGCGTGACAGTTCAGGTGACTTTGGTAGTGTCAGTTTTCAGGGTCAAGATGTCGCTATTGCCGGGGTTGCGGGCGATCAGCAGGCAGCGCTGTTTGGGCAAACGTGTTTTGCAAAAGGCATGGCTAAGAATACCTATGGTACTGGCTGCTTTCTGTTAATGAACACGGGTGCTGAACGCATCGACAGCGAGTCTGGCTTGCTGAGCACCATCGCTTGGTCAATTGACGGCAAAATCACCTATGCCTTAGAAGGCAGTGTGTTTATTGCCGGCGCAGCGGTGCAGTGGTTGCGCGATGAGTTAGAGTTTATTCAAACTGCCAGTGAATCTGAAGCATTGGCGCTGGAAGCGAACCCTGAAAGT
This sequence comes from uncultured Arenicella sp., assembly GCA_938048185.1. Taxonomy (GTDB): domain Bacteria; phylum Pseudomonadota; class Gammaproteobacteria; order Arenicellales; family Arenicellaceae; genus Arenicella. Next base: position 9,214 of record CALIVT010000001.1, read on the forward strand.
GACGTGGTAGTGGTGCCGGCCTTCGCCGGTTTGGGCGCACCGCATTGGGACATGTACGCGCGTGGTGCTATCTTCGGTTTAACTCGTGATTCAGGCCGGCCAGAAATCGCTAAGGCTACGTTGCAATCACTAGCCTACCAAATTTTTGACGTGCTCAAAGCGATGGAAAGCGACAGCGGCATTGAGCTGAGTCAGTTAAACGTCGATGGTGGTGCAATCGCGAATGATTTTCTTGCGCAGTTTCAAGCCGACGTATTGCAAAAGCCGGTCACGCGTCCGAAAGTACTCGAGTCAACTGCACTGGGGGCCGCGTATCTGGCTGGCTTAAAGGTAGGCTATTGGCAAATGAAGGATCTGACCAAGGTGCGCGAGGTGGAACGTGAATTCAAACCCAAGCTTTCGATTGAGAAGGTGGCGGCGCTATTAAAGCAATGGCACAAAGCGGTAGCACGTAGCAGGCAATGGATTGACGCTGATGAATGATTCTGCGGTCGACGATCTGCAAGTTAAAGTCGCTTTTCTAGAGGATTCTTTAGCGAAATTAAGCGACGAGTTTTATTTACAACAGCGTGAATTTAATCAACTTAAAAGTAACTATGCGGCCTTAATAGAAAAGATGCGTGGTATGCAAAGTGGTGATTCTGAACAAGCACAAATTTTAGATGACCGTCCGCCGCACTACTAGAGCAATTATTTTAAAGGTTTTAAGCTGCTGTTTTAAAACGACTTATTCGAATATTGAATCTACTGGTTGACAATCTTAAAACTACTGTATAAATTAACAGCATTACTCAAACACAGTTCCAAACCCATTACTGGAGACCACAATGGATGACAATAAACAAAAAGCGCTAGATGCAGCGTTAATGCAAATTGAACGACAATACGGAAAAGGGTCGGTCATGCGCTTGGGTGATGACCCAAAAAATGGTGAAGCCATCGACGTTATTTCAACTGGCTCAATTGGCCTAGACGCGGCGCTGGGTGTTGGCGGTTTACCGCAAGGCCGAGTTGTTGAAATTTACGGCCCTGAGTCGTCGGGTAAAACCACCTTGACTCTAGAATGTATTGCTCAAGCTCAGAAGAAGGGTTTGACTTGCGCGTTTATCGATGCCGAGCACGCGCTCGATCCACAATACGCGAAACGCTTAGGTGTGGACATTGATAACTTGCTGGTGTCACAGCCTGATACAGGCGAACAGGCATTGGAAATTGTCGACATGTTAGTGCGTTCTGCCGCTGTGGGCATGATCGTAGTCGACTCAGTTGCAGCGTTAACGCCTAAAGCTGAAATTGAAGGTGATATGGGTGATTCGCACATGGGGCTGCAAGCCCGTTTGTTGTCACAAGCCTTGCGCAAGTTGACGGGTAATATCCAAAAATCAAACACCTTAGTTGTGTTTATCAATCAACTACGGATGAAGATTGGCGTAATGTTCGGTAACCCTGAAACCACCACTGGTGGTAATGCGTTGAAGTTCTACTCATCTGTACGCTTAGATATTCGCCGCATTGGTGCAATTAAAAAGGGCGATGAGATATACGGTAACCAAACTCGCGTAAAAGTGGTTAAAAATAAGGTAGCCCCGCCGTTCAAACAAACCGAGTTCGATATCTTATACAATCAAGGTATATCACGTGAAAGCGAATTGATTAGCATCGGTGTCGATAATGACATCGTCGAGAAATCAGGTGCGTGGTACAGCTACGACGGAACTCGCATTGGTCAAGGTAAAGACAATGTGCGTGATTTTCTAAGAGAGAACGTTGAAATGGCTCAGGAAATTGAGGTTAAGGTGCGTAACTCTCTGGGTATGGGAGAAAAGGGCGCGTCGCCTGAAGCTCCAAGCGTTAAAGCAACAGCCAAAGCTAAGGGTGATCAAGAGGCATAAGCCTCTAACTCTTTCGATGAGTTAAATTTGACACTAAGGAGGCACAAGGATAAAGCCTCCTGATGTTTTAGATTAAACCGAATAAGTTCAGATAAGAGCAAGTAGTATGCGCATTATTCAGCCATTAAGGCGCAGTGCTAACTCGAAGGCAGAGTTTAGTAAGTCAGAGACGAAAGAGCCTAAGCCCAACTCGGAATTAGGCTCAAATTCGTTGACGCCTAAGAATCGTGATGAATGTAGTTCTGGTAAACATGAGTATCAAGCTAATGAGTCGCTGGATCACACAACGAGAGAGCGAGCAACTGTTGCGGCAGAACTTGCTCCAGGTAGAAAACGTAGACGCTCTGCGCTAGGCCACACCTTTACTCACGCTAACGGCCAAACAGCCGGTGAGCCATTAGAACTGGTCGTCGACCCTGCGAAAAAAGAGTTTAACGAATTATTTGCTCGTGGCGTCAGGCTGCTCGCAATGCGCGAGCACAGTGTTAAGGAGATCACCAGTAAGCTATTTGATAAGTCGGACAGATCAGACTTAGTCCCCGCCGTAGTTGAAGACTTGCTTGAGAAGAAGTACTTATCCGACGAGCGGTTTACCGAAAGTTACGTTCGTGCACGTGGTAATCGTGGGTTTGGGCCGGTGAAAATTCGAACAGAACTGAAATCAAAAGGAATTAGTAGCGTTTTAATTCAAGAGCACTTGAATGAGAGCGCCGCGCATTGGTTTGACAGTGCGGCCGCTCAATATCAGAAAAAGTATGGTGATGCGCCGGTAAGCGACTATAATAGCTGGACAAAGCGGGCGCGTTTTATGCAGAGTAGAGGCTTCACTATGGAGCACATTCACGTAACGCTACCGTCAGTTGAATTTGATTGACGCTTTACTGTACCGGTATGAATTTCGTCTAAGATATCTTCGTTTAGAGAACACTTAGGCTCGTATAGATTGCTCAGGCTCGTATAGATTGCTCAGGGCTTTTATTTACAGGCTCAAGGCTGTTATTTACAGGCTCAAGGCTGTTATTGTCAGGCTCAGGGCTGTTATTTATTGGCTCAAGGCTGTTACGGCTCAAGGCTGTTATAGCTCAAGGCTGTTATAGCTCAAGGCTGTTATAGCTCAAGGCTGTCTATTCATTGCGCCGACCGAAAGGATCAAGGTCAGCTGAATGTTGGACAATGCCGTTGCATATGTATTCGCGTTTTCCTCGTAATTGATTTAATTTTAATTAAACGCGGCTCGCTTTATATGAGGCGCTAAACCCTGTTATAAAACCGCCGACCCCTTTATGAAGACCGCAGAGTTGAGACAACGTTTTATCGAGTTTTTTCAAGATAAAGACCATCGCAGTATTCCCAGTAGTTCACTCGTTCCTGGTAACGACCCGACTTTGTTGTTTACCAACGCAGGAATGGTTCAGTTTAAGGACGTTTTCCTTGGACAGGAAGTTACTGACTACAAGCGAGCTGTAACCTCGCAACGTTGTGTGCGCGCTGGTGGCAAGCACAACGACCTAGAGAACGTTGGTTACACTGCACGGCACCATACTTTTTTCGAAATGCTCGGCAACTTTAGCTTTGGTGACTATTTTAAAGAAGATGCGATTAAGTTTGCTTGGCAATTCTTAACCAAGGAACTGGGTTTACCAGAAGAGAAGCTTTGGATAACCGTATACGACCAAGACCCTGAAGCCGAAGATATTTGGCTTAATAAAATGGGCGTTAGCCCCGAACGTTTCTCGAGAATTGGTGAGAAAGATAATTTTTGGTCGATGGGCGACGTTGGGCCATGTGGCCCTTGTAGTGAAATATTTTATGACCACGGTGAGCAATATTGGGGTGGCCCTCCAGGTACGCCGGAAGAGGATGGCGATAGGTACATCGAAATTTGGAACCTAGTATTCATGCAATTTAACCGCAGCAAAGATGGTTCGCTAGACCCATTGCCCAAGCCCTCGGTGGACACCGGCATGGGCTTAGAACGCATCGCCGCGGTAATGCAGCATGTCAACAATAATTATGAGATCGATCTATTTGATAACCTGATTAGTGAAATTTGTAAGGTTATTGGCAGCGAAGATCGGAAGCATCATTCAGTGAGGGTGATTGCAGACCATATTCGCTCATGCTCATTCATGATCACGGATGGCGTGATTCCATCAAATGAGGGGCGAGGCTATGTGCTGCGACGCATTATTCGTCGAGCCATTCGGCATGGCTATCAGCTTGGCGGCCAAACACCGTTCTTTTATAAGCTTGTTGGTGCGCTCGCTACCGAAATGGGGGCCGCATACCCAGAGTTACTCGAAAAGAAAAGCGTGATTGAAGCTGCACTGAAAAAAGAAGAAATGCGCTTTGCTGAAACCCTAGAGCAAGGTTTGAAAATTTTTGAAGCTAAAGTCGCCAATCTAGAGTCAGACACTGTGCCAGGCGATCTGGTTTTTATGCTTTATGATACCTACGGCTTCCCGGCAGATTTAACCGCAGATGTCGCTCGAGAACGCAAAATGGTGATTGATCAGGACGGTTTTGAGACATTAATGGAGCAACAACGTGAGCGAGCTCGGTCCAGTAGTCAGTTTGCGGCCCAAGGCGACGTATCTATTGACGTCGAAACGCCAACTGAATTTACCGGCTACAACCACCTAAAAGGCCGCGGTAAGATTTTAGCTATCCAAGTCGATGGCTCTGACGTTGAGGCTGTTGTTTCTAAGTCTGAGCTGATCGTTGTGTTAGACAGCACTTCGTTTTACGCGGAAGGTGGCGGCCAGGTTGGCGATGAAGGTGTTATACGAAGTGGCACGGCCGAAATTCGAGTAAGTGATTGTCGTAAGTTGCCTAATGGCGCTTATATGCATTTTGGTACCTTGGTATATGGTGCAATTAAAGTAGGTGATACGTTGGATGTAGAGGTGGATCCAGAGGCGCGTTACGCCGCCGCCGCTAACCACTCAGCGACACACTTACTTCACGCGGCCTTAAAAAAAGTATTGGGTGATCACGTACAGCAAAAAGGCTCGCTTGTAAGCCCAACTCGTTTTCGTTTTGACTTTTCGCATGACGCGCCTGTAAGCGTGGCGCAAATTGCCGAGATCGAAGCTCTCGTAAACGCTGAGGTCTTTGCACAGCACCCGGTTACCGAGAAGGTTATGGCGATTGACGACGCGAAAGCGGCTGGTGCCGAAGCATTGTTTGGTGAGAAATATGGTGCTGAGGTTCGTACTATCACAATGAGCGATTTTTCGTTTGAGCTCTGTGGTGGCACGCACGTTAGCAATACGTCCGAAATCGGTTTATTCAAGATTGTTGCTGAATCAGGCGTAGCGGCGGGTGTTCGTCGTGTTGAGGCGGTCACTCGTCGTGCCGCGCTCGATTGGGCAAACGAGCAACAAGCCTTGCTTACCGACGCCTCTAGTTTATTAAAAACTGACGCGCCAAGTTTGAGCAAGCGCATCGAACAGCTGCAAACGAACATTAAGGCACTCGAAGCCGATAAGAAGAAGTTGCAACAAATGATCGCGAGCGGTGCGGGCGGTCAAAACTTAGACTCTAAGATTAAGCAGCTTGGAGACGTTACCCTTCTGGCAGCTATTTTAGAGGGCGCAGATAAAGGCTTACTGCGAGACACTATTGACAAATTTAGAGATAAACACGCGAACGGCATTATTGTGTTAGGCGCCGAGATTGACGGCAAGGTCAAATTGTCTGCGGGTGTTGCCAAGGCAATTTCAAAGCAGTACCCAGCAGGTAAAATTATTCAACATATTACGGCTTTGGCGAACGGCCGTGGCGGTGGTCGTCCTGATATGGCCGAAGGTGGAATTCCCAACGCGGCAGATCTTGAAACGTGCCTCGCGGCAGTTGAGCCATGGCTACTCGAGCAATAGTTTCTTTGACTACGCTTTCTGGTTAATTCTGGTGGAGCTAATCATTGGGTGACGAGCTAATTACTTGACCTTCGCTTATTTTTACAATAAATGAGCGCGCAATGCCGTACGTATTTAGCCGTCACCAACGGATGATTAGTGAGGTCGGAGCCAGTGATTCTGTCTCGTATCCGTTGCAAGAGGTTGTTCAAAGGCTTGAAAGCTAGCTCAGTGTTGATCGATTTGACTATAAAGTTTGCATAAAACTCAGAATAAACAGGACAGGGATTTACACTTGCCAAGAAACCATGTTTAATCGCGCTCGGCCTTTGAATTAGTTAAATCGGGTGTTCCCGAGAAATAATGACCCTAATTGTAGAAAAATTTGGCGGCACCTCAGTTGGTTCGGTTGAGCGAATTAATGCGGTGGCTGATCATCTGGTAAAAAAGTTCGCCGAGGGCGAGCAATTAGTCGTCGTCGTTTCGGCGATGAGCGGCGAGACTAACCGCCTTATCAAACTCGCCAATGATATAACTGAAAAACCCTCCGCTCGTGAGATGGATGTGCTGGTTTCAACGGGTGAGCAAGTTACTATCGCTCTGTTATCGATGGCGCTGCAAGAGCGTGAACAAGCCGCACGTTCCTACACTGGCGGGCAGGTATCCATCAAAACTGATGGTGTACATTCGCGCGCACGCATTCTTGAAATTGACGCTAAAAAAATAAGAAGTGACTTAGACAAAGGGCGAATAGTTGTTGTCGCTGGTTTTCAGGGAATCGATTCGTCTGGCAACATCACCACGCTGGGTCGCGGTGGCTCGGATACAACTGCGGTGGCGATTGCCGCCGCGCTCAAAGCCGATGAATGTCGAATTTATACCGACGTCGATGGTATTTATACGACCGACCCGAGAGTTGTTCCGCAGGCGCGTCGTTTAGAAAGTATTACGGCTGAGGAAATGTTGGAACTATCCAGTCTTGGCGCCAAAGTATTGCAAACTCGCTCAGTTGAATTTGCTGGAAAATATCATGTTCCGCTGCGAGTGCTATCGTCTTTCGTCGATGGGCCGGGAACACTTATTACTTATGAAGAAGAGGGCAGCTCAATGGAAGCTCCATTAATTTCGGGTATTGCGTTTCAGCGCGATGAAGCAAAGTTAACAATTCGTGGTATTCCTGATCACCCTGGTATTGCCCATCAAGTTTTAGGCCCGATTTCTGAGGCCCATATAAATGTAGATGTGATCATTCAAAATGCGAGCGCTAAAGGGCAAACCGACCTTACGTTTACCGTGCCGCGCGATGACTACGAATCGTGTATGGAAATCTTAAACGGTTTGGTTACTGAGCTTGGTGCCAGAGACGTAAAAGGGGACGATAGGATAGCGAAAATTTCCATCGTGGGTGTTGGCATGCGCTCACACACTGGCGTCGCAAATACGATGTTTAAAACCTTGGCTGATCACGATATTAATATCCAAATGATCTCGACGTCTGAGATTAAAGTGTCAGTAATTATAGACGAGACTCATCTAGAGCGCGCAGTACAAACCTTGCATAAAGCGTTTGATTTGGACTCGGTTTAGTCACAAATTGTTACTCAGCGTTAAGAGTCGCGTAAGGTACAGAAATACTCGTTTCCTATGTTACACTTTGCCCAATCGCTTGTGGGGGATGTCGGCGCGTAAAGTTAATTAAAAAAGGAGAAGTAAAGCTAGAAATAGTAAATTATTTCCCTATAATACGCGCACTTGTCTATGAGTGGCTAGATACAGGGTGGGTTTTGGAGACAAACTTTGTAGTGCTTCCGATTTGTTACATTTAGAGCAAATCAAGATAAGTTTAGATTGGAGATCGTAATGTTAATTTTGACTCGACGTATTAACGAAACTCTCAACATTGGTGATGACGTGCAAGTTACTGTTCTTGGTATCAAGGGCAATCAAGTACGCATTGGTATTGACGCGCCACGCGACGTGCCAGTTCACCGTGAAGAGATTTACCAAAGAATTAAGCGCGAAGAACGCGGCGAAGACGAAAGTAAGAGCAGCGTAAGTGATAGCGGAGCCGGTAGAGATGATTACAGTAGTGATCATGATTATCGTGGAGCTGACTATTTCGCAGACGATGATTCGGTAGGTAATAAGTAGTAAAAAGCGATTGTTTAGTTGGTAACCACTAAGTGCCAACTAAATGATTATTAAAATTTACGCAGTGATCTGCGTAAATTTTAAACAATTAAGACGGAGAAGTGGCCGAGTGGCTGAAGGCGCTCCCCTGCTAAGGGAGTATAGGGTTTATAGCTCTATCGAGGGTTCGAATCCCTCCTTCTCCGCCATTAATAGATCGGCTTTTAGTAACAGGTTTCTTCTATGAAGCGTTTACTAGTGCTTTGATTTATTAGTCTTGAAGTAAGTACTTAATGTAAGTGCTTAATATAAGTGCTTAATATAAGTGCTTAGGCAGTTTTAATGAGAGAAATCTCGTTGGTTTGAAAAAAAGTTGGGATCGACTTTGCGCGTTCCAAAGTTTGCTTGTAAGCGGACCGATAGCGCCAAGGTACAAATTAACCCCACGCTAAATTCGAGCGTAGTTTTGGTTCGCTATTTAGTACTGAAAAATTATTAAACAGAAGCTTGATTAAGGAACGAATTTACCTTACTCTCACGCTCCTTGAAAAGACACGCGCATGTAGCTCAGCTGGATAGAGTACCTGGCTACGAACCAGGCGGTCGGAGGTTCGAATCCTTCCATGCGCGCCAAACAACAAACCCTCGCCAAAGGCGGGGGTTTTTTGTTTGGTATTCATGAAAGTATGATGAGAACGTTACGTTCGACAAAATTGTTTGGAACAATTTTGCACGGCCGCAGGCCAGCCCCGAAGAGGTGAAGCGCACGGACGCGCTGAATAATCCTTCCATGCGCGCCAAACAACAAACCCTCGCCAAAGGTAAGAACCAAATCAACGCAAAACACCATTGAAAGAAAAGAAAACCTGATTTCACATTAATTTTCATGAGTTTAGGCTTGTGTGCTTCGCATTTGACGCTTGAAATAGTACTATTTGTCCAATAATAAATCTGTTAGTAATTGCCCTCTCAGGGCGAATGTAGGGGTAGTTCAGTGCTTAAAGCGTTATTAAGACTTGTCGTTGAAAAAGACGGCTCGGATCTCTATTTGTCGGCTGGTGTGCAACCGTCGATGAAGGTACAAGGGAAGTTGTTGAAAATCGGTCAAAAGCCACTCAGCGGAGCCGATGTTGAGAAGCTCGGTTTAGAGATAATGAATGCTGAGCAGGCCAAAGCGTTTGAATTAAAGCCTGAGATGAATTTGGCGATTGATGAGCCCGACATTGGCCGTTTTCGCGTTAACGTGTTTCGCCAGCGCAACGACATGGCGATGGTAATTCGCTCAATTAAGACTGAGCTACCAGATTATAAGAAACTTGGTTTGCCCGAGCACCTAACGAAGTTGGTTATGTTGAAGCGCGGTTTGGTTATATTTGTTGGTGGCACCGGCTCAGGTAAATCAACATCGTTGGCGGCATTGATCGATCATCGCAATAAGACTCACGCCGGGCATATCATTACGATTGAAGACCCAATTGAGTTTATTCATCCGCATAAAATGAGTATCGTCAATCAGCGCGAGGTTGGAGTTGATACTGATAGTTACGAAGATGCGTTGGAAAACACCTTGCGTCAGGCGCCTGACGTTATACTGATTGGCGAAATTCGGAATCGCGAAACTATGGAGCATGCGTTGGCCTTTGCTGAGACCGGCCACTTATGCCTGTCGACCTTGCATGCGAACAATGCGGATCAGGCTCTGGATCGAATTTTGAATTTCTTTCCAGAAGAGCGCCACAACCAATTGTTTATGGACATGTCTTTAAACGTTCAGGGTATTGTCTCGCAACGCTTGGTTCCAACAATTGATGGTGGCCGTGCAGCTGCGATTGAAATTCTTACCGGGTCTCCGCGCATTAAGGACTTAATCAAAGCTGGGAAAATCAACGAAATAAAAGAAGCTATGGAGGCCTCAGAGGCGTACGGTATGCAGACTTTCGACTTGGCGCTTTATCACTTATTCAGCGATGGCAAGATCACTGAAGAAGAAGCACTTAAAAATGCGGATTCGCCCAATAATTTGCGTTTGAAAATCAAGCGCGCCACTGGGTTTACCGCTACCACCGAGTTTGAACTTGAGGCTGAACCGCAAGATGAGGATGAAGACGAGCCGACGGATGGCGCTGAAAATACGGGGCAGGTGTTTTCGGTGAGCTAACTATCAGTTTATTTCTTCACTAACATTAAATTTTTTCTGCGTTGAATTCGTTTTCACACTTAATTTCAGCCATAAAAACAGTAACAGCCAGCCCGAGCATTTCGCTTAGTGCTGGCTTTTTTTTAGCTGTTTCAGCTCACGTCCCCACACGCAAACTAGATGTATAACTAGGTAATAATCGAAATCGAGTTTATTTCCTCGCTTAGAAAATGCTCTATTTCGTAGAATATTTGATACTTAATGGATAAATGACTGATAATTAATGGACAAATAGTATTGTAAGAGAGTTGCTTAAGTAGTGTAAGTTCCAGTGAGCTGTCTATGGTTAGTAGCCTACCCACGTGACTTGACATAGACGGCGTTAAGCAGACTTAAAGCGTTACGTTGAGTCTGTTATCCCTACTAACTAGAAACCAGGAATTACAATGAAAATTAGAAACGCAGTTTTGCGCCACAGTCTATGTGGCCTGTCCGTTGCACTGTTAGCCCAAACGGCTAACGCAGTATTACCCAGTGACTCGCTTGGTGCTGCAGATGCGAAACCTTCCATCCCCGCAAGAAATAGCGCGATAGATTCGCCTCGGTTTATCGTTAAATATAGTGACAATCAGCTTTCGGCCTCGTCATTCAACACCTCATCGATGGTGTCGAGCTTGTCATCGAAAAGTGGGGAGACTTTTAAGTATGTGCGCGAAATGGCTACCGGTGCCTTTGTTGTTCAAGTCAAAGGCGATATGACCAAGGCCGAAATTCAAAACATGGTCCAGACTATGGAGGCTAGCTCGAGTGTAGAATACTTTGAAGAAGATCGGCGATGGCATGTATTGGTCGAGCCATCAGACCCACAGTACGATGATCAATGGCATTACTTTGAAGCGGCGGGCGGGCTGAACCTGCCTGACGCTTGGGATTCAACGACCGGTGAAAACGTCGTTGTGGCGGTGATAGACACCGGCATCACTGATCACGTTGACCTTCGAAACAATCTTTTACCAGGCTACGACATGATTAGCGACGCAACCATTGCGAATGATGGTAATGGTCGCGATTCTGATCCCAGTGATACTGGCGACGCAACCGATCCCAACGAGTGTCGCCCCAACACCCCGGCGCGCAGCAGCAGTTGGCATGGCACTCACGTTGCGGGTACCGTTGCGGCAGTCGCCAACAATGGGCGCGGAGTTGCAGGGGTAGCGTACAACGCGAAAGTCGTTCCAATTAGGGCGTTGGGGCGTTGCGGTGGCTTCACGTCAGACATTGCAGACGGCATGATCTGGGCGGCTGGTGGCAGTGTTCCAGGCGTTCCTGGCAACCCAAACCCGGCGCAAGTTCTAAACTTAAGTTTGGGTGGTGCTGGTGCATGCGATTCAACCTCGCAGGCCGCTATTAATCAAGCGGTTAATCTTGGCGCGACAGTCGTAGTTGCTGCCGGTAATAGCAGTGAAAACGTTAGCAACGCGACGCCAGCTAACTGTAACAACGTGGTGAGCGTAGCGGCAGTAGGCCGCGGCGGTGGTCGCGCGAGCTACTCGAACTTTGGCAGCCTCGTCGATGTGGCGGCCCCTGGTGGTGATCAACGCGCCGGAGGCACAACGGCCGGTGTTTTATCCACGTTGAACAGCGGCAGTACTTCGCCCGGCAGTGATATTTATCAATATTATCAAGGCACTAGCATGGCTGCCCCGCATGTTGCTGGCGTGGCCGCTTTGCTGTATTCGCTGAACCCCAACATTACTCCAGCTGCGGTTGAAAGCATTCTGGAAACTACCGCTCGCAGTTTTCCCGCTTCTTGCAGCGGTTGTGGAACGGGCATTGTGGATGCTGCGGCAGCAGTTGAAACACAACTTTCTGGCTCTGGTCCTAGTGACAGCGAATTAGACAATGGTGTTGCTAAGACTGGTTTAACCGGTAGCTTGCGTTCTGAAACCTTTTTCACGATCGACGTTCCAGCCGGCAGCAGTAATTTAACGTTTGTTACCAGTGGTGGTTCCGGCGACGCGGATCTTTACGTGCGCTTTGGTGCTAGACCCACAACGACAACGTACGATTGTCGTCCGTTTCGTAACGGTAATAGTGAGACGTGCACTATTGCATCACCTCAAGCTGGCACCTATCACGTGATGGTTCGAGGCTATGCTGCCTACTCAGGTTTACGTCTAGTCGCAAATTACGAAGCCACATCCTCACGCCCTGATACGCTCTCACAGTCGGGTGTTAGCGGTGCGCAAAATCAGTTTGTGGATTTCGAGGTAGACGTTCCTGCGGGGCGCACGTCATTACAAGTGGCGATATCTGGTGGCACAGGTGATGCCGATTTGTATGTTCGGTTTGGTCAAAATCCAACGACAACAACGTATGACTGTCGCCCGTTCCGGAATGGAAATTCTGAAACCTGCACCATAAACAGCCCGAGTGCGGGTACGTACTTCGTTCGCTTACGGGGTTATCGTGCGTTCAGCGGTGTCACGTTGAGTGCCAGTTCACAATAGACGTTAATTATGCTCGAAAAGGGCCGCTTGAGTTTCAAGCGGTCCTTTTTTTATGGCATTCTCGCTTGATGCAAAAGCCGCTTAAAATTGAACTAGACGACTTATCGGACGGCAACATAATTCGCTTACTCGCGAGCCACCGGCAAGACATGCTGACCCACTCACCAGCAGAGAGTGTGCATGCGCTCGATTCATCAGAACTGTTTGCTCCAGAGCTTAGCTTTTGGCGCGCGAGTATCGATGACACCTTCGCCGCCTGTGCGGGCTTGAAACAGCTTGATGCGGATAGTGGTGAGGTCAAATCAATGAAAACCGTTAAAAATTTTACTCGTCTTGGTCTGGCTAAGGCTTTGTTGCAACACGTGATTTATGAGGCGAGAGCGCGCGACTACTGCTGCCTGTATTTAGAAACCGGAACGATGGACGCTTTTATACCAGCCCGCAATTTATATCAACAGATGGGTTTTGAAGTTTGTCAGCCATTTGCTGACTACACCCCAGATCCAAACAGTGTTTGTATGCGCTTAGCCTTGGCTTAATCGGTATACTCTGTTTATGCAAAATATTTTTGAAGAACTAGACTTCGAGTCTACCCCGTTAGGCGAAATTAGCTTGCGTCGGCGCACCGAACCTCGCTTAGACAACACCTTGATTTATGAAGTAAAACTAGGCGATGAATTTTTGATGTCGAGCTTGTTTGTCGAAGCTGAAGAGCAGCTCACCAAGCTTGCGCTGGCGGCGCTTGAGGCCAATGGTTATAAAGATGGCCTGAATATCGTGGTGGGTGGGCTTGGGCTGGGCTACACCGCGTTAACTGCGCTCAATGACGACCGCGTGACTGAGTTGCGCACGATCGACGTTATGGCCGCGGTGATACGTTGGCATCAGCAAGGTATCTTGCCGATTGGCGATGTGCTCGCACGTGATGCAAAGAGCACCCTGATTCATGGAGATTTCTTTGCCGTGGCAACGGATGATCAGCCGGGACTGCTCGATGATCGGCCGGTACACGGTATATTTTTAGATATTGACCATTCCCCCAGTCATTGGTTGAATGATGTGAATTCTAGCTTTTACAGCCCAGCCTCGTTGGCAAAAATGAAAGCGAAAATTCTACCAAATGGGGTGTTCGGTTTATGGTCTAACGAACTGCCTGACCCGAATTTTACCGAGTTATTAAACTCGGTGTTTGCTCATACAGACGAACATGTGGTGCGTTTTCCCAACCCTTATTCAGGCAGTGAGTCGATCAACTCGGTTTATATTTGCCGCGTTTAGATCTCCACAGAATCTTCTTCAACTTGCACACCAAACGTCATCTCGCCACTGGTGTAGGACGAACCAAATGTCTTGCTTAGCGTTGCGACTTGCCTAATACCCGAGAGCAGCTGTTCTTTTGTTAAGGGCGAAAGAGGGTGTATGTAGGTCGCGTAAAGCACCGTGCCGCCAATGGCGTAGCGTGCATCCAGTGCTAAGTGATAGTTCGACACTAAGGTGGCGAGTATTTGTTCTTCGTTCAACTGCTCTACATCAATTACTGAGGCTACTAAGCGCATTCTATCGGCGGCCACGTCCGAGACCATCGTTATGGTAATGCCGTCGTGTAAAAAGCTCAGGTTATTTGCGGTGCCTTCGGTTTCGCTGACCAGCTCTTGAACAATTTCGACCATCTTTTGTTGTGTCATGGTCACTGTTTTTTCTTCACGTTCTGGTTTAACAGGTGATTCAATTTGAGCGTACATTGGAGATGAAAATAATATCGAGATGGCAAAGAAGATGATTGATTTTCGCATTGTGATGTCCGTTTTTTGTAAGCGTTAAGAACGACAGTCTAAGATAAACCGAGAATTGCGAGCAATAAAGGGCGTGGTACCATAGACCTGATTTTTTTAGATAAGATTACAAGCTAATGAAAGTACATATTTTTTGTGTGGGCGGCACCATCGATAAAATTTACTTTGATGCCAAGAGTAAATACGAAGTGGGTTCGCCGGCTATTGCTAAGATGCTAGCCCAGTTAGACGTTAAAATGGATATAAAAATCACCTCTTTAATGGCTAAAGACAGCCTAGAGATGACGGATGACGATCGTGCTGTCATTGCTGAAGCTGTGGTCAATTGCCCCGAAGAAAAGATAATCATTACCCATGGCACCGATACCATGCCTGAAACTGCCAGAGCGATCGTGAACCATGAAGATAAAGGTCGTAAAGGTAAAACGGTTGTTTTGACGGGTGCCTTAGCCCCCGCAATTTTTAAAGACAGCGACGCGATGTTCAACGTCGGTGGTGCGTTGGCCGCTGTGCAAGCGAAAGACGATGGCGTTTATATTGTCATGAACGGCGAAGTGTTTGACGCGATTAATGTTCGAAAGGATGTCGAAAACAACTGTTTCGTGCGCCTGAACTGATTTCTCGACCTCTTATTCGCGCACCGCACCGCATTTTGAACTCGTTGTAACGCGTAATCGCAAATAAAGTGGCTACGGCAATGTGTGTCTGTCTATAGTTTGATTTGTAGGTTTGATTTTTAGATTCAGAACTTACAGCCTAATAAAAACGGCCGCATATGCGACCGGTTTTATTGGAGCAATAGTTCTTTAGATGAACGTACTAAGCAACCAGCAGCCTATTCACCAACTTCACGTAATTTGCCGGGTCTTTGATTTGCGCGCCCTCGCTTAACGCGGCCTGGTCAAACAAAACCTGAGCCCAATCGGCAAAACTGGCGTTCTCGGCGTCTAGCTTCTTGATGATTGCGTGATCGGGGTTAATTTCGAGAATTGGCTTGCTGCTGGGGGCATCTTGGCCCATGGCTTTCATGATGCGTTCAAGGTTAGCACCCGGATCGGTTTCGTCCGCAACCAAGCACGCTGGAGACTCGGTGAGTCGATTGGTCAGGCGCACTTCTTTAACCGACTCAGCAAGCACTTCTTGCAATTTGTCGGTTACCGCTGACAGCTCCGCTTTTTGCTCTTCTTGCTCTTTCTTTTCTTCATCAGACAGTTCCAAATCACCTTTCGTTACAGACTTAAGTGGTTTTTCGTTATGCTCGTTTAAGCTGTTTACCAACCACTCATCGACCGGGTCAGTGAGCAGCAATACCTCGATCCCTTTTTTCGTGAACATTTCTAAATGCGGAGAACCCTTAGCCGCTTGATAGCTTTCGGCGGTAATGTAGTAGATGGCGTCTTGGTCGTCCTGCATACGTTCTACGTATTGGTCCAGTGACACTGATTGCGCCTCGTTGTCGTTAGTGGTGCTGGCGAAACGGAGTAGGGGCGTGATGTTATCTTTGTTCGCCATATCTTCGACGATACCCTCTTTGATCACTTGACCAAATTCGCTCCAGAAGCCCTGGAAGGTCTCGGGCTCATCTTTGGCGAGTCGTTTCAGCTCGTCTAGTACTCGTTTAACCGCGCGCGTTTTGATTTTTTGAATATCTCTATCGCTTTGCAGAATTTCACGCGAGACGTTTAATGGCAAATCCTGCGAGTCGATTACCCCTTTAACAAAACGCAAGTAGTTTGGCATTAAGTGTTCTGCGTCGTCCATGATGAAGACACGGCGCACGTACAACTTGATGCCTTTCTTGTTTTCGCGATTCCACATATCGAACGGCGCTTTTTTGGGAATAAACAGCAGCGATGTATATTCCATATTGCCTTCAACTTTGTGGTGCAAGGTCGACAGCGGCGGTTCCATGTCGTAGCTGAGGCTTTGATAGAAATTTTGGTATTCTTCGTCGCTGATTTCCGTTTTTGGACGGGCCCACAGCGCGGTGCCTTTATTCACTGCTTCAAATTCCGCTTCTACCCCTTCTTGAGGCTTGCCTTCTTCATCAAGCGGTACCGAACCAAGCATTTTTATTGGCAGCGAGATGTGCTCAGAGTATTTGTTAATGATGTGCTTTAGGCGGAAGTCTTCAAGGTACTCTGACTCGTCTTCACGCAAATGCAATGTAATAGAGGTGCCAACGCTGTCTTTTTCAGTGTCACCAATAGTGAACTCACCTTTACCGTCTGACTCCCAGGTGACGGCCGCGTCACCTCCGGCCTTACGGGTAACGAGGGTAACGCTGTCAGCGACCATAAATACTGAGTAGAAACCAACGCCAAATTGGCCGATAAGACTAACGTCGTCGCCTTTATCTTTATTGTCGCTGAGCGCTTGCATGAACTTTTTAGTACCTGAGCGCGCGATAGTACCGATGTTATCGATCACTTCGTCATGGCTCATGCCGATGCCGTTATCGCTAATAGTCAGCGTTTTGGCGTCTTTGTCAGTGGTGATGGTAACCGCCAGTTCTTCATCGTCGTTTAATAGCGATGCGTCGGTTAAGGCCTCAAAACGGCGCTTATCGATCGCATCTGAACTATTAGAGATCAATTCGCGCAGAAAAATCTCTTTCTGGCTGTAAAGCGAGTTGATCATTAAGTCCAGAAGTTGACTTATTTCGGTTTGAAAAGCGTGAGTTTGTGGTTTGCTCATGGTGATAATAATGTGCGTAATGGTTAAGTTTACTAATGCGATGTTTTATAAGGATTTAATTGGCTAAATTCAAGCTAAGGAAATTAACCTTTTTTTTGAGTTTTTCGTTGACGACTTTCGGAAGTGGCAGTATAGTCGCGCCTCAATGATTTACAGCGTGGTTTCGCTTTTAAATCCCAAGAGCGACAAGTTATTACTTTAGTTCGGAAGCGATTGAAAACCACACACCGTCGGGGTGTAGCGCAGCCTGGTAGCGCATCTGGTTTGGGACCAGAGGGTCGGAGGTTCGAATCCTCTCACCCCGACCATTTTTTCTTGTGATGATGTTGGTAGCAAGTTTGGTATAAGAAAAAGACGCCGAGGGGCTTGTCCCCGTTACGGCTTTTTTCTTAAGCCAACGTCTTAGTCAGTTAGTTGACAGAGCTACAGGCATGCTGTTCAAGAGAGGTTGAGTGCCCGTAGCTCAACTGGATAGAGCAACGGCCTTCTAAGCCGTAGGTTACAGGTTCGAGTCCTGTCGGGCGCGCCATAACCACGCTTTATTTTTAAGCGGCTGTGTGTCATTGAATTTGGTATAGTGTTGTTAACAGCTTGCCGAATAGCGTTAAGCTTGTGGTTGCTTTGCGATTGCGAACTGTATGGTGATTGTAGCTCAGTTGGTAGAGCCCCGGATTGTGATTCCGGTGGTCGTGGGTTCGAGCCCCATCAGTCACCCCAGTTTGACCTAATTAGCGTTTCTGAGTTGATTAGGCAGAGTGAGCAAAGGCAGCTTAAAGCGGTTTTACGATCGGCTTAAATCGTGTTGTGCGAGAGTGGCGGAATTGGTAGACGCGCTGGATTTAGGTTCCAGTGTCTTGCGGCGTGAGAGTTCGAGTCTCTCCTCTCGCACCATTTAGGTTGATCGATAGGCAGTAAGTAAGGATGCACGAAAGTGGCATAGATGCCATGTTGCCAGTTTCAACAGTCTTGGTCGTACTATTTCGGACCGTAAGGCCAGCCCTTTAAACCGCTAAATATCCATCGAAATTAAGCACTAAGACGTTTTATCTATGCCTAGCTTAGTGGTAGAATCGCGCCCCTAATTGCGTCGCGCTTTAGTTTAGTCGCGCGATAGAACAAGAAACATTTGAATTAACACCACGAGTAATACATGCAAGCGTCTGTTGAAAAAACCAGTGCCATTGGCCGTAAACTAAACGTAACCGTTCCGGCTGACAAAATTGAGGCGGCGGTGCAGGCTCGTTTAAAGCAGCTTTCTAAACGCGTCAAGATTCAAGGCTTTCGTCCTGGCAAGGTGCCTATGAAGATCGTTGAGCAACAGTATCGTGGTTCAGCGACCAACGATGTGTTAGGCGATTTGATCCAAAATAGTTTGCAAGAAGCGTTGCAAGATCAAGACGTTGTGCCGGCAGTACAACCAGACATTGTTCCTGGGGCGCCAATCGAAAAAGGCAAAGATTTCTCGTATGTTGCCAGCTTTGATATATACCCTGAGTTCGAAAAGTTAGATCTTGAAGGCGTGAAAATTCAAAAGCCTGAGAGTGAAGTTGAAGACGCAGATATCGACAAAGTAATCGAGAACATGCGCAAACAGCAACTCACTTGGAAGGAACTCAAGCGCAAATCTAAAAAAGGCGACCGCGTGTTAATTGATTTTGTTGGCACAGTTGACGGTGAAGAGTTTGAAGGGGGTACTGCCTCTGACTATCCGATGGTGCTTGGTGAAAGTCAAATGTTGCCTGACTTTGAAAAAGGCGTGAAAGGCATGAAAGCTGGCGAGAGCAAAGACGTTGAAGTGGTCTTTCCTGATGACTATAGCGATGAGCTTGGCGGTAAGACCGCTGTCTTTAAAATTGATGCGAAGACCGTTTCTGAGCCGAATTTGCCTGAGATTGATGAAGACTTTATCACCTCATTTGGGGTTGAGAGTGGCAAAGAAGCTGATTTGCGTGCTGAGGTTAAAAGCAATCTTGAGACGAATCTAGAGAGCCAATTAAGCACTACCTTACGTCAGCGCGCGTTTGATGCCTTACTTGAGCAAAATCACGCAGAAATGCCGCTTAAAATGATCCAAGAGGAAGCTGGGCGCATGGTTCAAGAGCAAAAGAATCAAATGATCCAACAAGGTATCGATGCCAAAATGCTGGAAAACTTTCCTGACCCAGAATTCGATGTCTTAAAGCCTCAAGCCGAAAAGCGCGTTGCTCTTGGTCTTTTGATGATGGAGATTATTCGCAAGCAAGACATTAAGCCTGACGAAGAGCGCGTTAACACACGCATTGAAAAGATGGCGTCTTCCTACGAAGACCCATCTCAGTTTGTTGAGTACTATAAAAGCAATCAACAAGCACTCGCGCAAGTTCAATCTATTGTCTTAGAAGAGCAAGTAGTTGATTTTCTAATTGAAAAAGCGGATGTGGAAGTAGAAAAAGTCGACGCATCTAGCCTTTTGAATATGCAGTAATTGATCATAGAACTCATTGTTCTTGAGTTTTCGTGGTTTGCCTTTAGATAAGGTTTTTACTAAGAAACTTTTCATCAAGGAACTTTTCATCAAGAAATTTTTCATCAAGAAATTTTTCATCAAGAAATTTTTCATCAAGAAATTTTTCATCAAGAGGCTTTTCATTAAGGTGTAAGTCTTAATGAAAGCTTGTACATATTACGCTCAGTTGCGAGTTTGTATACTTGTAACGACAATACATAGATAACTCGAGCTTCGAACTTCAAGAGACGGCAATGACAAATTTTCCAAATTCAATTATTCAGCAACCTATCGCGGGTGGCTCTGGTGCATTAGAACCTCAAGCCGCAGGTGGCTTGGTGCCAATGGTAGTAGAGAGTTCGGGTCGTGGTGAGCGCGCCTATGACATCTATTCACGCTTATTAAAAGAGCGAGTGGTGTTCTTGGTTGGCCAGGTTGAAGACTATATGGCCAATCTAATCGTCGCTCAGCTCTTGTTTTTAGAGTCGGAAAACCCGGATAAAGATATCAGCTTGTACATCAATAGCCCAGGTGGGTCGGTTACAGCTGGCATGGCTATTTATGACACCATGCAGTTTATCAAGCCTAAGGTTAGCACTGTTTGTATTGGTCAGGCAGCGAGTATGGGGGCATTGTTGCTTACTGCGGGTGCTGAGGGTAGTCGTTTTGCCTTGCCGCACGCGCGCATCATGATTCACCAACCACTTGGTGGTTTTCAGGGGCAGGCGACCGACATCGATATTCACGCGAAAGAAATTCTGCGTATCAAGCAAGAGCTTAATGAAATCATGGCTAAGCATTCTGGTCAAAAATACAAACAGGTGGCTCAGGATACCGAGCGTGATAATTTCATGAGTGCCGAAGAAGCAAAAGAATATGGCCTGATTGATGACGTTATCGAGCAACGCCCTGAATAATATTCGCTACTATGCGTTGGAAAAAAGGTCGCAGTTGCGGCCTTTTTAATGCAACCTGATGGGCGTGTGCGAGCCTGAGGTCGATTTGCGCTAATCACGATGCTTTCCTGCTCTTGATTTATTCTAAGTCCATGACCAGAAGAGGTTAAATAGTAAAAACGGGTACGAATATGCCAGCTTTTACGTTTTATTGTGGTCTTTAGTTAGGTTACAATTTGGTGACTACATGCCTGCGCTGGCATGCAATTTACGTTTTATGCCGCAGAACGCGGCCTGTCTTAGGGGCAAGTATGAGTGACGACAATAAAAGTAACGATGATAACAAGCTACTTTATTGCTCTTTTTGTGGCAAAAGCCAACATGAAGTCCGAAAATTAATTGCTGGCCCTTCGGTATTTATCTGCGATGAATGTGTCGACCTTTGCGAGGACATTATTCGCGAAGAAGCGATTGAAGATATTTCGAAAGCAGAAGAGAAGGAGCAGTACCCCACACCCGCCGAAATTCACGCGGGGCTAAACGAATATGTGATTTCGCAAGAAGACGCTAAGAAGGTCCTCTCGGTGGCTGTTTATAATCACTACAAACGTATTCGCGGCCAAGATGAAACGGATCAAGCCGATATTGCTAAGAGCAACATTCTACTAATTGGGCCAACGGGTTCAGGTAAGACGCTGTTAGCGGAAACGCTTGCGAAACAGCTTAATGTGCCTTTCACTATTGCCGACGCAACCACATTAACCGAGGCGGGTTATGTTGGCGAAGATGTCGAGAATATAATCCAAAAATTGCTACAAAAATGTGATTACGATGTTGAGAAAGCTGAAATCGGCATCGTCTATATCGATGAGATTGATAAAATTTCGCGCAAAGCTGACAACCCGTCAATTACTCGTGATGTCTCAGGCGAGGGCGTGCAACAAGCCTTACTCAAATTAATCGAAGGTACAACCGCGTCGGTGCCGCCACAAGGTGGGCGCAAGCATCCGCAACAAGAGTTTCTGCAAGTAGATACACGTAATATTCTGTTCATCTGCGGTGGTGCATTCTCTGGTCTGGATTCAATTATTCGAGACCGTTCAGAAAAAAGCGGTATTGGTTTTGGCGCACAAGTACACAGCAAAACTGATAACCCGTTTATTACAGAACACCTCAAAAAGTTAGAACCCGAGGATTTGGTTCGCTATGGCTTGATCCCTGAATTTATTGGTCGCCTGCCTATCATCGCCACTCTGCAAGAGTTAGACGAAGATGCGTTGATGACTATCTTGACGCAACCCAAAAATGCCTTGGTCAAACAATACCAGCGCTTGTTGAAGCTCGATGGTGTTGACTTAGAGATTCGCGAAGACGCTCTGCGGGCGGTTGCTGAAAAAGCCATGGCGCGAAAAACCGGGGCTCGAGGCTTACGTTCGATCTTAGAGAACGCGTTGCTGGAAACTATGTATGACCTGCCATCGAAAGAAGGCGTTCAGAAAGTGTCGGTTGACGCGAGCACGATCCTTGAGGGGGCTCGCCCGCTGTTTATCTACGAAGAGAAAGACGCAGAAAAAACAGCATAGAGTGTGTATTGAGCTGAAAATTTTTTGATAGTCAGTTTGAAGCCCGCTGACATTTATGTCGTGCTTCGAAATACGACGGTACAGAGTCGGATGGAGCGCCAATTGGTGCAATAGTTGTGCATCAGTAGCTCCGTATTGGCGATTATGCGTTCGCCGAGCCGAGATATACTTACTGAATATGCTTAAGCGGCTAAACCTCTGTTGATTCTCGCATAACTGGTCTTATATACGCCCTAGCTGTTCTGGTCACAGGTTCACCACCTTGGTTACTAGAACCGTGTTATGAATTAGTGACGAAATTGGTCGCGCTAATCTTATTGAGTTAATGAATTCATATGTCTGAAGAAAATATTGTTGTTGATTACACCACGTCGTTTCCGCTATTGCCGCTGCGCGATGTGGTGGTTTTTCCACACATGGTAATTCCCCTCTTTGTCGGGCGTGAACGTTCTATCGTCGCGCTAGAGCGTGCGATGGAAAATGGCAAGCAAATTGCCTTAGTTGCACAGCATGATGCTGCATTAGAAGAGCCAAGTACTGATCAAATTTATCAGGTTGGAGTGCTGGCGAACATATTGCAAATGCTCAAATTACCCGACGGTACAGTTAAAGTATTAGTTGAAGGTAAGTACCGCATCCGTCTAAATAAAGTATTCGAAGATGATTGCTTTATGACCATGGCCGAGCCGTTAATGACCGTCGACGTTGAGGCGAATGAATCTGAGGTGGCGATACGCACTTTGGTGAGTGAGTTCGAAAGTTACAGTAAAATTAATTCAAAAGTTGCTCCTGAAGCGCTCGGGCAGCTGCGCGCGATCGAAGACTTAGATCGCTTAGTTGATACTATTGCCGGCTTCGTTGATTTAAAACTCGAGGATAAGCAATTTTTACTAGAGGCCGATAGCCTGACAGAACGTCTCGACCACGTACTGTCGTTTATGGAGTCTGAGCTTGATATGCACCGTGTTGAGAAGAAAATTCGCGGTCGTGTTAAGAAGCAAATGGAGAAAAGTCAGCGCGAGTACTATCTCAATGAGCAGATGAAAGCCATTCAAACTGAATTAGGTGAGTCTGAAGAGGGCCAAAGCGAACTTGAGGAGATTCAGGCGAAAGTTGAAGCTGCAGGCATGAGCAAAGAGGCTAAGGATAAGGTCGAGTCGGAGATCAAGAAGCTCAAGATGATGTCACCCATGTCGGCTGAAGCAGCGGTAGTGCGCAACTATATCGACTGGGTAGTGCAGGTGCCCTGGAAAAAGCGTTCACGTGTGCGCAGTGATATAGAGAGCGCACAGCTTATTTTAGATGAAGATCATTTTGGCTTAGACAAAGTCAAGGAACGCATCCTTGAGTATTTGGCCGTCCAGCAGCGTTTAAAGAAAATGAAGGGTCCTATTCTGTGTTTGGTCGGCCCCCCTGGTGTGGGTAAAACGTCACTCGGTAAATCTATTGCCAAAGCCACCAACCGAAAATTTATTCGTATGTCTTTAGGTGGCGTGCGTGATGAAGCTGAGATTCGCGGACACCGACGAACGTATATTGGCTCGATGCCGGGCAAGATTGTACAAAACATGTCGAAAGTGCAAACCAAGAATCCGCTCTTCTTATTGGATGAAATCGATAAAATGGCGGCGGATTTTCGTGGTGACCCGGCCTCGGCGATGCTCGAAGTGTTAGACCCTGAGCAGAACAACAGCTTTGCCGACCACTACTTAGAAGTTGATTACGATTTGTCCGAGGTTATGTTTGTTGCCACCTCGAATAGTTTAAACATTCCTGGTCCGTTGCTTGACCGTATGGAGGTTATTCGTTTAGAAGGTTATACCGAGGATGAAAAGCTTAATATCGCTACTCGTTATCTCGTTGCAAAGCAGAAAGAGAACAATGGTTTAAGCGAGTCTGAAGTTGAAATAGAGCAGGGTGCGATTCTAGATATTATTCGTTACTACACTCGTGAAGCCGGTGTGCGAGGCCTTGAGCGAGAGCTTGCCAAGATTTGCCGCAAAGTAACAAAGCAGATAGTCATGAATGGCGAGCTGAAGAAAGTTACTGTTGACAGCAAGAATTTGAATGATTACTTAGGTGTGCGCAAGTTTAGTTTCGGTGCCGCAGAAGAAGAAAACCGCATTGGCCAAGTTACTGGCTTAGCGTGGACCTCAGTCGGCGGAGAGTTGTTATCGATTGAAGCGGTTGTTGTGCCAGGTAAAGGCAAGCAGACATACACCGGTAAGCTGGGCGACGTGATGCAAGAGTCGATTCAGGCCGCCGTCACCGTGTTACGCTCGCGTGCAAATTCGCTTGGTATCGATAAAGAATTTTTCGCTGAGCGTGATTTCCACGTACATGTGCCTGAAGGCGCAACGCCCAAAGATGGTCCTAGCGCTGGTATTGGTATGTGCACCGCCTTGATTTCAGCGATCACGCAAATACCCGTCAAGGCGGATGTTGCGATGACCGGAGAAATAACCCTGCGCGGCGAAGTATTGCCGATTGGGGGGTTAAAGGAAAAGCTGTTGGCGGCGCATCGCGGAGCGATAAAGACGGTTATTATTCCGAAAGACAACGAGAAAGATCTAATCGAAATTTCTGAAGATGTGCGTGCGGATCTAACCATTATTCCCGTTAAATGGATTGATGAGGTGCTTGCAATCGCGTTAACCGAAGTGCTCAAAGGTAGCGACTCTTCGGGTTCAGACGACAAAGCACCGACCAAAAAAAATAAACCGGACACATCAAAACCGACTGCCAGACATTAATTAATCGACATGCTGAAGCGTCGATTATCGAGCGCGTTTATTTTGTTTTAACACTGCAAGTCAAACAAGCTATATAAATCAATATGATCGCGCTCATTATTGAGCGCCAGCGTTAACAGTGCCTTATGTGCTGAAATCCTTGAAACCCGCATGTTTGCTGGCTTCATTACTAAAAATAATTGGATGTCAATATTGTTTTTTGGCGTCAAACAGACCATGATACGCGCAGTAGGAGTAACACGCGCTCTGATAGAGAACGTGTTGCGATACTGCTCACTTAACCAAGGGGGTTAGGTTGGTTTTTGTTGCTTAGACCGAACCCTTATACCGGGGTTAGCAAAGCGTGTAAGTTTATGACTGTGGTGACAATTCGTTGTGACTCGGTTTGCGTTGGTATTAAGGCTTGCGTTTTTATACGACCATGTCTTTGATACTAATCGCGCATTACATTTGGATTCGCTAGCCCTTTAACTCGACGAAAGTAGAGTTATAAAAGTAATACAGAGCGTCGAATTTTTTGTCGCTCAAAATTATAAATATAGATACACACCCAAACCTATTAAATTGAGGAAAATAGCGTGAATAAATCAGAACTAATTGAAAGCATAGCCGAAAAAGCGGACATTTCTAAATCGACTGCGGGCGATGCTTTAGAAGCAGTGTTAGGCGGTATCACTGATGCATTGAAATCTGGCGACAGCGTAACATTCGTTGGCTTTGGTACTTTCTCTGTAAGTGCTCGTGCAGCACGCGATGGCCGTAATCCACGCACTGGCGAAACTATCAAAATTAAAGCGTCAAAACTGGCTAAATTTAAAGCTGGTAAAGCCCTAAAGGATGCTTTAAACTAGCGCCGCTTCGGAGGGCTGGCTGGTAATTTTAGCTTTGAAAATTAGCTAAAAACTTTTTATAAAACAACTTAAAAAGTTACTTGCAAGCTGCTTACCTTCTGGTATTATCGCCCTCCAAATTGAGCAAGCCGATGTCTAATTTGACATCGGTTTGCTAAATTGATTTGGGTGCTTAGCTCAGTTGGTAGAGCATCGCCCTTACAAGGCGAGGGTCAGAGGTTCAAGTCCTCTAGCACCCACCAGTATAAGTTTAATTTTATTTTTCGCATGAAGAGTTAAATTAGACACGTTCAAATAGCGAAAGGCTTTTTATCAAAGCTAAGGGCTTTTTATCAAAGCTAAGGGCTTTTTAGGGCTAAGGGCTTTTTAGGGCTAAGGGCTTTTTAGGGCTAAGGGCTTTTTAGGGCTAAGGGCTTTTTATTAAAGCTAATGGCTTTTTAGAGCTAAGGGCTTTTTATTAGAGCTAAGGGCTTTTTATTAGAGCTAAGGGCTTTTTATTAGAGCTAAGGGCTTTTTAGAGCGAAAGATTTTAAAATGCGGAGCGGTAGTTCAGTTGGTTAGAATACCGGCCTGTCACGCCGGGGGTCGCGGGTTCGAGTCCCGTCCGCTCCGCCATTTTAAATAAAAAAAAGACGACTTCGGGTCGTCTTTTTTTATGTCGGTCACATATTTTTACCCCCGTCATATACGTTCAAAATCTATGTCGACAGGATCTCGACTAACTAGGTTTGTGATATCAGAAAACCTATTAAGTTATGCTTAGCGCTCGTTGAACGTTATTCGGTCTCTCGCTGGCGATTGATTTGGGTGTTTAGCGCTTTTATATTTTGAGTGTCGACGTCGGTCGACTTATCGTTTTTGACGATTCATTTTCAACCATTACCTGCGCGGTGAACGTTACTATGCTTCAAAGTGCCTTAATTTATTTGCTGGCTGCAGTGGTCGCTGTACCTATCGCAAAGCGACTTGGCTTAGGCTCGGTGCTCGGCTACCTGATCGCTGGAATCGTAATTGGCCCCAGCGCGTTGGCCTTGGTCGGTGATCAAACTCACGTGATGCACTTCGCCGAATTTGGTGTGGTAATGATGCTGTTTTTAGTTGGGCTAGAGTTGCAACCCAGCCGGCTGTGGAGTTTGCGAAAACCAATTGTCGGCTTGGGCGGCTTACAAGTTGCGCTGAGCACTGCATTGATTGGTCTCGCCGCATTTACGTTGTTTGGTCTCGCGTGGCAACTGGCTCTGGCGGTCGGTTTGACTCTAGCGCTGTCATCCACCGCGATCGTGTTGCAATCATTGACCGAACGCGGTCAGCTTGATACGCAAGCCGGCAACAACGCGTTTTCAGTCCTATTGTTTCAAGACATTGCGGTCATACCGATTTTGGCACTTTTGCCGCTGCTTGCCACGTTTCCTGAGCTTGGCCATGGTGGCGACCACAGTGGAAATTTAATTGAAGGTCTGCCGTTGTGGCAACGAATCACGATCATTGTTGGCGCCATTGGCCTAATTATCAGCCTGGGACGTTTTTTGTCGGCGCCAGCCTTTAGCTATATTGCGCAAACACGCTTGAGTGAAATGCTCACCGCGTTCGCACTGCTGATTGTGGTGGCAATATCGGTTGCCATGACGTCAATCGGCCTGTCAGCTGCGCTTGGTACCTTTCTGGCTGGCGTGGTCTTGGCGGAGAGTGAGTTTCGACATGAGATTGAGGTCGATATCGAGCCGTTCAAAGGCCTATTGCTTGGGCTGTTCTTCATTACCGTGGGTGCGAGCATTGACTTTGATCTGCTGGCGTCGCAGTTGACCGTAATTGTCTGTTTAGTGCTGCTTTTGATTGTCCTTAAGGCGGTTGTTTTGTTTGCACTTGGCAAGCTTTTCAATATGTCGAACAAGCATACACTTTTGTTCGCTGTCGCCTTGGCGCAAGGCGGTGAGTTCGCTTTCGTATTGGTATCGACCGGCCGCCAATTTTCTGTTTTTGACGTTCAAACCAGCAGTCTAATTACAATCGTTGTTGCGCTGTCGATGTTGTTAACGCCGTTGCTTTTGGTGGTTTACGAGGCGTATTTTAGCCGGAAATCTCAAAACGCGGTTTATCAGGACGATCAGGAGGTGCAACCGACGTGTCAGGTAATCATTGCGGGCTACGGGCGTTTCGGGCAAGTTGTCGGGCGTATGCTCTCAAGCAACGGGTTTCATACAACGATCTTGGATCACAGCCCAAGTCAGATTGATTTAGTCCGGCGATTTGGCAGTGTGGTGTTCTACGGCGATGCAGCGCGCGCTGACCTACTCGCAGCGGCGGGTGCAAAGCAGGCAAAATTATTAGTGATAGGCGTAGATCAGGCGGATAAAGCGATGGAGATTATTGCCACCGCTAAAAAACACTTTCCGCACCTGAAAATATTGACGCGGGCAGTTGATCGACGGCACGCCTATCAAATTATTAAGAGTGAGGTCGATGGTTTTCGTCGGGAGACATTTGATTCTGCTCTTAAGCTTGGCACCGACGCCTTGCAAATAATGGGTTTAAGCCAAGCGCGTGCCGAGCGCGTGACGCAGCTTTTTGCTGAGCATGACGAGAGCTCATTACATAAACTCGCTCAAGTCTGGGGCGACGAGCACAATTATGGTTTGGCGGTGCGTCAACGAACTCAAGACCTCAGCCGAGTATTGGCCGAAGATTCAGCGAAGTATGACGACGCTTTAGTGAACAGCGACCCGAAACAGCCATGATTTAGCCTTTTTTGTGGCCTTACAGTCGATTATACTTACGCGCTTAATTATTAGAACTGTGTTTTTAAGGATTCCGCATGTTAACTGAAATTCGTGAACGTTCGACGGGCTTTTTTGCTTGGGTTATTGCCGCCATCATCATCATTCCAATGGCCTTCTTTGGTGTGCAGCAATACGCCAGCACCGAGGCACGTCCTACTGTGGTTCAAATAGGCGATCAAAAAATCACGCAACAAGACTACCAAGCAAGATTGGCTCAAGCACAAAATCAAGCGCGTGAAAGTAATCCCAGCTTGGCGAACTCAGACTTGTTAAACAGTGAGTTCTATAAAAAACAAGTGTTGCAGAGCATGGTTGATCGCTCCTTGACCGATTATGTGGCGAGCGAGAATAATTACCGCGTTGGCGAGGGGCAAGTAGATAAGACTATCCGCGAACTCCCAAATTTTCAGACCGACGGTAAATTCGATCAAAACTTATTTCAAACCTTTGCCGCCAGTCGTGGACGCGGTGGCGCTAAGCAGATCAAAGACGATATTCGAGCGAGTACGCGCGCTCAGCAAGTGATATCAGGCTATCAAGAGTCGGCCCTGATATTGCCAAGCGAAGTGCGCGAATTGTTGGAAATCCAAGCCGAGCAACGTAGTTTTGAATTGATCACGGTTAAGCAGGCGGACTATAACGACAAAGTCACCGTTACCGATGAAGATATTGCCGAGTATTACGCCGCCAATATCGACAATTATCAGCTGCCCGACCGCGTTGCGGTGAGCTATATCGAATTAGATCGCGCGAAGCTCGCAGAGAGCGCCACCGTCGACGATGCGGCAATAAAGTCCGCGTACGAAGAATATACCTCGAGCTTCGTTAAGGACGAAACTCGAAGCACACGTCATATTTTATTGAGCACTGGCGATGGTAAAGATGAAGACGCACAGCTAGCTAAGGCTAATGAGCTTATCCAACAACTGAATGAGGGCGCCGATTTTGCCGAGCTCGCGAAAGCGAACTCTGATGACCCCGGTTCGGGCGCTAATGGCGGTTCTTTAGGCGACGTTGAGCGTGGCCAAATGGTCCCGGAATTTGATGAAGCTACTTTTTCATTAGAGAAAGGCGTTATTTCCGAACCCATTAAGACTCAATTCGGTTACCACATTATTCAGGTTGAAAAAATAGATGCGACCGAGCCAGACGCGTTTGCAGATTTGCGCTTTGAGCTCGAAGAAGAAGAGCGTGCTCGTATTGCTGACGAGCAATTAATAGAGCAAGCTGAACAGCTTAGAAACCTTTTATTTGAACAACCGGACAGCCTTGAAAATATCGCGTCAGAATTGAGCTTGGAGATAAAGACGACCGAGCTATTCTCCAGGGAGTCTGGCGACGGTATTGCTACGAATGAGAGCGTCCGTGCAGCTGCGTTCAACGAGAGCGTATTGCAAGAAGAAGTGAATTCCGAATTGATCGAAGTTGCCGACGGTCTTTACGTTGCGCTACGCAAGTCGAGCTTCGCGCCGTCGGAGCCTAAAAAATTAGACGTGGTGAGCGCAGAAATCAAGGCAAAGCTTACTCGGGATCGTGCAATAGCGGCCGCGAAAGAAGCTGGTGACAGTTTGCTAGCGCGCGCCGAGCAAGATTGGTCTGGGCTCGCTGGTGACGACACGGTAACGGTTGACTCACACACGGTTACGATGATTGATACCGACCGAAAAGTGACGAGTGATATCTTGCGTGAAGTGGTCAAAATGCGCCTGAATAATGGAGACCCGGTAGTGAATTCTTTTACTGGTGCGAATGGTGATTTCAATATCGTGCGTTTACATAAAATCGCGCCAGGTGACCTTGCCGCAGTTAGTCAGCAAGTTAAAGACGCGACCCGCTCATTAATTGAGCAACGCAACGGCCAGTCACTATTCGGCGCCTACATCAGCGGTTTAAATGAAGAGTTAGACTTAGAAATTAACGAAGACCTTTTGTAGGCTTTACTATTTTCTAGCTAAGACTAATTAGGCTAGCCTGCTAACTAAATTCGTCAGCTAAAGGACGAGGACCATTATGATTATTTCGCCTAGAGTTCGTGGTTTTATTTGTACTAACGCACACCCTATAGGGTGCGCTGAAAACGTTGCGCAACAAATCGACTACATCAAAGCTCAAAACGTCGACAATACCGACGGAGCACCCAAAAATGTATTAGTGATCGGTTCGTCAACCGGTTATGGGCTGGCGTCTAGAATTACTGCAGCGTATGGTTATGGTGCCAAAACCTTAGGTCTGTTTTTTGAAAAGCCACCTACTGCAAAAAGAACTGCGTCGGCCGGTTTTTATAACTCGGCTGCTTTTGAAGCCCAAGCACGCGCTGACGGCTTGTTTGCAAAAAGTATCAATGGTGATGCCTTTTCTAACGAAGCTAAGACACAAGCAATCGACATTATTAAAAATGAAATGGGGGGCAAGGTAGACCTGGTTGTTTACAGCTTAGCGTCGCCGCGCCGCGTCGATCCGACCGATGGCGAAACATATATGTCTACCCTCAAACCGGTTGGTCAAGCGTACACGGCGAAGAACTTAAATACGGATACTCAGATCGTTGATGAGATCACCTGCGAGCCAGCGACCGAAAAAGAAATTGCCGACACGGTCAAGGTGATGGGCGGCGAAGATTGGGCTCTATGGATTGATGCTCTGCATGATGCGGGCGTACTAGAAGAGGGCACTAAGACCGTTGCTTACACTTACATAGGCGATAAGTTGACTAAGCCAATTTATGGTCATGCCACCATCGGCATTGCGAAAGAGCATTTAGATGTTACTGCTGCGGCACTCAATAGTCGTCACAGTGTCGACGCGCGAGTGTCGGTGTTGAAGGCCGTTGTGACGCAAGCCAGCTCCGCTATTCCAGTTATGCCGTTATACCTCTCCATTTTGTTTAAAGAAATGAAAGCCGCAGGCACTCACGAGGGTTGTATAGAGCAACTTAACCGCTTATTTAAAGAATGTATTTACAGCGCGTCACCACGACTCGACGATGAAAATCGTTTTCGAGTTGACGAGCTAGAGTTGTTGCCCGAGATGCAAGCTAAGGTTGAGGCTATTTGGCCACAAGTAACGACTGAAAACCTGAATGAGTTAAGTGATTTTGACGCATACAAGTCGGAGTTCTTACGCCTATTCGGTTTTGGTATCGACGGGGTTGATTATGACGCCGATGTGAGTCTGATGCTTGAGGCTGACTTCGTTTCGATTTAACCCATTTCAGTTACGTTTGCCAATGTCGCAAACCGTCAATATTAAGCACGCCTCAGTCACCGTCATCGGTGCTGAGGCGTGTTCGGTTTTACAGCAGTTTGTGGCTAAGCAAACGGAGGTCGATACCGGCTCCGCCGTTGATTTCCAGGCTGCTGATCTAGAGTTACGTTCAAGCCAGAGTGGCTTGGTGCTGATTTGGAATAAAGAGCAGAGTTCTCCTTTGAAATTTCAGTTAGATTTTGAAAAAAAAGCGCGACAATTACGTTCGTTCCCTGCGCCTAAACAGGGCGCCTTTAATCAGGCATTGGGGAAAAAAACGAAGCACGTAATCGACGCAACTGGCGGATGGGGTGGTGATGCGTTATTAATGTGTTTGCAAGGTTACCAGGTCACCGTTATCGAACGTTTGCCGCTCATGGCGGCGTTATTAGACGACGCCTTTAAACGTTTGGCTGCTTCTGATTGGGCGACTTACAATCACGTTTGTGCGCCCATCGTTGTTTGTGACGATGCCGCTGAGGTATTAGCCGCGCGCGCGCTTAAGGCCGATTGTGTTTATCTTGACCCAATGTTCCCATCAAAGCGAAAGAAGAGCGCGTCAACCAATAAAAACATGCAGCTATTGCAATGGTTGGCAGGCCCTGATGCAGACGCTGGCGAGCTGGCACGTGTTGCCATGAGTCATTATGCGAGGCTTGCCGTGAAACGCCCTGATTATGCCGAGCCTTTGATGCAGCCTGTTGATGCAAGATTTTCAAGTAAGTTGGTTCATTATGATGTTTATCTTAAGGCTGAGAGGCTAGTGTAGGTGGCAATCCCGAGTTTTTATCACCCCGAACTATCAAGCAGTGATTCGCTGATACTGCTTGCCCAAAATGAGGCGAGCCACGCGGTCAAGTCGCGGCGCTTAAGGGTGGGTGATAGCGTGCGCGTATTCGATGGGCAAGGCGTGGTCGCGAGCGCCAAGATAGTTGCGGCAGAGCGGCGCGAGGTTGCACTTGAGCTGATTGATGTAATGCAACGTCCTAAGCCCGATAACGCGCTGGTAATCGCTTGCGCGGTGCCCAAGGGTGATCGCCAGAAAATAATGCTAGACATGTTGACCCAACTCGGTGTTTCTGGAATTATCCCGCTGCGTTGCGAGCGTTCAGTCACACGCTTTAGCCCCAACATGGCGGATCGGTGGCGTCGCGTCATGATTGAAGCGTGTAAACAATCACAAAACCCGTGGCTGCCTTCAATAAGTGATGAAATTGCGTTTAATGAGTTGCTCAAAAATGCCGAGCGCCCGTTGATTTACGCCGATGTGACGGGTGATGCAGCGCACTCAGCTTTCAGTGCAACTAACGATGTTACGGTATTGATAGGTCCCGAAGGCGGGTTTTCGAATGCGGAGATTAACCAATTAAAGCGACGCTCTGCTCAGGCACTGAGTCTGGGCGGACACATCTTGCGAACGGAGGCGGCAACCGTGGTGGCGGCGGCTCAATTTAACGCTAACCTGCGACTAAGATGATGCTTGGGGATAATGCTCAGACAAATTTTCTCCGCGCTTTAAATTAGTGGTATAGAGCCATAGTTAATACCTATTAATCTGCGGCGTAGTTAGTTGTGAAAGATAATCAATTATGGCAAGGTCATAGTTAGAAGAGAATAAAAAGCGCTTGAAGTAGACTCGCTTTCGCGCGATTAATGAGGACACGATTTTTGTCACTTAATAACAGCTTGCTGCAAACTAACGTTGATGCTTTACATGAGGGAGAAACCTTGTTGACAGCGCTCTCTGCTGAGCAGTACACCCAAGGTTATAAGCCCGCGTTCCATTCGACAATTGGTGCGCACTTTCGACATGTGCTTGAGCATTATCGCTGCTTCTTGAGTCAATTGTCGAAGGCTGAATTTTGTTACGATAGCCGCGAGCGCGACCAGCTTCTAGAATGTGATTTTTCCTACGCGAAGCAAACAATTAAAGATCTAGGCGACCGCTTAAGTTTGTTAACTAATGAAGATGTAGGTCGTGCTTGTAAGGTTGTTGATCACCAAGCTGATGGCACAGTAAGCAGCACCATACACCGAGAGTTATTGTTTTTGCAGTCGCATACAATGCATCACTACGCAATTATTGGTGCCATGGCGCGAGCGCTTGGTTCTCAGCCTGAGGATGACTTTGGTGTTGCTATCGCGACCCGTGAGCACCAGAAATGTAACGCCAACAATCCCAGCGCTCCGCTTACTAGAGGTAACACACCATGTGCACAATGACCTGGTTTGTGAAAGACGACGGTTATGAACTGTTCTTTAATCGCGATGAGCGTATATCACGCAGCCGAGCTGAACTGCCGACTCCGCAACATCAGGACAGCGTGCAATATATTTCACCAACCGATTCCGACGCCGGCGGCACGTGGATTGCGTGCAATCAATACGGCGTGACGGTTTGCCTATTAAATCATTACCAATTCGAACAAATCGAGACGTATAAAAGCTGGACAAGTCGCGGCGAAATCGTCCGCCACTTCGCCACGACAAGTAATTTGAGCGACGCTGAAGCGAATTTCCATTCTTTAGATTTGGACGACTATCGTGCTTTTAGAATGTTCATTATTGATCGAGAAGGCGGTAATCGCTTGTGTGTTTGGGATGGGCATAGTGCGCGAGTTGAGCGTGATGTCACAACGCCTAAATCCAGTTCTTCAGTTGACGCTAAACACGTTAAGCAATTGCGCAGAAGCTTGTTCGAAGACCTTAACTTGGTCGACTCGAAAAACGTAGATGATTATATAAGTTATCACGCCAGTCATTTGCCCAGTCGATCGAAAGAATCGGTGTGTATGCATCGCGCTGACGCGAACACCGTTAGCCTGAGTCACGTCAGTGTTTCAGGGCAGGGTGTTAGTTTTCGCTATGCTGACGGCTCACCATGTGAGGCGCAACTTGGGCCGTCATTGGCCATGAAAATTGTGAAACCTGAGCTTAGTTCTATTGTTGGTGGCGAGAGTGTCGCCGCAACTAAGTGTTAACAACGTTCAGTAATCGCGTTTTATTGTATATCACTTTTTATTCGTAGAACCATTCGCCGTCTTTCTTACCCTATGATTTGTGGAACACGCTAGTTCCCGGACTATTTTCCAATGGCTATTAACCCAAAAGTCTTTAAACAGATGACCAAGCTCATTGCTGGCAGCATGTCAGCCGGTCGTTATGATGTGCGGTTAGCTCGCTCAGAGGCCGAGATTCACGCGGCCCAAAATTTGCGTTATGAAGTTCTGTTTAAAGAAAGCGGCGGCCGCATCACGCGTGAAATGCTCAATACTGAACGCGAGGAAGATGAATGGGATCAGGTCGCTTATCATGTGGTCGTTATCGATAAGCGCAACGACAATAAAGTCGTGGGCACGGTACGGCTGGTTAGTAACCGTGCGCTTGAACCACATCAAGATTTTTATACTGAACACGCCTTCGATTTGTCGGGCTTGCGCAATAACTACAAGAGAATGCTCGAGCTTAGTCGAGCGTGCGTATCACCCGATGGGCGAGGTGGTGCCATCTTAATGTTGATTTGGAAGTTTACGATGCAGTTTATCGAGCAAAATCAATATGACGTGCTATTCGGTTGTGCGAGTTTTAAAGGCACAGACTATGAAGATCACACAGAGATATTGTCGTATCTCTATGAGCGTAATCTGGCCAGTGAAGAGCTGATGCCGCGTCCGCGAGACGAGGTTACGAGCGTGAAAATTGAAGACTTCTCTAAACCACCGGGCAAAGGTAAAGATCGAGGTAAAGTGCCCACTATGCTGCGGGGTTACTTAAAGATTGGCGCACGTATCAGCGAGCACGCGATTGTGGACCCAGTTTTTAA
This sequence comes from uncultured Arenicella sp., assembly GCA_938048185.1. Classification (GTDB taxonomy): domain Bacteria; phylum Pseudomonadota; class Gammaproteobacteria; order Arenicellales; family Arenicellaceae; genus Arenicella. Next base: position 44,644 of record CALIVT010000001.1, read on the forward strand.
CACTACCTTTGTAGCGATTTACGTGGATGCAAAAGAGATGTTCGGAACTAATCACGTGCTAGTAAACAAGTCGATCGAACATTAGCGTGATGACGATCAAGAAGAATTATTTGCTCGGTGGTATACGCCTAGTTGCGATCGCGTTGTGGATTATCGTAATGCCTCTTTTTTATTTGGTGGTGCAGTTAGTGCGCGTGCCTGGCTATAAACGATTGGTTCCGTTTTTTCACGCGGGTACCTGTCGTATTCTGGGTATTCACATTGAGGTAAGCGGTGAGATGAGTCTCGCTAAACCAACTTTGTATGCGAGTAATCACATATCGTATATCGATATTTTTATCTTGGGCCAGATTCCAGCCTATTTTGTCGCCAAATCAGAAGTCGCTGGCTGGCCTGTTTTCGGCACGTTAGCTGGGTTTCAAAATACCTTATTCATAGAGCGTAATCCGCGTAAAGCAAAGTCCCAGTTAGAAATATTAAAAACGCACCTTCGACAAGGCAATAGTTTGACGTTTTTCCCTGAGGGCACCAGTACTGATGGTGTGCACGTAGAGCCATTTAAATCGACGCTGTTTGAGTCGGCGAATCTAGATGATGGTGCCCAAAGTGCCGAGGGCTCTTTATCCGCTGAAGGCTCTTTATCCGCTGAAGGCTCTTTACCCGCTGAAGGCTCTTTACCCGCTGAAGGCTCTTTACCTGCTGAAGGCTCTTTACCCGCTGAAGGCTCTTTACCCGCTGAAGGCTCTTTACCCGCTGAAGGCTCTCGAAGCGTTGCGATTCAGCCGATAACAGTGGCCTACACCCACCATGATGGTAAGAAAATCGATAACCAGGGAGTGCGCGACCACTATGCTTGGTATGCGAAAATGCCGTTTTTATCGCATTTTCTTGGCTTAATGCCATTAAAAAAAGTAAGGGCCAGTATTCATTACCACCCAATCTGTTATCTTGATGACTTTGATACCCGCAAAGAGTGTGCGGATCATTGTCAGAGATTGGTGGCTGATAAGCTGCATGAACTTGTTGCTGTATAAGGTGGCAAGTCGCCAACGGCCATCCCTTCAGAGAAACTAGGGTGAAAACATTAAAGGTATTAGTATGAACGTAATTTTCAGAAATCTATTTGTCGTTACCATGCTTGTGTTTACGGCCAAGGCATCGGCGTTAGATCCGGTTTATACCGGCTTTTTTTCAAATGAAGCAATTAAAGGTTATGACACCGTTGCCTATTTTACCGAGGGTAAACCGGTCAAAGGCAAAGCAGATTTCAGCACTGAGTATGAAGGTGCTAAGTGGCTGTTTTCGAGTGAAGAGAATTTGATGCTTTTCAAAGAAGACCCGACAAAATACGCCCCTCAGTATGGAGGCTATTGCGCTTACGCAGTGTCGCAAGGGAAGACCGCATCGATCAAGCCTGAGTTATTCACCGTTCACGAAGGTAAGCTCTATTTAAATTACAACAAGTCAATCAACGATAAATGGATTAAGGACAAGGCCTCCTATATCGAAGATGCTGATAAAAGTTGGCCTGCTTTGTTGGCGGAATAGTTCTTACTTAGCGCGTGATTTTCTTCTTGCTCGTGCGCCGTTATTTACAATGAATTCCCGGCCTTTGTTAGCGCCGTTTTGCTCGCCCGGTTTGGCAAGGTGTATTTGGCTGGCGGGGCCGTGACCGTGCGCGTGAGTAAATCGCGGCACTCGTTACCGCAGCGGTTCGCAAATAGCTCAGCTTGAGTCCTTTAATAGTTGCGATTACCGTCGCATAAATATATATTCCAACCCTTGATCGGGGTGTAGCGCAGTCTGGTAGCGCACCGCTCTGGGGGAGCGGTGGTCGTAGGTTCGAATCCTATCACCCCGACCAATTTAAAAAAAACCGATACCGGCGCAGATGTTTCATGTTTCTGGTCGAAAATCATTTGTTGCACAGACCAAGCCCTACAATAATACTGGCCTAATTCCCTCCTACAGCCAGACGTTCTTTTTTTTACCGCCAACGGAATTATACGTGCATATTCTTATCAGCAACGACGATGGTTATAACGCGCCTGGCTTATTAGTATTAGCCGATGCGTTAAAAAATCAACATCATAAAATTATTATTGTCGCTCCCAAAGAAAACAAGAGCGGCTGTGGTATGGGCTTATCATTGCGACAGTCAATCGAAGTGAATCAGGTATCAGACAACACTTTTGTAGTAGACGGAACGCCAACAGACTGCGTTTACATTGGTTTAAATAATTTGGTAGATGAGCCGGTAGATTTGGTCGTTAGTGGTATCAACAATGGCCCAAACCTAGCCGATGATATTCTCTACTCAGGCACTTTTGGTGCTGCTATGGAAGCAAGGCGCATGAGCATGCCAAGCATTGCGCTTTCCATTACTGAGCGCAATGTGCAAAACTACGAAACGGCTGCCTACATTGCCGTGGAAATGACTAATGCGTTGCCGCACTTGAATTATCGCAGTTTACTTGCGGTATTGAATGTCAATGTTCCAGACATTCCGGTCGCGAACCTGCGCGGGTTTAAGGCGACAGTGCTCGGCGAGCGCGACGCGCCGATGCCACCGATAAAAAAGGCAAATTCAGGTAGCAAGTCGTTCTACAACTTAGGTCCAGCTGGTGGCTTCAGGTCGATTAAGCGCAATAAAATGCAAGATTTCGAGGCCGTGCAACAAGGGTTCGCTTCCGTGACGCCATTGAGCTCGAAATACGAAGACAGCGCGTATGTTAACGACGTGCAAGCCTGGCTCGACGGTCTTTGAACCGGCGAGTTATTTAGGTATGTACCAAGATCAATTGAATAAACCTCAATACGCCGGGCGCGGCATGACTTCAGATCGCACTCGCCGTCGTTTGGTCGAGCAAGTGCGCTCTATGGGGGTCACTCACAAAGCCGTGTTAGGTGTGATGCAAAGCTTGCCCCGACATGTCTTTGTTGACGAAGCGCTCGCGAGCCGGGCGTACGAGAATACGGCCCTACCTATTGGTCACGGGCAAACCATTTCACAGCCCTACATTGTAGGGTTGATGACACAGACGTTGTTTGATAAACCGCGTGCGAAAATTTTAGAAATCGGCACCGGCTGTGGCTATCAAACTGCAATTCTTGCCCCCTTATGCGAAGAGGTGATAAGTCTAGAACGAATTATTAAATTGCATCGGCAGGCGCGCGATCGCTTATACGATCTTGGTGTGCGCAACGTAAAATTTAGACATGGTGACGGCTTCGCGGGCATGCAAGACTTTGCACCCTACGATGGAATTTTGGCGGCCGCGGTGTCTGAAGATATTCCACAAGAGCTTATTGATCAGCTTGTTGATGGTGGTCGCATCGTTATGCCGGTCGGCCGCGATGACACGCAGGTACTGGTTGTGGTTGATAAAACCAGCTCCGGGATTCGTAAATACGAAGTAGAAGCGGTGCGCTTTGTGCCACGTTTGGCTGGCCTAAGCTAATGATAACTTGGTTAAACCAGGTCAACCATAACTCCAGAGTTTTATGAAGCTATTCGAGCCGATATATACCACCGTTTTAGCTTGGGCCAAGCACAAACATGCAGAGCGATATTTGGCTGGCTTGAGCTTTGCCGAGTCGTCGTTCTTTCCAATTCCGGTCGACGTCATGTTAGCGCCCATGGTGTTGGCAGATACCCAGAAGGCATGGCGTTTGGCAACAATCACAACGATCATGTCGGTGCTTGGCGGAATTTTTGGCTACCTAATTGGTGCTTTTTTTTTCGAGGCGTACGGTGAGCAAATACTTAACTATTTTCATGCACATGACACCTTCGAGGCGATTAAAGCCAAGTATGCGGCGCATGGCATCTTGATTATATTGTTGGCGGGTTTTACGCCGATCCCTTATAAGATTTTCACCATCGCTTCGGGTGTGTTAGGAATTGCGTTCTTGCCCTTTGTGTTTCTCTCGCTACTTGGACGAGGAGGGCGGTTCTTTATGGTTGCGGGCCTGGTGCGACTCGGCGGCGATAAGCTTGAGGAGACCATTCATAAACAAGTTGAATTAATTGGTTGGGTGTCGTTAGCCTTGGTTGGTATTGGCGGCACTGCCTATTACCTTTTGCGTTAATACGATGCGCAACAAATTGCTACTTGTGAGTGTGTGTCTGTTAGCGCTGGTCGCGTGCGCGCCACTTCCGAGTGTGCCGGTTGAGGAGCGTTCGGTGCTTACCGAGCGTCAGCAAATTGACGAGTTTGGCGGCCAACTAATACGCATCGCGCAACCCGGCGATACCTTACACAGCATCGCTTTTATTGCTGGATTGGATGTAAATAAAGTCGCCGCCTGGAACGACATAAAAGATACCAGTAAACTACAGATTGGCCAACGCATTCGTCTTACCCAACCAATCGGGTTCGTCGCAGTAAAACCAAAGCCACAAGCGAAAGCGAGTCCTAAAGCTAACACCAAGCTTGGTGCAAAGACAGGTGAAACGAGAGAGCGAAACGATGAGCGTGTTTTAAGCACTCCCTCATCGGTCAAGGTGGCGGACAATAAGCCGGGCTCGACCAAGCTCGGTTGGCTGTGGCCATCGCCGGGCAAGGTGATTCGTCAATTTGCGCTAGCCAAAGGTCAGCAGGGCATTGATATCCAGTCAACGAAAGGTCGTGCAGTGCGCGCCAGCAGTGCGGGGAATGTGGTGTATGTCGGTAGCAGCCTAAAAGGGTACGGGAACTTGATCATTGTTAAACACAATGAGACATTTTTAAGTGCTTATGCGCACAACGATAAGATTCTGGTTAAAGAAGGCCAGCGTGTTGCTCGTCAGCAAGTAATTGGCGCGGTTGGTATTAATAATCGCCGCGAGCCCGCTTTGCATTTCCAGATTCGAAAAAACGGCCGTCCGGTCAACCCGTTATCTTATTTGCCAAATAGGCCTTAATCAGTCTCAATTTGCCGTCGAAATCAATTTTAGTATCGGTATTTAGCGCGATATTTAGGGTTACTTTAGTGCGCGGGCTGGCTACAATATCGCTTCCAAATTTTTAGCAGCGCAATTCAATACTTCCCATGGCAATGGACGACTTTCCTCGCATTAAGCGACTTCCGCATTATGTCTTTAACATTGTTGGGGAATTAAAAGCCGAGGCGCGCGCGCGCGGCGAGGATATTATTGATTTTGGCATGGGCAACCCAGACCAGCCAACACCGCAACCGATTGTCGATAAGCTGTGCGAAGCCGCGCAACGCGGAAACACTCATCGATATTCTGTTTCACGCGGCATACCTCGCTTGCGTAAAGCAATTAGCAATTGGTACGGAGAGCGCTTTAACGTCGACATTTGCCCTGACAAAGAAGCGATCGTTACTATTGGCTCAAAAGAGGGGTTGGCGCACTTGGCCATGGCCACGGTTGATAAGGGCGACTCGGTCTTGGTTCCAAACCCAGCGTACCCGATTCACCCCTATGGTTTTATTATCTCGGGCGCCGATATTCGGCATGTGCCGATAGGCTCTGACATCGATTTTTTCGACGAGCTTGAAACGGCGTTAAAGAACATGTTTCCCAAGCCCAAAATGTTGGTGCTTAATTTTCCGAGCAACCCAACGGCTCAGTGCGTGGAGTTAGACTTCTTTGAGCGCATTATCGACATGGCGATCGAGCATCAGTTTTGGGTAATTCAAGATCTGGCGTACGCCGACATCGTGTTTGACGGCTATGTGGCACCATCGATTATGCAAGTGCCTGGCGCCAAAGACGTTGCGGTTGAGTCATATAGTTTATCCAAGAGTTACAACATGCCCGGCTGGCGAGTTGGCTTTCTAGTAGGTAATTCAACGCTGATCGCTGCGCTTGCCAGATTGAAATCTTATTTGGATTACGGCATGTTCGCGCCGATCCAAATTGCCTCTATTTTCGCTTTAGAAGCGCCTGAAGCGAAAGACTGGATTGGCGATATACGTGATATGTATCAGCGACGTCGTGATGTATTATGTGATGGTCTTGACGCGGCGGGCTGGCCGGTGGAGCGGCCCAAAGCAACGATGTTTGTTTGGGCTAAGATTCCTCCGCGTTACGCAGACCTGGGCTCGATGGAGTTCAGTAAATTATTATTGAAAGAAGCTAAAGTTGCCGTTTCCCCGGGTATTGGTTTTGGTGAATACGGTGATGCATATGTCCGCTTTGGTTTGATTGAGAACGAACATCGCACGCGTCAGGCCATTCGAAGCATAAAGGCCTTGCTTAAGCGTCCATGAAATTTGCCTTTAGAGGCGGCATCAACGTTATTTAACGTAACTTGAAGATAATTAGAAATTATAAGTATTAGGCGATCATGAAAACAGTAAACGTAGGCATTTTAGGCTTGGGCACAGTGGGCGGTGGCACCGCGTTGGTGCTACAACGCAATGCACAAGAGATTTTTCGTCGAGTCGGGCGCGAGGTTCTCGTCACGATGGCGTCTGTACGTAACCTCGAGAGTGACCGCCTATGTGATTGCTCAAACCTAAGCTTAACGCAAGACCCGTTTAGAATTGTTGATCACGCCGACATCGATGTGGTGGTTGAGCTGATCGGTGGCGAGTCTCTCGCTAAGGATCTTGTGCTGCGCGCGATTAGTAACGGCAAGCACGTTGTGACGGCGAATAAGGCTCTAATTGCCTTGCACGGCAATGAGATATTTGCCGCCGCCGAGGCGAACGGAGTGTCGGTTAGCTTTGAGTCGGCGGTTGCTGGCGGCATCAGCATTATCAAAAGCATGCGCGAAGGGCTCGCCGGCAATCAAATCGAAATGGTTGCCGGAATTATTAATGGCACAGGCAATTTCATTTTGACCGAAATGCGTGATAAGGGCCGTACCTTTGAGGATGTTTTAGCGGAAGCTCAAGCCTTAGGCTATGCTGAGGCTGACCCCACCTTTGATGTAGAAGGCATTGATGCAGCGCATAAGCTGACGATCTTGGCTTCTATCGCCTATGGCACGCCATTGCAATTTGAAAAAGTGTACACCGAAGGGATTTCAGCGCTGAGTTTGACCGACGTCGCTTATGCCGAGGAGCTCGGTTACCGCATCAAACATTTGGGCATTGCCAAAGCAACTGACACCGGTTTGGAGTTGCGCGTTCACCCCACGCTAATTCCTGCAGCGCGTTTAATAGCCAATGTGAATGGTGTGATGAATGCGGTATTGGTGAAAGGCAATGCGGTAGGCAACACTCTGCATTACGGCGCCGGTGCTGGCGCTGAACCGACCGCCTCAGCGGTAGTCGCTGACATTTTAGATTTGGTTAGAGGTATTGATGGAGCGTGTGCGTCACGTGTGCCGCATTTGGGTTTTCAGGCCAGCGAGATCATCGAGCGCGAGGTTAAAGCGCACGCTAAATTCGAGACGGCTTGCTACCTTCGCTTTGAAGTCAAAGACGTGGCGGGCGTTATGTCTAAGTTGTCAGCTGAATTCGCTAAACAAAATATAAGCCTTGAAGGTATTACTCAAAAAGAACCCAAAGCCGGCGACGATTTGGTGTCCGTAATTTTCATTACTCAAGTTACTGAAGAAGGTCGAGTCGACGAAGTTGTCGCGAGTATCGAAGCAATGAGCGAGGTGTTTAAGCCTGCGGTAAAAATTCGTGTTGAGCACTTCAATTAGTCGGGTCTTGATTTATGAAATTTATTAGTACACGTGGCGATGCGCCTGCGCTGTCTTTTGAAGAGGTTGTGCTAGCCGGGCTTGCTAGCGATGGGGGGCTGTATGTTCCCGAGACTTTACCCACGTTCAGCCAAGCCGAGATCGCCTCTTGGGTAGGCTCGAGCTATCAAGAGCTCGCCTTTAACGTTATACATCCGTTTATCGACGGCGAGATAGCGGATGATGATTTAAAAGGCATTATCGCGAAGGCGTATGTAACCTTCCGACATGATGCGATTGCACCCTTGGTGCAAACCGGCCATAACGAGTGGGTGTTAGAACTATTTCAAGGGCCTACGCTCGCGTTCAAAGACTTCGCTTTGCAATTTCTGGGTCATCTACTCGACTTTATTCTCGCCAAGCGAAATCAAAAAGTAGTCGTGATGGGTGCCACCTCAGGCGACACAGGGTCAGCGGCGATAGAGGGCTGCCGCCGATGTGAGAATATCGACATATTTATTTTACACCCCTACCAACGGGTGTCTGATGTGCAGCGCCGGCAAATGACCACCGTGACCGCCGATAATGTTTTTAACATCGCGCTGCGAGGTAATTTCGACGATTGTCAGAATATGGTCAAGGCCAGTTTTCGCGATCAGTCTTTTCTGCCCGATGGTCGCCAATTAGTTGCTGTGAACTCGATAAATTGGGCGCGCATCATGGCGCAAATTGTCTATTATTTTTACGCGTCTTTAGCGCTTGGCGGGCCACATCGCGAGGTTTCGTTTTCGGTTCCTACCGGTAATTTTGGTGATATTTTTGCTGCCTACCTTGCGAAAAAAATGGGTTTGCCAATTGAACAACTGGTTATCGCAACCAACTCCAACGATATTTTGCATCGTTGTATTGCCAATAACGATCACAGCAAACAGAACCTGCATCAATCGCTTTCACCGAGCATGGATATTATGGTGTCGAGCAACTTTGAACGTTTGTTGTTCGATTTGTACGATCGCAAAGGGGCTGAGATTCAGCGTCTAATGCGCGAGTTTGAAAGTGGGCACATGAGTTTGAGCGATGCAGCACTAACCGACGCCAGAGCATTGTTCTCGAGTTTCAAACTAGACGATGATGATACGCTGGACTTGGTTGCGCAAATGTATGCACGCAATGGTTACCTAGTAGACCCGCACACTGCAATTGGTGTCGCAGCCGCGCGCTCTGAACGGCATAGTCAGGAGACCCCAATGGTGTGTCTTGCTACCGCGCACCCGGCTAAATTTCCGGAAGCGGTAATAAAGGCCGCAAAAAAGCATACAAATGCCCAGCTAAAGCAGCCGTCGTTGCCCAGTCATATGCATGACTTGTTTAGTCGTACTGAAGAGTACCGTGTGTTAGACGACAACATTGACGAAGTACACGCTTATATTAGCGCGAGCCTTGTGCGCGATTAAGTCTGAAAATTATCGTCACAGCTTATAAATAAAGGGTCACAGGCGAATTAACTTACCGTTACTTCTTGGCAAACTCATGGTCTCATTGTCATAATTTGAGTATGATCAACGCGCAAATCTAAATAAGTATAACTAGCCCGAGGCGCATGCAGTCAGTTGCCCGACGGTGTAAGTACAATAAACAGGATTAAGAGTTTTAGAGTTCATGAGCCAAACTATAAATTTTGCGCGTCACATTCTGTGTCGAAAGCTGGACGAGACACAAGAGCTGATCGCGCGGCGAGTCAAATTGGCGGTGGTGTGCGCGGGCATCACATTTAGCTTGGGCGCTAATCAGGCAAGTGCGCAAACCACGCAAGGCGATGCGGGTACACGCAACTCTCAAGAGGAGAAAGCCGAAGTCACCTTGAACTTGCAAGATGTTGATATTCGGGTATTGATTAACACGGTTGCTGAAGTCAGCGGCAAGAATTTTATCGTCGACCCTCGAGTCAAAGGTAAAGTGTCGGTTATCTCGGGTGCGTCGCTTGACCCTGAGCAGTTGTATGATGTGTTTTTATCGATCTTAGAAGTGCATAATTTTGCAACGGTCGATTCTGGTGAAGTTATTAAAGTTGTACCAAGCAATGTTATCAAACAGCGGCCCACGCCCACTCTATTTACACCAACCGAAGACTCTAACGACGCGCAAATCACCCAAATTATTCAATTGACCTATGCGTCGGTCCAAGACTTGGTGCCGATCATTCGTCCGTTGATTCCACCGACAAGTCACTTTGCGCCGCATGTGCCCTCGAACAGTGTTGTGTTGACGGATACTGCGGCAAATATTCAGCGCGTATTAAAAATTATTCGCAAGATCGATGTTCCCGATAAGCGCTCAAACATCCACGTGGTGAACTTGAATTTCGCCAAAGCGAGTGAGATTGCAGCAACAATGACGCAATTAGTCACTACGACTGCTGACCCTAAAGACGCTGCGACGGCCGCAAAAATTAGTATTCAACCGTTTGATGCAATAAATTCGCTCGTCATAAGTGCGCCGGATGATCAATATGGAAAAATTCAAGCCTTAGTCGATCAGCTGGATATCGAGCGAGAAGTGGAGGGCAACGTAAACGTTATTCCGCTCAAGCACGCCAAGGCTGAAGACTTGGCAACGATCTTAAAAGACCTGACCGCGAACTCCGCACAAGGTGCGGTAAGTGAGTTCACCGTGCAGGCAGATGAGGCGTCGAATTCACTGATTGTCAAGGCCAGTGGCACACAACTCAAAACCGTAGAGAGCGTGGTTGAGAAGCTTGATAAACGTAGGGCTCAGGTGTTTGTCGAAACAATCATCGCCGAAGTTTCCTTAGATCAAAGCGCTAACTTAGGTATCAATTGGAATATCGGCGGTGAGCGCGGTGGTACACCGGGGTCAGGTACTGGCGATACCGCCATACCCGCAGTGGCGGGAACTGGCAACATACAGGATGCCGACGGACGGATTATCGGTACCGCAGCAACCGGACAAAGTTTTACTTTAGGCAGTGCTGGTTATAATTATTCGCTACTCGATTTGGGTAAGTACCAGCTCGATATTATTTTGAACGCCATTGCCACGGATACGAATAGTAATGTCTTGTCGACGCCGACAATTTTGACCTTGGATAACGAAGAGGCTGAAATTGTTGTTGGACAGGAAGTTCCCTTTGTTACCGGCAGTTTTAACAATGGCTTTAACAACCCAAATAACACCGACGGCGGTAATACCGGCAATGGCAACGGCATCGGGGTTGGCAATGGGTTCCAGTCGATCGAGCGAAGAGATGTTGGCATCATGTTGAAGATCAAGCCTCAGATCAACGACGGGGATACGATCCAGTTAGAAGTGTTGCAAGAAACCTCCGCGATCACCAGCGCAGTAGTGTCGGGTATTCCCGGTGGCGTAATCACAAATCGACGTTCAATCGAAGCGGTTGTGCAGGTTGATGACGGTCAAATAGTCGCGTTGGGTGGTTTGATCAGTGATGACGTGCAAGACACCGTAAGTAAAGTGCCTATTTTGGGTGATATCCCAATTCTGGGAAATTTGTTTCGCAGCAAAGAAAAGCGAGCGGTTAAACGCAATTTAATGGTGTTTCTTAAACCACATATTATTCGCTCGCCCGAAGAGTTGGCTCAGTTCAGTCGTTCCAAGTACAACGATGTTCGGCGTGATAGTAAAATTGCCGCGCAGCAGAATCCGAGCTTTATTATCAAAGATTCAGCAGCGCCTATTTTGATTGATTACGATGAGAGCGTCGACGAAGGCGTGGTTGGCAGTGAGCGTCGTGCCAAACTCGCTCGTGATGGTGTTCCTAAAACGTTCAGATCAAAGGTAAAGAATATTATTTTTGGACGGTCAGCAGACTCAGATGATAAAGATAAGCCGAGCGACTTTAAAACCGAAGGTGAGCTCGAAGCGATTGAACCTGAAGCGCGCGCCTTACCTGAATTAGATGAGACTCAAGAGTAAGCCTCGGTATGAGTGAATTACTTAGTCAAGAAAGCGTCAGGGAAGAACCTGGCATTGAGGTTGCGTTTGAGCCAGAAGAGGCTCAAAGCCGCGAATCCCTCATTCCGTACTCTTACGCGAAGAAGCACAACGTTTTGGTCCATATGCAGGACGACGGCACCGCTCAGGTAAGCTGTATGGACACGCCGAAATTAGCGGTGTTGTCTGAGCTAAAGCGTCGACTAAATACTCGCTTAGTACTCAATAAGTTGGCACCCGGGGCGTTCGATACATTGCTGCGTTCCGTTTACGATACGGGCGGTAGTCAAGCGACCCAGCTAATGGATGATATGGGCGACGGTCTTGATCTTGAGCGGCTTGCTCAGGAAATGCCGCAGACCACTGATTTACTTGAAGCTGATGATGACGCGCCAATCATTCGGCTAATAAATGCATTGTTGACTCAGGCGATTCGCGAGAACGCCTCGGATATTCACGTTGAAGCCTTTGAAGAGGAGTCAATTGTACGGTTTCGTGTCGATGGTGTATTGCGTGATATTTTATCGCCGCGCCGTGAGCTACACGGCGCACTTATCTCGCGTATCAAAGTTATGTCAAAATTAGACATCGCCGAAAAACGTTTACCGCAGGATGGTCGCATGTCACTGCGTGTGGCGGAACATCCGGTGGACGTGCGGGTATCTACCTTGCCAACACAGCATGGCGAGCGCGTGGTAATGCGTTTGTTAGACAAGCAAAGCGCGCGTCTGGATTTAAAAGCGCTGGGCATGCCAGCCGACATTCTTGCAACGTTTGAGGAATTAATCGGTAAACCGAATGGTATTTTGCTGGTTACCGGGCCAACCGGTTCGGGCAAAACGACGACGCTTTATTCTGGCTTACATCGACTTGATCGCAAGCGTCTGAATATTCTAACGGTTGAAGACCCGGTTGAATACGATTTAGACGGTGTTGGTCAAACCCAAATGAATTCCAAAATCGGCCTCACTTTTGCCAGTGGGCTGCGTTCAATTTTACGTCAGGACCCTGACGTTGTGTTGGTGGGTGAGATTCGTGATTTGGAAACCGCCGAAATCTCTGTGCAAGCCAGTTTAACGGGCCACTTAGTATTGTCTACCTTACACACCAACACGGCTGTTGGTGCGGTCACGCGTCTAGTTGACATGGGTGTAGAGCCATTTTTAATTGCCTCGAGCCTAGTCGGGGTGTTGGCGCAACGATTAGTGCGCCGGCTTTGCCCGACCTGTAAACAGCCCCACGAGGCCGATGAGGCTGAACGCGAGCTGCTTGGTTTAGCGGTGGATCATCAAGCGAGTTTGTATCACGCGAAAGGGTGCACTGAATGCGATCAAATTGGTTATCGCGGGCGCTTAGGTATTTACGAGTTGATCGGCATGGACGACGGCATGCGTCGTCTTATTCACGACCAGGTATCAGAAAACGAGTTGACGGATCACGCGCGTCGTTCGTCAAAGAGCTTGATGCAGAATGGCTTTGAGCGCGTTATACAAGGTCAAACTACCTTAGACGAAGTCTTTCGTGTGACTCAAGCTTAGGTAGCTATTCTATGGGCGCTTTCGAATATCAGGCACTGGATGCAAAGGGTAAAACCATAAAGAGCATCACCACCGGTGATCATGCGAAACAAGTTCGCGCGGAACTTCGTGCTCAAGGCTTGATGCCGCTTGAAGTCAAAGCAATATCTGACAGCGCGGCGAGTAAATCGGATAAGAAGGAGCGCGGAAATACTCGCGTTAAAATTCGTACCAACGATTTATCCATTCTGACTCGGCAAATGGCAACATTGCTAGAGTCTGGTATGACGGTTGAGGAGACACTCAGTGCTGTGATTAAGCAGTCAGAAGGGCATAAGATTAAATCAGTAATGAGCGATATTCGCTCGTTAGTTACCGAGGGTTACTCCTTGTCCGATGCGATTGGGAAGTACCCCAATAGCTTTCCTGAAATTTACCGCGCGTCGATCTCCGCGGGCGAGCAATCAGGCACGCTTGATAACGTGCTAGACCGCTTAGCCGACTATTTAGAAGATAGCCATGCGATGCAGCAAAAAATCACGCAAGCGATTGTCTATCCAATCTTTTTGTTTTTTGTGTGTGCGGCTATTTTAGTTGTGTTAATAACCGTCGTAGTGCCGAAAGTTGTGACTGTTTACGAAGATATAAACCAGGAATTACCGACGCTTACACAAGCGGTAATCAAATTGTCAGATTTCATGGTCAATTATGGTGCTATTTTAGCGGTTGTACTGGTTTTAACCGTACTTGGATTTCGTTATGTTTTTAGCCAGGAGAAACCACGCTTTTGGTTGCATTCCTTATATTTAAGGGTCGCCGGACTGCGAAAAATGGTGCAGAACGTCGATACCGCTAGAATGGCCAGAACGTTGTCGATTATGGTAGGTTCTGGCGTACCCATTCTGTCGTCAATGCGAGCGAGCGAAGGCGTTATGAGTAACCGTGTGTTGCAGAAAAATCTTCATGCGGCAACCGAAGAAGTGGCACAGGGTGTGTCAATTGGCCGCGCATTAGACAGGCATGGCAACTTTCCGCCATTGTTAGTTCACATGGTTTCTAGTGGTGAAAATAGTGGCCGTTTAGGGCACATGCTTGAGAAGGCCGCGACCGCGACCGAAAACGAAATGCAGACTCGTATTAGTATGATGGTGAGTTTGCTGGGGCCGGTAATGATTTTAGTTATGGGCTCTATGGTGTTAGTTATTATTTTGGCGATTTTGATGCCAATGTTTCAATTGCAAGAGATGATTAATCTCTAGAGTGTGAGAAAAATGAGAGTAGACAAAAATATTAAGTTTGCAGCACGCCAGTCGGGCTTTACTTTGATCGAGATAATGGTCGTGGTGATTATCATCGGCTTGTTATCAACGATGATCCTACCGAATCTGTTTAATCAACAAGACAAGGCCTTTGTCACAAAAGCGAAAGCGGATGTGAGTAAAGTTGGGTCAGCACTGGATTTGTATCGTTTAGATAATTTCAGTTACCCCTCAACCTCTGAGGGCTTGCAAGCGTTAGTTACGAACCCTGGTAAGCCAAACTGGACCGGCTATCTAAACAAGATTCAAAAAGACCCGTGGGGCAATGACTTCCAGTATCAGCAGCCTGGCACACACAACCCGAATGGCTATGATCTATGGAGCTTTGGCAAAGACGGAGCACCGGGCGGTGAAGGTTCTGCAAGAGATATTGGTAACTGGGACGCCGAATAAAAAGACCACTTTAATGTTTATTGGTCGCCAAGCTAGCTCTTAGCGATCTAATCGTTCCGCGGAATTGATATTCAGGAAGCCGTCAGCATTGTGGGAGAAGTCGACTTCCTGGATGCCAATTTTCCCATACCAACGATGCATTGCACGTTCGCCATTGGTGTAAAAGTCAATCAACGAAGCCCAAGCACCCCGCTTAATTAAACAGTGTAAGTTTTGCCTGCGCAAACCATCGTGGGCAACTGCGACCAAGCAATTGTGCCCCGATTCTGCGTGTAGTTTCTGACCAAGATCAAGCGGAATGTTGGGCGTGTCACAGCTCGTGATGAGTGCCGCGTCGAAATCCGATTTATTAAGGTGTTCTAGGGCTGCGCTAAGGCCCGCCATCGGCCCTTGAAAGCCAGTGTCTTTGTCGCGCGTCACATGAAACCCCAGTTTTTTATATTGCTCAATGTTCCTATTGGCACAAATAACTAGGTCTGAAACCTGTGGTTCCAAGCGTGAGGTTGTATGGTCGATCAGGCGTTTACCATGATAAATTTGCAGGCCTTTATCTGCGCCGTTGAAACGACGCCCTGCGCCACCAGCGAGAACGATGCCGACGATACGTGATTCATTTTTCTGCATAAAGAACGAACTGAGCCTTAGTTGATAAAAGTTTGCACCCGATACTGCTATATTTAAACGGAAATAGACTATCGAGCTTAATTATGACATCAATGATACTCCCCGCCGTTGTTTTAATGTTAGTCACCGCAGTGGTATGGCTAAAGATGTTTATTGGGCGACTTGTCGCTACCAAAAAACTTGGGATTGAACCGCAAGACTTGGCTACCCCAGAGCAAGTCACAGCGGCCTTTAACGACAGAACTCAAGCAGCGGGTAATTGTTTTAAAAACCTATTCGAAATGCCCGTTATTTTTTATGCATTAACGGCGTTTATTACCACGCTTGGTATTCCCGACACGCTGTATGTCAACCTTGCATGGACGTTTGTCGGGCTGCGTGGATTACAAGCCAGCGTGCATTGTACCTATAATAAAGTTATGCACCGTTTTCTCGCCTATTTTGCCTCCTCACTGGTGCTCTGGTTCATGCTGATCCGCGTGTTTATGACGCTTATTTAGGTTTTTAAGCCTGGCGTGTTCGTTGCTTCGTGAATTTATATCTAATTAACCTACATTGCCTATAGTAAATGGCAAAAGAGGGCGCTTTCCTGTAACCTGCGCCCCACTTAAACTAGAGATTTACTTCATGAAATTTGCTGACTTAGGTCTATCGGACGCTTTGCTCGACGCCATTGAACTTCAAGGTTATACCGAGCCATCGCCGATTCAGAGCAAGGCCATCCCTCACGTGATCGAGGGCAAGGATGTGATGGCTGCGGCCCAGACTGGCACGGGTAAAACGGCGGGGTTTACGCTGCCGATTTTGCATCGCTTAAGCAATACGCCCAAACCTCAAAATAATGACAAGCGCAAGAGTAATCAAGCACGAGCCTTGGTACTGACGCCCACTCGAGAGTTAGCCGCGCAGGTTGCGGCAAGTGTCGAGACCTATGGCCAGAACTTGAAGATTAAATCAGCCGTGGTGTTCGGCGGCGTGAAGATTAACCCGCAAATGCAAAAACTGCGTGGCGGCGTTGATGTGCTAATTGCAACACCGGGCCGGCTACTCGACTTGCACAATCAAAACGCTGTACACTTCGACAACCTAGAAGTGCTTGTTTTAGACGAAGCTGATCGTATGCTCGATATGGGCTTCATTCACGATATTAGACGTATTATAAAACTGCTGCCGCGTAAGCGTCAGAATCTTTTGTTTTCAGCAACCTTTTCAGATGAGATTCGCCAGTTGGCTAAGACCATCGTTCATCAACCAGTCGAAGTGTCGGTAAGCCCGGCCAACAGCACGGTAGATGCGGTTAAACAAAGTTTGATTGCGGTCGAAAAAGCCGACAAAACACGTATCCTAACCAGCCTGATTAAGGAAAACGATTGGTTTCAAGTGTTGGTGTTTTCGCGTACAAAACATGGTGCCAACCGTTTAGCCAAACAGCTGGTTGCCAAGGGCATAGAAGCATCGGCGATTCACGGTAACAAAAGCCAAGGCGCACGCACAAAAGCATTAGCTGAGTTCAAGCAAGGCAAAGTCAGAGTGCTTGTTGCAACCGATATTGCGGCCAGAGGCATCGACATAGATCAGTTGCCACACGTTGTGAATTTCGACCTGCCACAAGTTGCTGAAGACTATGTGCACCGCATAGGCCGTACTGGTCGAGCTGGGGCAACGGGTGAAGCTGTATCACTAGTGTCGCACGATGAATTTAAATTGCTACTTGGTATTGAACGCTTAATTAAAAAGGAAATTCCGCGTGTTGAGTTGGACGGATATCAGCCGTTAAATGACTTACCAAGTTCAAAAAAAGACTTTCGTGACATTAAGCCAAAGAAACCAAAGAAGCCAAGTAATCAAAGGTCTCGGGGCGGCAATGGCTCGCAACAAAATAAGAAGGACGTCGCAGAAAAAGCTGATGGTGGACGTAACAGCAAGAAGAAGCGACCAAATTTTAAAAAGAAACCCAGTCAATCTCGCCCGCCGAGGCCTGGGCGGAACGCAAGACGCGCAAAAAAAGTAGGTAACAAATCAGCCTCAAGTGTTAACGGCAACGTGAAGGCGGCGAATTAATTCCAGTTTTTTTTTATGGCATTGTTTGATCGATTTTCGTTTGCGCAGCGTAGTTTAATACCCTCAATGGCGGGCTTTTTGTTTTACGGTTCGTGGGCATTTTTCGTCAATATTATGTACGGAAAATTTGTGGCACTTAAGGCCGCACTGGTTCAAGGTTCCTACAGTTTTTTAATCACACTGGTAATGACTCTGATGCTTGAGGGTCTGCATAAACTATTGGGTCGTTACCTTAGTAATAGCAGTGTGGTTAACTGGGCGACTATTACAGTTTGCTGCTCAATTGTGTTTTCGGGTTCATGGATTGTGAACACGATTGCGGGCACTCCTGAAATATTTCGCACGGTTATTTTAGGGTACATTATTGGTGGTTTATTCAGTATTACCTACGTTCTGGGGTTGTCACAAAGAGCCTAGACTTTGGGCCAGAACCACAAGTGGAATCTCTATGTTATGCTTTCCGGATAACAGCATATATGAGATAAAATTTATGAAGAAAACCGTTTTTCGACACGCTGTATTCAGTCTTGCACTTGGCGTGATATCGGGTTGTGCCAGTACATCGCTTGAGAGTCAAAATTCAACTGCTAACACTGCGGGTCATGACAGTGATCAATCGTTTGTGCCATTTGCATCGACTTACGAAGTGCCCGAGTCGCCCGCGTATGTAATACGCGGTGCAACCATCTGGACCGGCACCGGTGAGGAGATGATAAATAGCGATATTGTGTTTGCTGATGGCAAGGTTGTTGCCGTTGGGCAGTCACTTAGCGCTCCGGACGGAGCCAAGCTTATCGACGGTAACGGAATGTTTATTACGCCAGGCATTATCGACGTGCATTCGCATATGGGAGTCTACCCAACTCCGTCTATCCCATCGCATGAAGACGGTAACGAAATCGTTGCGCCCGCTACTGCAAAAGTATGGGCTGAACACTCGGTTTGGCCGCAAGACCCGAATTTCGAAAAAGCAATAGCCGGGGGGGTCACGACGGTACAGATATTGCCCGGCTCGGCGAACTTATTTGGTGGGCGAGGGGTGACGCTAAAAAATGTACCGGCGGTCACTATGATGGACATGAAGTTTCCCGGTGCGCCTCATTCATTGAAGATGGCCTGTGGCGAGAACCCGAAACGAGTGTACGCGGATAAAGGCGGCCCCGGCACGCGCATGGGAAATATGGCGGGTTATCGCAGCGCCTGGATTGCCGCGAAGGCTTACGACAAGTCTTGGAATGAGTATGAGCAAAAGCTCGCTAAAGGCGAGAAAAATGCGGAAGCACCGACTCGCGATTTAGAGATGGAAACGTTACGGGGCGTATTAAAAGGTGAGATCAAAATTCATAACCATTGTTATCGTGCCGATGAAATGGCTAATATGATCGAGTTGTCGAAAGAGTTTGGTTATAAGATCGCTGCGTTTCATCACGCGGTAGAAGCGTATAAGGTTGCGCCGATCCTCGCTGCGAACGATGTGTGCGCCGTAGTATGGGCTGACTGGTGGGGTTTTAAACAAGAAGCTTACGATATGATTCGTGAAAATGCCGCCCTGCTAGAATATGCTAAAGCTTGCGCGATTATTCATTCAGATGATGAAATTCAAATTCAGAGATTGCCACAAGAAGTGGCGAAGGTTGTCAGCGCGGCTAAGCGTATGGGGGTCGATATAACGCCATCTCAAGCGATTAAATGGCTTACTCATAATTCGGCTAAATCGCTAGGCTTAGAGGACCGAATCGGTAGCCTGAAAGAAGGTATGAATGCGGACGTTGTGTTGTGGAGCGGCAACCCAATGAGTGTCTACACCAAGGCTGATAAGGTTTGGATCGACGGTGCGTTACGATTTGATCGTCGGGATATGTCGATCACCCCGACGAGCGATTTTAACTTAGGAATTTTAACACCGGCGGAGGACCGACCATGAGAAATTCACTGATCCGAGTACTGCATAAAGTCTGCATTAGCGTTTGTTTTCTTGGTCTGTCGTATTCCGTCTTTGCACAAGATGTCTTGATTCAAAACGCACGTGTCATCGACAGTTCGATGAGTGACGAAACACAATTGACCGATATATTGGTAAAAGGTCAGCGAATCGTGGGCCTGGGCGCCGGTTTGGTCGCTCCAGATGGTGCGCGTGTTATTGATGCTGATGGTCGCCCGGTTACACCAGGGTTATTTAATGCAGCAACTCAGCTAGGCTTGGTCGAGGTCAGTGCTGTGTCGGCTTCGTACGATGGCGGGTCGGTAAATCCTAAAGTTACCGCGTCACTCAGAATGAGTGATGCTTACAACCCTAGCTCAACGCTTATTCCGTATAATCGTATGCTCGGCGTTACGCACAGTTTGATTCAACCACGCAGTGAAGGCGGCTTGTTTGCCGGAACCGCTTCGGTCGTAAAGTTGACCGACAGTGACGGTATTGTTGTTAAAGATGCCGCTATGGTCGTGAGCCTAGGCGATGCCGGCAGTGAGATGGCTGGTGGTTCGCGTGCGGCATCGATGGCGCTGCTGCGCGAGTCTATCGAAGACGCGCGCGACTACGCTAATAATAAAGAAAGCTTTCAACGCGGTAGCCGCCGAGAATACGCATTATCACGCCACGACCTTGAGGCCTTGGTGCCTGTAGTGCAAAAACGTTTGCCGCTTTTGGTCCGGGTTGAACGCGCGAGCGATATCGAAAGAGTTCTTGCGTTCGCTAAAGAATACGGCCTTAGTTTGATCTTGTCAGGCGTTGCTGAAGGGTGGCGTGTGGCTGACAAAATTGCGGCGGCCAATGTTCCCGTCATTTTCGATCCGATATACAATTTGCCGAGCTCGTATGAAACGCTGGGTACACGCTTAGACAACGCGAAACTGTTGAATGATGCTGGGGTAACGATCATGTTTACCGGAATGGGCTGGCAGAGCACACACAACGCTTACCTTGTGCGGCAGTCTGCGGGTAATGCTGTTGCAAACGGCTTACCATACAAAGATGCGATTAGGGCAATAACCTCAACGCCGGCGCAAATTTTTGGTTTAGCGACCTATGGGCAGATAAAGATAGGCGCAGATGCAACGCTTGTTCTTTGGTCCGGTGACCCATTAGAAGTCTCGAGCAACCCAGACCTGGTGCTAATTGAAGGGCAATCGTTTGCGCTTGAAAGCCGGGCGACACGATTGCGCGATCGGTATTTTCAACGCTTAAAGGCGATCGAAGAGTAAAAGCCTTTAGCGTATTTAGTAAAAGCCTTTAGCGCAATAAAAAGGACGGCCATTTGGTCGCCCTTTTTATTGCTTGTTTTATTGAGCGGTGTTTTCGGCCAACCTAGTTTGGGCCTATCAGCACACGCTCGCTAAATCGATTTACTTTATGTCAAACCGGTCAAGCGTCATCACTTTACTCCACGCGTTGACAAAGTCTTGAGCAAAGCGTTCTTTTGAATCGTCATACGCATAGACTTCGGCAATAGTTCGTAACTCTGAGTTTGAGCCAAAGATTAGATCGACTGGGGTCGCGGTGTATTTAACCTTACCCGTGGCTCTATCCACGCCCTCGTAGATGCCGTCGGTATCACTTTTTCGCCAGGTGTTCGACATGTCTAATAGGTTGACAAAGAAATCGTTACTCAAGGTGCCTGGCTTAGCGGTAAAAACACCATTAGCAGAGCCATTGGCATTAGCGTTGAGGGCGCGCATACCACCAATTAAAACCGTCATTTCGGGAACGGTCAGAGCCAGTTGGTCTGCCTTATCAATCAACATTTCAGTCGGTGAGCGATAGCTGGTTTCAACATTGAAGTAGTTACGAAAGGCATCCGCCGTTGGCTCTAATAGGGCAAAAGAGTTTACGTCCGTTTGAGCCTGTGTCGCATCGCCTCGACCCGCAGTGAATGGCACGCTGACCTTAAGACCGGCATTCTTTGCCGCTTTCTCGATTGCCGCGCCACCACCTAAAACAATTAGATCCGCAAGCGATACTTTTTTACGGTTAGATGCACCATTAAAGCCATCTTGAATTTCTTGGAGTTTAGCAACAACCTTTGTAATCTCTTGTGGGTTATTTGCCGCCCAGTCCTTTTGCGGTGCTAAAGCAATGCGTGCACCATTCGCGCCACCGCGTTTGTCGCTCGCACGAAAACTCGATGCCGATGCCCAAGCCGTTCTGACTAACTCTTCGACACTAAGGCCTGACGCCAAGATCTTGCTTTTAAGGGCTTTGATATCACGCGTGGTTACCAAATCATGGTCAACCGCGGAAATAGGGTCTTGCCAAATTAGCGCTTCACTTGGTACGTCATTACCTAAATAGCGAGCACGTGGCCCCATATCTCGATGCGTCAATTTGTACCAAGCTTTGGCAAACGCTAGTTGATACTCTTTTGGGTCCGCCAAGAAACGTTCGGCGATGGCTTTATATTGTGGGTCAAATTTAAGCGCTAAATCAGCAGTCGTCATAACCGGCGGGTTGCGCTTTTCTTTGACGTGCGCGTCGGGAACTGAATCATGCAAGGATTTATCGGAAGGCACCCATTGAATAGCACCACCGGGGCTGCGGGTTTGTTCCCAATCGAAGTTAAGCAAGTTTGATAGATAAAGGGTCGTCCACTGAGTCGGCGCTTGCGTCCAAGCACCCTCTAAACCACTCGTAACAGTGTCTTCTGAATGGCCCTTGCCGCATTTGTTTTTCCAGCCTAAGCCTTGCTCTTCGATGGCCGCAGCCCCTGGCTCAGCGCCAACACATTCACTTGGCTTATGCGCGCCGTGCATTTTACCGAAGGTGTGTCCGCCAGCGACTAGAGCAACAACTTCTTCATCATTCATAGCCATTCGTGCGAATGTGACACGAATGTTCTTAGCCGAGCCGATTGGGTCTGGCACGCCTCGTGGGCCTTCCGGGTTAACATAGATTAAACCCATATGCGCCGCGCCGAGCGGGCGTTGTAGCTTGCCGTTTTTATGATGTCGATCACTGGCGAGCATTTCCACTTCTGGTCCCCAGTAAACTAGGTCTGGCTCCCAATCATCCGCACGCCCACCGGCGAACCCGTAGGTTTCGAAACCCATATTCTCTAAGGCGACGTTACCAGCCAAAATCATTAAGTCGCCCCAAGATAGAGCGCTTCCGTACTTTTGTTTGATTGGCCAAAGTAATCGTCGAGCTTTATCCAAATTACCGTTGTCGGGCCAGCTGTTGAGTGGGTCAAAGCGTTGTTGACCGCCGTCACCGCCACCGCGTCCATCCAAGGTTCGGTAGGTGCCCGCACTGTGCCATGACATACGGATGAAAAATGGTCCGTAGTTGCCAAAATCCGCAGGCCACCAATCTTGCGATGTGGTCAGTAAACTGTCGATATCACGTTTTGCAGCATCGATGTCTAGGCTCTCGAACGCCGCTGCGTAGTCGAAGTCTTTACCAAGCGGGTTTGAGCGTAAATCATGATCACGCAACGGAGCCAAGTTTAATTGATCGGGCCACCAAAATTGGTTTGACTTGGCTTCACCAATTTTCGCGTGACCAGAGCCCATTGCACCTTTAGGCTTACTTATTTCAGCCGCTGTTGGGGCGTCTATTGATACTGAACACACCGCGGCAAATACGGCGGTGGTTAATAATTTCGGTAAATTCATGATGTTTCCTTTGAGTGTTTATGAGTGATCAATGCTTCGAGGCCGAGTTGTTAGATATTTTGCGCACATACTTACGTTTAGATTTTCTAAGCATGGCTTAGTTTGACGTTTGTCAGTTTTTGAGTCATGGAAATAACTATACCATCTAATTTATTGTTTGAAATTGGGTTGTTCATTCAATAAATAGATGAGTGCTATTTATTTTTTGAAAAACCAGAACCCGAGTCCGCGTTGATTGCTAGTAAACAATGAGAGTTTTTGTGGCAACTACATTTTCTAAGTTCCGACTCTTTACCCGAGATATCCCGACTTTGGTCGCTTGTATGGCTATTGTTATATCCATAGTATTAATGTGTACGCAGACATGTGGCTGAGTTTTTCGATCAAGTGGGTAGGGTTACTTAATCGAAGTATTAAAAAAATAACGACAACCAGCGCGCCTTTGTTACGTAGGTAAATACGAAACACAAATTTTTGTGTGAGGGTTAAAAATGGGTTTGGAAAAAGCGGCAAATGCTATAAATGACGAGGTTTTTATTCGCACGCAGCTGGGTGCTCAAGAAGTTGCTAATGTCATTGACAGCGCGTTGCCACGCGAAGCTAGAACGCTATTAATTCTTATTGATGGGCGCAAGAATTATGCGCAGGTTACTCGTCTACTTGAGAACCGAAAAATGTTTCGCTCTGCGGGTGGGCTAAAGCGTCACCTAAAAATGTTGATCGATTTGGACTATATAAGGTTCAATAGTCAAGACTTAGTCGCCGCGAACGAAGGCGCGATTGAGCCCAATTCTGAACACTGCGAAATCACCTTATTTACCAAGGCCTACGAACAGGATAATAGCTTTACCGAAGAGTTTTACGCTGATACAGAGCTTCAGCCCAGCTCAGAGCTTCAGCCCAGTTCAGAGCTTCAGCCTAATTTAGAGCTTCAGCCTAATTCAGAGCGTCAAGCGGACACAGCGACAAAAAAAGAGACAGCCCCTGCGAGCAGTGACTCTCAATCGCTGCAACAATTGCGCAATATAGTCTCGGCACTGATTGTAAAACATGACGATAAGAAAAAGGTAGAACGACACTTAACGGCCCTCAACGAGTGTGCAGACTCTCGTTGCATCTTCGACTTAATCCAGAAACTTAAGTCCGAGAGCACTGGACAATTGCAAATTGCGCTTAGCATGGCCGCGCGCGCATTTAAAAACGCGAAAGTACTTTAGATTTTTCGTCGCAAAACCATCAGGCTGCTTCGCTTAAGTGCGTGCTTTTGACTTAACTAGCTCTCTTCTTTGCCTAAAGTCACGCAGAATTGAGATAAGTAATCGAACGATTCCGAGATAGCATTAATAAATTCGCTTGAATCGTTGATGTCTTCAATTTGGTCACCAATTACAACGTCGCAGTTGAACGGAACCAGCAAGCCTTCGCCACGGGGCAGTGCACGTCCCAAACCATGCATTAATACCGGAGTAACCTGGGTATCTTGCCGTTGATTGGCAATAAAGAATATCCCCTTTTTTAATTCACTGAGTTGCTCTGGATTACCGCGACTGCCTTCAGGAAAAAGAATCAAAATTTCATCATTATCGAGCGCCTCATGGCACTCTTGAAATAGCGCCTCACGTTTTGCAGTGCCGCTGCGGTCTAGCGGGATAATGCCGATGCAGCGCAGCGATAGCCAGGCTAAAAAGCCACCTTTGCTAATGAAGTAGTCAGCCGCGGCAACCGGCCGAACTTTGTGAATTTTAGACAGAGGGTAAAGGCACATTAAGACCATGGTATCTAAATGGCTATTGTGGTTTGCCGCAATAATTGCTGGCCCCCGTTTAGGCAAGTTCTCGCGGCCGCGAACATTTAATCCCAGCCCTATAAGCACGACCGGTCTTACAATCAGAGCGAAAAACAAAATTTTTAAGAATCTATTCATGCTTAGTAGTACGCGCTGTATAGGTAATGGAAAAACAGCGGCGAGGTGTAGGTTAGGCTGTCCAGTCGATCAAGAATACCGCCATGCCCCGGAATTAGGTTGCCACTGTCTTTAATTTGCAGGTCTCGTTTAACGGACGAAATCACTACGTCGCCGACAAAACCGCTCAAGCTTATTAGTGCGCCCGCGACTAAACCTTGTAAGTTGTTGAGCGGCGTCAATAAAGGGGCGACTAGTGCGCTGCAAAGCGTTACGGTCGCAAGCCCTCCAAGAAAGCCTTCCCAGGTTTTATTTGGGCTAACCTTAGGAATAATCTTATGTTTGCCGAAACTTTTACCCCATATGTATTGGCATACGTCATTGAACTGCGTCATAAAGAGTAAAAATAAAACTGGGCCGATATAGCCAGCGTTTTCGTTTAGTGGCGTGAGCGCCAGCAAAAACGCGATGTGACTAATGCAGAACACGGTTAACATGCTGGCCCAGTGCAGGGTACCGGCTGAGCGAATAAAGCCCTTGGTCTCACCAATGAAAATCATGCGCATTGGCAGCGCTAGAAACACATAGACTGGAACAAATATGATGAACATTTCGTACCAGCCAATGGATACCCAGTAATACTGAACGGGTATTGCTAGGTAGGCTAAAAAAATAACTTTTCTGTCGATTTGCCGTGTCGGTACGATTGATAAAAACTCTTTAAGCGCGAGAAAACTTAGAAAACCGAAAAAAGCGATGGCCATGTTTTTACTAATGGTTAAGACCACGAACAACAGGGCGATCATTACCCACCAAGACTGAATGCGCTGGCGTAACTCAGTGTAGTCTTTCTCAGGGTTTCGTAGGCCTAGAGCGAAACTTGCGGTACTTGCGATAATAAGCAACCCAACAACTGAGGCCATTACGTAAAATGAGTTTTGTGGTAGATCAAACATGGTTAACTTTCCGTCTGGCTTTGTGCGTTTTCTAGAAATAGATAGGCTTTTCGGCTGCGGTTTGCCAATGTCAAAAAGCACCCGAGATTAACGATTACTAGCCCGGCCACCAGCGCGTAGGTGCTAGACCAGAAGTAGGCTTCAAACGCAACGAGTAGACTCGCGATGGTCATGGTTGCCATGCGATGCTGCTTTGCCATCGGCCCCTGGAAATTTACTGGCGCACCAATGCTCGCGCTGAGTGTTCTCACATACGCGGTCATTACTGCCAGTAGTCCAGCACACCAACCTAATGCGGGGCCAAACGCCAAAGATGTGACCGCATAACCTGCGCAGATTAAAATCAACGGGTCGGCAATGCGATCAGGAATATCATTAAAAAGTTCGCCGGCTGGCGTGCTTTTGCCACCTTCTACCGCGACCATACCGTCAAACAAATTACAGAGCAGCCGACACTGAATGAGCACAGCAGCCAATATAGGCAAGATTAAACTCATTAGGTTTGATGTGCCTGACCGTAGGTCAATGGATGATGGCAGTAGTATGAAACAAAGTGCCGCCAGCGCAGCGAAACCAATGCTCGCAATAGAAATTTGGTTTGGCGTAATGTCTTTACTGCTAAGCCACACGGCGCAGCGCTGTGCTATGCCAACCTCTCTTACTTTTAGCGGTCGCCGCCCGTCGGTGTCTTCTTGCTCTGGTGTGATGTTCATTCGCTGGCTCTCTTAAGCGTGGAGGTAGGTCTTATTGTACGGTTCAATTTGATACAGGTGAATACGCAAAATGCGAACGCGACCGTCAGTGCTGGCGCGATCGTAACAATGATGTTAGGTGTGTTGACTAGGCTGTGAGCCATGTAGAGACAACTCCCGGTAAGCCCTATTGTGAACATTGCCGGCAGTAAAAATCTCCATAAAGAAGTGTGCATACGTCGATACAGCCATGTCACTATGTAGACCATGACTAGGGTGATTATAAAACTGGCGCTACCCTGAGTAAGGCCCGATATTACGCCCACGCTTGAATCGGCGGCGCGATTGACATAGTAAGCCCAGCCTCCCCACAGTAAGAAGGCAAAGAGTGCGGAGGTTAAATTGAATTTCCAGCTTGTCCCTAGAGTCTGATGGGAGATGCCCATAGTCAGTATTATTATCAGCGAGCTAAGTTTCGAATACCCAGAATAAACTGTCTGCCAGATTACTTCGAGCAAATTATAAGATTATTTACTCTAACAGTCTTAGCGCGACATTCAGTGCTAGAGTAAACGAACTTTCTGGCTAACGAATATTTGGAAAGTGAACACGCATAAAAAAGGCGAGCTAAAAACCAGCTCGCCTCGCTAAGTGATTATTAAACTTGCTAAGTGCTTATCAAAAAGGCATCGAAAAAGCTATCGATTCAATTTTAACGTGCGCTTACGAATTCCGCCCACATTACCTCGCCCGATTGGTCAATTTTACATGTCACCAGGCCAAGGTCGGTGCCCGCAACTTTGCTCGATAGCTTCATTCGATATTCACGAGTTGAGTCAGAAGCGTCGTGGTCCATTTGATTCGCATCGTTGCTCGGTGATGTGACGCTCATTGACTTAATGTTTACCTGTTTCGAAGCCAAGGCTGATAACGCGCAGCGGCCTAAGTCCTTATCGACATTGGCGACTGCGTTCGTAGTGGCAAATGCCCCTATAGTTGAGATTGAGAGTAAAAGTGTTTGAAGTTTAGTCATAGCAATTTCTCCATTGTGGATGAGTTCACGAAAATAAAATTACTAAACAAATTGATACACGCCATTGCACATGCAATCAGTCAGCCCTTATTAAATTACGCCTCAAAGCCGCATAGCGGAAATGACTATTTTTTATAAGGGAGATGTTGGTTGGTTATTTGAGTGCGTTACTTCACCTGTCGAACGTTCGATAACCGATTGTTTTCAGTTTGCAAAACGCACGCTTGTGGTAGCTAAGATCCTGGCCGGTTTGGTTGGCTATGCGTACGTATTATGGCAAGGCCGATGTTCCCCAAAATGTAAATGCGTATATCGCTTTGGCTAGCCTTTACAAGTGTTTTAGCCAGGCATAACATGAATTTTTCTTAAACAAGTTAATAACGGTGATGTCTTGAAGAAACAACTGATTCGGATATGCCTACTGGTCGCGTTGGTTGTTGTGTTCGCGGTCGCAACTAGCTTTTTCTTAAGCCCACAAAAAACCAACCCGTTCCTTAATGCGAATGGTGAGGGGTTAGAAAATTCTATTGCTGAGATTCGCGACGTTACTTTAAACGGAGTTTCTCAACGTATATTGATTCGGGGTGTTGACGTGAACAACCCAGTTTTGTTGCACCTTCACGGCGGCCCAGGCGGGGCTGATCAAGCAATCGTAAGGTCGAACAGTAAAACACTCGAAGATATATTTACCGTGGTCTATTGGGATCAACGCGGGGCGGGCGCGTCGTATTCAAGTTCGGTGGCAGCCGACGATTTATCCTTAGATCAGATAGTCGCTGATGGTGTCGTGCTCTCTGAAACCTTACGTCAGGAATTCAAGAAGGATAAAATTTACCTTCAAGGTCATTCTTGGGGAACTTTGGTCGGCGTGCACATGATCGCGAAAGCGCCTGATTTATATCATGCTTACTTCGGTATTGGACAAATCGCGCATTCTAAGCGAGCGGAGTTGCTGTCATTTAGTTATACGATGAATGCGGCCAAAATTGCGAATGATAAGAAGACAATGAATAAGTTGGCTGAGCTGGGTTCACCACCCTACGAGAACGATCAGCGCTGGATCGATTCAGTGATGCAAGAACGAGTATTGATGCAGCCGTATGAGGTGCCTAACCAGAGGCCTTTTTTAAGCCTTGCGGCGATTTATAAAAACTTTGTGTTCTATCCGGAGTACTCGCTTAGCGACAAACTCAACTCGCTAGCGGGCAGCAAGCTTTCCTTACAAGCCCTTTGGATGGAAGCAATAAATGCAAACTTGTTTATAACTCATCCGACGCTTCCCGTTCCGGTTTATTTTTTTCAAGGTAAGTACGATCAACATACTGTGACCGAAGTTGCCAAAGATTACTTTGATGCCGTAGAGGCACCGCACAAAGAGTATTTTAGTTTCGATAATTCCGCACATTGGCCGCACCTAAAAGAAGAGCAAAAGTATCGAGAAATAGTAAAAAAAATCGTAGCGCAATAATGTCGTCTATGAAAAGGCTAAAGCTGATTTCCCAGTCTCGTTCTAAGCTTGCAGCGCTTCCCACAGAGTTACGTGTGCGAGTCTGTATGCCGTGAAGTTTCCCGTACGGTTGAGCTTGGAATCACCGCTTTACCTTTTTCTCAACAATATTGATTATACTAGTGTATATCTCAGTCGCTAAACCATAGCGTTTATTTGGACGCTCTAGCGCGAGAACATGTTTTAACCACCTACTCACATTCGGAGATTATTATGGTTCAGATCACGCTTAACGGAAAAATTATGTCGTTGGATGCCGATCCGGCAATGCCGTTACTTTATGCAATCAGGGATATTGCTCAGCTGACTGGAACTAAGTTTGGGTGTGGGTTGGGGCTCTGCGGAGCCTGCACTGTTCATCTTGATGGTCAGGCAATTCGCTCGTGCGTTACGCCGTTGTCGGCGGCGATTGATAAGCGCGTTACGACCATCGAGGGCTTGGCTAACGGAATCAATGTCGAAACGCCGATGCATCCAGTGCAAGAGGCGTGGCTCGACAACAAAGTGCCACAGTGTGGCTATTGTCAGCCCGGACAGATGATGAGTGCGGCAGCTCTATTAGCGAGTAATTCGGCTCCCACCGATGATGACATTGATACGGCGATGCAAGGCAATATTTGTCGTTGTGGTACGTATCCTCGGATCCGAAAAGCGATCAAGCAAGCAGCCAAAACACTTCAATCAAATCAATCCAACGCTGTTAATGCTCGTGAACAAGAGGTGCAATCATGAGTGCCTTTAAAAAGCTTAATCGACGAGACTTTATGTTGATGACTGGCAAGGCCGCTGGCACCCTAGTGATTGGCACCAGTTTAGCGAGTTGCGCGGTATCAAATCGCGCTGACACAGCAAAGAAGCAGGGGGCAGACGGCGAGGCATCAAGTGCGGGTAAGCTGTCGAGCACAACCGAGGGTGACCTTGGTGTTTTTGTCAATATTAGTGCCACTGGTGACGTCGATATTATTTGCCATCGCGCTGAGATGGGGCAGGGCATATTAACCAGCGTGCCGCAAATAATTGCCGAGGAGCTTGGTGCCGATTGGGAGCGTGTCACCGCGGTGTTGGGTAACGCAGATGCACGTTATGGTAATCAAAACACCGGTGGCTCGGCGTCGATTCGACTTCACATTGAACATATTCGCCAAATGGGGGCAGTGGCACGTGACATGCTTGAGCACGCTGCTGCGGACGTATGGGCAGTCGAAAAAAATTCAGTAAAAACGGAACAACATCATGTAGTACATGCTAAAACTGGCCGTAAACTTGGTTTTGGTGAGCTTGCGTTGTCAGCCTCGAAATTGCCAATACCTGATGCAAAAACTCTCACTCTAAAAGAGTCGTCTGAGTTTTCTATAATTGGCACTGACGTCAAATTGCAAGGCCTAGAGAAAATTCTTACCGGTCAGGCTATTTACGCACAAGACATTCAGTTACCGGGCTTGTTGATTGCCAGCATTGAACGTCCACCGGTTGTGGGTGGTAAAGTTAAATCGTTTGACGCTGCAGAGGCTAAGAAGGTTGCCGGAGTGGTCGATGTCATACGACTTAAAGATCGAGAATTTCCGACGAATGTTAACCCAGTTTCCGGCGTAGCGGTGCTGGCCAACAATACATGGGCGGCAGTTGAAGGCCGCAAAAAGCTCAAAGTTGAATGGGAACATGGCGACAATGCTGATCACAATTCCGACGTTTACAAAGCCGATCTCATCAAGAAAGTTAACGCCAGGGCGAAGCCGGTCAGACTAGAGGGTGCCGATATTTACGCGCACGACTTTGACGCAACTAAGACGGTCGAAGCGACTTACACCGTTCCTTACCATCATCATATGTCGATGGAGACACCTGCGGCCACTGCGGTAATTGATGACAATGGTCGCTGCCAGGTTTGGAGTGGTACTCAGGCGCCTCAATGGGGCAAGGGCCTAGTGTTTGCTGAGCTTGGTTTAGACGCCGAGAAAGATGCCGATAAAGTCGAATTCAATACTACGCTAATGGGCGGTGCCTTTGGCCGCAAGAGTAAGAATGATTTCACTATTGAAGCAGTCGAACTTGCTAAGGCCAGTGGCCAGCCAGTGAAGGTTGTGTGGAGCCGAGAAGACGATGTGCAGCACGGTTTCTATCACTCGATTGCAGCGAACTATTTTAAAGCTGAATTAAACGATGACAAGCGCTGTGATTATTGGTTACAACGCGTGGCCGCGCCACCCATTGGTTGGATATTTGATAACACGGCTACGTATCTTTCAGATGGAGACTTATCACTGGGCTTTGCTGACGCGCCATTTGATGTGCCGAATATGGCGTTTGAAAATCAAGAGGTTTCAACACACGTGCGAACGGGTTGGCTGCGTTCAGTCGGTAATATAAATAACGCCTTTGGTCTTGGTAGTTTTGTTGATGAGCTTGCCGATAAAGCAGGCATCTCAACCCGCCAAATGTGGATGAACTTGATGGGCGAAGATCGAATTTTCGATCCACGTAAAGAAGGCTTTGAGGGTTATACACATTACGGACAAAAAGGTGAAGAACACTTATTAGATATATCCAGATTCAAAGCAGTTCTTAACGAAGTGACACAAAAAAGTAACGCTGAAGAGTCGTTGCCCGACGGTCAAGGTTGGGGCATTAGCGTGGCGGCTAGCTTTAATTCTTACGCCGCTGCAGCGACCAAAGTCGCAGTGATTGATGGAACGGTCGAAGTGTTAGAAATGCACACCGCAATAGATTGCGGTTTGATCATCACTCCAGACCGAGTTGTTTCGCAAATGGAAGGCGCCATGATTATGGGGTTATCAATGACACTTGAAAGCGAAATTACTGTTAAAGACGGAAAAATTGTACAGAATAATTTTTACGACTACCCGGTCTCAAGAATTAATAAAGTACCGTCATTGCATGTGCACCTGATTCGATCAGACAAAGCCCCGGGTGGTGTTGGTGAGCCAGGTTTGCCTCCGATATTGCCGAGCATCGTAAACGCTATTTTCCATGCATCGGGAACACGCGTGCGGAACTTGCCAGTTGCCAAGGTGCTGAGAGTCTAGCGTTGCTTCACTTTCTAAGAATGTTCAAACTTAGCTCGATACCAATCAAGAGCGGCGTCAAAGCTTGATTGGTATTGGCTGTAAACCTCAGCGTTTACGGCATCCCTCTCGCTCGCGCTAAACTGCCGATTGTTTACTTTTGAATGATATTTGAAATTATCTTCGATTGACCTATCAAGCGCTATCGGAGACAGCTTAAGATCCAGTCTTTGTGCTATTTTTTCGAGACATTGCGGGGTGTCATTAATTAACTCATTATAGCGGCAATCAAGCCGGTGGGCGCTGTCTACGAGCGAACGAATTCGACAAAAAGCGCGTTGTTGAATGGCGTAGGCGATTAGTGATAAACGCATAAATAAATCTACGGTTTGAGCTTGGCTGTCTTCAACCTCACTTATGGTGCCGGCGTATTCGGGAAACGCGGTGCTTAAATGTCTCAGTAACGAGTAGGTGTATTGAACGCGTTCACTGCCGCCTCGAAAAACCGCTGTTAGGTATTCTTCTGGAGTACTCGACAACAACACCGCGCGAGACTCGTCATTATCAAGCATTAGCTCAGTAAGCATTGAGTTGACCCAGTTCGATGGCTTAATGATCGTTGGCTCTGATGTATTCCACTGGTTTTTAAATTGATCGAGAACAAACCCAATCAGCTTTCGCCATTGGGAACGATTACAATACAGTTGAGTCTCTTTAGCCTTAATTTGGGCAAGCTGTAATAAGATATTAGGTTCTTTGTAGCTGAATGCCTTGCCCTCAATGTCGAGCACGCGTGCCAGCAAGGTTGAACCGCAAAACGAGGTATGGAACACAAAGCGATTCGGTTGTTCTGTCTTTGGGGTGCGCGCATGCCACGCCATCGCCTCATCAAATGGAACTTGCCAAACGGTTTCGTCAACTGAGAGTGGTGAGCGGCCATCGATAAAAGACGTGTCTGACAATGTTTCACGCGTGGTTTGCAAAAAATCGAAGGTGCTCTTTTTTACATCTATGCTGTGTAGCATGTAGGCCGTTGATTCGAGAATTTCTTGGCGTTGGCTCGCGGCTGAGAGAACACGGTTATACTGATTGATCATTCTTTATTTCATTGGTAGCAATGCTACCAATGGCCCGTTGGTATTTATGTTTCCATAAATACTTAGATGCAGAATGTTCTCGTTTGGATTCGTCTATTTTGAACTTTTTACGTTTATAAAAGCCTTAGCGCTGTTCATGAATTTCGAGCTCTACTACGTATACATCGACCGAGCCGCTATTGTTCCAATCAGAGCTAAATAGCACGCGGGTGCCGCTGGGGCTCAATACCGGGTGTGGCTCAGCAAAGTAGCCAATCGAACCGCGTCGGCCAGTAGCTCTATGGTGGGCGATACGACAAACCTCTGATTTACTCGGGTCGGTGTTTACCAAATACAACTCTTGCTCTAGAAGCGTATCACCCTCGATGCCATAACCAACACTCGAGACCGCCGCCCAGCCGGGTCGGCGATGAGCGACTGCGCTAATGTGAGTGCCTGAGAGAGTGTATGGGTAACCGTTCGACGGCCCAACAAGCACTCGACAACTGGCATTGTTAACATCATGCACCACAACGCTGCCAATACCGTTGCCACAACGATTATTTTGGTTTGCGTCAAATGCAACAGCGAAGTAGGCGTCGTTGCCATTGTAGAGCCGCCCTAAACTCGAGTGCTCATTAACTGTGCCTAGGTCAAGCACGCGTTCTACCGAAAGCCGGCTGTTTAGAATCTGACCTTGGTGGTATAACAAATCGCCGCTGGGGAACGCTTGGGGCGCATTAGACTCCGAAGGGCGGGCTAATAGCGTAATGGTGTCACTTGAACGTCGATAGCTAAAGCCCGTCGTGCCACAGCGCAACCCGAATACGTTATCGTCGTATGACAGCATTTGCACATCGTTCCCCGCGGTAATGCCATCGTCATCAGCGCAGATACCGTTCAAGTCCTTGATGAGTTCATGCTCTCGGGTTCGTACGTTATAGCTCATCAATTCATTGCCTTTTAATTGATAACTACCTTGGGCCGTCTTTACAGATTGACCAACGGCTTTGTTAGGGTAGTAAAGCAGATCAGGGCTATCAGTGCTCCAGAATAGCTGCTCAATATCGGCGGGTGTTAGGTTCAAACGTTCAATTAACTCGTAGCTCTGCCCGTCGTATAAATAGTGGCCCGCGCCCCGATGCCATAACACCATTAACGACTCGTCTGCGTTCCATGCTTGAATCGTGCTGTACAGTGTTTTGATGATACCGCTTGCCAATAGAGACGAATCACTAATGCGGGTAATGTTGCTGCCGAAAACCGCATCAACATAAGACTCACCGGCCGCCGGTTTGGACATTGACCGCATCGGCCGATCTTGCTTGTCGTTAACCGCAAAGCCGCTGCACAGTGAAGCAGTGCTAAGCGTGTCAGTTTTTGTTGCCGCCAGAATCGGCGGCATCATCAATAATAGGTCGTCGTCAACGCCAGATTGCGCCGACGCGATATCACTAAGCAACGGTGCGAGAACGAATACATATTTCGCTAGACAAACGGCGCGCTTAGGCTTTTCCCAATACGTTAGGTGAGCGTGCGGTTCGATGCTGGTGTAGGCCATAACAACGATCGTAGCATGGCCTCAAGACTGCCTTGATACAGGTGACGGTTTAATAATATCAAGGTGGGTCTACTTTCGTTCTCTATGTTGCTCTAGCGATGAGAATTATAAAAAGCACTATGCGAGAAAGATGATGGCTACTCTATTGTTAGTTGATAGCCATCAGGTATTTTCATGTTTTTGCCGAATCAATTAGGGCCAGATAAACGATAGAGGGTTGGACGAATACTTTTCATCATCACTCATTATGAAAAACCACACTTTCTCACCGGGTCTCGGGTCATTGAGCGTTGGACCTCAGCAAGGCAAACGTCATTGTCATTCTTATCTTCTGGTCTGAGACTTACACAATAGCTCGTTTCTGCTTCACCAATAATATTTATCAGCAGAGTAGTCAGCCAATTCTGATACTGGGTCTAACTGGTCACCCTTAAATTTAGCGAAATCTGGCTCATTTTGAAAAGCGACTCCAATTCGTTGATTCTGACTGAGCGAGATATTTACGTTCGAAAGTCGCTGATTTGATTGATCGTCGCTGTTGAATACAGTGTCTCCCTTCAACAATAGAAAATTAGTGAAGTCTGTAAAGTGATTAAAAAGTGTGGGTTAGTTAAGATAACTCAGGCTTATCAATGAGTACCCCAATACTAACCTCAGTACCTTCTTGTGAACCATGCAAGCTCAACTCAAATTCGGCCTGATCGGCCCGGTATCGCATATTGGTCAGTCCTCGGCCGGATGTTCTGTTTTCTGGTAGTCCAACACCGTTATCTTTGATATAAATAAAAGCATAGTCTTTACCGTGGCGTTTTAACGGTGCGGTCGTGCTCAGGACAATGGTGTCGGCTTTGGCGTGTTTAATAACATTAGTGATGCACTCTTGCATGATACGTAACAAGTGAAGGGTTTTTTGCGGCCCAAGGTTCAGTGCTGGCGGCAAGTCAGACACTCGCCAATGTAACGATATGTTTTCGCTTTCTAAGCGCATTTGAATTCGATTTCTCAATAAGCCCAAGACTACGTTTAAGTCATTATCAACTTCATCGAGTGAATCAATCATTAAACGTAAATCATCCAGCGCGGTGGTCAGTTCTTCGGCCAGTTCTTTATCTTCAGGGTATTCTCGCTTTAGCCGACTTAAGGCGCCGATTAGGTTACTGCCAACGCCGTCGTGCATATCTCGCATTATTCGTTCACGCTCAGACACAAGCGCTTCGTTGCGCTCCTTTTCTCCAATCCTCTTATATGCCTGCTCAATTTTTTGTGATTTTTCGTTTATGCGTTTTTCGAGTGTTTGATTCAATTGCGCTGTCTCAGACAATGCCATGATAAACCGCTGTATTAATACCAACCCAATAGCCGCAACTAATGGCGCAATGGCAAATTGAGTCATCATGCCGTTATAGTGAAATGCTAGGCCATTAGTAAATAACCAGTCATGAATACCAAGCGTGATGATTGAGATATAACAAATTGCCAACGCAACCCCCTGTATCGATGGCATTAAAATGACTGATCGCACCATCATCATCATTGGGTACAAACCAAATAGAATGACCAAGCCATTCCAGATAATTACATTAATTGAGTAATAGTTGCCCTCGGTGCCTAAAAAAACTAAAGACAACATGAGTAGTGCACCGCCAACAGAGAAAAGTGCCAACAGTTTCTCAACCCGCGGCCGTTTTTTATTTAGGTAGCGAAACGTGAATAATGAACCACAGGCCACCATCATTCCTAATATGTAGCTAATACCTAAGTCCCACAGTTTATTTGGTAGTGGTATGTTCTGTATTAGAGTATGAACCACAAACAGTGTCATGGAAAATGAAAAGGCCGCAAACCAAAAATACAAAGGCTCTTTACTAATGCGCGCGATTGCTAGCGTGAAGATACACAAAAACAAGCAAATAGATGCCGTCGCGTTAAGATAGGTTACACGTAGAAAATTTAGGCGAGCGTAACTGGGTTCGATGCTTGCCGACGGGCCGATATGAAATTGATTAATACGCCCCCATAGGTCTTGTGCTTCGAGTCTTAGCCAGATAGTGTTTTCACCTTGGTTCATAAAACTCTGGGGTACATTGTACAAAACAGGCCGATTCCAAAATCGCTTTAGCGGCTTGGCTGGTGATAAGTCACCCCCAACTTTAGCGCCATTAACGATTGCACCGATGGTCATGACATGACTAGGAATAAATAAAGACCAATCGGTATCAGGCTGCTTATCCAGCGTAAAGCTGGTTTTGTACCAAGCAACGCTCAGTGCATCATAGTGTTGGTCCCAAGAATGGGGTAGCGTAATTTCTTCACCGTTATCAGTAGGAAGTGTGTTGCTGTCAGTCGGATAAATACTTGCACGAGTGAAGGTAAACGAGTCTTCACCCAGATTCACATCATGTAATAAAAATAGGCTGGCGAGAATGGTCAAGCTGACCAATGCCACAATGAGCGCGATAACCGCTTTTGTAAATAAACTATTCAAGTTTAAAGTTTAACCAAGCCCTGTTGCACAGCTTCAAACGCGGCTTCACTGCGCGAATTCACCGACATTTTTTCGTATATGTTTTGCACGTGTGAGCTAATAGTGTTCACCGAAATCTCCATATATTCAGCAATCTCCTTAAAGGTGAAACCCTTAACAATCATTTGCAATACCTCGATTTCACGCGCCGTAACGTCAATGGTTTCCGGTTCAGTCTCAGGGCTTTGAAAGCGCTTTAATAGGTGTCGAGCGATAGATGGACTAATGGGTGACTCGCCCGCCAACACGCTGCAGATAGCGTCAGCAATATCGGTATTTTGTCGCTCTTTTAACAAATAACCCGTGGCGCCGGCTTCAATGGCTGAAATCACATTGTGGTCATCACCAAAGGCGGTAATTAC
Source organism: uncultured Arenicella sp. (assembly GCA_938048185.1). Classification (GTDB taxonomy): domain Bacteria; phylum Pseudomonadota; class Gammaproteobacteria; order Arenicellales; family Arenicellaceae; genus Arenicella. The sequence goes on from CALIVT010000001.1 coordinate 82,366, forward strand.
CAGTACTTTGGGTTTACTTTTTAATTTTTGCAATTGCTTAATAAACTCAATGCCATTGCCGTCAGGCAAACCTAGATCCGCTAAAACGGCATCCACATTGGTATTGCTGTCTAAAAAACATCGAGCATCAGCTAACGACGAACCGCTACCGACTAATTCTAAACGCCCGTCAGCCTCTACTGCTTCACATAGCTGTTTCAACGTTTGCGGGTGGTCTTCTAAAACGTAAATACGGCTGGCTGGCATATTAATTGAATGGCTAAGTAACAAGTTTTATTGGTTTGATTACATCCGTTGTACCACATATAAGCCAATGCCTTCTATGGTGTATTTACACTATAGGAAAAATATCCCACCGTCGTTAAAGTAAGTTTGGTACAGGTGAACTTAAAAAATCAACCCAGTTAGATAGTAGTAAACCACATTAAAAAACAACACACTTATTTTCAATAACAAAATATGCAGCTACTCACACATACACGATTCTGTTTATGCGTCATCGGTTTTATTTTATCTTTAGCCGCACAAGCCCAACAAGCTCCAGAAATAATAAAAATAAGCGGCGACATACAAGCGTTTGGGGATATCAGAAGTTCCAGATCCCAAATAAGCCCCAACGGGCAGTGGGTAGTGTTCATTGCCGATGCCGAACAAGATGAAAAAATAGAGCTCTACAGTGTGCCAATCGGCGGCGGCCCTAGAGTCAAGCTTAATAGTGCATTGCAGGCCGATGGCGATGTTACGTCTTTTTTTATCACGCCCGATAGCGCTCGTGTGGTGTTTATTGCCGACCGTCTGGTTGACAATAGATTTGAGCTCTTCTCGACCCCGATTCGTGGCGGCACAATTGCCCAGTTAAACAACAATTTAAGTACCACGCAAAGCGTCCAATCCGATATTAGCTTCGCCTATGGCCCAGCGCAGCAAACCGTATTGTATCGTGTGCAAAACCGGCCTAACCCGAACAGCGTAGAGGGCATTGAGACAGACTTATTCAGCGTTGACGCCAATGGTAATAATTTAACCCAACTGAACCGGCCTGATCTACGCGCTAATCAGGCGGTGGTGCGACGCGTTGCGATCAGCCCCAACAACCGCTCGATTGCGTTTACCAGCACGTCTACCCGAGGTTCAATTGCAGATGCTGAGCTGTTTATCACCGATATTGACGCCTCTTCACCGCCGATTCGAGTCAGCGCGCCGATTGGAGTTAGTAATGTTGGCCCAGTCAATACATTTTTTTCGAGGTATACGCCCGATGGGCAACGCATTCTGTACTTACAACAATTCAATAACCGAAGACAATTATTCAGCTTGCCAGCACAAGGTGGTACGCCTATTCGCCTGCAGCAGCTGGATCAAAACGTTGAAACCGCCTCAATTAGAATTGCTGCCAACAGCCAACGGGTAATCTACGCGCTTGGCTCAACTTTTGAAGCAGAACTTTACAGCGTACCAACCACTGGAGGCAGCCCTGTTTCTTTGGATACCACCAGTTTAACTGCGTCAATCACCTTTGTTAATAATGATCAGCAAGTGCTGTATCAGGTAGAAAATCCTGATGGATTGCGTTTGATCTCGGTGACTGGCGGCTCACCCACGGCAATAGATGGCCCTGGAGCGCTAGACGGTGATGTTGGTTTCTTGAGCGGCCGCTCAAAAAATATAACGCCAGACCAAACCAATATTGTCTATCGTGCGCGGCGCAATATACCTAATGGGACTATTTTTGATTTGCGCAGTGTATCCAGCATGGGCGGCACGCCGCGAATATTAGAGCCCATGAATACGGCGCAATTTAGTATTACGCCAGACAGCAAACAGGTGATTTACACAAGCCGAGATACAAGCAATGGCGGTGATATAAGAATGCTATTTGCCGTAGACGTGGCCGGCGGTGAGCCCAAAAACATAAGCGGCGAACTGCCGTTTATGAGCAGCGTTAGTGATTTTCAAATTAGCCCCGACAGCAGAACCGTGGTGTTTCGCGCTGACAAAGACATCTTTGATAAATTTGAACTGTTTGCCGTCACCTTACCACCCCTGTCTAACCCTGAGGACGAACAAATTTGCTTGCCGATAAAGGCTAAAAACAACCAGTTTGCCGTGGTGTGTTTATAGACAGCAGTCCACACATAGGAGACCAAAAAATGAAATTCACTTTTGCTATTTTCATGATTTTAATCATCAATTCAATATCTGCGAATGCACAAGAAGCTCAATGCCCCGAAGGCCAGCTTTACGGATGTGGAGCTTTTTATACGCAACTTTTTCCACCAATTACTCGAACTATTTGTGGTTGCTTCAACGAACCAGAGCAGCCAATTGATCGAGGTTCTAGGTCTTTAAAAAGTTGTAGCAATGAATGCCTGTTTGATGGGTTTCGCACAGACTCAGGTTGTAGTTGTTTGCCTGGCCCTATAGTTATTCCGACCAGAGAAACACCGGAATTTGAATTCAGTGAGTTTAAAGAGCTTCAAAAACTAAAGCAGAAATCCCCTGAGTTGTACGACATCTATATTGATACCCAAATAAACGGCAATAGGTCAAAACCCCCGCTTACAATTGATGAGTTTAGAGCGTTATTCAAATAATTGAAATTGTAGACAGAGAACCAACATGCATATTCGAACTAAGCTGACAACGCCACTATTAACTATGTTTCTGTTTTCTGGTCATACGGCTCTGGCTCATAACAAGGTGGTAGTGGTGCCTATGGCGGGCGACGATGTAATTGTTGAAGTGCCTGCTGAACTAACGCCCACCACGCCCATTGCCAATGTGAACACTAATCAAAATGATTACACGATTAGCGCATTGACCGTCATCGATAAGATCACCGGGCTTGAATGGCAACGCCAAGACGATGACGTGACTCGTAATTGGGATGATGCTTGGAATTATTGCGCAGGTTTAGACTTAGACAACCATCAAGATTGGCGATTACCAGCCATCAAAGAGCTGCAATCCATTTTTGATTATGGGCAAGTAACGCCGCCCGCCATTGACCAAGTGGCATTCCCAAATACCGACTCTACTTTTTATTGGTCAGCAACTACTTTTTCAAACTCTGTTAGCTCTGCTTGGCTAATATTTTTTGGTGTTAACAGCTTAAACATTTTCGACGCAGGCAAGGGTAACGACAACTTATTCGTTCGTTGCGTCCGATGAAAGTTTAGTGGTCTCACAAGGTAAATATAACTTGTTGGTCTTTTCAGTGAATAGCTAACTGTTCAGAGAAACATATGAAAACAATAAAATTGACAACGAATTTCAAATCGCTTTTGCCAGCTCTCTTTTTGAATTTCACCATCCTCATTTTGTGGCCAGTCTATGCGACAAATGACGTATGGGTCGACAATGGAGATGGCACGGTTAGCGATGTGGCAACAGGCCTAATTTGGGAACAAATACTTGACGGCTCTGCAAATAATTACTCTGAAGCTATCACTTATTGTGACAATTTGAGCTTAGCGGGCTATACAGATTGGCGACTGCCTGATGTGAAAGAATTAACCAGCGTGGTTGATTATCGAAATTACCAGCCAGCAGTGGATGCAGGTGCTTTTCCTGCGACCAATAACATTGAATTTTGGTCTTCCTCAGAATTTGCCAGCGACACGAGTCAAGCATGGCGTGTAGATTTTGTAGATGGGCGGGTAATTGCCTCCAACAAAGCGGTCGATAACTTGGCACGCTGTGTTCGCTAAAAACGCACTCTCTTAACCACTTTAATTTTACTTAGCGATCACTATGCCACCACTCAATAAATTGTCCAAAAGCTGTTTATCAGTCGCCGTTGTTAACGCGCTTGCCTCACTGCTGAGCGATGCCGTCACCTTACCACCCCTGCCTAACCCTGAGGACGAACAACTTTGCTTGCCGATAAAGGCTAAAAACAACAAGTTTGCCGTGGTGTGTTTATGAAAATTAAATCAAAGGCCTCGGCTATTAAAAACGGGTTTCTAGTATTGGCCTTCATGGGTGGTAGTTTGCTGTGCGTGGCGTGTTCCAGTGAGGGTGACGAAGCCGCCGTGCGGCAAACACAAGCACAACAGCAAAGCACAGTGATTGCTACCAAAGATGGCATTCACCTAACACAGGCGCATTTAGATGCCGCGTTTAAAATTGATGTGGCGTTCAGCGCTAAATCGCATTTAACACCAGCTGAGAGAAAAGAATTAAAAGATCTGACCATTGCGGAGTTTCTACAAGACCCACAAGCCACCCTTGATTCGCTCAATGAAATGATTGCTGAGGTCGACTCGATGGCAGAGGTCGAAACTCAAGCCAGCCTTCCAAAAACGACTGGCGTTTCAGCTGGGGGTTCAGGTGTCGTTTCTAATGGCAATGTAGCGCAAGGACATTTACAACTGCGTCAAGCACTCAGAGTAATGAATCAGAATAGCGGCACTAACGCACGATTTTCGGACAATAGTTTTGGTGGAGTGAACGTGAATCAATTGCGAACCTTTATTGCTGGCTCGCAATTAAGTTCATCAAGCTATAACGCTCACGGCTCAGGGCAGCGTACCTTTACCATGTGCTCGAATGGAACCTTTCGCTATTACTATGGCTCGTTGTCCAGTGTGTCACCGTCAGTGGGTGGCGGTGAAGTAACAGGAATAAGCGAAGCCAGTGCTAGCGGCTATTGGGATGCCTATCAAGAAGGGGGCAATATTGCGCTGTTGCTATTCAGCAGCGATGTTGGGTTTCTTGATGAAAGTCTAAACAATACTGGCTTGTTGCCAATGCCCATTGCGGCGTATCAACACGATGCCATCCAGCTTGGCCAGCGCGGGCAAGCTCCAACAGCAGATATGTTACTAGCAAGAACAATGCATGCAGGGTGTAACTAACCCAAGCCGAAGTTTACTAAAAACATAACCTTACTTAAGGAGACAGAAATGTGTCACACAACTAGAAGTTTTTTGGCTGTATTATTTTTACCGTTGCTATTTACAACATTCAACTTGAATGCCCAAGTTGATAAGAAAAAAATTATATTGCCCAAATTACAGACTACGGTTGGTCAAAATATACCCCTTGAGAATCTTAAAATAAAATCATCGATTCCAGTCGTCATAGAGCAACGCCCTTTACTTAAAGGTGAAAAGAAGATTGTTTTTAGTTTTCCTGACCGTACACGCGCCTCAATAAACTCTGTTGGAATGAGTGTGGAAGTGCTTTACGGCGATCGCAATTTTTTAGGAAACGGCGGTGGGAGCACCAAAGTAATTGAAGCTCAGCCGACTAACTGGGCAAATAGCTTTGAAGCAATTCTGCCTCAAGTCGATTCTAGTAACACTTTTAAATTTGAACCTGGTGAAACTGTTTATTTTTCTGTTCGATTAACATCAAGCGATGCTCAAAAAGTAGAACATACTGAAACTAATTCATTTGTTATGCCGGCTCCGATTATCGTCGGGATTATGGGAGATTCATTTGCAGCAGGTGAGGGTGCGCCGGAGCGAAAGTCATCTAACTGGCGAAATGTTCAATGGTCTGATGGGCGTTATAGTGACTCACATAACTCTACTAAATCGGGAGCAAGGGTAGGTTGTAATGAATTTGCGCAGGCTCACCCTGAACTTTGGGTTGTGTGCAAAAGTTGGGCTATTACTGGCGCTACTATTCAAGACCAAAGTGATGAATTAGAAATTAGCGGTGGACTGACTTCGGACTACCAAGCCGATAGAGAACTGGTTCATGCTCTAAGCGAAAAGAAAGAAACGCAAGTAGATGGGCAGTTAGTACGTGCTGCAAACTGGCTTGATTCCCGTGGGTATGAAAACGTTGATGTGCTGGTATTTTCTTTGGGTGGTAATGATGCTGGTTTCGGAAAAATAATAAAGTGGTCGATATTATGGTCAGATGACTACGATGATTGGGTTGATTATGTTGATTCAGGATTAAGCATTACTAGTGAGAGAATTCCTTTGATCGATTTTGCGATTCAAGAAGCCGTTAATCCCACTAATATGTTTTGGTTAAATTACCCTGACTTAACTCGGAATGAATTCGGCACGTTTTCACAGTTGCCAGAACAAGGCAGCTCGTTCGATAGCAGTTTTAGGGAGAGAATTGCCCGTAACGGGGTAAGTGTTACCGAACTGAGGGGGGCTTCTAGAATTTTACGCAACCACATAAATCCAAAAATTGCAGAGTGGTGTGGCCAAATCAGCTACTGCTCTTTATTAGATGTACAAGAACGTGCTTTCAGAAACGGAATAGGCAACTCTAATGATCGCGATCGTTGGTTTAATACGTTTTTTGATTCGCAATACAGAGTTCAAGGAAGCTGGGATGGATCTGTTCATCCGAATGAAAAAGGACACAAGGAAATTTATACACCCCTAATACGCGATGCAATTGAAGACCTATATTCTCCTCAGTCAGGTTCTTTCTATGCCAACATCAGGGCAGAGCGTGAATCGGCACGTAATGAACGCCGGGCTGAGCGAGCGGCGCAATTACGAGAGGACATTGAAAGACGTTTTGGTGAAATAGCCACTCAATCGGGACGAACTAATATCGGCAAATTGCAACGTGAGATTAAGCTTAAAGCCGATAAGATTGACCGTAGAACGTACGCGAAACTTTTGGCCAGAAAAAAAGCGTTACCGCCATTAGAACTGTTTGATGAAAAAGGGCGAATGTTTGTTTCTAAAAAAGCATATAAAGAGCTGATTCAAGAATACAAAGATAAACCTGGTTTACTTAAAAAAATACAGAGCCAGATAGTTGTTTTAAAAGATAGGTAGTGTCTGTTTAGGTCGCTTGAAGCATACACAGTAAACAATTTCTTAATAGGAGCCGTTATGAAAAATAGTATTCCCCTAAGAGGTATCGCAATGGTGTTTTTATTGTTGAGTATCTCGTTCACCACTTATGCGCAAAATAAAGGTTCGACTAAAGATACTGTTTTGGAGAAGCCCTTAAAGTTTGAACCAAAAAGAATCACCGAAAAAGAAATTAGTAAAAAACGAAACTCTAAAGTAACAATACCCGCCTCTCAAAGTAGTTCAAGAGATAAAGCTCAGCTTGGGCAATCAACGCTCGCAGCTGCGTTGCAAACACCATTTACAGCGGCGTTAACAGAGCTTGATAAATCCAACGACGCTATCCTTAAAGAACTAATTGAGTTGGGTGTGTTGAACCGCATGAAAGTTGATTTTCGACGCATTGAAAAAGTTAAAAATGTGAAAACTCGTGGGCGTTTAATTAGTCAATATCAAGCTCGATACAAAAATCAATATCAACAAGCCATCAAAAAATCGGGAGTAGACCTTGAAGGCATCGCTCAATTATTAAGTAAACAGGTCACAAAAGGCGAATTTGTTGTCGTAGATGGAATCTATATTCAGGGTAAGAGCAAAAAGAAAAACGCCGCTGATAACTTATCGTCTTCTAACAGCGTTACAAGGTCTGTCGTTATCGACGACGATGACGTAGCTTTTGTCAACCATGGTGACTGCGCGTTACTGGCTTCTTCAGGGTCTGGTTTTTCAAATGGCGAGATACGTTCAGGCGGTATGGCCCTTTTAGCGGGAGGGTGTTTTAGAGAAGCCGAGGCGACTATATCTCTTAGTGATTATTCTGATTTCACAGTCAAAGCAAAATTCGATACGTTTAAATCAAGTTTTGCTGGTAGCATTTTAGGAGCAAGTGCTTCTCTTTCATCTAGTACTGTGAATATTTCATACTCTTATTGTTCGGTCATGGCTGCTGTACTTTGGATTGCCAGTTGTGAAGATGTAGAACAAAATTTGGAACTGACACTCGGTACTTCTTACCTTAGCCTGCTTGTTCGTAATCGAATACTCGGAGCTGTGGGTGTCTCAACTAGTATTGCGCGTGTTCGTTTAAAGAATAGCGAACTCATGCTGACTAACGAATCTATGTAGTATTTATGATTGAGTGGGGACAACTAGCTTATGGAGTACGCCGGTTAAAAAATATTCGTAAATTGGTATTTCTGATACCCAAACTCATCGTTTTGGTTTAGTTATTCCTAGTAAAAAAACAGAGTAAAAAAACAGAGTAAAAAATGAACAAAACCCAATTTAAGAGTCTCCTAAAAGTCTGGCGTTGTAATATTTTCTTCGTTTCATTGCTAATGAGTCAAGCAGCGATGGCGCACAATAGAGTGGTCGTTATTCCTATGGCGGGCGATGATATTCCGGCTATTTCACATCCAGTGGCCGATACCTTCACAAACAGCATCGGCATGCAGTTTAATACCCTGCCCGCAGGCAGCTTTACCATGGGCAGCCCTGTTGGGGAGCCAGGTCGGTCATCAGATGAAATTGAGCATACAGTGACTTTAACTAACTCCTTTGGAATGCAGACTACGGAAGTAACGAATGCGCAGTGGAATGATGTAATAGTAGATACTCTATTGGGTAGCAATCCGTCAACCAGTCACACTCAAAACAGTTACCCGGTTGAAACCGTATCTTGGTATGACGCCATTTTTTTCGCCAATCGCTTATCGCTCGTTGAAGGTCGTAGTGCGTGTTATGCCACTAGTGGTGTCAGCGGCACGCCCGGCACCGGCTCTTTGGTCATTACTACGGTGAACCAAATTGCCAATTGCACGGGATATCGCCTACCGACCGAAGCGGAATGGGAATATGCGGCGCGCGCGGGCACCACCAATGCTTACGCTAACCCAGTGGGTTTTGATAGCTCAGATACGGAAACTGGCAGCGGCTTCAATGGCAATCTGCATGCCATGGGTTGGTATTCCTACAACCGCGAGATGGAAAACGGCAATGGGGTAGCGGCTTACGAAGATGGCACTAAACCAGTGGCCAAGAAGCAGGCTAATGCCTGGGGTTTATACGATATGCACGGCAATGTATGGGAATGGAATTGGGATTGGTTTGCGGCCTATTCTGGTAGTGCCGAAACAGACCCGAGCGGGCCTGTGACAGGCTCTGACCGCGTGATCCGCGGCAGCAGTTGGGCCTTCGGCGCGAGTAATGCGCGTTCGGCGGATCGTGGCAATACGTCGCCGAGCTTTCGCAACGACTTCCTTGGGTTCCGGCTTGTTTTGCGCCAGGTTCAGTAAACTGGCTGGCAGGTAGCGTAGCATAAACGCAGGCGAATTAGTGGAACAAATAGGGTCACTTGTAAGCTAAGATCTTACAGGGACAGCCATGTTAAGGAAGTGTTACCTGCATCCATGTAAACAAAATCGAGCAGCGATTTTCGCGCTTGGTCTTCGTGTTGAATGCGCGGCCTAGGATGTTATCTAGAAATTCATTTTGTGAGGTTTTTATGGTGTTCTCCGCAATTTAAGTGCACTCGCTAACTTAGGCCGTTATCCATTTCAGCTTATCCAATAATAGCGGATATCGTTGCTCTTGAATCAATGGGTGTAGGTGCGCCGATAAGATCTCATCGACATATCTGTTACTCAAAATTTTCTGTATTTCAGAGTTTAAAAAACCTTGAATTGATTCACCTGAATTTTTGATCTCCTCGACAATCGTCGTTCGATTGTCGATTACATAGATAATGTCTTCAAAATCATGACTTGTACGGTAATCATCTTGACCTCGGCTATTGTAGGCCTCGAATTTTGTAGCTAAATAGCACGGCGCAGATAGCACTTGAATTTGTGTGTTGTTAATTTCAATGGTTTCCAGCGTATCAAACCCGACTTGATACCAACGGTTTGATGGGCCTCGCATGGAGTCGGACGCTGCCATAATGTCGACAGCAATATCGTTGTAACGATATGAACAGATAGCATGACCATATGGATCCAAATGGAAGCCAAGAGTCGCTAGTTTTTTATCTAACGCCTCTTGGTTCACCTCCAACAGTGTGAGCGTTAAATCAACATCTTGAGTTGGTCTGATCTCGTCAGCGGCTGGGTCATCTGTATAAACGCTTACTACGGCACCGCCAACAAAAACCACTGATTCGTTTAGCTCACCAAGCGCCTCGGCAATTTCAGCCACAACTCCAAGGTTTATTGTTCTATTTTTCATCGTGGTGTTTTTTTAATTGAGTATTCTGTTCTTCATCTCAGAGATAGCTAGTTTCTTCTCTCTAGCCGTACCTAAGCGTATAGCATCAACTAGAGCTAATAGCTCGTATAGTGAAGGGTCGTTTTGCACCGCCTCTGGCACTGTTTTATACAAAGGAATGATTGATTGACCCCTCACAGTGCCTTTCGCGTAAGGCCAAACATAATCGTCATTACTTTGTATCTGATCATTCAGTGGTGGGGCACTGTGAGCGGTTGGAATACCGCGCACGATTGCTCCCGGGCGCTGAGGGAACGCATAGGGCAGGCCGAATTGAATAAAATCTAATAACGCAAGTCTTCGGACTTTACGCCCAGAGTCATCGATTAGACCTGCGTATTTAGATCTATTCAATGATTTACTCATCTCTGATTGGCTTAACCCTAATTGTTTGGCAATAGGTATTTGCACCCATTGCTCATCTTGATGAGATGCTATTTTTAGAAGGACCACAATGTCTTGTGGTCTCATGCTTGATTGTTCTTTGCTCATATTATTATTCCGTATTCGAATATGGAATATTGCACACCTTTAAGTATTAAGCAAACTATTGAAAAGGATTGTCTTCAAGCTGACTAATAAGTCTGCCAATCTCCCAGACGATGCCAAATTCTTGATATCGAGGTTGTCCTACGGCTTCTCCATTGTCGTCATTAATCCACTTTTCTCCGTCGAATTTAACTAGTTCAAGAACGGGGCTTAGATCAACGATCTTTACGGGGACAGCCATGTTAAGGAAGTGTTACCTGCATCCATGTAAACAAAATCGAGCAGCGTTTTTTGCGCTTAGTCTTCGTGTTGAATGCGCCGCCTAGGATGTTATTTTGAAATTCATTTTGTGAGATTTGGTGGCTATAAAAATTGGTTCTCAGGTACTAGGATCGAGTCTGTATTATTGCTCAGGAATATAGAGCTTGCTCTAGCTTGTTGTATGCAGACTTTCTCGCCTGAGGACTCATTTTGTCTAGATTGATAAGCTTCCAGGCAACAGCGGGCAATTGTTCAACGTGGGGGTAGTAGAAATTGGCCCAATTAGCGGTGCCACGTTTGAAGTCGAGCAAAAATTCTTTGTCGAAGTCAGTCAACATTTTGTGTAGGGTGTTGATGAGTTGCTCTCGGGTCTCTTTGAGTTGTTCTACGGAAACATGTGAGCGGGTCATTGTTTCAAATTCTTTCTCGTAAACTTCCGTTAGTGGTTTTCGGTTGGGTTTTACTAATTCGACCATGGGCCTAGGGCTGCTTATCAAATACACCAAAAACGTATTTTTGAGCGTTTCGCTGATACCTTCATTTTCCAACAGGAGTTTCACATCATATAGATCGCGCGGGTGCTGCCTATCGAGTGCTGCGCATAGTTTGCCAGCGTAAAGGTCATTAAAATCAAGCATATTGATTTCAGCGAAACCAAATTGATCTTCTACATTAGGGGTAACGGTTTGCATTGTTGGTACATGTACTGTTTCACGCATAACCGGAGTTGTTTCAATCTTTATTTGCGTTTCTTTATTGCTCACAAGAATGCGGGTTAGGGCGCCGTTTTTCTGAGATTCTGAGATCGTAAAGCCTTGTTTTTGTAAGTCAGTCTGAATGCTTTGCATTGCCTGTTTGATCTTGCTTAAGCTCTCATCACGATTTCCTTTTTCAATATAGGTGAGGTCGATATCGACAGAAAGCCGTGGTAAGTCACGCACAAATAAATTGATAGCGGTACCACCTTTCAAGGCAAAACAAGGTTGTTTCGCGACAGTCGGTAGCACGCTCATAAGTAACTGAACTTGCTTGTAATAAATATTGTTAGTGTCCATGGACTGTTTGATCCTCCATCTTCCTTGGCACTGTTATTTGCCATTGATCATTATAACGGCCACCTTTTATGATTGACCGTTTGCCTTTACCTATATCTACAGTATTCCATTCTATTCGTTTTATCCATACATGATCGTGGCGTTGCAATAACCAGCCGCATAAACGTTTTGCTTTTATGTTAGGGCAGAGCCTTAGTAATTCGTTAAGCCTTGTTGGGCTTAAATTTGCCATGCCTTCTAGTTGCCTATCTATAGCGACTAACTCAGTTTCTAACCTTGCATCAACGAGTTGCTCTAGCAGAGCAAGTTCCAATGTGGCATACCTTATTTCTCGATCCCACTGACCGAATGTTTGGGTTCTATAAGCCGAGTTTGGCAGTTTATTTAGCCAACTTTGTTTTGTGTCTGTTAGTATTTCTGTGACTGGTGTGTCGCTGAGCCATTTGGGCAGCGGTTCTGCTGAATACAATGATATTGACGTTGCTGAATCACTAACGCTAACAAAGTGTTCTAGTCCTGCCTCTCGAACGACTGAAGCCCCACCAACATGTGCGTGATAGCCTAGATCTGCAAGAGATGAGACGACTTCTTGCCAGGTCAGGTCATAGTCACTTTTTCGGTGATAAAGGCCTCGAGCAAAAGAAGACAAAAAACCAGAGCGCACGTAGTAGTCCACATCAGGTCTGGTCAGCCCATACGAATACAAGACCTTGCGGTTCACAAGGTAACCAGGCTTCAGTAATTTCTTTAGATTGATCATACTTGGTTTAGGTAATCTTATTTTTGCATAGTTATATTTATGCATTAAGCGACAAAATTAAACTTACTTCAAGCATTATGTTTAAAATATATGAATCTTGCATAAATTAATTTATGCAATTTGTTTATTTATTAAACCTATTCTGATTTTAGTGAGAGTCACATGCTTCTAGTGCGATCTTACGGGGACAGCCATGTTAAGGAAGTGTCCAACAATATCGCTCGGAGTGGAGGCGGTGTGGCAATAGGCATAGCTAGCGCCTCTAACAACTTTCGTGAAACCGTAATCTCTGGAAATACCGCGGTTTTCAGTGCCGGCGGCGTCTTGATGGGTTTTGCAGCGCCAGCAAATTTTAATAGATGTACTCTATCCAATAACATCGCCATATATGGCGGAGGCATTACCGGTGATGACATTACCATGACAAATAGTACCATCTCAAAAAATACCGCAACCTCTCGCGGCAGCGTAATTTTTCATACTACCAACTTCATCGACAATTACTCAAAGCACCATTGCCGACAACGATGGAAGTGCTGCGCTGCATTGGGGAGGAACCTCCATACCCTCGATCACGTTTAACTTCGAAGCAAATAACGTGGTTAGTAACAACGCGTTTGGTAATTGCAGTGCCGACAATACACTGCCCATCTCGTTTGGCGCGTTCAACTGGTTAGACGATGACACTTGCGGCACGATCAACTCGGGTGACCCAGGTTTGGGTGAACTAGCCGATAACGGCGGTTTTACCGAAACGCATGCGCCTATACCGGGTTCGGGCCTAATCGGTGCCGGTTTACTCAGCGCTTGCAGCGCAGCACCTGTAAATGGAGTTGACCAACGTGGGGAGCCGCGCGGCACCAGTAGTTGTTTTATTGGCTCGGTCGAAGGGGTTGTGGTGCCGCCTGACCCAACCTCCTTTTTTGTAATACCGCTGGCAAACGGTAAATCGGTGGTTATTTCATTGTGATAAATGATAATTATTTTTCACCGCCCCTTTTTTGAAAACGTGTCCATCACCCTAACTATTTATAGCTATCAAGCAGCTTCTGCACACTTCGATATTCATTGCGTAAGATAAACGTTTTTTCGATGTCCATGGTGCCTGGATACGTCAAGGGCACTAAGTTCTTAGACATCTCATTTCCAAGACGTGAGGATTTATGCCACCAAACATCTCCGTCCTCTGACATTTGAATACCGTCAATCGCATCATAAAAGTGTGTAAATTTATGAGTGAATGACAACAGAGCAGTGCGCGCTTTCTTTATTGTTACCCTTGGATTGTGTTGAAGATCGAATACATGCCCGAGCTCGTGTACCATTATGTATAAGTATCGCGAGCGGTAGATTGATGCGTCGCTCAGACTCACATACATCTGACCTTGCCCACTGGTGAAGTTGGTGAACATATACCCATTTCCTCCGCTCATATGATGAGGGACAATCAATGCGATAACGTCCGCTTGACTGTCATTGGTTTGCTTTAAAAGACGTTGCAACACCGCAGAAGTGCCAAACGGTAAATCTAAATACGGCTTCACCGAAAATTGTATGTCCATAAAAGGATACATCTGCAGCGTAATAACTCTAGCATCATCCAAATAGTTCTTAAGAAGCTCATCAAAACTGGCTCGGTTGAGCGATTTAAACTCGTCGTCTTTTTTCCCGAAGCCATCATACGCGTAGTTACCAGTCTCAGGTTTCAATGCAAACACATCCACGGTGATGGTCGGTGCCTTGTCCCATATTTTTGCTCGGCAGCCGGTGTAATACTTTTGTTCTTCTCCTTCATGATGGGTATCAACATGCAAATTGACCAAGCCGACTGAACCCGGAGTAAACGGGAATTCAGCGGCTTCACTTTCGCGCAAAGCCTGTCTACTCCATCCGCTCATGAGGTCTGGGCGAGTAAATCTAAATGGTAACTTTTTATCCGAGCCTGAGTGGACTACATCGGCGGTGAACTCGCGGTACTGAGCATCCACGTGCACATCATCTAACTTTGGCCAGGCCGCATAGATTCTCATCAAAGCAGGCTTCCCCTTGATTAAGGGCACATTTTTAACGGATTGATACACATCGCAACTGATGCCTTTTGAGCCATCATCTTGATCACCACGAGCATTTTGAAAAGGCAGTTCGGTCCAAAACTTGGTTTCACTCCAGCCAGAGCCGTCTTCATCAATAATAAATTCACCGCTCGCAGACCGCACGCCGGTCTCGCCCACTTTTAAACGCATGCTGTAGCGCACGCCTTTGCGCAGAGCTGTACTGGGCACAAATTTAATCATCGAGTCAGTATTAACAAAGCGACCGGCTGCTTGTACAAACTCGCCTTTGTCATTTGGGTAGCCCAGTTGAAAGGTGTTAGTGTTAACACTGTCAGGCTGAAGGTCTTCGCTAAAATTTATTCTTACCCCGGGTCGATCCGTTGTCAGATGTTGCTGGCCTGCTGCCGGGTAGCGCTTGGTTTCAACAAAACTATGCTCCTGACAGGCAAAGCCTTTGGTGATCTCATCCATAATCGCCCCACGGCTGCCCAAGTTTAGAGCAAAATCGCCCTTGGCCATAACCGTAACAAACTTATCAGGATCATCCGGGTGCCTACCTTGTAGAGTCGCCTGAATTGCGCCGAGTATGTAAGCGCCTTTTTTTAACGACAACTTGATCTCACCGCCGCTCATCCTCAAGTTTACCGGTTCGTCGAACACATGCATGGCACCACCTAGGCCATTTTCTACGCTACCACCTTGCAGCTGAGTTTTACGAAACAAGTAGTTTTTCTTTCGTTTGTCGGAAAAAAAATGCAGGTCAAAACGCTGCTTGTCGCGCAAGCTAAAATTGATTGATTGTTCACCACTGCCTAGCTTAGGGAGCTTGCCCAAATCGACGATAAACGAACCATGCATCAATTGAGAATCGTCCCAGAAGTTCATCCAAAATTGGCAACGGCCGTGTTTCGTAGGCGCGAAAAACGTACTCATTGCAATGCGTCTTGCATCAGCCGTAACACGACCTCTTACATTGCCTATAATAGTCAGGTTAACCTTATCGGCAATCACGTCCGGGGGCACTAAGTTGTCGGTATCAATTGTATTCCGGACTGTTTGCTCGTTGTCTTCGCCTTTGGCAATGACCTTAATTTTTCTATTACTCGTTCTTGACGCACCGTACGCATTCACTATTTTAAGTGATGTTGTATAGCTCCCCGTTTTAGAATAATTGTGTGTCACCTCAAACAAGTCGGTTCCAGAGCGTGTATTGCCATCGCCGAAGTCCCACTCAAACTCCACTGGCTCATACTGCCAATCAAGGTCTCGACCAACGAAGGCGGCGGTGAAGCTTACTAGGCTCGGTTGGTCAGCGTCTCGCACGATTACTGAAGAAATCAACGACGGGGTTAAAGCGTTAATCGAAATCGGTTTGCTGGCGGTTTCAAATACGCGACCTTGTTCGTCAAATAATTCGACCTTAACCACATAGTCACCGGCTTTGCGGTAAACATGAGCGGCCTGAAGTTTGTCTTTTCGTTCGACCGGCTCGCTGCCATCACCAAAGTTCCACACCATAGTGGTTTCTTGTTCACGATGATATATTCCTTCAATCCCAGTGCGATACAGAGCTGGAAACGGCGGAGTATACCCTTCGCGATTTGCTCTTGGCTGCGGATCAAAATCTTGGATCGTAAATACCTGCCTGTTCCCTACGTTACTGGAGCTATTGCTAATAATCTCTAATGCCTGAACATGCGTGCTTGGCGCAATAACACACACCATTACCAGTAACGAACACAATACTTTCTTCATCCTTTTCATTGCTATTGCGATTACCGCTACCGATTATCTATAGTTATACAGTCTTGAACGTTGAGACAGTCTTGAACCTTGAGACAGTCTTGAACTCTTTAGAGAGTCATAAAATTTTTAGAAAAACCTTCACTCACACTCAAAGTAACCGATAAAATCCAACGGCTTTTCGGCAGCACTGCCCTCAGCCGGTTTCATTCCCAGAAGAAAGTTTGGTTTTTCAGAAGTCCAGCCATCACCCTCCATAAACGGCCCAACCACCTCGAACGTTTTACCATTACCAATGTGCGCGCTAAATGTGCTCTCTTGCATGGTGCCGCTAATTTTGAGCCAAGGGCCGTTTTTATCCTCGCTTTCATAAGCCTCTAGTTCTAGAGTCGGGTCTTGCTCCGTTGGGACTCGGCATGTCACCACATGCTTAAGCATGTGCAAGCCTTGGCGACCGGGTTGTGACATATCGACCCAATTAAAACCGACTTCTTTGGATGCAACATGATCGAACGCACTGTTTTTCTCAACATTGCTAGACATTTTGTCAACTGATGTCGCCGATGGTTGACCATTAGCCGCGTCATTACCAGAACCACAGCCGCCCAACCCTAGACACACCACTATGATTACAATATTCTTAAATCTGGTCATTTAGCACACCCTTTGTTTGGTAATTATTAGCTCCGTAAAAACAGCTTACACAGCAATGCAAATCAGAGATTGTAAATTTCGGACATGGAGAGACAACTCATTGTTGTTAAAGGGCCACTGACCGTTAAGAAAAACAACACCCGAAGAGGTTTGGTTGGAAAAAAACATATACCAAGTCGTTGCTCCGCCGCCAGCGCTTCACCGCTACATTCGCTCTTATCTAATAGCGGACTCAGCTAACTCTGAGCTATTGAAAATGCCGGTGCCTCCGACCGGGTATTGTTATTTTGGTTGGCTGCTCCCTGATTGTGATATGGCCGCAACAGAATTTGGTGGAACCCGTCTCGAGCTGCGTGGCTCTACAACGCATTTATCCGGTCAAGTCGGTGACGATGATATTACGATCGAATTTCACGGTGCCATTCGGCATATATTAGCGGAGTTTACCGCCACCGGTTTTTACGAACTGTTCGGCCTTAGCCCCGAGCCTTGGACCAATGTCTGTGCATTTGGAAACTCAGTCTGCACCGCCATAGCTAGCGCTGAATCAAGCCTATTTAATGACAGCGCTAATTTTTCACTCGATGATATTGAGTCACACATCGAACTGTTTTCATCGGTCTTGTGTGCGCAGTCAGCGCACGCTATTTCGGCCCCAGACTATATTTCACAAGCGGTTAACGAAATAGAACAGTGCAACGGAGTCATTAAGTTATCCGAACTCGCTGAGAAGCTAGCGATTTCCTCACGCCAGCTTAATCGTAAGTTCACCGATATTGTCGGCATTTCACCTAAGTACTTTGCGCGTATCTTGCAAGTTAACCGCGTAGTGCGTGCCATGCTTGAAAACGACACCGCCTACTTTGCCGATGTCGCTCAAGCCTACGGTTTTTACGATCAATCTCACTTGATCAATACGGCAAAAAGCTTTCTTGGTACAACGCCCAGCAAATTTTTGCAAAGCGACGAAGACATTCTGTTTACTTTTTTAGGTAAGTCGCGAAAAGCCGGTTAGGCAAACGTAAAAATTCAGACAGTCAGTTTTTGCTCATTAATGCTGTGGGCAAAAGAAACACGGCATGTCCGATTTTTCCAATCTTATTCGCGACCCTTTTATTAATCTCTCTACTTAAAGGAATAAGTCGGGGTTTTACAGCATGAAAAAAACAGCAGTCATTGTGCTCACTTGTTGTTCGCTTGGCGCATTCAATAGCGCCAACGCCGAATCGCAATTTGAATACACCATCATTAACGACACCCTAAATGTGTCTGAAAAGGGAACCGCCATGGGCTTTCGTGGCGCTAGCGGCAACAACCAGCCCTGTGCAATTTCAATTGTGCTTGGTAACCCTAAGCTTAGCCCAAACAAGCTTAATCTGGAATTCAAATACTCGGACGAAGCTGGCTTGCAATCAGGCGACTACCCAATTAACCCAGATGCACAAGTGAGCTCCAGTTGGTTTGCGAAAAACCAGCGCCAGGTGCGCGCAGTATTTTACCCAACCGGTAGCCATAAAAAAACACTGGCTAAGATGCAAGCCATTGATGGCAGCCTCAGCATCGATCGAGATGGCCTAGAGTTGAGCGGCCAGTTTCAAGGCACGTTGGCCGAGGTAGGCGTGACCGCCTTTGGCAAACCCACATACAAAAACAAAGCCAAAGTCACGGCCTCGTTCAAACACCAACTGGTGAAAGGCATGAAAGATTTTAACAACGCCTATTTGTGTAAATAAGTGAACACACATCATCTGCGCACTTGAGCAAAACAAACGATAACCACACCCCTGCCATGCAACACAACCAACAACACTCTAGTCGCAAGAGGCCGCTTCGGCGTAAACCGATTGCGTTAATGGTGAAAGCCAGTTTGTTCGGCATTGGCCTGGCGCACGCCAGCGCTCACGCCGCCACCTTGATTGTGACTTCAAACTCAGATAACGGCAGCGGTGGCTGCACGCTTCGAGAAGCGCTGAATTCGGTCAACGCTGGCGCAGCCATGGGCGGCTGCGTGGATATATTGCCACCGCCTCAACCACCGCTCACCAGCAATTTTGGTATTAACGACACGGTGATCATTGGCAATACACTGGCCAGTGACACAATCACATTAAACGGTTCAGAACTGGAGGTCACCAGAGCGGTGACGGTTAATGGATATGAGGGGTTTACGATAACCGGTGATCCAGATTCTAGTGTCATTTCTGTTCAAGGCGCGGGATTTATTCTTAACAATACAATTATCACTGGTGGTTCTGCGGGTATCGTGGCTGATAGCAGCAATGTGCGTTTAAATAATTGTTTAATTTCTAATAACGAAGAGGCCGCTTACAACACTGGTGGAGGAATACGCTCTCGTGACGGCTCACTCACGATAGAGAATTCGTCTATCACAAATAATTCGGGGTACCTTGGTGGTGGACTTTACTCATATAATGACAGAGTTACCATAGTTGACTCTAGCATTGACAATAATATAGGTGTTAACACAGGTGGCATTAGTGCAGTTGTTGGAGCTCCACTAACGATTATCAACTCATCGGTTAGCGGCAACTCCGGTGTCGGCAGAGCGGGCGGGATTTCTACGGGCAATCAAAACCTTATTTTAACAAATACAACAATAGCCAATAATGTTTCAAGTAACTTCGGCGCAGGCGGTATTCGAGTTAGCGGTGCGACACTTACGTTAAACGACTCGACTGTCTCCAACAATCGCACTTCGGCCACGTTAGAAGGCGGCGGGATCAGCTTACGATACGATGCAATTTTGGAGGGTGCGAATAGTACAATCAGCGGCAATACAAATGGGGGGTCTGGGGGCGGTATACGTGCTGATGGCTATGCCTCCACAGTAACAATAGATATCCGCAATTTCACTTTAGAGGGAAATAAGGCAGGAAGTTCTGGCGGTGGTGGAATTAGCGCGATCAACGCTAACGTAAGGCTGCGCAATACTACTGTCGCAAACAGCCAAGCCGACGCTGCCTTAGGCGCGGGACTAAACTTAACTAACAGCGCATTACGCCTGGATAACTCGATAATCGCCAATTCAAATGGAGGTGGCGAATGTTTAGTCAACGGCGGTTCAATCATTACCGACTCGGCGACCATTGTGCAAGACGGCTCGTGCAATAGCCAACGCGCAATTGACCCGCAACTGGGGCCGCTGGCCGATAACGGCGGCAGTACCCTAACCATGGCCTTAAAACCCAATAGCCCCGCGCGTAACACTGGCATTTTAGCGAGCTGCGAAGTGCGCGACCAACGTGGCCAGTTACGTGATAACGGCGACGGCGCTTGCGATGTTGGCGCCATTGAATTTAATCAAAATGATGATTTTGGTGAGCAAGATAGCTTTTTTGTGATTCCGCTCAAAAACAATAAAGCCGTGGTGGTTCCGCTTTAATGTGCCTCGCGGCTTTCACCACGCTTGCTTACCCACATTGATATAAGCACTAGCTTCGCATGCAGACTCATTCTAAGAAATCAAAAATCACTCTGGCAATACAAGCCAGCCTCATTGGCCTTAGTTTTCAGGCGCCACTCAATGCGGCTACCATTGAAGTCGAATCTGTTGGTGATAATAGCCTGAGTGATTGCACTTTGCGTGAGGCTCTGACCTCAATCAATGCAGGGAGCGGCATTGGCGGCTGCTCTAATAGTAGCCTCAATGATTTTGGTGTAGAAGACTCAGTGGTGTTCTCAAACAACTTAGCTAGCAATACCATTGTGCTTGCAAATGGCGATATTATTATTGGCCAAGACGTCTCTATTGAAGGCAATGCCAACAACATCGTCATTGACGCCGTCAATCAATCACAAATTTTCACGATTAATAATTCACTGGTATCGATTGATAGACTCACGCTGCGTAACGGCAACGCCACCGAGGCACCTTACCTAGGTGGCGCGATTGACGCCATCGGTAGCACATTGACAGTGACTGACTCAGTATTGTCAAACAACACTGCACAAAGTGGTGGGGCGATTAGTCTTAGAAGCAGTTCGCTGGTTCTGACCAACAGTGAATTAAGCTCTAACAGCGCAACTCAAGATGGTGGTGGCATTAGTTTGGCGGCCAATATTTCGGGTGGCAGCGAAGCAACCATTACTGGCGGAACGTTCTCCGATAATACCGCAGGCGGCTATGGTGGAGGGGCAATCAATGCCTACTACTACGCTAGCTTGTCTATCACCGGCAGCACATTCAACCGAAACATAGCCACCGGCTCTGGCCTGGGTGGCAATGGCGGCGCGCTTCGCAGTGTGGCAAGCAAAGCGACCATTGCCGACAGTGTGTTTACTGCTAACTCAGCCACATCACGCGGTGGCGCTATAAACGCAGACAGCGGCAACTATAGTTACAATGCGCTTGATATCAGCGGCACGACGCTCTCAAACAATAGCAGTTCGCAAGGCGGCGCGTTACGCATACGGCTAGAGAACGTGGCCGTTACGCTCGACGATATGACGATCAATGATAATTCAGCGGCTTTCGCTGCTGCGATGTTTGCGTCTGACAGTGATATTGCAATCACAGACAGCGAGGTCTTTGACAACTCAGCATCCAACTTTGCTGGCGCACTGCAGTTTTCTGACACCACGGCAAGTATTGAACGAAGCAGTATCTACGGTAATCTTGCAAGCCGTGCTGGCGCTATTTTGTTGAGTTCGGGCAGCACACTCGACCTAACCGCAAGTACCATCAACGCAAACTCGGTGACCGAAGTTGCAGGTGGCTTATCGCTGGGCTTGGGTACAAGCGCAAACATTATTAACAGCACAATATCGGGTAATTCGGCCACCGATACCGGTGGCGGAATTAATAGCGGCTTTGCCACTTTAACGTTAACAAACACCACGCTTGCTGATAACAGCGCGGCAACCGCTGCGGGCCTGAATAACGACAATAGCAACATCACTATTGTCAACAGTATTTTAGCTAACTCGTCGACAGGCTCAGATTGTGCTGGTACCGCCGTGGTATCTGATACGCAAAGCATTATCGAGCAAGATGACTGCTTGAGTGGCGCGCGCACGATTGACCCAGGCCTGTTGCCACTTGCTGACAACGGCGGTGCAACCAAAACCCATGCGCTAACGACCAACAGTGAAGCGCTTAACAGCGGCGACAACGCAAACTGTGAAGCGCTTGATCAGCGCGAAAAGCCGCGCAGCGATGGCCGTTGTGATGTGGGGGCTTTCGAATTACAACCCGACGATGATGTAGACCCTGAAACTGACGACACCTCATTCATTGTAATACCACTGCCTAGCGGAAAAGCCGTTGTTATTCCAAACTGAAATTTGCTCACGGTTTTTATACTTAGCTCGCAAAGCATTCATTTAACTAAGGTACCTACTATGCGTTTACGTTCTTACATCTTTATATTGATACTAGTGTGCTGGCAGCTAACAGCCTGCACAGAAAACACTCAACAAGAGAACCAAAGTGCTACCTCGAATCGCTCTGACTCCAAACAGTTTGCCACTATTTCTATTGACGATAAACAGTACACGCTGCCGCACGTTATCTGCCAACCACCTCATCCGCAAACCAAGGCGTATACGGTGATGGCATCAGAGATTGAAGGTGATGTCGTTGAAGGCGCTTCATTTCGCTCGTTTGGCACACCAAACTATTCAACCATGGTGTTTTCAACCGGCATAAAAATGGACAGCGATGGCTATAATATAAGCCCAGTCTATAACGCACAGGGTCAGGTAAGCTACGTTGATAATAGTTACCGTTTCTCTGGTGAATTTGAAAAAGTAGTTCACGGCGACACACCTAAAACACTCAAGGGAAGCGCTCAAGTGACTTGCGAGTAAATCCAATGCTATCCATTTTTTTATGTTGCTAGTAATATAAACCCACGTCGGACAAACGTGATCTAGCCTTTGTTGGTTTGTCACCAGTTAGACTGCACTTAAAAAATCACTATCTAAGGCTGCTAGTTGTATTAACAATATACGACAGACACACAAGCCACAACAATGGCGGCTAATATCCTCGTGTGTTGCTGATCGATGGAGTGATAAATAGGGTCTTTGATTTATGATTACACTAAGACGGTGCGGCTTTTTCAGGGTTTGCCCTTCGTGTTGAATGCGCCGCCTAGGATGTTATTTTGAAATTCATTTTGTGAGATTTGGTCGCTAAATTAAATCAATTTATGCTGAGTAGGGATGTAACCCGGTTTATTACTCAACTCTCTGGAAATTCCGGGAGTTCAAAAAGAAAGTGTGAGCTCTAGTTTTTCGTATGCGGCTTTTCTTGCTTCAGTGCTCATTTTATTTAGATTTATAAGCTTCCACGCCACAGCAGGCAATTGTTCAACGTGAGGGTAGTAGAAATTGGCCCAATTAGCGGTGCCACGTTTGATGTCGAGCAAAAGTTCTTTGTCTATTAGTCGTGTCATGGATGATGGCGGTGGGATTGTAGAACCCATCCATGGGTTTTATCGCTGCACGACCGGCCTGTGGCCGCCCAAAATTGCTCCGGGCAATTTTGTGAACCCGATACGCAGGTTCTCGGCAATTGCTCCTGCATTGCTCTACCTCCTGCATTCGTGCAGTTGTCACCCAGACGTCTAAACCAAATAAAAAAGGCCACCCTAAGGTGTGACGAGGGATTTCCTGTGCTGATAGATCTCCAGCCTTCGGCTGCACTAGCGCTTTGCGCGTCGCCCGGATTGCCGGCTCTCACCCCAACACCTACGACCATAAAAAAAGGCCACCTAAAAGGTGACCTTGTTTTATGGTGGAGGCGGCGGGGATCGAACCCGCGTCCACAAGCCCTCCGCTCATCGGATCTACATGTTTAGTTTGCCTTTAGTTTAACCCCTCGCAACTGGACAAACGCACTCGTTTCGGGGCGGGTCGAATTGCGTTTTAACGGCAGCTTAATCGACACAAGCTACTCGCGATTACATGTAAGATGAGATCTCAAAGTCCAAAGCCATGAACAACTCCGGCGAGACCCTAGCGGCTCTAAGCTGCTAGTGCGTAGTTATCGTCGTTTGCAACTATAACTTTTGCAGCTAGTTTTGAGAGGTAGTCTGCAATGCTCTACATGCACCGAAGGTTTCGCGACCCATGTCGAAGCCATGTCGCCCCCATACTCGTTCTCAAATACGCCGATTGTTCGTATCTGCATTGAATTCTGGGTTCCCTTCAGGGATTAAGGAGTATATGGGGCTATTTTTTGCTAATCAAACTAATTCTTTGTAATCCGGCGTTAACTTGACCGTCTTGGTCAAACTAGGTAACTCAATGTTAAGTCGTTGTTGGCGTCAATATGGCTTAGTTGAGCGAGTAGCAGTTCTGCGGTGGCGAGTGCGTCGATGGCGGCGTTGTGTGCGGTGTAATTGGGTAGGCCGTAGCGTGCTCTGGTGCTGGCTAAGTCGAGTTGGTGGGCTTCTTTGCCTTGTTGCTGTAGCCTGCGGCGTTCTATTTGTAGGGTGTCTAGCGTATGGCAAAGTAGGGATGTGCCGTATAGTTTAGCCAGTGCGGTATTGATAAACCTTTTATCGAGCGCGGCGTGGTGCAAGACTAATACTCGACCTTGCAGTTGTTGTAAGAATGCGGTTAGTGAATTTTCTAAGCTCACTCCTTGAGTGACGTCTTGGTTGAATATTCGGTGTATTGGTGCTGAGTTAGCTAGGTCGACATTGTCTTGGAACACCAGTTGATGAGTGGCTGATGAGTGATCAATTTCCTTGTTGCTAATGAGCGTTGTGCCAATGCTTAGTATTTTGTCGGTGCTCGGGTTTAGGCCGGTCATTTCCAAGTCGGCAACCAGAAATTCCACATCCTTAAGTTTTGTATTAATGCTGGGCGTTGGCGACCTTAAGAGTTGCTTTAACGCGCCTTCATGGCAGTGAGATGCGCGCTGGGCGCGCTTGCGTTGAAAAAGAGCATCTTTCACGCGATTAAACATGCTTACATTAAGCCGCTTTGGTACTTTTGTTTGAGACCACGTTGCGCGTTTCTGACCACTTTGAATGCGTCTTTGAGTTGGCGTGTTGCTAGCTGGCTAAAGTCATTTGGGTTTAGGTGGTTATCGGCTGCTTGGCTGCGAGCGAGTTGTCGGCCTTGATGTATTAGGCGTTGGTGGCTTATGAACTCAAGTGCGTCGAGTAAGTTATTGCCATCAGTATTAGTGAGCAGTTTTTTATCGATCAGCGCGGCTAGCCTTTCTCTGGTGTTAACGGCGTTGATGCCACCGGCAAGCGCATGTATGCGGGCGATGTCGGTTATTGGCATAATGCCGCGCATTTTTATATCAAAGGTGTCTTTTTGCTCGCCGCTGGTGTCTACAACCAATTGTTTGAGAAACCCTAACGGCGGCGTGAGGCCAAGGGCGTTAGACGTTAGCAAGGCTTGAAAGATGGTGTTCTCTTGGGCCCATTCTAATACTTTGTCTTGTAATTCAGAGAATAGGGTCTCGGCGCCGTTGCTGGTGTAAATGGCGCGCATGTCGAAGAAGATGCTGGTGTGCATTAAGGCTTTTTCCGACGGTTGCGTTATCCAATCATAAAAGGTTGAGCTCCAGTCTTTTAAGGTGAGTCGCCATTTGGGGTTTTGCGCCATGATGTCGCCTGGGCAGTAAACGTAGCCGCACGCGTCTAGCCCTTTGTTGACGAATTCGGCAAGCGCTTTAAAGTATGTATCGTCTTGCTCAGTTGCTGTGTTTGATAGGAGTAGTGCGTTGTCTTGATCTGACTTGGCCGATTGATCTTGGCGGCCTTGAGAGCCGAACGCCAACCAAACGAAGGGGCAGGGTTCTGGCCCTAGCTGACGTTGTGCTAAAACGATTAAATGACGGCTTAGGGTGCTGGTGACTGTAGTCAGAATTCGCCCGAGGTCATCGGCTCTAACATCTTGTTTTATAAGCTGTAATAGAAGTTCAGGTATTTGCTCAGATAAGGTTTTTAGTTCGTCTATCGAGTTGGCTCGATGTATGTCGTTGATAATCAGAACGGGGTCGGTTCGGTGCAGGCGAATGAGGTCGCTGAGCGTTATCATGCTGACGGGCTTGCCCTGGTGTGTCACCGGTAAATGCTTTATTTGATGACGAATCATTTCGATCATGGCCTCGTGCACCATCGCGCTTTTATCGATTGATATCGGCTTGGGCGTCATCACCGAGGCAATCATATTATTGACGTCGCCGGCGTTTGCAACGATGCGCTTTCGGCAGTCTTTATCAGTGAAAATGCCAACTAATTGATGTTGTTGGTCAATAATGGCGAGCGAGGCGATATTGTGCTGGGTCATGAGTTTAGCCGCGTCTTGAATGCTGACCTCAGGTGTGACGCTCAGCAATGTGGGCGGCATGATTTCTGATACTTGTGTGGCCAGCGCGATGTTCTCGGGCCGTTTGGCCAAGCCAACCCTCAAGCGTTGTTCAAAGGCTTGGTTAAAGAAGTGGTCAAACTCGGTGCTTTGGTTTCGTAGCTGCCGAAACGACGCTTGATCGAGCTTGTAGAGCAGGCCGTCTTCAACAACGTGCAGTTGATGATGTGTGTTTTTACCCGTAAGCAAAGAAATAAAGCCAAAAAAACCTCCCTCTGAGACACGGTCTATCAAATCGCCTTCTTCACTTCTAACATCAAATACGCCGGCTCGAACCACAAAAAGAGAGGGGTTTTGGTAATCCAAGATTTGCTCTAAGTGTTCTTTATTAAAGCGAGTGCGGTGATAGGTGGTGGTAAGTTTGCTCGCGCAAAACAATAGTTGCTGCTCGGTTAAACAGTCAAACGGGCGAATCGACTGTAAAAAAACTGCGGCTTCTTGGTGTTCTGGCGGAAAGCGTGAGTTCATATCCAGTGATGGTTGTTAAGGTTACTGCCCTATAAGAGCCTATCACCAAAAAAATAATATACGACTTTAGTCGTAGTTCGACTATTGGCTAATACCGTCTTTGGCAAGGCTTTGTAATAGTGTCGTTTCTAACAAAAATATGTGAGGAATTGACCGATGTCCACCACCCGAAAACCGACATTTAAAAGAACACTAATTGCGGGTTTTTGTTTAAGCGCCTTAACTCTTGCTCCGGGCATAGCTTATGCCGAATCGGATTTAGAGAAACGCGTATTGCAAATGGAAGCGCAAATAGCCGAGCTCAAAGCTCTAATCGCACAGCAAAACCAAGCTACTCATACTAAGATTGAAGAGGTTGCTGCGGTTAAGAAATCGGAGCCTGTAGGCAATGTGAAACTGTCGAAAGGCACTACCTTGACCTACGGTGGCTTCGTTAAAGTGAATGCGATGCTCAATGATTACCAAGATGGTGCGACACCGAGCGCTAGCATCGCGCAACGAATATTAGTTCCCAGTCTGATCCCGGTCGGTGACGGTGCCAGTGAAGGCGCTCAATTTGATTCGGACGTAGCGACTTCACGAGTGTATTTCAAGACCTCAACCGATACCTCAGTCGGCACACTCAGATCTAATCTTGAGCTGGATTTTCTAAGTGGTGGTGGCGATGAGCGCGTATCTAACTCTACTAATTCTCGTGTGCGGCATGCTTACTTCGCGTGGGATTACGCTGATGACGCGTCGCTATTAGTCGGCCAGTCGTGGAGTACGTTCTTTAACGTTGGCGCCTTGCCCGAAGCGGTTGAATTTATTGGCCCTACGTCGGGCACCATCTTTAATCGCCAAGCGCAGATACGTTGGACTAAAAAATTAGGCGGTGGTAGCTCGTTTATGCTCGCTGCCGAGAATCCATCCACAAGCTTAGCTGATGCCGGTAGTGGTATTGCAGGCAGTAATTTTGATGATAATGGCATCCCAGATATCGTTGCTCGATACAACGGTAAAGCAGGTGCGCATTCCTACGCTTTGTCAGCATTGGGCCGGCAAATTGCCTTCGACGATGGCATTACCAGCGAGAGTAAAAGTGGCTTTGCCTTGAATTTTGCCGGTAAATACCAATTCGATAATGGCGATGACATTAAGTACTCAATTGCCACCGGTAATTTGGGGCGCTACATCGCTCTCAATGCGTTTCGCGACGGCGGCATTGATGCCACAGGCAACCTAGACTTAACCACCGTCACGGGCGGTTATGTCGCGTATCGTCACAATTGGAGCGATAAATTGCGTAGCACCATTCAATACGCGTATTCAACTGCAAGTTTGGCCGATGGCTTGTCTAGTGCTAACACCGAAAAGGTTTCTAACTTTAACGTAAACTTGATTTATGCGCCTACGCCCAAGTTGACTTTTGGTGGCGCGCTTATTCAAGCTAGTCGCGAGTTAGAAGATGGCACAGACGGAGACTTGACTCGGCTGCAGTTAACTGCGAAGTATGGTTTCTAAGCCTTTGTTATAAAACGTTATTCTCCAGTTAAGGTGATTTGATTTAGATTAGGTTTAATTCAATTGCAGAGAATCGCTAAAGCGAAAAACCAAAGTGGGGAAACCTGCTTTGGTTTTTCGCATTTTGGGTCAGATACGTTATTCTGTTTTTAAGTATAAAAAAAGAGCGTCGATATAAGCATGGAAAGTGAGTAATGTTCAGCGTTGAATTCATTGCCTTTATAGGGTTTACCTACATTTTGATATTGTTCTTAATCGCCTACTTGGGCGATTCTGAGAAAGAAAAGGGCGGCCCCAACCATAATAGTAATCTCGTGTACGCGCTTTCTCTCGCGGTTTATTGTTCATCGTGGACGTTTTATGGAGCCGTTGGCACCGCCTCGGTTGATGGCCTAGATTACTTAGCGATTTATCTCGGGCCTTGTTTGGTGTTTTTGTTTGGCTATCGAATGATGCGGCGCATTATTCTGATTTGTAAGCAGAACTCTATTACCTCGATTTCTGACTTTATCTCCAGTCGTTTTGGTAAAGATCGAAAAATTGGTGTGTTAGTTACTGCGATTGCGGTTGTCGGCTCATTGCCATACATCGCTTTGCAACTCAAAGCGGTGTCCAGCTCTTACCTGGTATTGGTTAGTCAGACGGTGAGCTCGCACGGTGCGGCTAACTCTATTATCACTGATAACATAGCGCTGATTACTGGCGCGGCTCTTGCCTTATTCACCATACTCTTTGGCACTCGTCACCTCGACGCGACGGAGCATCACAAGGGCATGATCTTGGCGGTCGCGTTTGAGTCAATTGTGAAGTTGGTGGCAATTTTGGCAGTTGGTTATTACGCCATCTATTTACTAATGGGGAAGGGCGCGCACGACAGTTTTGCTCAACTGATAGGCAATAACTCAATTGAAGGTGTTTTCTCTGGTAATACAAGCACTTGGGCGAGCTTTCTTACTAAGACTCTATTGGCCACCAGCGCTATATTTCTCTTGCCTAGACAGTTTCAGGTAACCGTTGTTGAAGCGCGTGACCACCATCAGTTTAAGACGGCAATGTGGGTAATGCCGGTATATTTGATATTGACCAGCGTCATCGTATTGCCGATAGCACTAACCGGTTCGGTACTGCTGCCAAACAGTCAAGCCGATCTCTATGTTCTGACCTTACCGCTCACGGCCGGTAATGATGTTTTGGCGCTGGTCGCGTTTATCGGTGGCTTATCGGCAGCAACCGGCATGGTTATTGTTGCCGCTATTAGCCTCAGTACCATGGTATGCAACGATTTAGTGATGCCGTACCTGATTAACCACAAGCGCCTTGATATTCTTAGCAGCGACAACCTGAACGGTATTATTCTACTGATCAGACGAGTTGCCATTGTTGGTCTTATCGCTGGTGCTTATGGCTACTACGTATTGATCGATAACAATGCTCAATTGGCCAACATCGGTTTGGTGTCGTTTGCGGCGATTGTGCAATTGTTACCCGCGGTTGTATGTGCCTTGTATTGGCGCTCAGCAAATCGTAAAGGCGTGTTCTGGGGCTTGATTGGTGGCTTTTCGATATGGGCCTACACCCTTATGTTTCCAACCATTTTGGATATAGCGACTGTTGATGCGGTCTATGGTGCTTCTGCTTGGTTTCACCCTCAAGCATTGTTTGGAATGCGACTTGATAACTCTTTATCTCATGGTGTGTTTTGGAGTTTGCTAGTCAACGTCACCTTGCTGGTTTGGTGTTCTTTAAGGGAAAATCAAAACGTACTCGAGAAAATTCAAGCAAGCCGTTTCTTCTATGTCAGTGATGCCCCGCTTAATTTAAGTTCAAAGGGCTCTGAGCAAGCGTTTATTGTTCACCCCGATGCGCTTCGAATTTTGACCGAACGTATTATAGGCAGGCGGAATACGCAAGCAGTCTTCAGTCAGTTTGAGCAACGACAAGGCGTAAATTTGGGTGATGTCACTCAGGTAGATCGGCAATTGTTGTCGTTGGTGCAAACTGCGATAGCGGGCGTTATTGGTTCTACCTCGGCGCAAAAAGTAATCTCCGATACATTGTTAGGTGACGATGAATACCTCGAAGAGGTAACGACCTTTGTTGATGAGACATCGAGCGTTCTGCAATTTAATCGAAACTTGCTACAAGCGACCCTGCAAAACATCACGCACGGGATTTCCGTAATCGACCGCGATTTCAATCTGGTGATTTGGAACGATCAATATTTAAAGCTGTTCGACTACCCAGAAGATCTAATTTATGTGGGCAAACCCTTACGCGATGTGCTTCAGTTTAACGCTGACCGGGGTGATTTTGAAGGCAAGGACCATAATCTTGAAATCAGCAAGCGAATTAGACATTTGCAAAATGCCACATCATATTCAATTGTGCGTCAGCGCTCTAATGGCACCACCATTAAGTCTACAGGTGAACCGATGCCTGGCGGCGGCTTTGTTACTACCTATGAAGATATCAGCGACAGTGTTCGTGCTTCTCAATTGTTACGCCAAGCAAATGAAGAATTGGAGTCTAGAGTCAAGGAACGGACTAAAAAGCTTGAGGTTTTGACCAAGGAGCTTGAGCGAAATACACGTAATAAAACGCATCTTTTAGCAGCCGCAAGCCATGATTTGTTGCAACCTATAAACGCGGCTCGGCTATTTACTCATAGTATAAGTGAGCGCGCTCATGAGCCTGATTCAGTCAAACATTTAGCTCAAAACATTGACCAATCGTTGGTCACCGCGAATGAGTTGCTACGGGCGCTCTTAGATGTTTCAAAGCTTGATTCTGGGGGCATTCAGCCTGAACTGCATGATTTTTCGTTAGATGCATTTATTCGTGGTTTACTCGACGAGATGCAAGCCAGCGCAAACGATAAAAATGTGCTTTTGCATTACAGTGCCCCCAATGTAATGGTTTACTCTGATAAGAAGTTATTGCTGTCGGTATTGCAAAACTTGGTGGCTAATGGCTTGAGATACTCAGATTCGGGTGGCGTAGTATTGGTTCAAGCAAATTTGCTGGAGGAAACTAAGCAAGTCGAGATCACAGTGGAGGATAAAGGCGTAGGGATCGATGCTGGACACCTTGATCAAATTTTTAACGAGTTTTATCAGATTAAAAAAGAAGGTCGAGAAGAAACACATGGTCTGGGTTTAGGCTTATCGATAGTTAAACGTATCAGTCGCTTGCTTGACCTAAACGTTAAAGTCGAATCGCGAGTAGGGCATGGTAGTCGCTTTTCACTATACGTCCCGTTCACCGATAAACCGGTTATACCACCTGAACCAGTAAAAAGCGTAAGTAGTGGTTTGACTGAGCGATTAAACGGAGCGCAAATACTTTGTTTGGATAACGACGAGAGTGTGCTCGGCGCTATGCGCACTTTACTCGAGGGTTGGGGGGCAATTGTCACGTCGGTTGCTACCTATAAACGTGCGGTAGATGCTTTGTCGGAGGTCGATTTTGATTTGGTGTTGGCGGATTACCGTTTAGATTACGCTGAGACAGGGCTGGATTTCTTAAAAGTCGCTGATATCAAAGGCGCGTTAATCACCGCCGAGCAAGATAAGTCGCTAAAGGTTAAAGCGACCGACTTAGGCTATCAGTATTTGGCGAAACCAATCGAACCCGCGGCGCTTAAGGCCGTATTATTGTTTTTGCTGGACAATGATTCTTAGGCCTATTTTCGATCGCTGAGGGGTTGTTAGAGACGGCGCTTATACTAATGTCGTATCGACTGTCACTATGACAGTCGATAGTCTTTAGAGAAACTGATATAGGGTTTTTGTATGACTAATGATTATCAACAGTGGCAGAGTGACCCTTTAGAGTTCTGGCGTTACCAAGCCCAAAGTATTGACTGGTTTACTCCGCCTGAAACAATTCTAAGTCAATCGAATGAAGGTGCTGCGTCGTGGTTTGAAGACGGCGAAATGAACACCTGCTATCTGGCTTTGGATCACCACGTGCTTAACGGGCACGGACATCAAAAGGCGTTGATTTACGATTCGCCAGTGACCGGAAAACTGCGTTCGTATTCGTTTCAAGAATTAAGAGACGAAACCGCTAAGGTCGCCGGCATGTTGGTCGAATTGGGTGTGAAAAAGGGCGACACGGTCATTATTTATATGCCGATGATTCCCCAAGCGGCAATGGCAATGTTGGCATGCGCTCGAATTGGCGCAGTGCATTCTGTTGTGTTTGGCGGTTTTGCTGCACCAGAGTTAGCGTCGCGAATAGATGATGCTGAGCCGATCGTTATTTTGTCGGCCTCTTGTGGCATAGAGGTGAATCGCATAGTCGAATACAAGCCCATGATCGATGCTGCAATCAATTTGGCGAACCATAAGCCGACTTATTCCGTGGTGTTGCAGAGAGAGGAAAAGGCGGCGCTGCTTGATCAGCCAATTGATCGAGATTGGGTCGAGTGTCTTGATGCCGCAGAGGCGGTTGGGCCCGTGAGCGTTCGCGGTGATGACCCACTTTACATACTCTACACCTCGGGCACGACCGGCAAGCCTAAAGGCGTTGTGCGCCAAAACGGTGGCCATGCGGTTGCACTTAAATACAGTATGGATGCGGTATACGGCATGAAACATGGCGATGTATTTTGGTCGGCCTCTGATGTTGGTTGGGTTGTCGGGCATTCGTACATCGTTTATGGTCCTTTGCTGCACGGTTGTACCACCATCATGTTCGAAGGCAAACCAGTCATGACCCCCGATGCGGGTGCTTTTTGGCGAGTGATCGAGCAGCACTCGGTTAATGCAATTTTTAGCGCGCCTACCGCTTTTCGGGCCATTCGACGAGAAGACCCTGACGGCTTATTGGTCTCTAAGTATGATATTGATAGCCTGCGATGTGTTTTTGCCGCAGGCGAGCGCTTAGATCCGTCTACTCAAGAGTGGATGAGCAACACGCTTGGCGTGCCGATTATTGATAATTGGTGGCAGACCGAAACCGGTTGGCCAATCGCATCAAACCTAATGGGGCGAGAATCGCTTAGCGTTAAGCCCGGATCGGCAACCAAACCTGCGCCTGGTTTTGATGTGCAGATTTTAGACGACCATGGCCAGCCGCTTGCTCAAGGCGAGCAGGGTAATATCGCCATCAAGTTACCGTTACCCCCAGGTTGCTTAGCGTCTGTCTGGAACGATTATCCGCGTTTTATTGATTCTTATCTTAGTGATTACCTCGGCTACTATACCAGCGGCGATGGTGGGTATTTTGATGAAGACGGCTACCTGTTCGTTATGGGGCGGGTCGATGACGTGATCAATATTGCCGGTCATCGCCTGTCGACAGGTGACATAGAAGAGGTGATCGCTCAACACCCTGATGTAGCAGAATGCGCGGTGGTCGCCATGCATGATGATTTGAAAGGTGAGCTGCCGGTTGGATTTGTGGTGCTCAATAGTGCCGATGGCCAGAGCTCTCGAATCGAGACTGAGTTGGTTGGGCGCGTTCGTCAATCGATTGGCGCGATCGCTTGCTACCAACACAGTCATTTGGTGAGCCGGTTGCCAAAAACACGCTCAGGCAAGGTGTTACGTAAAGTTCTTAAGGCCATGCTCAATGGTGAAAACATCGCGGTGCCTGCGACCATTGACGACCCTTCATCTTTAGACGATATAAAGAAGGTATTGCTGTAATAAGGAGTGCTAGCCTCGATTAGTCGAGCCCATAATCTTAGAAATAAGAATACCCATAATGACCAATAATATTAATGTGATTATCGCTCGCGACGTTAACGATGGCGCTGAAAAGCGTGTACAAGTAAAGCGCGAATCAATAGATCTACATGCATTGCCTGATCTCGATGTGTTGGTTGATATCGACTATTCGAGCCTGAATTATAAGGATGCCTTGGCGGTGAGCGGCCGGGCTCCGATATGCAGGCGTCTACCCATGGTTTGCGGTATTGATTTGGCAGGAACCGTTATCGAGTCTAAGTCTGGCGCGTGGCGAACTGGTGATCGGGTGTTGATTAATGGCTATGGCCTTTCAGAGACTCAATGGGGCGGTTATGCGCAGCAGCAACGGGTATCGGCTGATTGGTTGGTGAAAAGGCCTGACACAATCTCAAGTAAGTTGGCCATGGCAATTGGCACTGCCGGCTATACCGCGATGCTATGCGTTAACGCCCTACGTGACCATGGTCTCACGCCCGCCGATGGGCCTATACTGGTCACCGGTGCCTCCGGTGGTGTCGGCTCTATTGCCTTGGTGTTATTGTCAAAGCTTGGTTTCACCTCGGTTGCGGTAAGTGGTCGTGAAAGTACACATTGTTACCTTAAATCATTGGGTGCGAGCGAGGTTGTTAGTCGAGATGAGTTTCATCGTGACTCGAAAGCGCTGGAACGAGAAACGTGGGCGGGTGCAATTGACTCGGTCGGTAGCAAAACGCTGGCATGTCTGATAGCACAAATTAATTATGGTGGAATCGTAGCCGCATGCGGGCTTGCTGGCGGCGCTGATTTGCCGGCGTCAGTGATGCCTTTTATTCTCAGGGGAGTGACATTAAGAGGCACCGACTCAGTGATGGCTAGCCAAGTTGACCGGCAACGATCTTGGCAAGACCTAGCTGAGCTTATTACTATGGATGACCTTGAAACCGTCTGCCAAGTAGAACCGATGTCGCAATTGCCACAGCTCGCGAACGCTTTGCTCAAAGGGGAGCTTCAGGGCCGAATTGTTATTGACGTGAATGCTTAGTCTCAACGATAAAATCGGTGGTTACAATTAGCTAGAGGGTGCACGCAGTTCAGGGTTTTTGGTTTGATGTTCTTTTGCGAATATTACTGCTTGCGTGCGATTATTGATCTTTAACTTTTTGAATACCGTGGTTATATGCGCTTTAACCGTGGCCTCGGTGATGTCTAAATCATAGGCGATTTGTTTGTTTAGCTTGCCTTTACCAATCTCGATTAAGACTTTAAGTTGTGAGGGCGTTAGGCTGCTAATCTGCGTCGCTGCGATGCTATTTGCGTTTGAAATATCTGGAGTTAGGTCGATATTTGCCGGAGCGTAAATATCGCCTCCGAGAATCACATTGATCGCTTGCTTAATCACCTCGGGTTCAGATGATTTAATGATGTAGCCTGAGGCGTTGTAGTCTAGGCAGGTGCGAATGATAGTAGGGTCTTCATGCGCCGATACCACAACAACTGGGGTTGTTGGATGCAATTTCTTTAGCAAGGCCAGGTCTGTCAGCCCATTAGAATCGGGCATGTTTAAATCTAAAAATACAATTTTAAACACCTGTTCATCGAGTGCCTTCTTGGTTTCGCTGTATTTGGTTGCGTAAACGACATCAGCGCCGGGTAGCACTGAGTTTGCAATAAACGTTAGGGCTTCGCGAAAAAGCGGATGATCGTCAGCAATTAGTAGGGAATTACTCATGTTGTAACTATAAACATTGCGGTGCCCGAGGCGCAACCCAAAGCGTTAGTTCAGGCCTAATACTTTTGTCCAATACTCGGAAGCACTAAGCGGGCGTAAACTTGGGCTTCTTATAATAATCGGATGGAGAAATCTACCATGAAAAACAATGCTGAGGCTTATTGGAAAGCCAACGTAAGTTTGATTGTCAAACTCCTAATCATTTGGTTTGTTGTGCCGTTTCTCGGCGGAATTGTGTTTGTCGACACACTTAACCAAATTAGTTTAGGCGGTTACCCATTAGGCTTTTGGATTGCCCAGCAAGGGTCTATCTATATGTTCGTCGTACTGATTTTTTACTACGCTAAAAAAATGAGTGACCTAGACGATCAATTTTCGAATGGAGGAGAGTGATCATGGAACTTCAAACCTTAACCTATATTGTCGTTGGTTTAACCTTTGCTACCTACATCGGTATAGCGATCTGGGCTAGAGCGGGTTCGACTAAAGAATTTTATGTTGCTGGCGGGGGTGTTCACCCAATTGCCAACGGTATGGCCACCGGTGCCGACTGGATGTCTGCGGCGTCGTTTATTTCCATGGCGGGCCTAATCGGGTTCTCCTATCAAGGTTATGGCGGTTCGGTATTTTTGCTCGGTTGGACAGGTGGTTATGTTCTATTGGCCATGTGTTTAGCACCGTACCTACGTAAGTTTGGCAAGTTTACCGTGCCAGAATTTATTGGTGATCGCTACTACTCCAATACGGCTAAGGTTGTTGCCGTGATCTGTTTAATATTGGCATCGGTAACCTATGTTATTGGCCAAATGAAGGGCATTGGAGTGGCGTTTAGTCGTTTCTTAGAGACTTCATACGAAGCCGGTTTGACTGCAGGCATGGTCATTGTCTTTATCTATGCAGTACTCGGGGGTATGAAGGGCATTACCTATACCCAAATTGCACAATATGTTGTGCTTATTTTTGCGTACACCATTCCAGCCATTTTTATATCTTTAGAGTTGACTGGCAACCCGATTCCTCAATTAGGTCTTGGTTCAACTTTGGTTTCCGACGGAACCTATGTGCTTGATAAGCTCAATCAGGTGGTGACCGAACTCGGGTTTGCCGAGTATACGACATCGACAAGGGGCAGCACCCTTAACATGTTTGTGTACACCATGTCGCTAATGATTGGTACTGCCGGTTTACCTCACGTGATTATTCGATTTTTCACGGTCCCAAGTGTTAAAGATGCAAGAAAATCAGCAGGTTGGGCGTTGGTCTTTATCGCGATTCTTTATACCACTGCACCGGCTGTTGCGGGTATGGCGCGTCTTAATTTGATGAGCACAATTGAACCCACACCGGGTAACTATTTGGCATACGATGAGCGGCCCCAATGGTTTAAGAATTGGGAAACAACGGGTTTGTTGAAGTATGAAGATAAAAATGACGACGGCTTAGTTCAGTACAGTGCTGACAAAGCCACCAACGAAATGGTTAAGATTGATAACGATATCTTAGTCCTTGCTAACCCTGAAATCGCGCGCTTACCCAATTGGGTCATCGCCTTGGTAGCGGCGGGTGGTTTAGCCGCCGCGTTATCTACCGCCGCAGGTCTATTGTTAGCGATTTCGTCGGCGATTTCTCATGACCTACTTAAGGGTATTATTCGCCCCGATATTTCAGAAAAAGCGGAGTTAAATGCGTCACGTATTGCGATGGGATTTACCGTTCTATTAGCAGGGTATCTAGGGTTTAACCCTCCGGACTTTGCCGCGGGCACGGTTGCCTTGGCGTTTGGTTTAGCTGCATCGTCTATTTTTCCGGCAATCATGTTGGGTATATTTTACAAGCGCATGAATACCGCGGGTGCAGTCGCTGGCATGTTGTCGGGCATCGGCGTGACACTGTTCTACGTCTTTCAACACAAAGGCATTATGTTTGTTCAGAGCACGTCGTTCTTAGGTGATTTGGATCCAAACTGGTTTTTAGGTATTGAGCCTAACGCGTTTGGAGCGGTCGGTGCGGTGGTTAACTTCGTCGTCGCGTTTGCTGTGTGCAAAATAACGGCGGAACCCCCTAAGCATGTTCAAGACCTGGTTGATTTTATCAGAGCCCCCCATGGCGCTGGTGATGCAACATCACACTAGGCTTGCGGTTTCTACCCTGCGAACTATATTCGTGGGGTAGCCCACCTTAGCGGGGCATGGAAGCCCATTATTTGACTTATCGTTTCTTTGCGCGGAGGATAAGTTTTTTTAAAAACCTTTTTATTCGTTAGCTTTTAATGATGCATTGAGGTTGAAAATGTACGAGATCGAAAATTAAATGAGCTTCTTCACCAATAAGCACGTCATAACAGCGATGATCGTAGCCCCCATTTTGGCGGTCCTGTCGTATTATATGGTTGACCTAAGCGTCAAAGAGCAGCCTCACAAAGCCGTTGCAGGTAGTGCCTATAAGCTTATCGCTAAATCAAATTGTCGCTTTAGCAGCGGTGCTTGTGATTTGGAAAATGGCTCCTTTAAATCCACCGTGCGGGTATCTCTGGAAAATGGCCAACAGTTATTGCACCTTTCATCGGATAATCGCTTACAAAATGCGAGCATTGGGTTTGTCACAAACGAGGGTGTCGAAGTTGGGCCGTTTAATATGATTGCTGTCGGAGAAAACGGCAATGACTGGAAACGTGAGTTTAACGTACCTGCCGATGCAAGCACCTTGTTGCGTGTGGCTT
Organism: uncultured Arenicella sp.; assembly: GCA_938048185.1. GTDB lineage: Bacteria > Pseudomonadota > Gammaproteobacteria > Arenicellales > Arenicellaceae > Arenicella. The sequence continues at coordinate 120,876 of CALIVT010000001.1, forward strand.
TAGTGGCCGATGATACGCATTACTATTCTGAAACAAGCATGGGTTTCAGTGATTACAAAACATCGTTTAGTAAAGATTTTAGAAAGAATAATTAGCGAGTAGTAGACATGACTGATAGCACAATTTACCCGGTATTTGATTCGATTAAGCAGCGCACCCATTTAAATGCCCAGCAGTACCAAGAAATGTACGCACGTTCCTTGGCTGACCCCGATCAATTTTGGGCCGAGCAAGCTAATGCTAACCTTGATTGGTTCAAACCTTTTGATAAAGTCTCTGAATATGATTTTCATAGCGCTGATATCAAGTGGTTTGAAGGTGGTAAGCTCAATGTTTCATACAATTGTATTGATCGACATTTAGCACGCCGAGCAGACCAAACCGCCATCATTTGGGAAGGCGATGACCCTGATCAAAGTCAACACATTAGTTATCAAACTCTGCACGACGAAGTCTGTCGGCTAGCGAATGCGATGCGAAGCCTGGGTGTCGAGAAGGGTGACCGAATTTGCCTTTACATGCCTATGATCCCTGAGGCTGTTTACGCGATGCTAGCGTGTACTCGCATTGGCGCGATTCATTCTGTTGTGTTTGGTGGCTTTTCTCCGGAGGCATTACGCGGTCGAATTAATGACTCTGAATGTAAAATGGTGATTACCGCCGACGAAGGGTTGCGCGGCGCTAAGCCCATACCATTGAAAGCGAATGTAGATGAGGCTTGCGAGCAAACCCCGTCGATTGAACATATTTTAGTATGCAAAGTCACGGGTAACGAAGTTGCGTGGAAAGAGGGTCGAGATATTTGGTATGACAAGCTGGTTTCGACGCAGCCCAGTGTCTGTGAGCCTGAGCAAATGGACGCGGAAGACCCAATGTTTATTTTGTATACGTCCGGTTCTACAGGAACGCCCAAAGGCGTGATGCACACGACCGGCGGCTATTTATTGACCGCTGCGATGACTTTTAAGTACGTGTTTGACTACCAAGAAGGAGAGGTTTATTGGTGTACTGCTGATGTTGGCTGGATCACTGGCCATACGTATTTGACTTATGGCCCACTCGCCAATGGTGCAACCACCGTGGTGTTTGAGGGCGTGCCCACTTATCCAGATGCCAGTCGGTTTTGGCAGGTGGTGGACAAGCACCAAGTCAATATTTTCTATACTGCACCCACCGCTTTACGCGCGTTGATGGGGGCGGGTGATTCGTTTTTAGAGACAAGCTCACGCTCGAGCTTACGAATTCTTGGCACGGTTGGCGAACCCATAAACCCAGAGGCGTGGGAATGGTATTTCGATAAGGTGGGTAACAAACGTTGCCCCATTGTTGATACGTGGTGGCAAACCGAAACTGGCGGTATCATGATTGTTCCCATGCCCGGCGCAACGGCGGCGAAACCTGGGTCGGCAACATTGCCATTCTTTGGTGTTGAACCAGTGCTGGTTGACGACGAGGGTAACGTGTTAGAGGGCGCTGCTTCGGGCAACTTAGTAATACCGCGTTCATGGCCGGGGCAAATGCGTGGCGTCTACAACGACCCCAAGCGCTTCTACGAAGCTTACTTTTCGATGTACCCCGGCTATTATTTTACCGGTGATGGTTGTCGTCGTGATGAAGACGGTTACTACTGGATTACTGGTCGTGTCGACGATGTGATCAATGTGTCGGGTCATCGCATGGGCACCGCAGAAGTTGAAAGCGCTTTAGTGTTGCACAAAGCGGTGGCCGAAGCCGCGGTGGTTGGCTATCCGCACGATATTAAAGGGCAGGGCATTTATGCTTATGTCACGTTGATGGCCAACGAAAGCGACACCGACGAGCTCAAGACGGAGTTGGTAAAACACGTGCGCAAAGAAATTGGGCCGGTTGCAACGCCTGATGTTATTCACTGGGCACCCGGTTTGCCCAAAACTCGTTCCGGTAAAATTATGCGACGTATATTGCGTAAAATAGCCGAGAATGATTATTCTAATCTTGGCGACATCAGCACCTTGGCGGACCCGGGTGTTGTTGATGATTTGATAGCCAGCCGCTAGTCTGTAAACGCCCGGCACGCCCGATCAAAGACACACCACGGCAAGTTTGCCGTTCTTTGATTTGAGCGGCACGCATAGGTCGTCCGGTTTGGTGCATATGTGCTCGACCGCGTCGATATGGCTGTAGAAATTCCAGCTGTTGCCATCGTAGCGAAATTGAATATCGAACGTATCTACTGCCCCGGATACTAAGCTGCGAATATCGATTTTTGCGTAGTCTCCGACGTCACCACTTGGGTTGCCATCGGTATTTACGAGTATTAGACGAAAGGTCGTTCCGTTCGATCAGTGCCAGCGATAGTTTCGCTAACGTAGCGACCTTACATTTTATTGAGCTCACGTTGCGTTTTCTAAAATAAATCTCAATCAGTAGGGTTAGTTTTGGTCTAATAAACGTCTAAACTCACTTCCTTTTACTGGACAATGCGCTAATATTTCGGGCGGGAAGTAAATGCAAAAAGTGCAATAATACGGTTCAAGTAAACTACGTAACAAGCACTAAAATGAGCCAAATGCCTAACTGCCCGAGCTGTGACTCGAGTTATGTCTATCAAGACCGAGAGCGTCTTAGCTGCCCCGAATGTGCGCACGAATGGACAGCGGGTGAGGGCGAAAAGACCGACGTTGTTAAATGCTCGAACGGCAATCAGCTAAATAGCGGTGACTCAGTAACGGTTATTCGAGACCTAAAAGTAAAGGGTTCGTCGTCGGTAGTGAAAGTCGGCACCAGGGTGAAAAATATTCGCGTGCTCGACCCCGAATACGTGATCGATGGCCATGATATCGATTGTAAAATTGACGGCTTCGGTGCAATGAAACTAAAGTCGAGCGTGGTTAAGAAAAACTAATTTGCACGTCAGTAGTTTAAGAGGAATAAAATATGAGCAATTCTTTGTACGACATTAGTGTTGGGTCATACCTACAATCGCTCGCGGGTGTTAGCCGAGTATTAGAAAAAGGCGCGCGTTATGCGTCTGATAACAATCTTAATGCAGACGACTTTGTGAACAGCCGCTTACACTCTGATATGTTGCCTTTATTGTTTCAAGTGAATTGCGTTTATACGCAGACAGTTGGCGCGCTTGATTCCCTGCAGACCGGTGTATTCACACCTCCAAAATCGTCTAAGCCACTAGATTATGCGGGTATGCAATCTTTCGTCAAAGAGACAGCAGCCGAACTCGAGGCCGTGCGTGCAGACGAAGTTAACGCGGCGCAGGGTAGATCAGTATTGTTTAAAATGGGTGAACTAGAGATGCCGTTTACCGCCGAGAATTTTATCTTATCTTTCTCGCTTCCTAATTTATACTTCCATGCTGCGACCGCCTACGACATTCTAAGAATGAACGGTGTACCCTTAGGTAAGGCCGACTACCTCGGTACGATGCGTTTAGGCAGTTAGTAACTCAACGACTGGCTAATCAATGTCCCGACCACATGCTATAAAATACAATTAATGGAGTTCCATAATGACGACCAACCTATTTGATTTAACTGGCAAAGTTGCCCTGGTGACCGGTGCTAGCCGCGGGATTGGCGAAGCCATAGCGAAACTATTAGCCGAACAGGGCGCGCATACTATCGTTTCTAGCCGACGTGCAGAGTCTTGTGATCAAGTCGTCGCCGATATTATTGCGAGTGGTGGCTCGGCGGAAACAATGGCGTGCCATATAGGCGAAATGGATAATGTCACCGCAACCTTTGAGGCCATCAAAGCAAAGCATGGCAAACTTGATATATTAGTGAATAACGCCGCAGCCAACCCGTATTTTGGGCATATTCTCGATACCGATTTAGGCGCGTTTAATAAAACCGTGGACGTTAATATTCGTGGTTACTTTTTTATGTCGATTGAAGCTGGCAAGTTAATGCGCGAATCATTTGCAAATGGTCAAGGCGGAGGTGTGATTATCAATACGGCGTCGGTTAATGGCCTAACGCCTGGTATGAAGCAAGGCATTTATTCAATCACCAAGGCGGCCGTTATTAATATGACCAAGTCGTTCGCGAAAGAGTGCGCACCATTCGGTATTCGGGTTAACGCATTACTGCCCGGTTTGACCAAAACTAAGTTTGCGGGTGCGTTGTTTGAAAATGAAGACATGCATAAGATGGCGATGTCGACCATTCCGATGCGGCGCCATGCCGAGCCTGAAGAAATGGCCGGTACAGTTTTATACTTAGCGTCTGATGCCAGTAGTTATACTACCGGCGAATGTATCGTTGTCGACGGCGGTTTTACAGTTTAATGCGACCTTTCTTTAATATTCTTGGTTTGAGTATTGTTTTTGCGCTTCTGTATTTCTTTGCGTGGCCGGTCGCAATAAAACCCGTTGCCTGGGATGCGCCCGTAAACCTAGGCTACGTTGGGAAATACGCAATAAACCAAAAATTGGATTCGTTCGAAAAGCTCACTATGGGTGATTTGAGCGGTCCAGAGGCAGCGGTGCACGCGCCTAATGGAGACCTAGTTGCAAGCACTCATGAAGGCTGGTTGGTTCGTTGGCCGGCGGGTGAAACTGAGGCCACTCGATGGATTGATGTTGGCGGTAGACCGTTAGGAATTGACTACGATGCCCAGGGCAACCTCTGGATTGCAAACGCCTATACCGGCTTAATGAAGCTATCGAAAACGGGTGAGCTGACCGTAGAGGTGAGTGAGGTAGATGGCGTGCCGGTGCAATATGCTGACGACGTGGTTGTCGCGGTGAATGGCAAGGTTTATTTTAGCGATGCATCGACCCGTTTCTCGGCGAAAGATCACCAAAGCACCTTGTCTGCTAGCTTGTTGGATATTATCGAACACAGTGATAATGCGCGAGTGATTGAATTTGATCCCAGCACCGGTGTTTCAAAGGTTGTGAAATCTAACTTAACCTTTGCCAACGGCATTGCCGCTGACCCCGCTGGCGGTTTTCTTCTGATCGTTGAAACCGGAGAATACCGTGTTTGGAAGTTATGGCTTAACGGGCCGAAAGCGATGCAGAGCGAAGTGATTTTAGACAACGTACCAGGCTTTCCTGACAACATCCACGTAGGCAAAGAGGGGCGATTTTGGATAGGGCTTACCACGCCCCGCTCGGAGATTATCGATGAGCTCGCGGGCGAGCCGTTTTGGCGCAAGGTGATTCAGCGTTTCCCACCGTCGATGCGCCCCAAAATAGAGCCACATGGAATGGTATTGGCGATTGATGAGAATGGCGTTGTGCTCGAAAACTTACAGTCGCCGAGTGGCGCGGTTTATGCCACCACCGGCGTTGCCGAAGGCGATGAGTTTTTGTATGTCACCAGCCTAACCGCGCCGTTTCTTGCGCGTTATCGAAAAAGTGATCTAGCACTCGGGTCGAACTAGATTTGCGATGTCCCTGATTGCTCAGTACACCGCGCATCTGATTACCGGTATCGCCATTTTTGCAGCGATATTCCTACATTGGAAGTGGCCTAAACGGTATTGGCAGCCGTCGTTCTTGACCGCGGTTATCACCAGTGTTGCAGCTTATGGCTTGTTAACGTTTGTACCGCGCATGGTAAATGGCGAGCTGATTCACAGCGTAAGCTACATGCCGCAAACGGTGGGCTTTGCGTTTGTGTCGAGTTTTGTGCTCGCCATGTTGGTTGGTTACCTAATGAAATTTGCGCCGACTCTTTTTGGCAAATAGGCGCACGTTCGACGCCAACTGCCTGACTAACTAACTAAGGTTAGACCCACTCGGTTTATAGACTGATTTTAGTCGACGCCCCAGTTGATAATTAGTGGGACACAAGCTCATAGCATGGCGTGTAATTACCCGATAGTTTCATACGCCGTTGCTCTACAAAACTTGCCAGTAGGGCGTCTAGCGAGCTCATCAAGCTCGCATCACCATCAAGTTTGTAAACGCCATGTTCGCGTATCGCTTGAATACCATTGGGCTTTACATTGCCGGCCACAATCCCTGAGAACGCGCGTCGCAGGTCAGCCGCCAAGGTCGCAGGTTCTTGATCTTTTCTTAAATTCAGCGCGGCCATGTTTTGATGTGTCGGGTCGAATGCTTGTTGAAACGGCTCTTCGATCGTCAGAGACCAATTGTAGAAAAATGCGTCGTCGAGTGCGCGCCGATTTTTATAAACTTTCTTCATTGATTTACACATGCTCTTGGCAACTTCAATGGGGTCATCGATGATGATTTTATAGAGTTGTTGTGCGTCGGCACCGATTGTGTCGCCGATAAATTTATCCATTTGTTCGAAGTACGCTTTGCTCTCTTTTGGTCCAGTGAAAATAAGCGGCAAACTTATGTGCTTGTTTTTCTCGTTAAGCAATACTCCGAGAATATATAGAATTTCTTCTGCGGTGCCTGCGCCTCCGGGAAAAACAACGATGCCGTGACCCAGGCGCACGAACGCCTCTAAGCGTTTCTCGATGTCGGGCATAATTATTAGCTCGTTTACCACCGCATTAGGCGCTTCAGACGCGATGATGCCAGGTTCAGTAATGCCGATATAACGAGCATCACCTACGCGTTGTTTCGCGTGTGCGATGGCCGCGCCCTTCATCGGGCCCTTCATTGCGCCGATACCACAGCCAGTACAAATATCCAGCCCGCGTAAACCTAAACGATAGCCGACCTCTTTGCTGTAATCGTATTCGATTTTGTTGATTGAATGCCCACCCCAACACACAATCAAGTTCGGACGACGGCGTGGTTTTAACGCTTTAGCGTGGCGTAAAGTCTTAAAGACCATCTCAGTAATGGATTCGCCGTTTTGGTGCCAAATCTCGACTTGGTCTTGTAAGAACACGATGTCGCGTAAAACTGCGAATAGGTGGTTGCGAATACCCGCAATGATTTTTCCGCCCACAAATGCATTCTTTGGCGCGTTGCGTACTGCGAGCTTAACCCCGCGCGCGGCGCTCAATATATCAACCTCAAAGTCGGCGTGCTTGGCCAGTAATTCGTGGCCATCATCGCTGTCGGCACCGGTGCTAAGCACGGCCAAGGCGCAATTGCGAAACAGTTCTTGATAAACACTTTCGCTTGAATTTTGTAAGCTGGCGATTTCGCTTTTAGATAAAATATCTAAGTCGCCGTTGGGGGTAATGATGGCATCAACCATGATGAGTCTCTGTGTGAGTTATTTGTTTAGTTGCGCTTAGCGTCTAAGAGTGAGTGTAAGCGATATTTTTTCTAGCACATAAAAAAGGCCGCTCTACTTACGAGCGGCCTCTCTTCGTTTTTGGAATACTAACGTTCTGCTGCTGCTTTGCTTACCAACTGATTGATTACGTCAAACATGCCGTCAGTGCTACCGCTTAACTGTTGATTAGTTAGGTATTTGCCATCGACTACAATTGCCGGCACGCCACGTGCGCCTGAGTCTCGCGTGATTTTTTTGGCGGCGCGCATTTTGCTGTCTACGTCGAATGAATTAAACGCTGATTTAACAGCATCCTCGTTCTTATCGTAAGCAGCCAGAAAATCAACAAGTTGGCTCATGTTATTGATTTGCTTGCGCTCGACATGCAATTTACGGAAGAAACCGTCGTAAGCTTCTTCGGGCACACCGAGGGCCTGCATTGTATAAAACGCTTGGGCATGAAATTCCCATCGGGCGCTGAATATAGCGGGGATTTTCTTGAACTCCGCGTTTTCAGGAATACCATCTTGCTTCCATTTTTTAATACCAGGCTCTAAGGCGAAGCAATGGCCGCAACCAAACCAAAATAGCTCGGCGACTTCTATTTTGTCGCCGGTGGTAACCGTCATTTCTTTATTAACGGCTTGGTATCTAGACTCGTCAACGGTTTGCGCAATGGTTTCACCCTGGCAGGCCATAAGCACAGTAGCCACTAGCGCAAAAGCACTGGCGCGAAGAGTTTGGGTAGCTGATGTCATAAGTTCTCTCTGGAAATTATCTCTATAAAGTTAAAGCGAATAATGGTCATGAATGTGCCATATTCGCCGTGATGTGTACATAAATTTTGCCACAGTAAAGATTAACGGCAGCTTAAGAAGCCTTTAATTTAGCCTGAATCGTCGACGGCTTTAATCTCATGTTAAACGGGCATTAGCTTACTTATAAGGCGTTGATACACGTTTTCAAAGCCGCCATTGCTCATTATTAACACATTACTACGCTTAGTTTGACCGTTTATAAGCTCGAGCGCTTGCGTTAATAATGTGTCAGTACTGTCAAAGGTGTGGATTTTATCATTTTGCAGCTGTTGTATATCCCACTGAACGTTGTCATCTGCGAAAATTAGAGCTATGTCTGCGTCGTGCAGAGCGTCTTCCAACAGGTGCTTGTGAACACCCCGTTTCATGGTGTTCGAGCGTGGTTCAAGAATTGCAATTATCGGTTCATCGTTAACACTGTGTCGCAAGCCGCTTAGCGTTTGTGTGATTGCGGTTGGGTGGTGCGCGAAATCATCAAATACGCGCACCCGTTCGTTGTCAAAGATAAGTTCCATGCGGCGCTTAACCGACTTAAAACCCGCTAATGACTCAACCGAGTTAGCGATCGGTATACCAACATGATACGCGGCGGCGATGGCGGCAAGGGCATTAGCCATGTTGTGGTCACCAATAAGACTCCACTCAACAGCGTGCGATTGATTACCGTGAACTACCCTAAAGCGAGACGCATCATCGCTTAGCTTTTCAGCACGCCAGTCGGCCGTTGTGCCATTGAACGTGCGCGTTTCGCTCCAACAACCAAGCTCTAAGACTTCCGTTAGCGCAGGCGCGTCCTGATTGTAAATAACTTGGCCATGCTGCGGGATAGTTTTAAGTAGATGATTGAATTGCGTTTGAATTGCGGCCAAGTCATTAAAGATATCGGCGTGATCAAATTCAAGGTTATTTAACACCAGTGTGCGCGGTTGATAATGCACAAACTTTGATCGTTTGTCGCAAAACGCGGTGTCATATTCGTCGGCTTCGATTACGAAGAATGGCGTAGTGCCGAGTCGCGCAGATTCGCCAAAATTTTCAGGCACGCCACCAATTAAATAGCCTGGGCTTAGGTCGTTGTCTTCAAGCAACCACGCAAGCATGCTGCTGGTTGTGGTCTTACCGTGGGTGCCTGCAACGCCCAAAACCCAGCGCCCGTGTAATACATTTTCGCCCAGCCATTGTGCGCCTGATGTATAGCGTAACCCCTGGTCTAACGCGGCTTCTAATTCTGGGTTGCCTCGAGAGATCGTGTTACCAACAATGACAATATCAGCGCCTGCAGGGATATTGCTTGCCGCATAGCCTTCAAATAACTCAATTCCCAGCGACTCGAGCTGCGTGCTCATGGGCGGGTAGGTGTTTGCGTCTGAGCCTGTGACCTCGAAGCCTAAATCGCGCGCTAAGCGGGCAACACCGCCCATAAAGGTGCCGCAGATGCCGATAATATGGATACTCATTGAGGCGGCGCTTGAGTTTGGGCGAGTTCACTGAGCGCCTTTACTTCGTCTTGAAACTTCGGGAACAACAGTAATAGCATGAATATCATTAGAAAATGATAGGCGATCACCTGCACGATTGCTTGCAGAGTAGAGCATTCAAGTGCCGCGCGGATAATAAAGATGATCAGTACCATATTCCACACCGTAAACACGAGGCCCAGCGGGCTTAGGATGGTGGTCATTCCAGCGCCAATCGTTAGAATCTGCAAGATTACCGAAACACCAAAAAGAGCGGTAATTGTCTGCACAAACCGATTGGCCTTTTTCGCCATCGCTAATAAGCCGTAAACCGCCAGAGCCTGAACGCCCGCTAACGTTAAGTTATAAGCAAGCGGCATGGAAAACTGTGGGAACCTAGAATAGACCAAGGTGCCTAACAACACGGTCAAAACGACCGTCGCAATCGCCGCGTTTAGGTTATACGCGATATCCTGTGGCTGGCGCTTTCTTAAAATGATTTCGAGAAGTTGTTGAATAATATGCATAAGGCGAGGGCTGCACGTCGTTTTGAATGGCTCACTAGTGATGCGCATGTTAGCATCATCGCCACAAAGTATAAAAATCTTAATAACGACGGCCAACAATGAATTACCTGATTGAGGAGCAGCAACAGCTCACGGACCTAGAGCCCATGTTTGCGCGCTTGCACGAAACCTCAGGTGTGGTTGCTGTGGATACCGAGTTCTTACGAGAGAAAACCTACAATGCCAAGCTTTGTTTAGTGCAGCTTGGCGTCGAGCAACACCAGTACTGCATCGATGTTTTAGCGATCCCTGATTTGTCGTCCTTGGCGCAATTGTTTGCCGATGAGAAGATATTAAAACTGTTTCACGCTGCGCGCCAGGATATGGAGGTTATATACCAAACGCTGAACGTTCTGCCTAAGCCGATCTTCGATACACAGCTTGCCAGCGCCTTTTGCGGCGGTGATATGCAACAGGGCTATGGCGCGATGGTGCTCGAGCGCACCGGCATTGAGTTGGCCAAAACTCAGTCACGCACTGATTGGACGCGTCGACCATTGAGTGCAGATCAAATTGAATACGCAGGCGACGATGTCGCTCACTTACATGAGCTTTATATACAGACTCACGCGCAGCTAGAACAAAGCGGACGAAGTGACTGGTATTTAGAAGAACTTGAAACTTACTACGACGTCGATAAATATAGTATTGACCCCGCGACCGCTTATCAGCGACTCTCAGGCGGCAATCTCAAGATCAAGCAACAGTACCTGCTCAAAGCATTAGCCGAATGGCGCGAGACCGTGGCCCAGAAGCGCGACATTCCGCGCAGTTGGGTGATGCGTGATGACAAGCTTTTTGATTTGGTCATGCAACAGCCGAAAACCGAGGAAGCAGTTAAAGAGCTGGGTGTTTTTGGTCGCAAATCAGTCACTTACATGGCGCCCCAGGCGCTTCAGGTAATGAAGAATGTAGAGACTAGTGATGAGCGTGTATGGCGTCAGGTTGACCCGCTAACCAAGAATGAAAAAAAGCTTTGCTCGAGCATGATGGCTGAACTGGCGAGTATTTCCGAGCGTTTGGGTATTGCGCAAGGTTTGTTAGGTACACGCAAAGACCTTGAGTCTTTGTATCGCCACCGTCAATCAAAGAAATTGCTAAACGGCTGGCGTGGTGAGCATGTTGGCAACGTGTTACTCGATTTTTTACTTGAAAAGCAGGCCTGATTTCTAGCTATTTAAAAGAATATTTTCATTCAGTTTGCATTCAGGCACGTTAGCCTAAGATGGCTCCATCGAAACTACCACTAGGTACAAATCACCGACCGGTAAAACTTTAGGAGTCTCATCATGACTAACTTAATAGAAAACACTAAATTTAAAACTTTGAGCCGTTCTTTGATTGCGGCCGCCGTTGTCAGCGCTGTGTCACTGCCGGTAGCGGCAGGCAAATACCGCAACCAGTCGAATTACAATAACTCTGCTATTGATTATGCCCGCGTTATCAACGTGCAGCCGGTGGTAGAAACGTATCAAGTAAATAAGCCAGTTGAGCAATGTTGGAATGAACGTGTTGCCGTGAGTCATGAACGTAAAAATTATCGTAACAAGAGTAAAACGCCCGAAATCGTTGGCGCTATTTTAGGCGGTGTAATTGGTAACCAGGTTGGTAAACGCGGCGGTGGTAAGGCGCGTGATGTTGCAACGGTTGCCGGGGCTGTTTTAGGTGGTTCAATTGGCCGTGATACCAAGCACCGAAATAGTCGTCGTGACAATGACCGCTACGATAATCGGTATGAGCAGACTCGATATGAGACAGTGCAACGTTGTGAAGTACGAGACTCGTATGTCACCAAAGAGCAGATTGTCGGCTATGATGTTGAGTACAAATATCGAGGTAATGTGTTTCACACTCAAATGGCACAACATCCTGGTCAGAAAATTAAGGTTAATGTCACCGTTAATCCGGTATAGAATTAGCCAATAAACTTAGAGTTTGGGGCGCGGCGCGCCCCAAACTCAGTCTACGCTCTAGCGTAATTTTGTAAGAGAATTGGTCTAAAGTCGAATAATGAAAACTTCATCGAACATCGTATTAAACCTACTAGTAATGTTTGCCTTGCTTTGTCTTAGCGACGGCGCGAATGCGTTTGGGCAATTAGGGAAATATGTTGATACCGACCCTCTCTATATCGATATTGAAAGATCCGATAGAACGACCAGAACTGAGGCGTTTATTCTGCCGAGTGCAATCCTTAGTCAAGAAGGTAACATTCGCTCCCGCAGCGATGTCATAAGTGAGGTGAAACAGCGTTATAACGCAGAGGTGCTTCGTATTAAACTTAATGAAAAACGTATGGTGTATGAAGTTCGAGTACTAATGCCGAACGGCAAGGTAAAGAACATCACAGTGAGTGCGCGTCGCTAAGCGAAGGAAGAGAGTTATCATGCGCATTTTAATAATCGAAGATGAACTGAGCTTGCAGGCACAACTTGCCGAAACGCTGCGTGCTAATGATTATGTGGTGGACGTTGCTGGCGATGGCGAAGAAGGGCTCTACTTCGGACAGGAATACCCAATTGACCTTGCTATCGTCGACCTGGGTTTGCCTGAAATAGACGGTGTTGAGGTGATTAAACGTTTGCGCCAAGCGGGCAAGGCTTTTCCTATTCTGATTTTAACCGCGCGCAATCGTTGGCAAGAGAAAGTAGAAGGGCTAGAAGCAGGTGCGGACGACTATTTAACCAAACCGTTTCACCCTGAAGAGATGTTAGCTCGCTTAAAAGTACTATTGCGTCGTTCGGTCGGCTTGGCTGACAACACCTTGATATGTGGGCCGATTAAAATTGACACCTCATCCAAACAGTTATTTTTAAACGACGAACCGCTTACCATTACCGCTTACGAATACCGCTTGTTGTCTTATTTAATGATGCATACCGGTAAGGTTATCTCAAAGCGTGAACTGGTGGATCATATCTATGAGGAAGACGACGATCGGGACAGCAATACTATCGAAGTATTCATTCGCCGGTTACGTAAAAAACTGGACCCCGGCAACGAGCTAAAGCCAATCGAAACCCAGCGTGGGCGCGGTTACCGTTTTCGAATTCCTAGAAGCACCCCGGTGTAACGGAACGTAGAGATTAGTTTGTACTCGCTGCGCAAACGGCTTCTCATCTCAGCAACACTCTTGTTGCTGCTGTTTTTGGGTGTCATGGGTTTTGCGCTAAACCGCGCGTTTGAAAGTAGCGTACTAAGCAATGCCGAAGATGCCTTGCGCAATCAAGTATTGTTGTTGATCGCTAATATCGACGTAATTGACGGTCAGGTGGTGGTGCCGCCGTTACTACCCGAACCAAGGCTGTCGCAGACCGACTCCGATCTTTACGCGCAGATTACCGCGACGACTGATTCAGTCACACCTGCCGTGGTGTGGCGCTCGCGTTCCTTACTTGACAAGAAAATGCCGATTTTAGGGGGCGACATGGGACAGTTTGGGTTTTACCAATCGACGACATGGGAGGGTGAACCTAAAGTCTATTCGACCACGCTCGGCGTAGAATGGGAAACTGAACAAGGTGACTTTCCTTTCACCGTACAAGTTGCCGAACATGCCAAAGGCTATACCAAGCGCTTAAGTCGCTACCAACGACAGGTTGGTTTTTCACTGCTTGTTTTGGGCGGCTCGTTAGTGTTACTACTGTTGGTACTGCTTGGTTGGGCACTCAAACCACTGAACCGGGTGACGAAACAGGTGGGTGAAATTGAAGAAGGTAAACGTCGGCGTTTCGACGAGGATTACCCGCTAGAGGTCAGTCGTTTAACTCAGAACCTAAATCAGTTACTCAACTTCGAAGAGCAACGTATTGAGCGGCAGAAGCAAGTTTTAGGAAACCTAGCACACAGTCTAAAAACCCCAATCGCTATTTTGACTGGTTTAGATTACCCGCCCGTCACTGCAAATGAGGCGAAACGGCAATTGACCTCGATGCAAACTATTATCGACTATCAGTTGCAAAGCGCGTCGGCAGTGGGTCGCCAGCGCTTTGCCAAGCCGATCAACGTGCAAGCAATTACGCAACAAATTATCGCCAGTTTGGATAAACTTCATCACGATAAAGGTGTGACAAACATGGTTAATATCGCCGACTCGGTGCAATTCTTCGGGGATCAAGGCGACTGGATGGAATTAGCCGGTAATTTGCTCGATAACGCTTATAAATGGGCGAATTCTCGGGTTGCGATTTCGGTTGAAAATACGAGCATGGTGAGTGACAGCTCGCATCGCCTATCAGTGAAATTAGTGGTCGAAGATGACGGTGATGGTATTGACGCCGAACGCAAAGCAACTATTCTTGAACGCGGGGTGCGTTTAGACAGTCAAACCCCAGGCCATGGTCTAGGGCTGCACATTGTTAAAGGGATTGTTGAAGCCTATGCCGGGCAACTTATGATTGACGATAGTGGCAACGGCGAGGGAACGCGGTTTACCGTAATACTGAATTAGGCACGCTAATAAGCCGTCCGGCATAAACATTTTCGCGTTTACAGTTTTACTTGGCTTGAATATGGCTTAGCCTAAATCCTAAATATTGCTTGCTAAGTTCGACAGCGCGGACCGGGGGGGTACGAGCCGTACCCAGAGAGTTGGGGTAGGGGCATGCTGGATACGACTCGGTTAAAATGAGGTTTGCGCGTTAACCTCAGAAAGTAATCTGTCACACGGGGGACATGAAAGCAAGAGATATCAGCATTAATTTCGAGCTTTTTTTACGCGGTGCCTGTAGCCCGCTCTCATTGCTGAACTGAATGTCGAATATCACGAATAAATCAGCGCTTGGAAAGCCGGAATTAGTGATAAAAATCACACGACTGTGTTACAACAATGAGCCAGAATTTCCAAACCGTTGAGATTAGTTAAATGGCGCTACCCAGTGTTTTTCAAAACCTAAGATTACCCGTTATCGCTGCACCGATGTTCATCCTCTCAAATAAAGAGATGGTGTTAGAGCAATGCAAAGCCGGTATCGTTGGGTCGTTTCCTGCGTTAAACGCCCGAGGCGAGGGCGAATTTGAAAAATGGCTGCAATTTATAACGCAAGAATTAGACCGTTATAACCAGGCGAACCCCGATGCCCCGGCTGCACCGTTTGCTGTGAATCAAATTGTATTCAAGTCTAATGCCCGGCTGCACGAAGACATGGAACTTTGCGTTAAGTACAAGGTACCCATCATTATCACATCACTGGGTGCGAATGAAGACGTTAATTCGGCCGCACACTCTTACGGCGGCGTGGTATTACACGACGTTATTAACCAACGGTTTGCGCGCAAAGCGATTGAGAAGGGCGCTGATGGTTTGATCGCGGTGGCGGCTGGAGCGGGCGGACATGCCGGCGCGTTGTCACCATTCGCGTTGATTCAAGAAACCCGCGAATGGTTTGATGGGCCACTCGCCTTGTCTGGCTGTATTGCCAGCGGCGCGTCCGTGCTCGCAGCACAAGCAATGGGGGCTGATTTTGGCTACATTGGCTCGGCGTTTATCGCCACAAAAGAAGCGAATGCGGACGATGCGTATAAGCAAATGGTGGTTGATTGTGACGCTGACGATATTGTGTATTCTGATTACTTTACTGGCGTTTCCGGGAATTATTTAAAGCCGAGCATCGAAGCGGCTGGTATGGACCCCGATGATTTGCCAAAGGGCGACATCACCGCAATGCAAAAACTCACTGACCAAGATGGCGACGCCAAGGCCTGGAAAGATATCTGGGGTTGTGGCCAAGGTATTGGTGCGGTGGACGAAATTCAAACCGTGGCCGACCGCGTGGCTCAACTTGCGAGTGAGTACTCGGCAGCGAAAGCAACGCTGGTCGGATAGCTTAGAATTGCGCGTTTTGCGCACGCCTGAGCGTTTAGCGCCAGCCGCCAACTATCTTTTTTGACGCGATTTTATTACTATCTAGCCATTGTTGTTGCAGGCTTAGGCCCCGCGCGCACGGTCGACTCTCGACAGTTGTAATTCAAGTATAGACCTCACTATCATTTATAAAAACAGGAGCTGCAGATGAAATTAGTTACGGCCATTATTCGCCCGTTCAAATTAGACGACGTTAAAGATGCCTTGTCGGCTATCGGCATTATGGGTATGACCGTGTCTGAGGTAAAAGGATTCGGGCGCCAGAAAGGCCATACTGAAATTTATCGAGGCGCGGAATACGCTATCGACTTTATCCCCAAAACTAAGATTGAGGTGGCCGTTGCTGACGACGTCTTGGACAAAGTAATCGACGCTATCGTTGAATCAGCAAAAGGTAATAAAGTTGGCGATGGCAAAATTTTTGTGACGGCGCTTGATAACGTAGTAAGAATACGAACAGGCGAGACTGGCACAGACGCAATTTAATCGCTGGCAAATTGGTTGAGTGTTGATAAATTCAGCACTAAGCAGCGGTTTAAAAGAAAACAATAAACTAAAGAAAGAAAAAAGTTAGGAAGAACAGAATGAAATTTAGCAAGTTACTAGCAACGGCGCTAGTGAGTTTGGCTGTCGTGCCAACAATGGTGTTCGCTGACGAGTTAGACAGCGGTGACACCGCATGGATGTTGACCTCATCGGCATTGGTTCTATTTATGTTGTTGCCGGGTTTATCTCTGTTTTACGCGGGCCTGGTACGCAGCAAAAATGTTTTGTCGGTATTGATGCAATGCTTCACGATTGCGTGCGTAATGTCTCTAGTTTGGTTTGCAGTGGGCTACAGCTTAGCCTTTAGTGGCGATGGCGATTACATTGGTAATCTTGATAAAGCCTTTTTAGCGGGCGTTACTGTTGACTCGATGATGGACACCATTCCGGAATCGGTGTTCGTGGTCTTTCAAATGACCTTCATCATGATTACACCCGCCTTGTTCGTAGGTGGGTTTGCCGAGCGCATGAATTTTGGCGCAATGCTCATCTTTTCGGTACTTTGGGGCTTAATTGTTTATGTTCCTGTCACTCATTGGGTTTGGGGCGGCGGCTGGCTTGCTGATAAAGGTCTCCTCGATTTTGCCGGTGGTACCGTGGTACACATAACGGCGGGCGTAAGCGCATTGGTCGCTGCGTTGGTTCTTGGAAACCGCAAAGGGTTTCCTCAAAAGCCGATGACACCCCACAGTTTGACCTTAACCGTTGTCGGCGCGGGCATGCTTTGGTTCGGATGGTTCGGCTTCAATGGTGGCTCGGCAGTTGCTGCCAACGGCGGCGCGGGTATGGCAATGTTGGTTACGCATTTAAGCGCGGCGGCAGGTTCCTTAGCATGGATGACGATTGAGTGGATACGCTTTCGCAAGCCTAGCGTGCTCGGAATTGTAACGGGTATGGTCGCTGGCTTGGGCACCATAACTCCGGCATCGGGGTTTGTCGGACCGATCGGTGGCGTGGTCATTGGTTTGTGTGGTGGTACCGTGTGTTATTTCGCAACTCAGCTAATTAAAGGCGGTTTGAAAATCGACGACTCGCTTGATGTATTCCCGGTGCATGGCGTAGGTGGTGCATTAGGCACCATATTAGTGGCGTTCTTTGTGTCCGCGGCTTATGGCGGTGCAGGCTATGCCCAAGGCATGGGTTTAGGTAGCCAACTAGGCGTTCAAGTGTTGGGCGTTGTGGTCACGGCTTTGTACGCAGGGGTTGTATCTTATATCTTGCTTAAGTTGATTGCGCTGTTGACGCCATTGCGGGCAGATGAAGAAACTGAACAGCAAGGTTTGGACGTGGCTCAGCACGGTGAAACGGGCTACAATATGTAGTCAGCTAAATACTCAGTGTTTTTTGAGAGGCTGGCTAAGACCAGCCTCTTTTTTTGTCGAACGATATTTTTGTTGAACGATATTTTTCAATAACCCCCCGATTTATAAGTTAATAGTGTTGCGTTTACGTCTTTTTACCCGCAGTTTCAGATCAAAACATAGTGCGTGCGCGTTGATGTTGGCGTTGTGTGGGGTCGTGACCGTGGCGTTTGCACAAGACTCGAAAGACTATAGTCGAGGCTTCCAAGCCTATCTGGATGGCGACTATCAGAGCGCGCGTGATCATTGGCGCCAAGCTGCACGCAATAATGATGAAAAGTCGATGTTTAATTTAGGCTTATTGCACGAGCAAAACAGACTCTCAGATTCGAATTATGAGCAGGCAGAGCGCTGGTTCCGTTTGGCTGCAGAGAATGGTTACCCCGCAGCAAACTATCATTTGGCGCAACGCATGTTAGATCGAGGCGGGTCCGATGATGAAGCGCTGGCGCTGATCCGAACCTCAGCAAAACAAGGTTATGCTCCCGCGGTTCGTTATCTTGCCGGCGGCTCGAAAGCGCTCGCGGGTTCGCTGCCCCAAGATAAGCCTAATGCTGAAAAGGCGCCAAGGTATCAATCTGAGGCCTGGATAAATAGGCAGCGATCAAGTTACTGGACTATTCAACTACTCGCATTTAAGGAGCGCAGCAAGGTGTACGAGTTTATTCAGCACCATGGCTTGCAGAACAACGCTGCCTACTTTATTGAAAAAAACCAGGACGAGATACTTTATAAATTGGTTTACGGTGTCTACAGCTCCAAAGATAAAGCGAGCTTTGCACGCCAAAATTTGTCTGACGATTTACAGGAGTACGGCCCTTGGCTGCGCACAATATCGAGCGTACAGGCAATAACAAAACGCTGAACGACGAATCAATCTGACACCGACTTCACTTCTCTTGACGAGCTTTTTCGGGTATCTTCCCGGGTTGGATAACTCAACATCGGCGCGCGCTGCAAACTCGAGCCAACGCGCTACAACTCCCTAGCATTATGGAACTCAACCCGTTATTTGAAAAAGGTAAAGATCTAGAGCAGCGTGGCGAGCTACTCAGGGGGTATCTTTGACTTTGATACCAAATCTGAACGCCTAGAAGAAGTGTTACGGCAAATGGAGGACCCTTCCATCTGGGAAGACCAAGAGTTCGCACAAAAGCTCGGCCAGGAAAAGTCGAATCTTGAGAAAATTGTCGACACTTTAACCAAAGTTTCAAACGGTGTAAGCGACTCGATGGACATGTTGGAGCTTGCCGCAGAAGAGCAAGACCAAGAATTAGTTGACGAAGTTAGCGCCGATCTTGCCGCTATTGAGTCTGAATTGGCAGTACTGGAATTTCAGCGAATGTTTTCTGGGCCGATGGACGCCAATAACGCGTTTATCGATATCCAATCAGGCTCGGGCGGCACTGAAGCCCAGGACTGGGCTAATATGATTTTGCGCATGTACTTGCGCTGGGCTGATTCGCAAGGTTTTAAAGCCGAAATTATCGAATTATCTGAAGGCGAGGTGGCAGGTATTAAAAGTGCAACCGTCAAAATTGCAGGCGATTATGCGTTTGGCTTTTTGCGCACCGAGACCGGCGTACATCGTCTGGTTCGAAAGTCACCGTTTGACTCGGGCAGTCGTCGTCATACCTCGTTTGCATCGTTATTCGCTTACCCTGAAATAGACGACCGCGTGGATGTCGATATTAATCCGTCTGATCTGCGTATTGATACGTATCGAGCCAGTGGGTCAGGCGGTCAGCACGTAAATAAAACCGACTCGGCGGTGCGAATCACGCATGAACCAACAGGCATTGTCGTACAATGTCAGAGTGACAGATCACAGCATCGGAACAAAGATTCGGCGATGTCTATGCTAAAAGCGCGTTTGTATGAACATGAAATGCAAAAGCGCCGTTCCGACCAGCAAGCGGTTGAAGATGAAAAATCGGACATTGGTTGGGGCTCGCAGATCCGCTCATATGTGCTTGATCAATCACGCATTAAAGATTTACGTACCAGCGTTGAGACTGGTAATACCCAAGCTGTCTTAGACGGCGATTTAAATCAATTTATCGAGGCCAGCTTAAAGCAGGGCCTTTAATAATTTACAGCTAAAGAAGAAGACCGTGAGCAACGACAACAATCAAGATTCGCCGCAAGTTGATGAAAACGAACTAATACGTCAACGCCGAGAGAAGTTAGGTGCGTGGCGAGCGTCGACGCAAGCATATCCTAATACCTTCAAGCCCGAAGATTTAGTGGCAGCGCTGATCGCCAAATATGGCGACTTAGACAAAGACGTCTTAGCGGAGCAGGACATCGAGGTGTCAGTCGCGGGCCGAATGATGGGGCGACGCATTATGGGCAAGGCCAGCTTTGCGAACGTGCAAGACCGCACGGAACGAGTGCAGCTATACGTCACTCGTGACGCACTCCCCGAAGGTTTTTATAACGAAGAGTTTAAAAAGTGGGACATCGGCGATATTGTCGCGGCGAAAGGCACCCTGTTTAAAACTAATAAGGGCGAGTTTAGTATCAAAGTCAGCCACATTGAGTTATTGGTTAAGTCTCTGCGGCCGTTACCCGAAAAATTTCATGGTTTGACCGATAAGGAAACGTCGTATCGTCAGCGCTACGTCGATCTAATCATGAACGAGGATAGTCGCAACGTTTTCACTACCCGTTCTAAAATAGTAAGTTTTATTCGTAACTTTCTGATTCAAAAAGATTTCTTAGAAGTCGAAACACCGATGATGCAAGCCATTCCCGGTGGTGCAGTGGCGCGGCCGTTTGAGACCCATCACAACGCCTTGGACATGAAGCTATTCTTGCGTATTGCGCCCGAGTTGTATTTAAAGCGCTTGGTCGTCGGTGGTTTTGAGCGGGTGTTTGAGATTAATCGTAACTTTCGCAACGAAGGCTTAAGCACGCGACACAATCCTGAATTCACAATGTTGGAATTCTATCAAGCCTACGCTGATTATAATGACTTGATGGATATTACTGAGGAGATGTTTAAAGGCATCGCCCAGTCAGTCACTAGCGACGGTATTGTGCACTATCAAGAGCAGGCGATTGACTTCAATCAACCATTTAAACGCTTGACCGTGGCCGAATCAATATTGCACTTTAACCCGAGTTTGAACGACGCTGATTTGCAAGATCGGGCGGCCCTAGTGGCCTACGCCGAAACGCTAAACGTGCATATCAAAGACAGTTATGGCTTAGGCAAAGTACAGATCGAAATTTTCGAGAAAACGGTCGAGGAAAAATTGGCTGAACCCACGTTTATCACCGCGTACCCGGTGGAAGTTTCGCCACTTTCGCGCCGCAATGATGATGACGAATTTGTGACTGATCGGTTTGAACTGTTCATCGCCGGGCGCGAAATTGCCAACGGTTTTTCCGAGCTAAACGACCCTGAGGACCAAGCCAGTCGTTTCCGACAGCAGGTCGAAGAGAAAGATGCGGGTGATGATGAAGCCATGCACTTTGATGCTGATTACATTAGAGCCTTGGAATATGGTATGCCGCCGACTGCTGGCGAGGGTATTGGTATTGACCGGCTCGTTATGTTGTTCACCGACAGCCCATCCATTCGCGACGTCTTATTGTTCCCACATATGCGTCCTGAAGCGGATGCATAGAGTTCAACGCAGATAAATTCCAACCAGTAAACCAGACACCCCTTATGGCCAAAACTAATTTGCCAATGATGATTGGCTCTCGCTACTCAAGGGCCAAACGCCGTAACGGGTTCATTTCGTTTATATCCGCTATTTCTATCTTAGGCGTGGCGATTGGCGTGTGGGTTCTGATTTCGGTGATTTCTATCATGAACGGCTTCGGCAATGAACTGCGCGGTCGTATTCTAGACGTTGCGCCTCACGTCACGGTCACCGGGCAGGGCGGTTGGCTAAAAGATTGGAGGGCGGTTACTAACGCTGTAGACGCACGTGATGAGGTCGCAGGGCGAGCGCCGTTTATTTTAGCGCAAGGTCTGGTGACCTTAAGTGGAAACGTGACCGGTGCGCTGGTGAAAGGGGTGTTGCCCGAAGAAGAAGCGAAGGTGTCGGAAATTGCAGACCACATGCTAGAGGGCTCGTTTGCGCGTTTGCAAAAGGGCAGTTATAACGTTGCACTGGGCCAGGGTTTGGCGGATAAAATAGGGGCAGCAATGGGTGATAAAATCACGTTCATCTCGCCCCAGGGTCAATCGACACCAGCCGGTTTGATGCCACGCATGCGGCGCTTTACGGTTGTCGGTATTTTCGGTGGTATTGGCCCCGATGAATTTGACAGCGCTTTGGCGTATGTCCACATGAGCGATGCCGCCAAATTGTATAAAGCCGGTTCACAAGTGAGCGGGCTGCGGCTTAAATTAGATGACCCGTTTTTAGCGCGCCAGCTTAGTAGTGAGTTGGCGGTTGATATGGACTATCAATATTACGTTGATAATTGGACAACTCAGCACAAGAGTTTCTTTCGCGCGTTAGAAGTTGAACGACGCATGGTATTCATCACCTTGTTTCTAATCGTCGCGATTGCCGCGTTTAATATCGTTTCAACCTTGATTATGGTCGTGACTGATAAGCGCGCGGATATTGCAATTCTCCGAACGCTTGGGCTATCGCCATCTAAAGTAATGGGCATATTCTTCGTCCAAGGTGTTACGTCAGGATTGATAGGCACGGTCGTGGGTGCAATTGCCGGGGTGTTAACGGCGCTTAATTTAGCCAACATCGTCGCGTTTATTGAGCGCGTAGTGGGTTTTGAGTTGCTGCCCGCCAGTGTTTACATTGTCACTGATTTTCCCGCCGAGCTTCGCTGGGACGATGTTTGGGTAATCGTTATCGCCTCGTTGACCATCAGCATGTTGGCTACGCTCTATCCGGCTTGGCGCGCCTCGAAAACTGAGCCTGCGGAGGCCTTGCGCTATGAGTAACTCCGGAATTTTGCATTGCCAGCAACTCGGAATGACCTACACCGAAGGCCCCAACGATGTAGAAGTGCTGAGTGAAATCAATCTGCAGATTGAGAAAGGCGAGCGAATCGCGATTGTTGGGGCATCTGGGTCAGGTAAGAGCACCTTGCTGCACTTACTTGGCGGTTTAGATTTACCCACAGCGGGGTCAGTTTGGGTCGATGGTCAAGAGTTATCGCGTATGTCGGATAGTAAGCGCGGTTTAATTCGTAACCAATACCTCGGCTTTGTGTATCAGTTTCACCACCTATTGCCCGAGTTTACAGCAATCGAAAACGTCGCTATGCCGCTGCTAATTCGCGGTGAAGACACGCGCATAGCGAAACAAAAAGCCTCTGATTTATTAGCCGAGATTGGTCTCGGGCATCGACTTGAGCACCGCCCAATCGAATTGTCTGGTGGCGAGCGTCAGCGCGCGGCAATTGCTCGAGCGCTTGTTAGCGAGCCCAACGTGGTGTTGGCGGACGAGCCGACGGGTAATCTCGACGTTAATACCGCGCAAAGCGTGTTTGATATGATGATGGAGCTGAATCAACGTATCGGAACCGCATTGGTAATGGTGACTCACGATAATACGCTTGCCAGCAAAATGGATAAACGTTACCACTTGGAGCAAGGCACTCTTAGTGAAGTCTCCTAGACAGAGAGCCTATTAATTTAGAGCGTCGGAATCTAAAGGCTCTGGGGTTCGAGCTTTATTGTTGATTTGTTCTAAGTTTACGAGCCAAGCGTAATTGTTTGCGGCGTTTCCAGCGTTGGCGAACTTGTGAACGCCACGCGAAGCTAATAATAAAATGCGCCGACACGCTAATGGTGATTCCAATAAGTAAGCAACCAAGCCATAAGGCAACGTAATGCCAGCCGACTTGGAAAATACTAATCTTAGCAAGCTCAATAGGCTGCAGCCCCAGAATTTTGGCGCCGAGCAAGTAGCAGGGTGTGTATAAAGGAATCCAAGTGACCGGGTTAGAAACCCAAATGCCGGCTAAGGCAAAAGGTAGATTGCCGCGCATCAATGCAGCAAGAAAGATTGCGGGTAACATTTCGAACGGCATCGGCAAGAAAGCACAAAACAAGCCAATCGCCACCCCTTTCGCCGTACTTTGTCGGTTAAATGTCCACAGTTCTTGTTGTTTTAAGCTGTCACCGAAAATATGCAGGTAACGATATTGTTGTATCTCTTTTACCGTGGGTAAATGTGTACGTAAGTTTTTGAAAAATTTCACGGCGCGAATAGAGCGTAAGTTAACTTTCTTGGCATTAAAAAGGTTTGGCGTATGTCGGTATATTAGGCGCGCAAGTAATGTCTAAGCACCAAGATCGACCATACTTCAATGCCTATAGTATAGGCCCTAGGTGTGATGAGTGTTATCATAGTTTCGGTTCATCGCATTACAAATTGCTTAATATGGATTTTTGGCAATTTTAGATTTTTAAAATCGACCCAGTGTTGAGCACAACCAAAGCCATAAACGCAGCGCCACAAGGAGGTGATTATTGCGTTCTAAGAAAATTCAATTGCTAGTTTTACGGTTACACAACTCGTATGTCGCGCTGATCGCATTTTGTTGTGGTGTGTCGATGTTGCTCTTTGCGCCTGCGTTGCCGTCTAACCATCTTACTACTTTGATCGCTGCCACCAGTGTGATACTCAGCGTAAAGTGGCGTGTACTCGTCCCTTTTGCGTTTATGTTATTCGGCCTTGCATGGGCCAATTATTGGTTTACTCAGCATCACGCTGTAGGCTTTCCTGCACAGTATGAGCGCGTTGATTTTAGCGCGCTGGGTAGCATTGAAGGCTTAGTCAGTGAGCGCAATGGTAATTACCAGTTTCACTTTCGGGTTAAAGAAATCGACGCGGCCTTTCCACAACGTCTGCTCGGAACTAAACTCAAACTGAGCTGTTATCGTTGTTTATTTGCGATTGAGACAAATCAGGTTTGGCGCTTCACCTTACGAGTAAAGCGGCCGCGTGGGTATGCCAGTTGGGGGGCGTTCGATTACGAGAAATATCTATATAGAAACCGAGTCGTCGCCAAAGGCTATGTCAGGACAAAGGGCGAGAATACTCTCATCTCGTCCGAACAACGTGCATGGTCATCTTGGCGGCAAGCTGTTCGCCAAAGCTTAGTTCGCAAAGCTGAAAATAGTGTGGGTTTGAACATGATTCTAGCGTTGGCGGTTGGTGATAAATCGGGTTTTTCTAGCCATCAGCGACAGGTTTTGCAAAAGACCGGCACCAGCCATCTTATGGCAATTTCAGGCTTGCACGTCGGTTTGGTGTTTATGTTTGTAAGCGCTTTGTGTCGCGTTATGCTGTGGCCGGTAGCGCGAATATTTGAATACATTCCTCGCCCCACTTTAGTGATGTTTCCTGCCCTCGCCAGCGCAATTCTTTATTCCGCCTTAGCGGGTTTTGCGGTATCTACCCAACGCGCCTTAACGATGCTGTTGGTGTTTGTGGTTTGCCGCCTAATTGCGCGCGAGATCGGTCTGTTCAAGGTGTTGTTGATTGCGATGAGCGCTCTGCTGCTTTTTGACCCGTTTTCAGTGATGGATATTGGCTTTTGGCTATCTTGCGGTGCGGTGCTTGTGATCGCGGTGGTCTCAGCGCCTGCGGCCATGTCAGCGCCTGCGGCTATCCATGCGCCTGCGGCTATCCATGCGCCTGCGGCGCAGCCAACGAAGCGAATAGCTGATCAACGCCTAGCAAAAACCAGCTTGCTAAAGCTTCAACCGATGCTCTGGCTAGGAATGTTACCAATAACTATCAGCTTCTTTGGTCAGGTCTCGTTTATCGCACCCATGGTCAACCTAGTCTTGGTGCCTTTGTTTTGCGCGCTGTTGGTGCCACTAACGTTGGCAGGGGTGTGCATCGATGCACTTGGTTTCGAATCACTCGCAACGTGGTGGATAAGCAATTTGAGCACCGTTTTTAACTCTCTTTACCTCATGCTTGATTGGCTTAGCGAACTCAAGATTGCCAATGGCTACACAACACCGCTGGTATGGTGGCAATGGGGTTTGTTTTTGAGTGCCGTGGTCTTCTACATCATTAAGCCGCGTTTGAGCGTACCTTGGTGGATGTTGTTTACCGTCAGCGCGTTTCAAAATATCAGCACTGCTATCCAAGTCGATGAACTTCAGTTGACCTTGCTTGATGTCGGGCAAGGTCTGGCCATTGTCATTGAAACACCGAACACGGTGACAGTCTACGACACCGGGCCCAAATACGGTTCTGGTTTTACCGCGGCTGACGCGGTGTTGCTGCCGTTTCTACGGTATCGCGGTATTCAGCGTATTGACACCTTGATTATTAGCCACGCCGACAACGATCATATTGGCGGCTACCAATCGGTGATAGACGCGTTTGATGTTGGTGAGGTGATCACCAGTCGTGTTGACAAAATACCGATCGCGCGTGCCTGTCAAGCCGGTGACGCGTGGCACGCTGATCAAACTCACATGTCTGTTTTAAGCCCCGAGCCTGACACACCAAAAGGCAGTAATAATCTATCTTGCGTATTAATGCTTGAACACCTAGGCACTAGAATCTTGTTGAGCGGTGATATTGAGAAACAGGTCGAGCGCTACTTAGTCGCGAATTACCCCTCTCAACTTGCTGCGAATATCTTACTTGTGCCACATCAAGGCAGTAAGACCTCATCGACTGCGAAATTCTTAGACGCAGTTGCGCCAGACATGGCAATGTTGGCGGCTGGCTATAAAAACCACTACGGTCATCCTCACGCATCGGTGGTTGAACGTTATCGCAGTCGCGCGGTGGATTTGTACTCCACGATTGATAGCGGCTCAATATTGCTAAAAATTAACGCTCAAGGGTGGCAAGTGCTCGAGTTTCGCCAAGCGTGCAGGCGTTTTTGGCACTACCAAAAAGTACCCCAACAAGCGCTATTGTTTGGTAGACTTTCAGACTAAGAATCACAACATAATAACGCGCCTACGCTAAACCAAGCAGACAACGTTTATTGTCGAGGGCCGTTAAGTAGATAAAGGTATTCAATGTTTGAATTATTCAGAGCGGGCGGCCCGCTTATGTGGATCATCCTTCTTTGTTCGTTGGTGGCGCTCACTATTATTTTTGAACGTATGCTCACCCTGCGCCGAAAACAGGTGGCCCCAGAAAGCATACGCCAACAGATCCTAGATCTAGCCGTAACCGGACGAGTCACCTCTGAGAAAATTGAAATGGTTCGCAGCCATTCCCCTTTGGGTGCTGTTTTTGCGGCGGGCTTAGATAACATGCAATACGGCCCTGATGCCATGCGTGAGGGTTTAGAAGAGCAAGGTAAGCAAGTGGTACACAAACTCGGCCGCTACCTAAATACCCTCGGCACTATCGCCTCTATTACGCCGCTAATCGGTTTACTGGGTACTGTCATTGGTATGATCAAGGTATTTACCGCGATTACAGCCAGTGGAGTCGGTGACCCTACTGTGTTATCGGGTGGTATTTCCGAGGCCTTGATTACTACTGCGGCGGGTTTATCAGTTGGTATTCCGTGTTTGATGTTTTATCGCCATTTTCGTGGCCGTATTAGCGAGCTGGCAGTTCTGCTGGAAGAAAATGCCTTAGCGCTATTAGATACGCAGAAGGGTTAAGATGAATTTCGGCCATTCAGACGAAAACGACGAAACCAATATCGAGTTAACACCGCTGATCGACGTGGTGTTTCTACTGTTGATATTTTTCATGATCTCAACCACGTTCACCAAAGAAACGTCCTTAAAAATCAATTTGCCAGAGTCAACAGGTGAGGCGGTAGCTGAGCAGCCGCTGAGTATCGAAGTGCAAATTGGTGCTGAATCACAGTACGCCATCGCCGCCAGTAACGATGGTGCGGCCAAGCCATTGATAAATTCGAACCGAGAAACACTTAAACGTGCCTTGGCGGAATATCAGTCACAAACTAAGTTGCTGTTGATTATTCGTGCTGATCGCAAAGCGCCCCACGAGTCGGTTATTCGTGTAATGGATGTGGCACAAGAATTAGGCTTGAGTAATGTGACGTTTGCAACCAAGCAGTTTGTCGAGTAAACAACTCATCGGCGTTAATTTTATTGACGACCTGACTAAACGCTTCGGGAAACATAACAATGTTAGATAACATAGATAAACCTGTTGCGGGCCATTTAAAAGGAACCGAGTTGCCGATACGTACAACCCTGATGCGCCTCATGGCTTACTTGTTTAGGCATCGCTCGCTCTTGTTTATCGCTGTATTTTTCTTGATCGTGACCGGCTCAATTGAGGCGTATTTCATCAAGGCTATCGATGATATTTTGAAAAGTGGCTTTCTAGCGGGCGATGATTGGTATGTGCGCTGGTCAGGCATGCTGTTGATGGCCGTGTTCCTCGCGCGCGCTACGTCCGGTTATATTGGCAATTACGCGATGGCCAAAGCCGGTCGTTTGGTTATTTTCGAACTGCGTCAAGACACCTTCGGTAATATGATCGGTTTGCCCTCGCCTTATTTTGAAGAGAACACGTCGGCGCAGATTATCTCGAAACTCATTTACGATGTTGAAACAACGTCGGTTGCCGTGACCGATACCTTAGCGATCATGTTTCGTGAGTCGTTTAAAGCCATCGGTTTAGTGGCTTTCTTGTTTTGGTCTGAGTGGCGTTTAACCCTGATCTTTATCTTGGTGGTTCCGCTTGTCGTATTAGTCGCGGCTTACACCAATAAGCGATTCCGTAAAACGAGTAAGAAAATACAGGGCTCAATGGGTGGCATCGGCGATACTGTGAAAGAAGCGGTTGTTGGGCACAAAGTCATTAAGGTCTATAACGGCCAAGAGCAAGAAATAGAAAATTTTGCCAAAGCCAATACGTTCAATCTAACCCAGAACCTCAAGCGTGCTCGCGTATCGGCAGGGCTAGTGCCGTTAACCATGTTGTTAGTTGCGCCCGCGATTGCGCTAATTCTGTATATCTTTTTAAACTACCTGCGTACTGGCCCAGAGTCGGTGGTGCAGTTTTCGACTTATATCATGGCGTGTTTGGCGTTGATGAGCCCGCTAAAGCGACTCGCGAAGGTCAACGAGAAGGTGCAAATTGGTGTCACAGCGGCCATTAGCGTGTTTGACGTGATCGATGCCAAGACTGAAGAAGACTCGGGCGAGATATCACTTGAAAAAACAAGCGGCGCACTACGCTTCGACAATGTTTCGTTCAAGTATCGAGCTGATGATGAGCAGGCTGTGCTGCACGACCTTTCGTTCAATATCGCGCCCGGTGACAGGGTGGCCCTGGTCGGCCCGTCTGGTAGCGGTAAGTCGACAATCACCAATTTGATCTTGCGTTTTTATAAAGCTCAAACCGGTAACATCTATCTTGATGACCAGAATATCGATGATATTGTTCTTAAAGACCTGCGCAACCAAGTTGCTTTAGTTAGCCAAGAAACCACGCTGTTTGATGACACCATTGGTCGCAACATCATGTACGGTATGCTGGACCAATATGACGAAGAGCGTTTACAGGCCGCAATAAAAGCAGCGCACGTTGACGAGTTTTTGCATGAGTTACCGCTGGGGCTAGACACTCTAGTGGGTGAGCACGGTTTACGCCTCTCGGGTGGGCAGCGCCAGCGCATCGCAATCGCGCGCGCGATTTACAAGAACGCACCCATTTTGATTCTGGATGAAGCCACTTCCGCATTAGACAATAAGTCAGAGCGTTTCGTGCAAGATGCGCTAGAGGCTTTGATGAAAGACCGAACTTCCTTAGTGATTGCACATCGTCTCTCAACCATTGAGAGCGCTGATAAAATCGTAGTGTTAGAGCGAGGAAGAATTGTCGAGCAAGGTTCGCATAAGCGATTGCTCAAGAAAGACGGGGTTTACGCTGACTTGCACAGGGCACAGTCTAACAATGCCAAAAAAGGCTTTTTCTTTTGGAAGAGTTAGGCTCTGGTCATGAAATTCAGAGACGCGCTACTAAAAAGCTGGATTAAGCCAAATTTGTTAACAGGGCTCTTAAAGCCGATGTCGCCAGTATATCGAGGCGTGTTTTCGGTGCGTAAGTTAGCGTTTGATAAAGGCGTCTTCAAACGCTACAAAGCGCCGCTGCCGGTGATCGTAATTGGCAATCTCACCGTCGGCGGAACGGGTAAAACACCCTTAGTAATACATTTGGTAGAACAACTTAAAGCACTTGGGTTTGCGCCTGGCGTGATTAGTCGTGGTTATAGTGGCGACGCGCCGAGTTATCCATTATTTGTTGAGCCGAGCACACCGGTTGCACATTCCGGTGATGAAGCCGCCCTAATTTTGCGTCGCACGGGTGTGCCGATAATGGTTGGGCCTGACCGGCAAGCCTCGATTGTAGCCTTACTGCATAATCATAAGATTAATGTCATTGTAAGCGACGATGGTTTGCAACACTTTGCGTTAGAGCGTGATATCGAAGTGTGTCTAATTGATGATACTTCGCCGCACGAAAACGAGAATATGTTACCAGCCGGGCCGTATCGCGAACCGTTAACGCGCTTGATGTCGGTAGATTTTATCGTGCGTCATGGCGGTAACGTCGGAAACGCTGCGAACCAATTTGCGATGCACTTAGCGGCCGCTAAGCCAAAACCCGTCGCGGTTGATAACAAAACTAAGTTTGATGCGCGATCTAAACTGCATGCCTTAGCGGGTATCGGTAATCCGCAACGCTTTTTTAACACCTGTAAAGAGCTGGGTTACGATTTTACGCCGCACGAGTTCCCTGACCATCATCATTTTTCATCACACGAAATTAGCTTTGGCGACGCCACGGTTTTGATGACCGAAAAAGATGCAGTTAAGTGCGCCGATATTGCCGACGAGCGGCATTGGTATCTGCCGGTTGACGCGGTGTTGGATAAGCAGTTTGCGTCCGCGATAGCCGCGCGTTTAGCGCACATAAAAGATCAGGCCGTCACTAATTAATAAACGATGTCGTTAGACATAATACTGTTAAGCACTGAAATAAGATTTAGCAATGAGTAAACACTATGGACACTAAATTATTAGAAATGTTGGTATGCCCAGTCACTAAAGGGCCACTCATCTATGATAAAGAACGCCAAGAGTTAGTTTCAAGGTCCGCTAAGTTGGCGTACCCAGTACGTGATGGCATACCGGTCTTACTGGAAGAAGAAGCACGTGAAGTGGAGTCTGACTAGCTATGTCGTTTACCGTTATCATTCCGGCACGTTTTGCGTCCACTCGCTTACCCGGAAAAGCGTTACTTGAGATTGGTGGTAAGCCAATGATCGAGCACGTGGTTGAACGCGCTTATGAATCATCCGCCAGCCGTATTATTGTTGCTACCGATGATGAACGCATTCAACACGCTTTGATGCACACAAATTGCGAAGTATGTTTAACCCGTGCCGATCACGAGTCGGGCAGTGATCGCTTGGCTGAAGTGGTCCATAAGCTCGACATTAATGACGACGAAATTGTGGTGAATGTACAAGGCGATGAGCCCTTAATTCCCGGTAAGTTGATTAATCAAGTGGCAGCAGCGCTCGAGGTCGCGGGTGACGCAGTAATGTCGACGGCCGCTAAAGCAATTGAGAGCGATGAAGACTTACTCAACCCGAACGTAGTGAAAGTTGTTTTCGCCCGCAATGGTAAAGCCTTGTACTTTTCACGTGCGTCGATTCCTTATGCGCGTGAACAACGTGTTGCCAAAGCGTGGCACCACATTGGCATCTATGGTTATCGCGCGTCATTCCTGAAACGTTACGATCAACTGGTGAAAAGCGCCATTGAACAAACCGAGTCTCTCGAACAACTCAGGGTGCTGGATAACGGCGACACCATAATGGTCGAAACCGTGAACTACGAAACTGGCATTGGCATTGATACCCCGCAAGACTTAGAGCGCGTACGCGCAATTTTCTCAAGCTCGAGTTAATTATGGCTATTAAGGTCCTATTCGTGTGCATGGGGAATATTTGCCGCTCGCCGACCGCGCATGGTGTGATGCAGCACAAACTAGATCAGCGTAAGTTAAACCATCTTATCGAGCTTGATTCGGCTGGCACGCACGCCTATCACGTCGGTGAAAAGTCTGACCCGCGTTCAAGAGCCACGGCCAAAAGCAAAGGCATTGATATGGAGTTTATTCGTGCGCGAAAAATATCAGTAAACGATTATGACGACTTCGATTTCGTTTTGGCGATGGATGAAGACAACCTAGAGCTGATTAAGTATTACGCACCGGAACAGGCTAACGCCGACGTGCGCCTGTTCTTAGACTTCGCCAATCAAGCTGGTACGTGTACTGACACAATTGTACCCGACCCTTATTACGGCGGTGACTCAGGATTCGACAACGTTTTTACCTTGGTCGATCGCGGCTGTGATGCTCTTATTGAGCACATCTTGAATGACTAACGTTATGAGTGATAGTTCGGTGATCACCGATATTCGAATCAATGTTGCCGAGCAGTCATTGCGTGGGTTTAAGGTTGATGGCGAAGAAATTTACAACACTCAAATCGCTACCGCTAAAAACGGAATAGGGCAGCTAAGTGGCAGCGAATGTACGCCGTTAGGAAACCATCGTATTCGTGCCAAGATTGGCGAGTCAGCGCCTATCAACTCAGTGTTTATTGGTCGACGCGCAACGGGCGAAATTTATGACAATGAATTAGCCTCAGCCAACCCCGCGCGCGATTGGATTTTGACCCGAATTCTATGGCTTTGTGGCAACGAACCCGGCTTTAATAGGGGGGGCAATGTTGATACCCAGCGCCGCTATATTTATATTCACGGTGCGCCCGACTCACACCCGATGGGCGTACCCAGTTCGCACGGTTGTATCAAGATGCGAAATACCGATATCATCCAACTCTTTAATCATGTGGTAGTTGGCACCACAGTCACTATCAGCGAATAAAGCATGACACAACAACAAACTAAATTAGGTTCGCTGGTGCTCCCGCTAGGCCCAGTCATGGTCGACGTAGACGGTCTTAGCTTAACGCAGGGTGAGCGAGATCGCCTTGTTCATCCCAGTGTTGGTGCAGTCATTTTATTCGCGCGGAATTATTCGACTGTAGAGCAGGTAAGCGCTTTAATCGCCGAGATAAAGGCTTTGCGCACTCCCGCGCTGTTGATTGCCGTAGATCAAGAAGGCGGGCGAGTACAACGTTTCCAAGAGGGTTTCACGCGCTTGCCGGCGGCGCAGAGCTTTGGCGATGCTTGGCAAGAAAACAAACAGTCAGCACCGATGCTGGCGTATCAATCCGCCTATACAATGGCGAGCGAATTAATTAATGTCGGTGTTGATTTCAGTTTTGCGCCGGTGTTTGACGTGACGTCGAAAGACAGCGAAGTAATCGGTGACCGGTGTTTTAACTCTGAACCGCGCGCAGCAACCGAGCTGCTGGGCGCATACATTGATGGCATGCACGCGGCTGGAATGGTTGCCATCGCCAAGCATTTTCCGGGGCACGGCGGGGTTCGCGGAGATTCACACCATTGCCTACCTGAAGACGACCGCAATATAGACGACTTGCACGCTCATGATCTCGTGCCATACAAAGCGTTGGTTGATGAAATTCAAGGTGTGATGACCGCGCATGTGCTGTTCAATAGTTGCGACCAAGAAATTCCAACCTACTCAAGTTATTGGTTGCAAGACGTATTACGGCAAGAAATAGGATTTGACGGCGTGGTCTTCAGTGACGACTTAACCATGCAAGGTGCAATAGATGCGAATGCCGAACAAGGTTCAATTGTCGCCAGTGCACAACGCGCTATCTACGCGGGCTGCGATATGGTGTTAGTCTGTAATAAACCTGAGCTTGCCGATGAATTGTTAGCAGGGCTTGAATTTGAACCGAATGAAACGTTATCTGCTAAGCTGAGCCAGCTTGCTTGTCGCGTTAAAATATAGCGGAAAAGGCCAGAAGATAGTCAGCATATTCGTCTGCCCAATTAACGATGTTTCCTACTCAACTAACTCAATATGAGAGATGCAAATGATTAAATTATTAAAGCCGCTCGCGATAGTCGCCATTCTAGGCTTTCCTCTCGCCGTCGCCGGCTTTCGCCTAAATCTTTTTGGCTTTGGCGTTAGCGCAAAGGTCATTCAAGTGACACTATTGTTAGCCGTAGCAGTATTTTTCGTTGGTATGGTAGCAAGTTTCGTTAGGCGCAAGGACCGAGTAACAGCGAAAGCCGCGTTAACCGCTGCCACGTTGGCACTGATTCCGATTCTTGCGCTAGGAAGTCAAATTATTACCGCAAGATCGGTGCCGTTTATTCATAATATTTCAACTGATGTTGAGAACCCGCCTGCGTTCGATAAAGTAGTTGCCCTGCGCGCGCCAGAACACAACCCGCTAGAATATAAAGCTGAAGATTTGGCTGACGTTCAACGTCAAGCCTACCCGAATGTAAAGACAGTGGTTGTTGAGATGCCACTCGCAGACGCACACGCAAAAGCCAAAAGCGTTGTCGAGTCTCTTGGTTGGGAACTAGTAAATTCCGACTCCCAAGCAGGCATTATCGAAGCCACAGAAACGACGTTTATTTGGGGCTTCAAGGACGACGTGGTTGTTCGATTAGTCGAAGCCGACGGCACAACAAAGGTAGACCTTCGCTCCGTCTCGAGAATAGGCGGCAGTGACCTGGGTGCTAACGCCAAGCGAATCGAAAAATTCCTAAGCCGGTTCGCTGATAATTAGCGAACGGTTGCCCGCTGAAGCACTCGGTGGGCGCTACCTTATGCTAATACAGAATTGCCTGATATCTTAGTGATAGCGCTGGCCTTCAATCGATCCTATCACGTTCATATGCATTTACTTTATTCTCGGCGCAGTCATCTACAACAGCGAGTATTTGCAGGTATTTGAATATGACTGACGTTACAACCTATTATCTAGAGATGAAATCAGAGTCAGAGTTGATTGAAAAGCCTGATTCTAGAGGTGTCAATATCGTTGAGGTGCAGATCGACGACTTTCAATTTAACAAGTTTCTCTATCAATACATTGGCGGGCCATGGCAATGGACAGACAAGCTGGATATTCCAGATTCGCAATGGAAGGAATACGTTAATGACCCTAATCTTAGGACATGGGTGGCCTACTATAAAGGGGCTATTGCTGGGTATTTTGAGTTATATGCAAAAGATAGTGGAGATACCGAAATTGCCTATTTTGGCTTGGCCGAATCATTTATAGGGCGGGGCTTTGGCGGGTTTTTATTGTCTCAAGCGATCACATGTGGCTGGAGAATTAGATCAACAAAGCGTATATGGTTACACACTTGTACTCTTGATCATCCGTCGGCGTTAAAAAATTACCAAGCTAGAGGCTTAAAAATTTATAAAACTGAAACTCAGTAAAAAACACCGCTGAAAGATAAAATCAAGGTGTCAGCAACGTCGGCACGAACGCCTTGATAGGGCCGCGCTCGCTTTTAAAGCGTATGTGTTTTAATGCCTATCAAAGAGCTACTATTTATGAGCACAAAAACTGAACAGTTAAAAATATACGACGAATTGATTTCTCAGTGCCCTAGATTTGAAAGAAAGGGAAAATCAATGTTCTTTTGTTCCGCCAATGGTTATATGTTTTCAATTCAGAATAAAGTGGGAGAAATTGGCATACGGTTTGCTAAAAACGTGCAAAAAGAATATTTGAAAAAATATAATACGACGACGATCGAGTCTTATGGCGCAGTTATGCAAGGGTATATATTAGTTACCCCAGAAATGCTGAGAGACCAACTTGCTGTTATTTCTCTACTGAATGAAAGTTATGATTACGTGATGTCACTCGAGCCAAAATAGACTAATTAGCAAGAGCCTAATTCCGAGATCCATGCTTGGTAACGGTCAGTCGCAACCTCGTTCAGTTCCATCGGGTTAGGTCGGCTTTATTTATAAATCAGTTGAGCACAAGAATAAGTAATGATGGCACGAATAGATTTGAGAAAAGCGGTATTGAGCGACGAGCCTATTTTGCTTGATTTTGAGCAGAAGGTCTTAGAAGCAGAGCGTCCCTACGACTCGTCAATAAAATTGGTTGGAGCGTTCTACTACGATTTGAAGAGCTTACTCACTAGCGATAAGTCTCATTTCATCGTGGCGGAAGCTGGCGACAACGTTATTGGTTGTGGTTATGCTCAAATACGTGAATCCAAACAATCGTTGATACACGACTTCCATTCTTACCTTGGTTTTATGTATGTGGCGCCCAGTTATCGCGGCCGTGGGGTCAATAAAAGGATCGTCGAAGAGCTTATTGAGTGGAGTAAAAGACAGGGAGCGCCAGACTGCTACTTGGACGTTTACAGTGGTAATGAGGCCGCTATAAGGGCGTACGAAAAAGCCGGGTTCTCAAAATCTATGACAGAAATGAAGTTGAAATTGACGCAGATATGAATCAACCAATACCGGTGAGAAAGCCACCAAACCGGCAGCCTCGGTTGCTTAATTCAAGGCGCTTTTTCCCGTAAATTACTCCGACGTTATTGCAACTTAGAGATTATCAATGAATTACCATTTAGCACAGTTGAACATTGCCCGTTTTCGTTTGCCCCAAGAACACCCAGGCAACAAGGGTTTTATTGATAACTTGGATAGGGTCAATGCCATCGCTGAAACTCAAGAGGGCTTTATTTGGCGCTTTACCGGCGAAGGCAATGATGCTCTCGATATTCAAGCTTTCGACGACCCTAATGTGGCCTCAAATATGTCTTTATGGTCTGGCCTAGAGTCGCTTGGTGCATTTGTTTATAGGAATAAAGAGCACAGGGAAATAATGCGTCGAAGGGGTGAATGGTTTGATAAAATTGATTTCCATTTGGTTCTTTGGTGGGTGCAAGCGGGCCATCTTCCAACGTTAGAAGAAGCAAAAGAAAAGCTTGAACGTCTTTCAACGTATGGGCCGACTGAAAAGGCCTTCACTTTTAAGGAGCCTTATCCATCGCCAAATGATAGTAATGTTAGCCCAATTCTCGATGAGTATGCCTAGACATTTAATCGGCTGTCAACGTGCACGTCGTCCTAGGTTCGTGCTCAAGACGAAGTACTTACAAGCTCACCAATCGCTAGAGTTTATACGCGCCAGCGGCTCCACGTTATTTTGGAGGCTAATCTCTTATGGCTTTTGACGATACGTTTCGTCTGAGTTCGCATGCGGTAATAACAGATCAGGATGATCGTGTTCTCTTGCTCAAGGCGAGTTATGGCGAATTAGGTTGGGGTTTACCCGGCGGCGCGCTTGATGTCGGTGAAACGATTCACGAGGCTCTGGCCAGAGAATGTAAAGAGGAACTAGCGTGTGACATTGAAATTCTCTACCTTAGTGGTGTTTACTATCATTCGGCTTATAATTCTCAGGCTTTTATTTTCAGGTGCGGTTTGAAAGAGGGGGCCAAAATAAAATTGAGCGAAGAGCATACTGAGCTTAAGTTTTGCACCTTAGAGGGTATGTCTAAGGTGCAAAAGCAAAGAGTAGAAGATTGCCTAACTTATTCCGGTGTCACAGTCAGTGCAAAATTTTAATAGCATTAAGCTCAAAAAAATCAACAAACTATCTGATACCTTGCGTGCTCACACTGGCAAAAGTCGCGTACCCGTATTAATGGCCTATGTTTACTAGAGAGAGAGGCAGTAAAATGGAAGTTTTTATTCTGATTTTATTCGCGATCGTCGTCGGTATGCTGTTGCCGATTCAAGCTGCATCGAACGCAGGCGCAGCGAAGTATCTAGGAGACGTATCGTACGCGGCCTTGCTGTCATTCGTGATCGGTACGGCACTTATTGCGACTTATATCTTGATAATCAAGCCTAGCCTGAATACTCAAATTACGCATGTGACGCCGCCTAACTATATTCTATTTGGCGGTCTTATTTCGGTAATCTACACAATGGCGATTACATTTTTGTCGCCAAGGCTTGGTGTCGGGAATACGCTTTTTATCATTGTGGTTGGACAAATGGTTGCTGCGCTACTGGTTGATCATTTTGGTATCTTCGATTCAATCAAGCAAGAGATAACGCTAAAGCGGTTATTTGGGGTATCTTTAATGCTTGCTGGGCTATTTCTAGCAAAAAAATGAAACATACAAACTTGCATTCAAATTGTGGTGTAAGCCTGTTTAGTCAGAAGGTGGTTGCTTACTTTTTTCGCGCTCACGAGCAATTAATTCCGCCTAAGAAAATTTTTGAGTATGCACATGTTAGCTATAAGAAAAGTTAAGCCGAGCGAAGCCCAACTAATATCCAATTTAGCTATTCGGTCTAAGGCTCATTGGGGTTACGATAACGAATTTATGCTGGCGTGTGTTGATGAGCTGTCGCATTCGACTGAACAAATAGCGGATGATGGGTTTCGTTACTATTTGGCTCAGAAAAACCAAGAGATATTAGGGTTTTATAAATTAGCGAAACTGGATCAAGACGCGGCGCTATTAGAGGCTCTTTTTATTGAGCCTTGCGCTATCGGCAGCGGAGTAGGGCGCTCGCTATTGGAGCACGCAAAAGTCATTGCGAAAAAGTGTGGCGCGGTTTCGTTAGAGGCACAAAGCGACCCGTACGCTGAACCATTTTATCTCGCAATGGGTGCAACAGTAATCTCGAGGACGGAATCTGGAAGTATCGCTGGGCGTTTTCTGCCTATGATGCGAATCACGTTAGACGATCTGGATTAAGCAATTAGATTTAAGGTAACTAAGTTATGAGCCGTAACAGAACTAAAATGGTGTTTTCGAATTTTTTTAACACGGTTTTGTTTGATGGGAAAACCCTCACGATTGCCGGTAAGAAAACACTTAGCGCTGCGTTATTGTTGGTTTTTTTGCTTGGTGCTTTTTGGTGCTTGACGTTGAATATGTCGGCCGTGATCAAAGGCGGCGTAGTCTTATCCGCAGCGCTTATTGCCTATGCTTTGTTGGATGTGTTGTTTTCGAAAAATGTGTTTCTCTACAACATCGACGCGAAGTATATCGACCTGCATCGAAAATCGATGCGCAAAAGCATCGTTTATCAGGGCTCGTCAGAAGGGTGCTTAGTCGTCAGAAAAATAGCCGACATATCGCCCGACGATGTTGTTACAAACTATTTTGTTCAGCTGGTGTTTGATAATGGTCAAGCTAACATTCCGTATCAATTGAATCGACGGAGTTTTGTTGAGGCTGACGCGCAAAAAAAGGTAGAACAATGGCAGGCCTTGCTTAGGCTGGACTAGCCTTATCTAATGGGGGCTTTAAGCGCCCACACACCATTAGAGCAATATTCAGCGATTCTTTTTCTTGAAAATCCCCAGGCGATTTAACAAACCTTTTTCTTTTTGTGTCGGTTGAGTGATCACCGTGCCGCCGTGTTGTTTGTCTTCGGTGCTGGGTTCTAGGTTTTGTACATTTGATAAATCCACATCGCCTTCAAGCTTTACCAATTTGTCGCCGTCGAACTGGGCCGTGATTAGGCGTTGTGAGGTTTGGCTTTTGCGTTGGTTACGTTTTGAATAAAAATAGTCCCAGCGTTGCTCGTTAAATGGGTCAATAACCATTGGCGTGCCGAGAATGAAAAGCACCTCGGCTTTGCTCATACCGTATCTTATCTCGCGCAAGTCACTGTTATTGATGATGTTGCCTTGCTGAATATCAGGCTGATACGGCCGGATGCAACCGCTAAGGCTAAGTGAGCAAGCGATTACGAGTAATAAGGCTAAGAGTGTCTTGTTCATGTGTTCTGATTTTGTTTGAGCTTAAGTAAAACCGCAATTTCATCACAATTATGAAATTTGTAGCAGTTTACACAAATCCCCCAAATTTTTTCGGGAAATATATCTTTGTTAACGGTTATAAAGCCTAGCTTATGAAAGAATTCTGGCACATAAGTGAGTGCCATCACACGGGCTACGCCGCGTTTTTGAGCGGTATTTATAAGTTCTTGTACAATTTTTCGGCCTAAGCCTGCGCCTTTTATGTCCGAGGCGACCATGAGGCTGCGTACTTCGGCGAGTTCGTCGGTAAAGTGCTCTAAAGAGCCGCAGGCAATAACATTGCCATCGCGCTTAATGACTCTGAAATGCGCCAGGTTCGCGACAATATCTTGCAGCGTGCGCGGCAGCAGGTCGCCCATAGACGCATAGTGGTTGAGCAGCTTTTGGATACTGGCAATGTCGTCTGTGCCAGCGCTAACAACGCTGTCGGTGTGCTCGGTGATTGTAGGCATATACGTTTAAGAGTTGGCAGCAAGCATTTCTTGAGCGTGCGCGCGCGTTCTATCGGTGATCACCTCGCCGCCGAGCATGCGCGCGATTTCGGCCGTGCGCATCTCGTCTTCAAGTTTGACCAACGTTGAATAGGTCTCGGTGTCGGTGCTGATTTTGTCGATGAATATGTGTTGTTCGCCTTGCGCTGCGACTTGCGGTAAATGGGTGATGCAAATTACCTGTGCGTTTTTACCTAAATTACGCAAACGCGTGCCTACAATTTGAGCGACTTTACCGCCAACTCCTACGTCAACTTCGTCGAACACCAAAGTTGGAGTATCAGATTTTTCGCTGGTAATTACCTGAATCGCTAAACTTATGCGCGACATCTCGCCACCAGACGCGGTTTTATGCAATGACTTTAGCGGCATCCCGTAGTTGGTACTAACCATAAATTCAATGCGATCTGAGCCATGCTCAGAAATAAGGACCTGGTCACTGATTTGCGGCTCAACGACGATTGAAAGTTCACCGCCCTTCATTCCAAGGTCTTGCATTTGCTCACTGATTAGCTTGGACAGTTGCGTTGCAACTCGTTGTCGTTTGCTCGACACCGCTGCCGCAACCTTCTGATATTTCAGTTTTAGATCCGCGAGTTCTTTTTCTAATTTTTCAGGTTGCGCACGCGCCTGCTCAAGCCTTTGATATTCTGTTTGCAGGCTTTGGTGGCGTTCGGGTAGGGCGTTCTCAGCGCAGCGATGCTTGCGCGCGAGATTAATCATTAGGTCGCGACGCTGTTCTACTTCGTTTAAGCGTTCAGGGTCTTGTTCTATTTTAGCTAATGCGGAGCTCAGTGCGCTCTGGGCTTCTTCAACCTGTGCTAATGCCGAATTCAACAGATCATTCGCGGCTTGTAAATTCGTGTCGTAATCAACGAGCTCACCGAGCCGTTGCACGTTGCGGCCTAAATCGGCGCTGACATTGCTCGTCTCGTTGTCGAACAACGAATCAATGGCCGCCTGAATTCCGTCTATTAATTCTTGTGCGTTGTTAAGGCGTCCGTGTTCTTGTTCCAACGCTTCAAATTCGTTATCTAAAATGCTGGCTTCGTCCAACTCGTTTAACTGAAACGACAACAGTTCCATTCGATCTGCGGTATCGTCTTGGTTTTGCGATACAGCGCTGAGTTCTCGTTCTAAACGGTTGATGGTTGATGCGAGCTTCGCCATCGTTTTAAGTGCGTCGTCGTGCTCAGCGAATTGATCAATGATGCGTCGCTGCTCAGGTAGGCGCATTAACGATTGATGCTCGTGTTGGCCGTGCAAATCGACTAAGAGGTAGCCCAGTTCCTTAAGCGTCGCAAGCGTAGTGGGTTGGTCGTTGATATAACATTTGGTCGGCTTGTTGCTGCGCACTACCCGTCGAATAAGACAATAGTCTTGATCATCGGCGACTTCGCTTAAATCACGTTGATCTAAGAAATCTTTGACGTTATTCAAACCTTTGATGGAAAACACAGCGGTGATTTCGCATTGATCTTCGCCGTGTCGAATCATGTCGGTTTCAGCGCGCGACCCAAGCAACAGGTTTAATGCGTCCAATACAATTGATTTGCCCGCGCCGGTTTCGCCGGTGACCACCGTCAAGCCATCATCAACTTCCAGCTCTAGCTGTTTGATGAT
Source organism: uncultured Arenicella sp. (assembly GCA_938048185.1). Classification (GTDB taxonomy): domain Bacteria; phylum Pseudomonadota; class Gammaproteobacteria; order Arenicellales; family Arenicellaceae; genus Arenicella. Next base: position 162,478 of record CALIVT010000001.1, read on the forward strand.
CGCGAAATTTCTAATGGTAAGTTCGGTAAGAGCCATGCGATTAAGTATAAACTACTATTTAGCCTGTTGTGCGCTACCCCAACCCAATTTCGCACGTAGCATCGCGAAATAATCGTACTTTTCTGTGTGAATTAATTTCGCGAAGTGCTTGGAACGCGTCACGCTAATAACCTCGTGCCCAACCAGGCTGTAGCCGATTAAGCCATCTGATGAAACGTGGGCGCAATTAGCCGAGCGATTGTGAATTGTGAAATCCACGCTTGAGTCTGCGGGCAGTGCAATGGGGCGGTTCGACAGGGTGTGCGGAGACACCGGTACCATCGAGATTACGTCGATACCTGGGTGCATAATAGCGCCGCCCGCTGACAATGCGTATGCGGTAGAACCGGTGGGGGTGCTGAGAATAACGCCGTCAGAGCGAGCGGCGGTTACAAAGTTGTTATTTACATGTACTTGCCAACTAATTAGCTTTTCTAAAGAGTGGCGACCGATAACGACGTCATTGAGTGCAGTTTGACTGTAGACAACTGCGTCATTATCGCAGACCTTTACGTCGAGCATCATTCTGCGTTCAATCTCATAGTTGCCTGCCAAGACCTCGTCAATTTCAGTCAGCATGTCGGCTTGGGGAATGTCGGTTAGAAAACCTAGGTGCCCTAAATTGATACCCGCGACAGGTACATTAATTTCCGCCATACGGCGTGCGACGTGTAACATAGTGCCGTCGCCGCCAATGACCACCGCCAAATCAATATCCAGGCAAAGCTCATCGTGCAGCAGTTCTTGCGGCAGCTCGCGCGTAATTTCAGCCGCAGTTGTGTGGCCCAACTTTACTTTTAAGCCTTTTGACTCTAAGTGTTGGGTTAAGGCTTTAACGGGTTTCTCGACGCTTGCGTCTTGAAACTTGCCGAATACGCCGATAGTTTTAAACATACTGAATATGATTTATGATTAACCAAACCTCATTGTCGCCAATTTGCGCTCGACTTGTCCAGTTATGCGCGTTGTTTCGCGGCTTTTACACAAATGCCTAACAACTTACTTAGTCACTTATTTAACTAGTAATTCAACGAGCTGCATAACCACTACCTATGTCAACAGACTGCTGAATGAGTTTAGACAATCGCGCCGAAAACGTTCTTAAGAATTTGGTTGAGACCTACATCCAAGAAGGCCAGCCGGTGGGGTCGCGCACCTTGTCTAAGTTACCCGCCTTGGGTGTAAGCTCGGCAACTGTTCGCAATGTCATGTCAGACTTAGAGGAGCTGGGCCTGATCACGGCACCGCATACGTCGTCTGGGCGCATTCCTACGTCACAGGGATACCGCTTATTCGTCGACCGCATGGTTAAGGCCTCAACTTTGACGCAAGCCGCGGTAGTGCAATTGTCTGAGCGGTTCGAGCGAGAAACCGACCCCGAAACCTTGCTCGCTCATGCCTCTGACGTGTTATCCGATCTGACACAATTTGCTGGTGTGGTGGTGTTACCGAATCATTCTATTGCACGTTTCCATCAACTGGAGTTCATGCGTTTATCGGAGTCGCGTATTTTAGCTATTTTGGTAACCGAAGACGGTCGTGTTCAAAATCGTGTGCTACCCACCGCCGGAAGCTTTGCCGACAATGAATTAGTTGCCGCTGCTAATTTTTTCAACCATCGTTATAAAGGCAGCACCCTTGAAGAGGTGCGACGTTTGCTTGTGCGCGATATGCAAAAAGATAACGATGAAATGCATCAGTTGAACCAAGCAGCGATGCAAGCTGCGAGTAAAGTTATCTCAGAGGAAGACGCGTCGAGCAAGAGTGATGTGGTGCTGAGCGGCGAACAGAAATTGCTCGATGTTCCGGACCTTTGCCAAATCGAGACCCTGCAGAAATTATTTGATGCCTTTAAAACTAAACGTGACTTACTAGACCTGCTCGATCGCAGTATGAAAGCCGACGGTGTAAGCGTGTTTATCGGTGAAGAGTCTGGTTATAGCGCGCTTGGCGAGTGCAGCGTGATTGCCAGTCCTTATGAGGTCGACGGCAAGATATTGGGCACGCTTGGTGTTGTCGGCCCAACACGAATGTCTTACGCTGAGGTCATCTCGGTGGTCGATATTACCTCTAAGTTGCTGAGCCAAGCGTTATCACAAACAGTTCGCAATTAGTTTCATGCTAGTTATCTTGTGGTACGTATTCTAAGCAAATTTTGGAAAATAGAGTATGCAAGCACATTTAATTTTCTGGCCGATGTTAACGGTTCTCGCCATCCCTCTTTTCGTGTTAATCCTCAATGCTAAACGTAAAGCAGCCGACAGAAAAGCGGGCACCTACAATGCAGACGCTGCAATTATTAACACTGCGTGGTCTCTGCCCGTAGTGCTTACTTCAAACTCACTGGCTAACCAGTTTCAGCTTCCGGTTATCTTTTATGTCCTGTGTTTTATTATTTTTAACATCAATGCGGTGAGCCATTTGGTGATTTTTCTAGCATGGGCGTTTGCGCTGCTGCGTTGGATTCACGCCATCGTGCACGTCACCACTAATACTATTTCCTTGCGCTTTGCGTCGTTTTTACCCGGCGTATTGGTTTTGTTCGCTATTTTCATATACACATTAGTGACTATGGCGAAACTGTCTTAACTCCGTGGTGATGGTTAGCGTTTATCACCTCTATTTTTCTAACTAGGAACAGCAATGACAACAAATAAATATGACATCGTGGTTTACGGCGCGACTGGCTTCACCGGCCGCTTGGTCGCCGAATATTTGAGTAATCAATACGGCAACTCGCAGGACTTAAGTTGGGCGATGGCGGGGCGAAGCCGGCAGAAATTAGAGTCGGTTCGAGATGCAATGGGTCTACCTGCGGATACGCCCTTGGTGGTCGCTGATACTGGCGACGAAGCGTCGATGCAAGCAATGGTTGATAGCACCGAGGCTATCATTTCAACGGTCGGTCCGTACCAGCTATACGGTTCAATGTTGGTGGGTTTGTGCGCGAACTCTGGCACTGATTACGTCGACTTATGCGGCGAATCGGTCTGGATGCGGCATATGATAGACGCTCATGAACAGGCCGCGAAAGCCTCGGGTGCGCGTATTGTGTTCTCGTGTGGCTTTGATTCGATACCGTCAGACCTAGGCGTCTACTATCTACAAAAAATTGCAAAACAAAAAACGGGTGCAAGCTGTCGTAAAATAAACGGCCGAGTGCGCAGCATGAAAGGCACCTTTTCAGGCGGCACTGCGGCCAGTATTCAAGCCTCGATGAAGGCGGCTAAAACTGATCCTGAAATCTTAAAGCTAGCGGTCGATCCGTTTGCTTTAACGCCTGGTTTCCGTGGCCCCAAGCAGCCGAATGGTGATCAGGTCATCTATTCTGAAGATCTAAAAAGTTGGGTTGCACCATTTATTATGGCCGCAATTAACACCCGCAATGTTCATCGCAGCAACGCCTTGCTCAACCACGATTACGGCGAAGATTTCCTCTACGACGAAATGATGTTAACGGGCGACGGTGAGCAAGGCGAAGCCGTCGCTAACCACATTGCCAGTGACCGGTCAATCGCTGGCCCCGATGCACCCAAACCTGGAGAAGGGCCTAGCAAAGAAGAGCGCGAGGCCGGTTTTTACGACATTATGTATATTGGTGAAACCGTGGATGGTGAGTCTTTAGTTGTGAGTGTTAAGGGCGATCGTGACCCGGGTTACGGTTCGACCTGCAAAATGTTGGCCGAGAGCGCGGTGTGCTTAATTAAGGATGCGAGCGAGACCGCTGGTGGTATTTGGACGACCGCACCCGCGATGGGCGATAAATTGATTAAGCGTTTGCAGGACAATGCTGGTTTGAGTTTCACGCTTGAGTCGTAGCTGATGATTGCGCCGCGCTGATCTGTTTTCGCGCGCGGCGTTATCAACCCTTTTTATTCGGGGTTGTATTGAGTACTAACGTTAGGAATTCGGTGTGGTTTGTCGGTCGCCGGTTGAGGTCGCGACACGCCCGAATGTAAACGGAGTTTTTTTCCACTGTTCATTTGCAAGTTTTGTCAAAGCGCGCCAGTGAGTGGTTCGCTTGAAAGTGATTAGACGAAATGAAACTAAAAAAACAAAAAATATTAGACGCTTGCCCCGCAACTCGCGAATTTCTACACCCTATTACTAAAACGTAACCCGCCGTTCACTTGAGGGTAATCAATGCGCCCTTACTATCTTTGTGTCAGATAACTTACTTAGCAAGTGTCTTAAAAGTAATGTTGGCAATATGCTTGAGCAACGTCTGTAAATTCTAAAAATTGGAGCAATAAATGATCAAAGCAATTTCAAACTCGTTCGTGCCTATTTTTAAATGGGTCTCCGTCGCAGCCGTCAGCGCTGCGGTAGTCATTTCCATTCAGGCCAGTGCCGATGGGCAAACCAGCGAGGTTGTTCCTGCGCTAGATGTTCAAGATTTGCCGGTGAACGCGGTACCGGCGGCGCAAACGCCCGTTCGTAATCAACCATGGACGCCAGCGAACGGTTTTGCTGACTTGATTGAAGACGTAAGCCCGGCCGTTGTGCACGTTGCTACGGCTGGCGTTATTCAGCAACGGCGGCTAGGTGGTGGTTCGCGAGAGTTTCGTGGCCCGCGCGGCTTTGAGGATTTCTTTAATGATTTTTTTGGCGATCGGCGGGTTCCGAGCGATCCCCGTCGACAAGATCCGGCGCCTGAAACCGAAGAGGAAGAAGCCGAAAGGCAAACCCGCCCACTAGGCATTGGGTCTGGTTTCATAATCAGCGCCGATGGGTATGTTGTTACTAACCATCATGTGATTGATCGCGCCGACGAGATCATCGTTACGCTCACTGACGGCACTGAGTATGAGGCTGAGATAAAGGGCAGCGACCCCAAAACGGATTTGGCGGTATTAAAGCTTAAAGACGCCAACGGTTTGCCGTTCGTACCTTGGGGTAATGATCGTGAGTCACGTGTTGGTGATTGGGTCTTAGCGATTGGTAATCCATTTGGTTTAGGTGGCTCTGCCAGCACCGGCATTATCTCGGCCATAGGCCGTGATATTAATGCTGGGCCGTATGACGACTTTATTCAAGTTGATGCCGCGATTAATCGTGGTAATTCGGGTGGCCCATTATTCAATATGAATGGTGAGGTCATTGGTATCAACTCGATGATCTATTCACCGTCAGGCGGCAGCGTCGGCATTGGGTTTTCGATCCCAGCGAGCCTTGCTAAAGGTGTTATTGGCCAGTTACAAAATTCCGGTGAAGTTGAACGCGGTTGGATCGGCGTCTCAATTGGCCCAGTATCCGACGAGTTAGCTGAAGTGTTTAAGCGCCCGAATGATGAGGGCGCATTAATATCCCAAGTGCTCGAAGACTCCCCAGCGCAGAAAGCGGGCATTGTCGCCGGCGATATTGTGTTGAAGTTCGACGGTAACCGCGTAAAAGAAATGCGTGATTTACCGAAACAAGTAGCGCAGGCAAAAGTTGGCGAGACTTATAAGCTCGAGGTATGGCGTGACGGTAAGACTAAAACGATCAAAATTAAGACCGAGCCTTACCCATCTGATTCCGCGCAAGCCAGCACCGGCGATAGCGGCGCACCGCTGAGCGAGCCTGAAACGGACAAGTTGTTAGGTGCCGACATCAGTGAATTAACCAATGAGAATCGTCAGCAATATCGCATTCCTGAAGATGTTGAAGGTGTGTTATTGCTGTCGGTAGAGCGAGCTGGCTTAGCCGCAAAGAACGGCTTGCGTCCGGGCGATGTGATTGTGCAATTTGGCGCTGATAAGAATATCCAGAAGCCTGAGCAAGTCACCAAAGTCCTGAAGGCGGCGAAGAAGGCTAAGCAAAGTTCGATTGCGGTTCTGATCAATCGGCGTGGTAATCCTGGGTTTTTGGTTTTCAAAACTAATTAATTCGCAAAAAGCGCTCCCAGATCAACTGATTGCTGGGAGCGAATTCCTAAATAGCGTAATATGAACGGAAATAAAAAAATGAATAAAAAAAGTATGATCCGAGTACTCGTCGTCGAAGACGATAACGAAACCGCAAAGTATATTGTCAAAGGTTTGACAGAGTGCGGGCACATAGCAGACCATGCGGCCGATGGCCGTGAGGGTTTGTTGATGGCAGATTCTACCGAGTATCAAGCGATCATTGCTGATCGAATGTTACCCAAAGTAGACGGCGTGACGATGACGCGTACCTTGCGCGGAAGCGGTAACCGCACGCCTATTTTGATGCTTAGCGCATTAGGTGATGTCGATGACAGGGTAGTTGGTCTCAAAGCAGGTGCCGACGATTACCTGGTGAAACCGTTTGCGTTCTCGGAGTTGCAAGCTCGCATCGAGGCCTTGGTTCGGCGTGCAGAACCTGAGTCGCCGGATACCGTATTAAAGGTGGCTGATCTAGAGATGGATTTACTCAAGCGCGAGGTCCGTCGTAATGATCAGAAGGTTGATTTACAACCGCGCGAATTTCGTTTATTGGAGTATTTAATGCGCCATAGCGGCCAAGTGGTCACGCGCACGATGTTGCTCGAAAAAGTTTGGGATTATCATTTTGACCCACAAACGAATGTGATAGACGTTCATATCAGTCGTTTGCGTGGCAAAATTGATAAAGAGTTTGATGTGTCTTTATTGCACACGGTGCGCGGTGCGGGTTATATGTTGAGTGAACCAGATTAGTCCATTTAAAAGCTCGGCGTTTCGAATCACGCTGGTTTATGTCGTTCTGTTTGCCTTGTCGGTCTCCATAATTTTGGGGTTTGTATATTGGTCAACTATTATTTATAAAACGAACCAAACCGACCTTGAGATCGACGCCGAAATAGAGGAAATCACCGGTGTCTATAACCGCAAGGGGTATCCGGGGTTGGTCTCCTTACTGTCGGACCGGGTGCAGCAGCGCCCGGGCGATTCTACTTTTTATGTGCTTGCCGACTACCAGTTTCAGCCCTTCATCACCAATATGACGGGCTGGCCACGTATGGCCTTAGACCGCAAAGGAGGGTGGCTTGATTTTCCACTATTAGATGGCCGTGAAACCGGTAAAGATCGGGAATTTGTGGTGCGCGCGCGCGCTGTGCTCTTAGATAATCGTTACAACCTATTGGTTGGACAAAGCATGAAAGACCTCACCACGCTCAAGACCTTGGTGGGGCGTGCGTTAATATGGGGTTTGTGTCTCACTTTGGTGCTGGGCATTATTGGTGGCTTGATGATGAGACGCACTCTCAGCAGTCGGTTAGGTGCAATCAATCAGACTAGCCGCCGCATCATGCAAGGTGATTTGCGTCGACGCATTAGCACCCGTGGCACCGGCGATGAGTTTGATGAATTAGCAACCAACCTCAACGGTATGCTGGACCAAATTGAACACGGTATGGAGGGCGTTCGACGTGTGTCCGATAATATCGCACACGATCTAAAAACGCCGTTAGCGCGCCTAAAAAACCGAGTTGAAGAATTAAAGTTTCAAGTGGCTGGGCGTGAACAGGAAGAAGCCGCTATCGATCAAATATTAAACGAAGCGGATGGTTTGTTAGCTACTTTTAACGCGTTGTTGCGAATTGCCCGAATAGAATACAGCGAGCAACGCAAAGGTTTTAAAAACATTGATGTGAACTCGATTTTATACGACTTGCTGGATCTATATGAGCCTCTTATCGAGGAAAAAGGCCAGCAACTTAACGTGCAAATTAACGACAAAATTGAGGTGTCGGCTGATCGCGATATGCTCTTTCAGGCCTTTGCGAATCTGCTTGACAACGCTATTAAGTACACGCCTTCGCAGGGCATCATCTCGATTGTTTCGGTTCGTGATGGAGACAACTGGCGAGTTGAGATTACCGATAACGGGCCGGGCATTCCTGACAGTGAGCACGAAAAAGTAGTGCAGCGTTTTTATCGCCTAGATCAGAGCCGCACTACGCCGGGCAGTGGTCTTGGTCTCGCTTTAGTATTTGCGGTGCTAAAACTCCACAAATTGAACTTGATGTTCAGTGATAATAGCCCCGGCTTGAAAGTATGCGTCACCAACACAGGTCGGACGTCGGAGAGTGAGGCGCGCACTAAGCCAAGCTCTAAACCCGCGTTAACGCCCAGTTTGGTCGGCGCGTCTACCGCGAGTTAGTCGCTAAACGCACGACACGATAAGCTTGCGCTGTATTGCCGGGGTCTGCCCCATCGCGTCTAACTCTAATTAAGCGTTTATGCACTGGCTTGCCGCGCCATTGATCCCATACCCAAATGCCCGAGGCGTCCTGCTCGATATAAATTGCTGCGTGGTAGCCGTGTTTGCTCGGGTAGCGTTGGCCTTTGAATGTGGCAATAATGGTGCCTGGCGGAAGATCAGTGCCGAGAACCTTCTCGGCGGGTCTCCAGGTTTCGGTCAGCGGCGCAGAAGTGCAATGCTTAATCAATGATACGCAATGTCCGTCACCGATTTTGCGCCCGGCGAATTTTTCAGCATTGTGACACACCAGTTCAGGCATCGCAGCACGCGTCAGTGTTGGTGATGAGTCGCTTTGATGCGTAGGGTGTTGCTTTTTGTGATGCTTCTTAGGCGGCCATTGTTGCGGGTCATTTGTGCTGACGCAGGCCGTCAAAAAACCTAATACGAGCAATGTAAGTATTGGTTTTGCTGGTTGAAATTCAAAGGTTTGAGTTTGTTTTTTTTTCACACCGTGATCACCGTGACTTACCTAAACTTGCCGCATGAGTTGAGGAAACAATCACAGAATTATAGAGAACTGTCCAACTACCATGACCAATAATACCCGCGTTTTAATAATTGAAGATCATAAAGACATAGCTGAAATGTTGTATGACTACTTCGAACGGCGTGACTATGAGCTTGACTACGCCAGTGATGGCAGAATGGGGTTTAACCTCGCGAGCCAAAATGATTACGACGTTATCTTGCTGGATTTAATGTTGCCGGAGATGGATGGTATCGACGTATGCCGTAAACTGCGGGAAGAGTCTAAAATCTATACGCCAATATTGATGTTGACCGCGCGCGACACCTTGGAAGATAAAGTAAAGGGTTTGGATGTCGGTGCCGACGACTATTTAGTCAAACCATTTGAAATATTAGAGCTTGAAGCACGCATTAAAGCGTTGCTGCGCCGTAAGGGGCAAATTTCTCAACAAGAAATACTAAGTGTTGGTGATTTAGAATTAGACACCGGCACTCTAGAAGTAAAGCGTTCAGATCAGCAAATTTATTTGTCGCCGATTGGCCTAAAAATTCTGACCATACTGATGAAAGAATCGCCTAAAGTCGTGAGTCGCAATCAGCTTGAGCACGAGATTTGGGGCGATATACTTCCTGACAGCGATACGCTAAGAAGTCACATGTATAACTTGCGTAAACAAATCGATAAGCCATTTGAACAGCCTTTGTTGCAAACCATTCAGTCACGGGGTTATCGTATTGGCGATGCCGCCTGAAATTTCCAATCTGCCGATTGAGGTAACCGGTCGGCAGTCTAGTATCGCGAAACTGCCGTTTGACTGATACCGTCTGTCGTTGAAATAATCACGCAGAAATGTAACGAGGTAGCGATGAGTCAGCGGCAAGCCGGAATTGGCTCGAAACGCCAAAAACGATAACAATAATGATAATAACGTCGCGATGAAACGAAACCACGAATTTGGTCAATCTACGATACGCAATAAGCTGAGTCGTAAGATGACCTTGCAGGCGTGTTTAATTGGTCTGGTCGCGGTATTGAGTATCGGCTTTGCCAGTGTCGTGATTGAACAGTTTTTAGTGCGCGAGGCGCTTACTGGTGAAGCGATTCACTTTTGGTCTAGCTATGAAAAAGATGCGAATTTCCCGCCGCCGAACACGGACAACTTAAAAGGCTATCTGGTTCAGTCCGGTTCCTACGAGGGCTTGCCGCGCAACCTTCAAGGCCATGGCTTAGGCTTTCAGAAAATGCATGGGCAGACTGCGCATTCATTGATGTACACCAGTGAGAAGAATGGCGAGCGACTTTATCTATTATTTGACGGTGAAAGCGTCCTGCGACTGGCGTTATTCTTCGGTATATTCCCATTAACGATCGTATTGTTATTGGTTTACATCACTGCTTGGTGGGTTTACCGAGAATCCAACTATCTATTAAGCCCAATTGTGTGGTTGGCCAATAAATTTGATCGTTTCGACCCCGCGCACGCCAGTGCGAGCCTTGAAGACTTGTCTGACATTCCGGGTGATGTTGATTGGGAGGTCGAAAAACTAGTGACGTCGTTCTCATCGTATTCAAGGCGAATTAAGCGCTTTGTAGAACGCGAGAGGGCGTTTACTCGCGATGCCAGTCATGAGTTTAGGACGCCATTGACCGTGATAAAAATGGCGAGTGATTTGTTGTTGGCGGAACAAGATCTAGACGACTATTCAAAGAAATACGTTACGCGTATTAAAGGCTCAGCCCAAGATATGGAAGAGCTAATAGATGCATTTCTAATATTGGCGCGCGAAACGGATAAAGAGTTTGTCGATGAGTACACCGTTATCGCCGATGTGGTGGAGCGAGAAATACGCAGTGCCGAAATGTATTTACAGGGTAAACCGGTCAGTATCGAAATTGATGAACAGTATCCGCTAGAGCTTCATACAGCCAGAAAAGTTGTGGCGATTGTGTTGGGCAACTTGATTCGAAACGCGATTTTGTACACTAATGAAGGCTCGGTGACGATCACAATAAAAGAGCACTCGGTGATCATTAAGGACACCGGTATTGGTATGACTGAAGACCAGACCAAAAAAATATTTCAGCCGTACTATCGCGCCAAGCAAGACGGTAAAACAGACCGCAAAGGCTATGGGGTTGGTTTAACCATTGTTAAGCGGTTATCGAACCGATTCAATTGGGTTGTTGATGTCGACAGTGACGTTAATGTGGGTACGACGATTGAGGTGATTTTCGAAGAAGCGAAGCGGTTAATCAAGGACTAAGTAGTGGCGTTGGCTTAGCCACGAAAAGCGGACTAAGCGAGAAAATACCTTAAAAACACTGGTAAAGCCAAAAGGCCAAGAGCATAATTCGCAACGTAGCTAACCAGAGTAAAAACTTTTTTAGCGCGCGGTGTTTCAGCCGTGACCGGTAATCATGAGTGAGCCCGAATACGCACTACGGCCAAATAAAACGCAGATTAAGCGTGAAATTAAGGTTTTAAACCAACTTGGCAAAGAACTAATCGATCTGCCCGATTCGTCCCTGAAAAAGGTACCGTTAAGCGACACCATGCGCCAGGCGATAAAGGATGGTCAGCGCTTTCGACGCGGGGCTCTACAGCGTCAACTCCGGCGCATTGCAAGCTTGATGCAGCACGAAGACATCGACGCAATTCAGCTCGAGTTAACGCGTCAGAAACAACCAAGCAAACAACAAACCGCGGAACTTCATCAGCTAGAGCAATGGCGTGATCGCTTGATTGGTGGTGACGAGAAGTTACTAACTGAATTGATTGATCAATTTCCAGTCATTGACCGACAGCATATTCGGCAACTGGTGCGCAACGCTGGCATAGAACAAAAGCGTGAAAAACCGCCTAAGTCTGCACGACTACTATTCAAATACCTCTCTGAGATAAAGCGTACCACGCCGCATGTCAATGAGAATGATGAACCTCAATCAAACCCGCTTGATTAAACCAGATCATTCATAACGTACCTTTTCACCTAACCTTCGCCTAAAAAACCACTCTCATGTTTGAGCAATTAAAGACACTTCCCGCCGATCCAATTCTTGGTCTCAATCAAACTTTTTTGCAGGACCCAAACCCAAGTAAGATAAATTTATCCGTGGGTGTTTATCAAAACGCCGAGGGCTTGACACCCATTTTTAGCGCGGTTAAAAAAGCCGAACAAGAGTTAATCGACGCGCAAACCACCAAAAGTTACGCGCCGCAAGCCGGTGCCCCTGATTTCATTGAATTCGCGACTAAATTGTTGCTTGGTGATGCCATAACCCAAGCGCTGGGTGAGCGCGCGGCAACCGTTATGACGCCTGGTGGTTGTGGTGCGTTGCGAATGGGCGCTGAATTGCTTAAGCAATCTAAACCCAGTGCAACTCTCTGGGTCAGTGACCCCACATGGGCCAACCATTACCCCTTACTTGAAAGCGCGGGCCTAACGCTTAAACGCTATACCTATTACAGCTCCGAAACACACGGTGTTGATTTTGACGGAATGTTGGAATCGTTGAGTCAAATTCCTGAGGGTGACGTCGTGCTGTTGCATGGTTGTTGTCATAACCCAACCGGTGCGGATTTAAGCCAGGCGCAATGGGACCAAGTTATTACGCTTTTGGGTGAACGCAATTTGCTGCCTTTTATTGATACGGCGTATCAAGGCTTTGGTGATGGTTTAGAACAGGATGCCTATGGCCTGCGTCAAGCAGCCACTAAGCTGCCTGAAGTACTGATTGCCAGTTCATGCTCAAAAAATTTCGGTTTATATCGAGAGCGCGTTGGAGCGGTAACGGTGGTTACCCAAACTGAGGCACAAACCGGTGCCGCCAAGTCACATATTTTGTCGGCTGCGCGCAGAAGCTACAGCATGTCGCCGTATCATGGTGGCGGTATCGTTGGTCATTTGCTGGGTAGAGAAAACCTGCGCGCGGAATGGCAAGCCGAGCTTGAAAACGTGCGCAAACGGATGAATAAATTACGCCACGGCCTAGCCACTGGTTTGAACGATGCGCAATCGAAGATCGACTTTAGTTTTGTCGCAGACAGCAAGGGCATGTTTTGCTACTTAGGTATTCCCACCCAAGACGTTTTAACCTTACGCTCTGAGTACGGTCTCTATTTGTTGGAAAGCACGCGCTTTAACGTTGCGGGCTTATCAGAGAAAAATTTACCTGTTATCGTTGAGCGTGTGGCTGAGGTGATCACTCGTTAATCTGCGCGAGATTACTATCCAATGTTTATACAGGCGAGCGCCGAGGCGTTAGATGTACCCGGTGTCTTGCGCGGCTTGATGTTTTAACTAAACGAATATAATAAGAAATTTGAGGAGAAGATAAGGTAGATGGCATCCAGAGGCGAGTTTAGTTCACGTACCGCATTTATATTAGCGGCTTCCGGTTCGGCCATTGGCTTGGGCAATATTTGGGGTTTTCCAATCAAGGTCGCGTCTAATGGTGGCGGGGCTTTCGTGTTTACCTACATCATTCTTACCTTCTTACTGGCTTATCCTATCTTGATGGCTGAGTTGGTTATTGGCCGACACGCTAAAGCAGATACAGTTAAGTCAATGGCGAAGATAAGCAGCGATAAAACGCGTTGGCTTGGAATGTCGACGGGCTATTGGGGCATGCTCACCGCCAGCTTGATCCTTAGCTTTTACGCCATTATTGCTGGCTGGATGGTCGCGCACGCACTTGGTTCATTGTTATCTGTCGCGGGCGTGAGTGAGTCATGGTTTGTATCCGATTCGTTGGCGCGCAGCGCGGTTTTTTGCGTCATATTCTTTGTGTTGACGATCAGTGTTGTGGCGAACGGGGTGTCCAGTGGTATAGAAAAATGGTCGACTCGCCTGATGCCAATTTTGATCCTAATCATCGTTTTATTAATTATCTACATTGCGACCTTACCGGGCGCTGCCGAGGGTTGGAAGGTATATCTGCAACCTGATTTTTCTAAGGTAACAGACCCGAGTCTGGTGCTCGATGCTTTGAGTCAAGCGTTCTTCTCGCTGTCACTTGGAGTTGGCACGATGATGGTTTATGGCTCATATATTTCCAAGTCAGAGAACTTACCCAGACTCGGCGCGGCGGTCGCGGCCATGGATATTGGTATTGCAGTACTGGCGGGAATGCTCGTGATACCAGCGATTTACGTCGCACAACATAACGGCGTCGTTATTTATGATGACGCCGGCAATTTGATTGAAAGTACGGGCCTAATTTTCAATGTATTGCCTGCTTTGTTCAACACCATGGGTGCCGCAGGTGGAATTGTGTCCATTCTATTTTTCGTATTAATGAGTATCGCCGCACTGACGTCCTCAATTTCAATGCTTGAGGTGCCGGTAGCCTACGCGACCGATAGCCACGATGTACCACGCGCAAAGGCGGCCTGGTTAGTCGGCATTGCGATTTTAGTCTTCAGTATTCTGTTGGTGCTGAACATGTCTTGGTTGTTCGGCAAGGTGGTTAACTTTGCGACAGAATTTAGCGAGCCGTTGATCGGCATTCTATTTTGCTTCTTTGTGGGCTGGGTTTGGCGGCGTGATCAGTTGCTTGGCGAGCTACAAGAGGGGAACCCGCAAATGCAGGAAACTCTATTTTGGAAGATATGGCCGAACTACGTTCGCTTTGTGTGTCCGGCCATCGTTCTAGCGCTGCTTATACGTAGTTCTGGCCTACTGAATTTCTAAAAGTATTTAGTTTTCTCGCCAGCTGTCGCAACGCTGATTCCGTTGTTTCCCAGTCGATACAGCCGTCTGTGATTGATTTACCGTACTCGAGTTCGGACTTGTCACTAGTCAGCGCTTGATTGCCGGCCTTTAAATGACTCTCGAGCATCACACCGATGATGCTTTGGTTGCCCTCTAGAATTTGTTGCGCAATATTGTCTAATACCAACGGTTGTAGTTCGGGGTCTTTACTCGAGTTAGCGTGGCTGCAATCAACCATAATATTGACTGGCAAGTTTTTTGCTCTTAGCTCGCGTTCGGTGAGCCTCACATTGACTGAATCATAGTTCGGTTTGCCGCCACCGCCACGCAACACGATGTGCGAATATTGATTGCCGGAAGAGTGCACAATCGAGACCTTTCCGCTGTTATCAATACCAAGAAAGCTATGCCCCTTGCTCACTGATTGCAGCGCGTTGATGGCAACTTCCAAACCGCCATCAGTCCCGTTTTTAAAACCAATTGGTACCGATAAACCACTCGCCATCTCGCGATGCGTTTGTGACTCTGTGGTACGTGCTCCAATCGCGGACCAACTAATGAGGTCTTGCATATACTGTGGCGAAATAGGGTCCAACGCTTCGTTTGCGATTGGCAGACCGAGTTCATTGATTTTCAACATCAATTCACGACCCAGTGACATGCCTTTCTCGATTTGAAAGCTGCCGTCGAGATATGGATCATTGATCAGGCCTTTCCAGCCGACCGTGGTGCGAGGTTTTTCGAAATACACTCGCATGACAATCAGTAGATCGTCTTTTAGCTCATCTGCGAGTTTAGTCAGACGTTCGGCGTATTCAATCGCCGCTTTAGTGTCGTGCACTGAGCATGGGCCCACCACCACGATAAGGCGATTGTCTTTACGATCTAAAATATTACGCAAAACTTGACGGCTGCGCTCTACGTGTTCGGTTATGGCTTCGTTGATCGGGTGTTGCTCCTTGAATTGCTGGGGCGTCACCAGCCGCTCAAGAGAGTTAATGTTGGTATTTTCGAGAGTCATGGAACTGCTGTAATGGTTTATGTTTAACTGTGCTTATTTAAACATACATAAGCCAGTGATGGCACCGCCAAGCGGACCAAATTGCAAACAACAACGTCATTGTGCTTTATTTTCTGAAAAACGTTTTAGCGCGGTTCAGGTGGTTCTCGATCAGGTGCTTTTTGAACGGCTTACCTGCACTAGAACGGTCATTGCAATTGCCCACGTCACGCCCAATGCGCAGCTAATAAGCAGGCTGTCGCCTTGATACGCTAAGGCACCAAGCTTAACGCCGGCTAAGTAAGAGAGTGGCGCGCAAATTAATCCTGCGACGGCTGGCAGTAGGGGGTGTAAATTGAGCCATGCTAGGGAATGATTAATCGTCAGTGCGAAGCCGACCCAAAGTATCAAAATCCACGCGGGAGCAAGCGCTGCAACAGGTGCGGGTGTCGCATAAGAAATTAGGCCGAGTTGAATCCACGCGCTATCGATTACCAGCCCTAGAGCCAAGGCCGTAGCGATCAATGCAACATCGCTAGGGTGGCGATGTTTGGACTGTAATTGAAAGACAGCGAGTGCTCCGCAAGCCGCAATTGCTGGCCACAGCAAGCCTTTTGCCGCGCCCAGCGCACAGGCGAACCACGTAATTTGAAACAAGACAGCGTTGATAATAACGGGCCCGCTTGCGAGCTTTTTAACGGACTGGACGCTACCAGTTGAGTGAGGTTTTTGCATGGTGATGGTGGCTCTGAGCAATGAAGGTTTTAATTAATATGTGCTTGCTTGCGAAACAGTATTTGACCAACGCTGATAGCTCGTTCGTCGAAGGCGCCTTCGCAATAACAGAGATAGAACTCCCACATACGTTGAAAGCTCACGTCGTAGCCCAGGCCGTTTATGGTGTCTATTTGCGCGTAGAAGCGCTTGCGCCAGTCACGTAGTGTTTGTGCGTAACTCAAGCCCATGTCGTGCAGATCTTCAAGCATTAGGCGATTACGCCCGGCGATATCAGATATCACGCTGTAACAGGGCATAAACCCGCCCGGGAATATATATTTTTTAATATAGTCGACTTGTTTTAAGGCTTTTTGATACTGCTCGTCTTCAATTACGATGGCTTGAATCAGCGCTTTGCCTTGTGGTTTGAGTAGATGATTGAGTTTGCGAAAATAGGTGTTTAAATATTGATGTCCAATTGCTTCAATCATTTCAATTGAAACCAATTTATCGAATTGACCCTCGATATCTCGATAATCTTGCAATTTAACAGTCACCAAATCACTCAAACCTTCACGCGCGGCTCTTGCGGTGGCTTCGTCGAACTGTTCTTGCGAAATAGTGACGGTAGTGACATGGCAGCCGGTCGTTTTAGCGGCATAGCACGCAAAGCCACCCCAGCCAGAACCGATTTCGATAATCCGGTCGCTGTTGTTTATCTCTAAAGCATCGCAAATTCGTTTCAATTTACGGTCCGAGGCTTGGTTTAAATCGTCACCGACTTGGTAGAGGGCCGATGAATACATCATGCGTTGATCTAAAAATAGGCGAAAAAAGTCATTACCCAGATCGTAGTGCGCGGCGATGTTGCGCCGTGAACCTTGCTTGGTGTTGCGTCTAAATCTATTCCATACACGCAGCGAATATTGAGCAAGACGTGCAAGACCCGATTCCATTTCATTCAGGACAACACGATTACTTACGAAGATTCGGATTAGCTGACTGAGGTCGTCAACACTCCAAAGACCGTCAATATAACCTCGCGCCGACCCGTTGCTGCCGCCCAGTGCAACCAGGGTATAGCTGTTCAGCTTATGCATGGTGATAGTGCATTGCAGGGGTGCTTTAGGGTCGCCTACGGTTGCGGTACCCAGTGAATCGACTATGTGTATGCAGCCGCCTTCAAGTTTTTGAAACAAGCCTATGTACTTGTTTCTGAAAAACCGGTCAATGGCGGAACCCTCGTGCGATTGTGTAAGCGTTTGCAATGTCTCAGCGAAGATCGACGGTATGCGTTCTGGCTCGGGAAACTGACTCGCGTTGAGTTGAGTTTGACTCAGTTCAGCGTGTTGCGCGTGAATGTTTTGTTGTATTGATTTATTCATTAAGGTTAGACGTTACGATTGTCCTTTTGGGTGTGCATAAAACGGAATTTTTTTTAGCCACAGCCTCAAAGCTTGCCAATAGATAGCGAATAAGACTTTGAGACACATGACGGGGTAGCGAAAGGGTATTCTATTTGCCTTAACATCGCTCAGAGGCTCGCCGTTCAGGGTGATTGTTGCGTTAAAAATTGATTGTTCTTCTTCTATTAAGTTCATGCTCATTGAAAATTGGGAATCTGACACCTTGTATTTCCATCGATATTTTAAGCCCATCGGCATGAACGGAGAGACATGAAACGCTTTGTCAAAACACGCAGTGTAGCTGTCGCCCTCTGCGCCGTCTCGAAGGTCGTCGTTGCGAATGTCGTGTACATAGCAAAAGCGCTCGCCCCAAGGGGTATTGTGAACCTCGCTAATAAGGTAGGCCAGTGCTCCGTTTTCATAGCAGCAAAAAAACGCGACAGGGTTGTATCCATAACCCCAGTATTCCAAACTTGCGAGTAAATATGCTTTGCCGCTAAACGATTTATTTGTTTGCTGCGCTATCGTTTTTTGTACCTGTTGGTAAAGGCTTAACTCACTAGGTAAATAATTTTGCCGTTTGAAACGTACTAGATTAAAGCGTTTCGAGGACCACCAACGGCTAATGTCGTCAATCAGGTGCGGCTGCTCAACATCTAACCAAATTTGGAAAATTTTGTAGCGAAAGCTGTGCTCGCGTGGGTGTGTACGGCGATGACTGACCCAACCGGTAAATAGTTTGAGTGGTTTCATGTGAATTGTAATTTAATCATATCGCAAACGCCTTTGGCACTACGGGCACCATCTTCATGAAATCCCCACCCCCAATAGGCGCCGACGAAATAGGTATTACGCTTGCCGTCTAACTCCGATTTGCGGGTTTGTGCAGCAACACTGCGCGCGGTAAAGACCGGGTGTTGGTAGTATCGCTCTGCGTATACCTTACTCGGGTCGATTTTGTGTTGACTGTTCAAACTTGTAAATACATTGGTGTCTAGCGTTAGGCCTTGCAATGAATTCATCCAATAGTTGGCGGTGCATACGCGTTGAGAGTGTTGATCGAAATCGTTAGGAACTTCGGTATTCCAGCTTGCCCAAGACTGTTTGTTGGGGTGCATGATGCTTTCATCGCTGTGCACCACAACGTGATTAGCTTCAAAGTCGATTGCGCCCAATATGTCGTGTTCTTCTGGGCTTGCGTCTTCTAATATCTCAAGGGCATGGTCCGCGTGGGTGGCAATGATCACTGCATCGAATTGTTGGCGTCTGCGGTCCTTGGTCACAATTTCTACGTATTGACCGCGCTTAATGCTCGCCACTGGGCTACTGACACGCCAGCTTACTTGTAGTTTTTTGCGCAGTGCTGTCACGTAGGAGTTAGAGCCATTCTTAACCACTAACCATTGTGGGCGATTGACCAATTTCATTAAGCCGTGATTTTTGAAAAATTCAACTAAATGGCGAATTGGGAACGACCCGACCCGCTCAGGCGTCGCAGACCACAGTGCGCTGATCATCGGCATTAGGTGATCTTGCGAGAATGATTTACTGTATTTTTTACGTCGTAAGTACTCGCTAACCGTGGTGTGGCTCTCTTCGCTCTCTAATATTTTTTCGGCTGAGTTATAAAAACGCACGATATCGAACAACATTCGATAGAAGCTCGGACGCAATAAATTACGGCGTTGACAAAATAATTTGTTTAAAGAGGTGGCGTTGTACAACACGTTGCGTTGACGGTTGAAGGCGCCAAAGCTCATGTCGGTTGGTTGCGACTCGACGCCTAGTTCATCGAGCATCGAGCTGAAGCTGGGATAGTACTCAGGGCAAAATATTATAAAGCCGCTGTCCACCCTAATTTTTTTCTCGTCGATGACTAGGTCGTGCGTGTCGGTGTGTCCCCCTAAATAGTCCTCCTTCTCAAACACCGTCAAATCAAAGTCTTTGTGCAGGTGGTACGCCGAGCTTAAGCCTGAAATTCCGGCGCCAACGATTGCAATGCGTTTCTTATTATTCATTTGTGCGATTGTCACAACATTTGACTATCACGGTTTGAATTTGAATTATTAGTTCAGTCATCACCGCGTGGTGTCTTAGTTTAGCGTGAGCTTACATTAAATAGTAAGCAATGAACGTTTCTTTACTGTTTACAGACGGTTATTATCGTTGTCGTAAATGATGCCGTTTAGACAGGCGTATACGCAGTGTGAACGCGCTTGCAAAGAGAGAGAATAAGTTAGTGACAAGCAAGCAATGCTCATCAGCAGTGGTTATCAAAATTAAATTTTTGACGAGTCTTTTTGGGTTTATTTTACTGCTGTTCGCGGCAGGTAGCGCACACTCGGCGACCTCGCTGACAAAGCCCGTCGCCCAATACACATTGCAGTGTGATGAGACATTTTCGTGTCCGGAATCATTGTTGCCGCGCGTTAGTTTTTGGGTGGAAGTATTTAGCCGTTGGGATACAGATACGGCAATTTTCCACGATAAAAGTAACCCACAGCGAGTTTACTCCACGCTCAAACGTAACGAAGGTTGCCGTCGTAGCCGCAAGGGCGACTCTGTTTACAAAGAACGCAGGCGTTTGAAACGCAATCTGACTGCGTTAGCGGATCGCTTAAGAAACAAGCAAGGCTTGAGTGAGTCTCAAGCAAGGCTCTACGCCGCGTTTCATGGTGCGTCATCGCGTGAGGTCAGGGCCGCGGCAGACCGCGTTCGTTGTCAGTCAGGCAATAAGGACCGCATGCGCGAGGCATTGACTCAGTTTCACAATTATCGCCCAACTATCTTAGACGCACTTGAGAGTCAAAACTTAACGCCTGAGCTTCAATATTTGCCGTTTGTAGAGTCGGCTTTCAACCCCAATGCCTTATCGCATGTTGGCGCTGCGGGTTTATGGCAAATAATGCCTAGCACCGGTCGCTCGCTCGGTCTAATGGTCGATAACAACGTCGACGAACGTTACGATCCGCGTGCGGCGACCTATGCCGCGGCTAAGTATTTTCGCGACAGTGTCGATAGACTTACCGAGACCGCGTTTGAAAATGGTTCTAGCGTGCAAGCTAAAGAGCTTAATCCATTTGTTATCACCTCATACAATTATGGGGTCCGCGGAATGCAACGGGCGATTAATCAGGTGGGTTTGGATTATGAACGCCTTTTGGTCGAATATAAGTCACCAAGCTTTCAGACGGCCGTCAAGAACTTTTACGCGAGTTTTCTGGCGGCCAGACATGTTGCTAAGAATTCGGAAAAATTCTTTGGTGTGATCGCACCAAACTACTCGCAACAACTCAATTCGTACAACACGGTGGCGCTCACTCGAGCTACGTCGGCGAAGCGTTTGATCAGTGAGCTGGGGTTGGATAAAGATAAATTTAAAGCGCTTAACCCCGCGTTAAAGAAGGTTATATGGAAACATAAAGCGCTCATTCCCAAAGGTTTTGCGTTGAAGTTGCCGTATCGAGAAAACGGTTGGGAAAATCAATTTATGCAGCTTGCCAGTTTGCCACGCGAGGTTGAGCGACCCGGCTTCACCTGGCACCGAGTGCGATCGGGCCAGACCGCGTGCGGTATCGCCGAAAAATACCGCGCGTCATGCCGCGCGCTACGTAAACTAAACCGACTGGACAGCAAAGCGACAATTTTCGTGGGCAAACGTCTTAAAGTCCCTAGCCGTTCGGGCGGCGGGATTGAGGTGGTTAAAGGCAGTGGCACCGCCACCCCTAAAGTCGCAGCGGCAACCCCGGTTAATGTTTCTCAGCCACAAGTGGCACCGCCTAGCGTCTCGTCGTTGAAGCGCTACCGGGTGCGACGCGGCGATACGTCCTGTGTCATCGCCCAACGTTTCGGCATGCGCTGTGGTGAGTTTCTTGCCTTAAACGGTTTGAAACGCAGCAGTGTTATTCGTATTGGGCAAACGGTTCGAGTGTCGGGCAAGGATAGCTGGCATGTGGTTAAACGCGGCCAAACTGCCTGCGGTATTGCGCAAAGCTATCGCGTGCCCTGTGCCGATTTGCTTGATGCTAACCGTATACGCCGCAGCTCCACCATTAGGGTAGGTCAACGTTTACGAATACCAGTGGCGACCAGCGGCTAGTTTAGAGCACGTTCGGCGCTCGTAGGGCCAAATTAGTGTGATGAATGGTGACTAACGCGCACGACCACTAGGCATTTGACAGCGAGATTGTTAGACTCGCGGCGACAATAATAGGCACAACAAAAAACTAAGTCGTTTACCTGTTCAACACCCAGGTTTACCGCCAGAAGGCTTGCATTAGCGAGCTTGTTTGCGGTAGCGAATTAGCTATTTGAAAAACCGGTGCCAAGACAATTTAACCCTTAATACGCTGATTATGACCACGAAAAATCAAGAATTAGCAGCTTGGGTGTCTGATGTTGCCGCGCTTACGCAGCCTGATCGGCTTGTGTGGTGTGATGGCAGTGAAGCTGAGTACCAACAGATCGTAGATCTGATGTTGGGCGATGGCTCCTTGTCGCCATTAAACTCTGAGACACACCCAAATTGTTACCTGCATCTCTCTGACCCGCAAGACGTTGCGCGGGTTGAACATCTCACGTTTATTTGCTCAGACGATAAAGCCGCAGTTGGCGACAACAATAATTGGATGCCAGTCGCTG
Organism: uncultured Arenicella sp.; assembly: GCA_938048185.1. Taxonomy (GTDB): domain Bacteria; phylum Pseudomonadota; class Gammaproteobacteria; order Arenicellales; family Arenicellaceae; genus Arenicella. The sequence continues at coordinate 184,654 of CALIVT010000001.1, forward strand.
ACGCTAAGCAGAAGATGAATGATCTTTACGCTGGCTGCATGCGCGGGCGCACTATGTATGTGATTCCGTATTGCATGGGGCCGATCGATTCTCCGTATTCACGGTGTGGGGTTGAACTGACCGACAGTCCATATGTCGTCATCAACATGAAGCTGATGACGCGCATGGGCGCCCGAGCATTGACCCGTATTGAAAAAGAAGGCAAGTTCGTTAAAGGTTTACACTCAACGGGCGAGCTTGATCCCGAGCGCCGGTTCATCATGCACTTCCCTGAAGAGTTGAGCATTATGAGCTATGGCTCTGGCTACGGTGGTAATGCCTTGTTGGGTAAGAAGTGCCACGCCTTACGTATTGCCAGTTGGCAAGCCCGGCAAGAGGGCTGGCTTGCTGAGCACATGTTGATTCTTGGTCTGGAAAGCCCAGAAGGCGAAACGCATTATATTGCGGCGGCGTTTCCGTCGGCCTGTGGTAAGACTAATTTGGCCATGCTAATTCCGCCTGAAAAATTTAAAGATTGGAAGGTGTGGACGCTTGGCGACGATATTGCTTGGTTGCACATGGATACCGAGGGTCAGTTGCGCGCGATCAACCCGGAAGCGGGTTACTTTGGTGTGGTGCCTGGCACTAATGCCAAGACAAATCGCAATGCCTACGACATGATTCAGCAAGATACTATATTTACTAATGTTGGTAAGACTGCCGACGATCAACCCTGGTGGGAAGACAAAAAACACGGTGAACCAAGCGTGGATTGGAAGGGTAATAGTTATGCCGCGGCAAACGGCCCGGCAGCGCACCCGAACTCGCGTTTCACTGTGTCTGCTACCGGCAATAAAGCTTATTCAAGCCTTGCTGAAGCGCCCGAAGGCGTGCCGATTTCAGCTATTGTATTCGGCGGTCGTCGGCGTGAGTTGGCGCCGCTAGTCTACCAAGCAAAGTCTTGGGAGCATGGCGTATTAATTGGCGCCGGTGTTGCATCTGAGACCACCGCCGCGGCCACTGGCGAAGTTGGTCTAGTGCGTCGCGACCCAATGGCAATGAAGCCGTTTTGCGGCTACAACTTCGCCGACTATTGGTCTCATTGGCTAAGCTTTGCTGGGCGTACCGATACCTTACCGAAGATATTCCATGTCAATTGGTTTCGTCAAAACGAGGACGGAGATTTTCTTTGGCCAGGTTTTGGCGAGAATTTACGCGTATTACAATGGATTATTCAACGTTGTAAAGGCGAGGTCGGTGCGAAAGAAACCGCGATTGGATACTTGCCGAACGAACACGGGTTAGACATTGCAGACTTGAATATTGAGCCGGCAGTTTGGGAGTCACTAACGTCCATTAACGACGATCAGTGGCGTCAGGAGATGACTGAGTTTGGCTCTTACCTAGACAGCTTCGGAGATCGCTTACCGCCTGAGCTGCGCAAGCAACACCAACAAGTACTATCAGCTCTGGCGTCGTAGTGGTTGGCGGCTATAAGGTATAAGCGTAAAAATTTGATGTATAAAAAAGTCGGCTTACCCATTTCTGCTAAGCCGACTTTCTGGTCATTATGTAGCCGACGAGTTTATCGTGCTTTAAATGCTCGTACCGCAACGTTGAATTCTTCAGCGACCTTGGTGAGTGCATCAACCGATGCGCTGTCTAAGGCTAGAATTGCCGCTTTTTGCGCGTCAATGTCTTCAGCGTCGAGTGGTACGCCTTTTTCTTTCTCTTCAAGACAACCACGATACGTATCAATATTCGCTTCAAATTCTTTATAGGCGCCTTGGGCTGCTACTAACTCGTCTTTGCTCGCAACATTACCATCAGGGATGATAGGGGCAGTTGGCAACGCACAGTCTTCGGCCAAGGCGCTAGTGCTAAAGCCAACCAGCATTACGCCAGCAATTAGAGTTTTGGAAAATCGAGTCATCAGAGCCTCCGTCGGCAATTTTATTTTAATAGTGTAAGATTTTAACTGGGCGCGGCAGATTGTCAAACCGACTAAAATTTAAGTAATCAATTGAGGGCAACCGTTCAGGCAAGTGGGTTGAGGACACAAAAAAGCCCGCACAGGGCGGGCTCTCTTAATATTAAATCAACAACCTACTTGAATACCTCTGCTTGCGGCGCGGATAAACCACCTTCTTGAGAGGCGTACCAGGCCGACAACGCTTTGATGTCGCTGATTGTAAGTGTGCCAGCAAAGCCCGCCATAATCGCGTTTTGGCGATCGCCCGAGCGGTAATCTTTCAAGGCTTGCACCAGATAGTTTTCGTATTGGCCGGCAAGTTTTGGGAAAGTTGCTTGATCGCCATTGCCGTCAGCGCCATGACAGCTTGCGCATTGAACTGATTTCTCCTTGCCTGTAGCCGCTTTAGCCGCGTTCACTAGACTTGGTCGCGATCGGCCAGCAATGCTGCCGTAAAATGCTGCGATGTCGGTCATGTCTTGATCAGACAAGTTTGAAGCCTGCGCTTGCATGGTTTTATGTCCACGCGTTTTGGCTTTGTAAGCCTGCAAAGCACTGACAATATAGTCAGGGTGTTGGCCGCCAATCATGGGAATGTTGTATACCGGGCCTGGGTTGCGAAGGCCGGGTGCACCATGACAACCTTGACAGGTTTGCGCTAGCTTTTCGCCACGTGCTGCATCCGCTGCTAGGGCGGTGTTTACGCTTGATAAGCTCACAACGGAACTCAAAACGACAGTAAACAATGAAGTGGCTGCTAACGATGCTGAGACAGAAGAAAAAAGTGTGTGGCGGATTTTATTTAACATAGATTTAAAACGTGGTTTTAGTCAGGAAACAATTTATGCTTTCACAAGCAATGTTTTCTGAATTATCGCCGACAAACCTTTTGTTGGTGTGGATTGCTGCGGCTTTAAAAATGCTAGGCGGACTTTAAGGAAGGTTGCCTGCGAACTCAAGTTATTTCGCCGCTATTTTACATTTTCTTGTGAACTATTTGTGGTTATTTTGATACTCAATTTTTCGCTGTAAGCCGATAAGGCTGCGCTTTGTTATTAGCCATTATACTCAGTGGGTGACTGAGCTTGGCTCAGCCACGGCTTTACGCAATAATGGCCTGAATTGAGAGCTTCATAACAAGAGCCGGGAATAGACATTTGTTAGAAAATAACGAACAAGAGCCATCTGGCTTGACTGAAATTGGTAAAGATTGCTACGCCGCGATTGATCTCGGGTCAAATAGCTTTCATTTGGTTATCTCGCGCTACGATCACGGTGAGTTTACCGTGTTGGACCGTCAGCGCGAAGTGGTGCGCTTGGCTGCGGGTTTGGACAGCGAGAACCGACTTTCCGATGCGGTCGCAGAACGCGCTTTGTTGTGTCTAACGCAGTTTAGTCAGTTGCTTCGAAACTTACCCCCTGAAAACATTCGGGCGGTGGGTACCAATGCCTTGCGACGCTTGCAGTCAAAGAACAAGTTCCTAGAACGAGCCGAGACGGCTCTAGGTCACAGTATCGAGATTATTGCTGGGCGAGAGGAAGCTCGTTTGATTTACTTGGGGGTCTCGAAATGGTCGGCGCGTGGCGACGAGTCGCGCTTGGTGATTGATATTGGCGGTGGCAGCACCGAAATTATCGCTGGCAAGGGCGACACCGCGCTTTGTCGTGAGAGTTTGGAGGTGGGCTGCGTGGTCTTGAGTAAGCAGTTCTTTAGTGATGGTAAGCTCACTAAGAAACGCTTTAAAAAAGCCGTGTTAGCGGCTGAACTGGCTATTCAACCCGTGGTTAGTGAGTTTCGCGCGCATGGCTGGTCACAAGTGATTGGTTGCTCGGGCACCATGAAGTCGATGGCATTAGCGCTTATCGATGGCGGGTTGTCAAAAGACGGCATTCACCCTGATGGTTTGCAAACCTTATTAAGTCAGGCGATCGAGGCTGAGCATATCGATAACCTCGCACTCCCTGGCGTCAGCAAGGACCGTATGCCGGTGTTTGCCGGGGGGCTTGCGATTCTTCTCGCCTTAGTTGATTTGTTTGATATCCAAGAAATGTCAGTGTCGGATATCGCGCTGCGCGAAGGCGTTCTATATGACTTAGTAGGTCGATCTTCGTCCGAGGATATTCGCGACACCACGGTCAGCGCTATGTTAAGTCGTTGGGCGGTTGATTTAAGGCATGGTAATAAAGTGCGTGATACCGCCATTGGGATGTATCAACAAATTGGGGTTTCTTGGGATATTCAAGACTCGTTATTCGAGTCTATTTTAGGGTGGTCCGCGCAGTTGCACGAGCTTGGCTTGCAAATCAGTCATGATCGTTACAATAAGCACGGAGCCTACCTGCTCGCCAATGCTGACATGGCCGGGTTCGCGCGACGGGACCAATTACTGTTGTCAGCCTTAGTAATGGGTCACCGGCGTAAGTTCCCGCTTGGCTTATTCGAAGAGTTGCCATCAAACTTGGTAACACCGGCTAAGCGCGTCGCCGTCATTTTAAGGCTGTCGGCGCTATTGCATCGCGGGCGAGGTGTGCGCCACAACACGACGATTCATGCGCACGCGGAAGGGCAACAACTTAAGTTGAAATTTAGGCCAGGTTGGCTCGAAAATAACCCGTTGACCGAAGCTGACTTAAAGCAAGAACAAGCCTGGTTAAAAGCGATTGGTATAAAGTTGTCATTTAGCTAAACCCATGCCGGCGCGTTTAGCGTTGATTTAATCGAGTGAATCAGTAGGTGTCCGAATAATGCGCTAGCAAGGCATTTTGGGCATTAAAGTCTGTTGCGTCTTCGCCGGTATTTATTGCTTGTACGTACTGTCCATCGGGCTGCATTAACCACGCATTGGTGTTGTCTTTAAGGTATTTCTTTAGGTTTTCAAGAACGGCTTCTTTGAGCAGAGGGTCTTGAATTGGGGTGCATTGTTCGATGCGGTTGCGTAAATTACGTGGCATCAGGTCAGCGCTCGATAGAAAAAGCTCGCTTTCAGCGTCGTGATTTTCAAAGTAAAACACGCGCGCGTGCTCTAAAAAACGACCGACAACTGAGCGCACCTCAATGTTCTCAGATAAACCCTCGAGGCCGGGTCGCAGGCAACATATGCCGCGCACAATCAACTCAATTTTTACGCCGGCCTGCGACGCCTCATACAGCGACGTGATGATGCTTGGGCTAGACAATCCGTTCACCTTCGCGATTATCGAGGCTGGTTTGCCTTGGCGCGCATTGTCAGCTTCACGCGCTACTCGCTCAACAAACATATCGCTGATGCCGTATGGCGACTGAAACAGTTTGCTCAAGTCAGGGTTTGGTCCTTGGGTGGTGAGTTGCATGAAAATTTCATGCACGTCCTGAGTGATCTCTTTGTCGCTGGTGAGCAACCCGTAATCGGTATAAATTCGCGTGTTAGCTTGATGGTAGTTGCCTGTGCCAAGGTGCACATAGCGACGCAGTTTCCGGCCTTCGCGGCGCACCACCATTAACATCTTGGCGTGGGTTTTTTTGCCGACCATGCCGTATACCACGTGTGCACCTGCTGTTTGCAGCGTTTGCGCAGTACTTAAGTTGTTTTCCTCGTCAAACCGAGCCATCAATTCGATGATTACAGTAACCTCTTTACCCGAGCGCGCGGCAGCGGCTAAATGCTGCACCATCACGGACTCGGAGCCAGTTCTGTACAACGTTTGCTTTATCACCAACACATTAGGGTCGCTTGCTGCTTGTCGCAGGAAATCAACGACCGGTGCGAACGATTGAAATGGGTGGTGCAGTAGTAAATCGCTGTTGGTAATTGTTTCAAATAAACTGGTTTGGGGGCCGAGGTTATCTGGCACCGAGGGCGTAAAAACTGGGTAGCGAATTTGTGGACGGTTTACCAAATCAGGCAAGGTTATTAGACGGTTTAGGTTAACTGGGCCGTTAACGTGGTAAATAAAATCGTCGTGTATTTGAAAACGGTTTTTGAGGAACTTTAAGATTCGACCAGGGCAGTTCTCCGATACTTCTAAGCGGATTGCTTCGCCGTACAGCCTTGACGGTAATTCGCCCTCTAATGTTCGAGCTAGATCTTCAACTTCTTCTAAGTCCACATATAGGTCACTGTTTCGCGTAATCCGAAATTGGTAGCAGCCAAGTACCTTAACATTGGAGAATAAACGTTTGATGTTCGAGTGAATAATTGACGAGAGAAATACGTATTCATACTCCGCGTCGCATAATTCTTCAGGCAGGCGTATGTAGCGCGGAAGGGCTCTCGGCGCGGGTACAACCGCTATGTTGTGAGAGTCGTCGCGATCCGGGTCATATAGGTCGACGACAATGCTTAAGCCTTTATTGATGGTCAATGGAAAGGGGTGCGCCGGATCGAGTCGTATAGGCGTGAGAATCGGCAATACCTCGCGCTTAAAATAGCTTTTCAGCCATTTACTTTGCTCTATATTCCAATCGTCTCGAGCTAGAAACTTAATACCATAGTCCCCGAGCTCGGGAAGAACCTGATCGTTTAAGGTTTCATATTGCAGCTTTACTAGGTCGTGGGCGCGCACGCTAATTTGCTCTAAGGCGAGTTGCGGCGACAACCCATCAAAACTTTCTCCTGATACCGCGCTCTCGGCTTTCGCTTTTAGTCCCGAGACTCTAATCTCGAAGAACTCATCCATGTTTGCGCTGAATATGCAAAGAAACTTTAGGCGCTCAAGCAAAGGGGTTTTTGGGTTCAACGCCATATTCAACACACGCTCATGAAAAGACAATAGGCTTAACTCAGTGTGTAGAAAGAGGGTCTGGTGCTGGTCACTCAAATTGCTGTCGCTCATCACTCAGTAAAATACAGTGTGTTTCGATAGGTTAACGGTTGATAGTGTCGCAGTATTATTACGCCGCTATTTCAATTGCGCTACTTTGAAGCAAACCAGTTATGTGAACCAAGCCAGTTAGTAGCTCAATTGCTTGATTGCGAGACAATAAAGCGTTTTATAAGCAGGGTTTTGCGAACGCTTTTAAGTAACGACGTGATATATTATCACTACCACTATGATTTGGTTGTAATTATTGCTTCGGCGGCTAACAAGACGTCTGACGATGCGACCTAGAACAAAGCGCTCAAGATCGAGCCGACTCGTACCAAAGACCGATGAAACAAACCGACGATTTACGCATAGCCGAAACCAAAGAGTTGATCGCGCCTGTGCACATACATGAACAATTTCCGTTAACAGAGGCGTCTGCTGAAACCACCGCTAAAGCGCGTCAAGAAGTACAAGCCGTAATGGCGGGTGAGGATCAGCGTCTAGTGGTAGTGGTCGGGCCGTGTTCAATTCATGATCCTAAATCGGCGACCGAGTACGCCGAGCGCTTGCTTAAGTTGAAAACTGAACTGGCCGACGACCTGATAATTATTATGCGGGTGTATTTTGAGAAGCCGCGCACCACGGTCGGCTGGAAGGGACTTATTAATGACCCTGATCTAGACAATAGTTTTAGTGTGAATAAGGGCTTAGGTATCGCGCGCAACTTATTATTATCCATAAACGACATGGGTGTTCCGGCTGGTTGCGAGTACTTAGATTTGATTACACCGCAATATACCGGTGACGTTGTATCGTGGGGCGCAATTGGCGCGCGCACCACTGAGAGTCAATGTCATCGGGAACTGGCATCGGGCTTATCGTGCCCTGTGGGCTTTAAAAACGGCACCGACGGCAATCTGAAAATTGCAGTTGACGCGATTGGTGCGGCGAGCAACCCGCATCACTTCTTGTCCGTTACTAAAGCTGGGCGTACCGCTATTGTGAATAGTACTGGCAATGAATATACGCACATTATTTTGCGTGGTGGCAGCAGCGAACCGAATTACTCCGCTGTGCATGTCGAGCAGTCCGCACAGATGTTAGAGAAAGCCGGTTTGCGACCTAATATTATGGTCGATTTTAGCCATGCAAATAGTCATAAAGATCCAGCTCGTCAACGTGACGTTAGTGATGATGTTTGTGCACAGTTAGAAAGCGGTGAATCGCGTATTTTTGGCGTAATGATTGAATCGCATTTGGTCGCTGGTAATCAGAAAGTTGTGGCAGGTCAGCCGCTGACTTATGGTCAGAGTATTACCGACGGTTGCATCGATTGGGCTGAAACGGAAGAACTTTGCCGAAATCTTGCAAATGCGGTACGATCAAGACGGACAGCAAGCTCGGCATAGGGCTTGGTTGGCGGCAGTGGCATGCGACGTCAACCAGCAAGCGCCGATTATTCACGTACCAAGTCAGTTGTATCGGCGCGGTAGCTAATTCATAAGGTATGATTTGAAAAGATTTGCGTTATTAGGGGAACCGTTGGGGCACAGTATGAGCCCAGCGCTGCACAAAGCGATATATCGTCAACTTGAAATTGACGATGCTTCCTATCGAACCGTCGAGCTGCCCCAAGAACGCTTAAAAAGCTTTTTCACTGGCTTCAGGGTGGGCGGATTTGATGGCGTCAATGTGACTATTCCGCACAAGGCCAGTGTTATCGACATGTTGGATGAGGTTGATAGCAAAGCGCGCTTACTTAACGCTGTAAATTGCGTCAATCGTACTGGCAACAAGCTGACCGGTTACAACACCGATTTGCTCGGCTTTGCTTATTCATTGCGTCAAAACAATGTCGAGATCGAAGGTAATCAATTCGCGATAGTAGGCGCGGGTGGCAGCGCCCAAGCCGTTGGCGCAGTCTTGGCCGAAGGCGAAGCTAAGATTATTTTCATCGTCAATCGCACTCCTGAGCGCGCTGAGCGGCTCAAAGAGACCATATTAAGTGTTAACGATGCCGTTAGCGTTAATATCGTTAGCGCTGAGGAGTTAGCGAAACACTCGAAAGACCTCGACTGCGTTATAAATACCACCTCCATAGGTATGAGCCCTAACACCAAAGAAGCGCCATTACCTGCTGGCTTTTTCAGTGCGAACACCTTGGCGTTTGATCTGGTCTATAACCCACTTGAAACTCAATTTCTCAAAGACGCCCAAAGCCAGGGTGCCTCAACAGTTAATGGTGTGCAAATGTTGGTTGCGCAAGCGGTCTATTCGGTCGAAATTTGGATGGGTGGTAATATAGTTGCGCATGTTGATATGAATGCGCTGGTCAGAGACCTAGAGAAAACGATAAAATAAGCGTTTAACCATCGGCCATTTTTACTGATCGGCCACTAATTGACTTTAGCGCGTGCACCATAGCGCCACTTCTAAATGAATTCCTCAATTTCTCAAATTGTTCCCCTAGCGCTGGGTGAGCATTCGTATGATATTAGCGTGGGCTTTGGCTTACGTTCAGAACTTGCCGATATCTTGGCGCCTTGGAATCAAGGCCAACAATGGGTCGTGCTAACTCAACGCGCGATTTACGATCTGTACAAGCCCGTTATTGATCAGTTGAAGTCGGCAGGCTATCGCATTGATACCATCGTGGTGCCGGGTGACGAGTCTGCTAAAAACATTCGCCACGCCGAAGACGTATGGACCCAAATGGTTCAATTAGGCTGTGATCGATCTTCTATTTTGCTGGCACTTGGTGGAGGGGTAGTGGGTGACCTGGGCGGCTTTGTCGCCGCGACTTACATGCGCGGAATTCCGTTTATTCAAGTGCCGACAACGCTGCTGGCGATGATCGATTCCGCGATCGGTGGTAAAACGGCCGTTAATTTAGCGGCAGGTAAAAATTTGGTGGGCGCTATTTATCAGCCCAAGGCCGTGCTAGTTGACCCGGGCTTTTTGCAAACGTTGCCCCGTCGCAATGTGATTTCATCACTCGCAGAGGCCATTAAATATGGTTTTATTCGCGATCGTTCGATCTTCGACACAATCGAAAAACGCTTCGATGATTTAGTCAGTTTGAACGATCAAGCGTTGCTGAGCGAAATTATTGCCAAGAGTTGCAAAATCAAAGCTGAAATTGTGTCGAACGATCAATTTGAGAACGGTGAGCGGCGCTTGCTCAATTATGGTCACACGATTGGTCATGCCTTTGAAACCATTCAGGAATACGGTGGCCTTTATCATGGCGAAGCGGTGCTCTATGGCATGAAGTGTGCGAATTTTATATCGCACAAAAAAGGGCTAATCAGCGATGAGCTTTTTCACCGTGCACAAGCGGTATTGCACCGTTTTGAATTGCCTGAGCTCGGCCAGCTTGCACCAGAACGTGTGCTGGAAGTTGTGTCCCATGATAAGAAAAACATCAACGGCAAACTGAATTTCATTTTAATTGACGATATCGGCAATGGTCTGGTGTCCACCGACGTAAGCGAAGACGATATTGTCGAGAGCTTGCAGGCGGTGACAACAACGCAAACAAGGACTTAATATATGAAATTTTTGATCGTAAATGGGCCTAATTTAAATTTATTGGGCGAGCGAGAACCTGAAATTTACGGGGCCGACACGTTGGCCGACCTTACTCAATGGATCGCCGAGCATGAATCGGCAAAGAGCCATGAACTGCACTTTTACCAATCTAATCATGAAGGCCAAATTATCGATTTTCTGCATGCCCATCGAACGTCAGCCGACGGAGTGGTAATTAATCCAGGCGGTTTAACGCACTATTCGGTGGCCTTGCGAGACGCCATCGCCGGTTGCCAAGTGCCTACCGTTGAAGTGCATATTTCTGATATTCATGCGCGTGAAGAGTTTCGCCAGGTGTCGATGGTTAAAGATGTGTGCATGGCGCAGATATCGGGCCATGGCAAGCTTGGCTATGTAGAAGCAATTGATTTGCTAGCAAAGCGATAACCATGAAGTTTGATTTACTCAATACGGATGGTGAGGCGCGTCGCGCGCGTTTATCGTTCGCGCGTGGTGACATCCAAACACCAATTTTTATGCCTGTGGGTACGTCGGCCACGGTAAAAGCCGTTACGCCTGGCGAATTGCATGAAGTGGGTGCGCAGATAGTGCTAGGCAATACCTTTCATTTGATGTTGCGGCCTGGCACTGACGTTATTCAAGCGCACGGCGACCTGCATGACTTTATGCAGTGGCAGAAGCCAATCCTGACCGATTCCGGAGGTTTTCAGGTTTGGTCACTGGCCGAGCTGCGAAAAATTTCTGAGAAGGGTGTTACGTTTCGTTCGCCGATTGATGGTAGTAAAAAGTTTCTTGGCCCCGAAGAGGCGATTGATATTCAGCGTAAACTCGGTTCAGACATCGTTATGATCTTTGATGAGTGCACGCCGTTTCCGGCCACTGAGCAAGAGGTGCGGTCATCCATGGAGCTCTCGATGCGTTGGGCGCAACGCTCTAAAGACGCGCATGGCGATAGTAAGTCTGCGCTATTTGGCATCATTCAAGGTGGTATGTACGAGCATTTACGCGATGAATCGTTGGCCGGCCTCAAGGACATTGGTTTTGATGGTTATGCCATAGGCGGCTTATCTGTCGGTGAGCCGAAAGAAGAAATGTATAAAATACTCAAGCACTTAGCGCATAAAATGCCAGAAAATTCTCCGCGCTACTTGATGGGAGTCGGCACGCCTGAGAACTTAGTTACAGCGGTGCACTACGGTGTTGATATGTTCGATTGCGTACTGCCAACACGCAATGCTCGCAATGGCTGGCTGTATACCTCAACCGGTGTGGTGAAGATTCGCAATGCCAAATATGAAATGGATACTCGACCTATTGATGAGGCGTGCGAATGCAGTACTTGCAAACAGTTTTCGCGTTCCTATATAAAACACTTATTGAAAACAAATGAGATTTTAGGCGCGCGTCTTGCGACAGTTCACAACTTACACTTTTTCTTAAATTTGATGCAGCAAATGCGCGACGCGATTGAGGCGAATGCTTTTGCTGAATTCAAGGGGAAATTCTTTGAGATGCGGGGTCAAGATGACTCAACTGTGGCATAATTCGCGCTTAATTTTTTAGCCATTTGCACAAAAATCAGGCAAGTGGCTGTCTGTAACTAGAATATTGACCATATTTAGATAGGTAACTTCGCATGAACGACGTATTAAGCTTTTTTATTTCTGACGCAATGGCGCAAACCGCCGGCGCGGGAGGCCAAGGCGGCATTATGACTTTCTTGCCCATGATCGCCTTATTCGTGATCTTTTATTTTTTGCTAATTCGTCCCCAGCAAAAACGTCAAAAAGAGCACAAGAATATGGTTGCTGGGCTCGCTAAGGGTGATGAAATCGTTACCATGGGTGGCGTGTTGGGCAAGATCATCGCGGTTGACGATAACTTTATTACCTTGGAAGTTGCCAAGGGTACTGAAGTGAAGGTTCAGCGCATGTCAGTTCAAGCAATGATGCCAAAGGGCACCATTTAGCAAACCAAATAGAGACGGATGCCGTTTGCAATTCGTGCGTCGGCGGCTAAATAATCATGAATAAAAACCCAACCTGGAAGTATCTGCTTCTGCTGTTAATCGTTGCCTTTGGCGTGATTTACGCAACCCCCAATCTGTATCAAGCTGAACCTGGCTTGCAGATAATCGGCGCGCGTAATGCTGAGGTTGATCAAACGATTCTTGATCGCGCTAAGCGTGCCCTAGAGTCTTCTAACATCGAAGTAAAGCAGATTTTGATGGATGGCGATAAAGTTCGTGTTCGCCTAACATCGGAAGAAGATCAAACACGCGGCCAGGAAGTCTTGCGTGCTAAGTTGGGTAATTTATACCCCGTAGCCTTAGCCGATATGCCGACAACGCCAAATTGGTTGCAAGGCTTAGGTGCGGCGCCGATGTATCTCGGTTTGGATTTACGTGGTGGTGTGCATTTCTTAATGCAAGTCGACATGGCAGCCGCTGAGCGCAAGGCTAACGACAACTACTACGAAGATATCCGCAAGTTAATGCGTGAAGAGAAGCTGCGTTACAGCGGGCTTAATCGCCAGCCTAACGGTGCGATCGACCTGCGTTTTAGTAGCGAAGAGGTTCGCGATCAAGCGTCTAACAAGGCTACAAGAGAAAACCCTGAGTTAGTTGCGACGACTAACGACGATGGTAATAATTATTCGCTTAGTTTGCAGTTAACAGAGCCCGCCGTCGCTGAAATTCGCAAAGCCGCGCTAAAGAAAAATATGTTGGCGATTCGCAATCGAATCGACCAACTTGGTGTGTCTGAACCGGTTATTCAGCAGCAAGGCACCGATAGAATTGTCGTTCAGTTACCAGGTGTCAAAGACCCATCGATTGCTAAGGATATATTAGGTAAGACCGCTACCTTACAAATTCATTTGGTAGACGAAGACAACACAGCCTCGACTGTGCGCGGGCGTGTTCCTGCGGGCTCGCAACGTTTTTTCTTTCGCGATAAAACACCGATCTTATTGAAAAAGCGCGTGCTTTTTTCAGGCGATAACATTATTGATGCCAGTGCGACCATAGATGAGACAGGTGGCGCTGCGGTTAGCATCACGCTTGACTCTAAAGGTGCGAATGTTAACTCGGATATCACCGGCGACAATATCGGCAACCGTATGGCGGTGGTCTATGTTGAGACGCTCGGCGAGACTAAGATTGATTCAAAAGGTGATGCCAAGCTTGTCACGCGAGAAATTAAAGAAGTCATTACAGCCCCCGTCATTCGAGACCAACTGGGTAGGCGCTTCAATATCACCGGCCTTGGCGGTCAAAAAGAAGCACAAGATTTGTCATTGTTGCTGCGCGCGGGCTCGCTTGCTGCCCCTGTTTTTATTATCGAAGAGCGCACTGTTGGCCCGAGTTTAGGCGCTGAAAATATCGCTAAGGGTTTTAAATCAGTACTTTTCGGTTTCTTGGCGGTACTGGTCTTTATGGTGATTTTTTATCGTGTCTTCGGCGCGGTGGCAAGTTTCGCGCTGGTGTTAAATTTAGTGATCATCGTTGGTGTGTTGTCGCTATTGCAGGCCACGCTTACTTTGCCAGGAGTCGCTGGCATGGTGTTGACCGTGGGTATGGCGGTAGACGCCAACGTGCTGATCTTTGAACGAATACGTGAAGAAGTAGGGTCGGGCGCGGCACCGCAGCTATCGATTCACCGCGGATACGACAATGCCTTTTCGACCATTATTGATGCTAACTTAACAACCTTAATTGCGGCGCTTGTTCTTTTTCAATTTGGAACTGGCCCTATTAAAGGTTTCGCAATTACCTTAAGCATAGGTATCGCTACCTCAATGGTCACCGCCATTTTCGTGTCTCGAATTTTAGTCAACCTGTTCTATGGCGGTCGTCGCCTAGACAAACTCGCAATTTAGAATAGGGAAGGTCAATCATGCAATTATTTTCCAAGCTAACCACCATCGACTTTATTGGTCTGCGTAAGTTTGCCGTGGTTGTCTCGATTATTTTAATCGCGGCTGGCGCTTATTCATTGTCAACGTCTGGTTTGAATTACGGCATCGATTTCTCCGGTGGTACCAAAATTGAATTGGGTTATCAGCAAGAAGTGTCGGTGATCGATATACGTTCAACCTTGGCGTCAAATGGGTACCCCGAGGCCGTGGTTCAGTTCTTTGGTACAAACAAAGACATCCTAATTCGAGTGCCGTTGTCGCAAGAAAATAGCGATGATAGGGTCAGTACCAAAATTGTCGATTTACTCGCCGCGTCACCGGTTGGTTCAGGCGAGGTTCGCAGCGTTGAGTTTGTCGGCCCCACCTTTGGTAAAGAGCTGTTTGAGAAAGGCATTCTTGCCTTAGTCTATGCGTTAATCGGCGTAATGATCTATGTGGCTTTTCGTTTTGAGTGGAAGTTTTCCTTGGGCTCAGTGGTGGCGTTGATTCACGATGTAATTATCACGCTCGGCATATTTTCATTGTTGAAGTTAGAATTTACCTTGCCGGTGTTGGCCGCGTTACTCGCGGTGATAGGCTACTCCTTGAACGATACCATCGTGGTTTTTGATCGTATTCGTGAAAACTTCCGAAAGTTGCGTGAAACCGATACTGAAGAGACCATGAACGTGTCTATCAACCAGACACTTCCTAGAACAATTCTTACCTCGCTAACCACCTTGTTGGTGTTACTCGCGCTGTATTTTTACGGCGGCGACGCGCTTAGCGGTTTCGCTGCAACCCTGATTATTGGTGTTTTGATTGGTACCTATTCCTCTATTTTCGTCGCCAGCCCAACCGTGTTGGTGTTGGGTGCAAAAGCCGAAGACTTAATTGTCGAAGTGGTTGAGAAAGAGGGCGCTGACCAACCAGATCAACCTTACATGCCTTAGTCGGTGGTGGCTTGCTAACCACTTACTAATTACGGCAGTAAAAGATTTAAAATTTTTCACGGAGTAACTCCTCTCATGTTTAAAAAAAGTGACAGCATCGCCAACGTTGACCCAGAATTATGGGCCGCTATAGTTGATGAGAATACGCGTCAAGAAGAACACATCGAACTTATCGCGTCTGAGAACTACGCCAGTGCCGCGGTGATGCAGGCACAAGGCACTAAACTTACCAATAAGTACGCCGAGGGTTACCCAGGTAAACGTTATTACGGTGGTTGTGCGTATGTCGATGTGGCTGAAGACTTGGCCATTGATCGCTTGAAAAAATTGTTCGGTGCTGATTATGTAAACGTACAACCTCACTCCGGCTCGTCAGCCAATATTGCGGTTTACCAAGCGGTGTTAAATCCGGGCGATACGGTGTTGGGCATGAGCCTAGATCATGGTGGCCACTTAACTCACGGCGCGAAAGTTAACTTCTCTGGTCGAATCTATAAGTCGGTGCAATATGGTTTAGTTGAAGCTACCGGTGAGATTGACTACGATCAAGTCGAAGCACTCGCGTTAGAGCACAAGCCAAAGATGATTATCGCCGGTTTCAGTGCGTATTCTCGCGTGGTTGATTGGCAGCGTTTTCGTGACATTTCCGATAAAGTTGGTGCAGTCATGATGTGTGACATTGCTCACGTTGCAGGCCTAATTGCTGCGGATTTATACCCAAGCCCTATACAGATTGCAGACGTGTGTACCACCACTACCCACAAAACGCTACGTGGGCCGCGCGGTGGCGTTATTATGGCGAAATCTAACCCTGAACTCGAGAAAGCGTTTAATTCACGCGTTTTTCCTGGTACTCAAGGCGGGCCACTGATGCACGTGATTGCGGCAAAAGCAGTTGCCTTTCACGAGGCCTTGCAACCTGAATTTAAAAAATACCAACAGCGTGTCCTTGACAACTCACGCGCACTTGCCGCTGGTTTGAAAGCACGTGGTTATTCACCGGTATCCGGGGGCACGGACAATCACCTCAGTTTAATAAGCCTGATCGATAAAGGCATCACCGGTAAAGCCGCGGAGGCTGCCCTTGGTGCGGCTAATATCACGGTTAACAAGAATAGTGTTCCTAGCGATCCTCAGAGTCCGTTTGTAACCAGTGGTATTCGAATTGGGACACCGGCTATTACCACACGCGGTTTTGGTCTTGCTGATATGCAACAACTTGCAACGTGGATGGCTGATGTTATGGACTCCGTCGATCAAGATGGCGGCTTTGACGCGAGCGTTAGCGCCCGAGTTAAAGGCGAAGTGTTAGAGCTTTGCAGTCGCTATCCAGTCTACGACTTTTCAGACTAGGCGCGCTTTGATTAAGAGCCGCTCCGTTCAACTAACTAGCTAATATATGCGTTGTCCTTTTTGCCAAAATGATGATACCCGCGTTGTCGATTCTCGCTTAGCGGAAGATCGCGACGCGGTGCGTCGGCGGCGTGCCTGTGAGGCCTGTGGTGAGCGCTTTAGTACGCTCGAAGAGGCCAATCTAAAACTTCCGTATATCGTTAAAACAAACGGTGATCGCGAACATTACGACGAGTCGAAACTTGCACGTGGATTAGAGCGAGCTTTGGAAAAACGTCCGGTTGACTCTGAGGAAATCGAACATATTCTGCATCGCATAAAGCACAAGTTGCTTACCTGCGGCGAGCGCGAAATCAACGCACGCGATATCGGTGAGTTGGTCATGAATGAGTTGCGTGAAGTCGATCAAGTTGCCTATGTGCGCTTTGCATCAGTTTATCGTTCGTTTCAAGACGTCGACGCGTTTAGTAATGAGATTAAGCGTCTGCAAGCAGAGACGGTTCGCGGCAGAAAAGCGTCACGTACTAAAGCGCAAGCCAGCATTAATGCCAATAACACCCCACCTAAGCGTTAGATATCAATTTATATGACCAGCTCAAAACCCAGATTTAGCGACATGGAGTTAATGCAGCGCACGCTCGAGCTCGCCAAACAAGGGCAACACACTACTCAGCCAAATCCAATGGTTGGCTGCGTCATCGTCAACGACGGTGAAGTGGTTGGTGAGGGGTTTCATCATATGGCGGGCGAACTTCATGCTGAGCGTGTTGCCTTGCAACAAGCCGGAGAGAAGGCGCGCGGCGCAACGGCATACGTCAACTTAGAGCCGTGCTGTCATCAAGGTCGCACCCCGCCGTGCACCGACGCTTTAATTGATGCTGGCATCTCGCGTGTTGTTGCCGCAATGCGCGACCCAAACCCGCTCGTTGAGGGTGGTGGGTTTGAATTATTGACTGCGGCAGGCGTTGAGTCTGAGTCGGGTATTTTGGAGGAAGAGGCGTGTTGGTTAAACCGAGGCTTTGTTAGCCGCATGACACGCAAACGGCCCTGGGTCGTGTTGAAGTCTGCAGCCACCTTGGATGGCAGAACCGCCGCATACGATGGCGACAGTAAGTGGATCACCAGTGAGCCCGCGCGGCACGAAGTTCAAAAGCTACGTGCGTCCTGTTCGGCCGTATTAACGGGTATTGGCACCGTGCTCGCCGACGACCCGACTATGAATGTGCGCTTAGATAATACCGAGCGCCAACCTTGGCGCGTTGTGCTTGATGGCGATTTGAAAATTCCCCTAGATGCCAGAATTATTGGTGCTGACGAGCGCTTAGTTATATTTACTCACTCAGATGATCTAGATAAAACCAGCGCGTTGATTGAAGCGGGTGCTGAAGTGATACAACTCAAGGCAGTCAGTACACAAGGTTCTGGAGCGAGTACGCTAGACTTAAATTTGGTGTTAGACGAGCTCGCAAGGTGGCAGTGTAACGAGGTGTTGGTTGAGGCCGGTCGCACGGTAAGCGGTGCATTTGTGCAGGCTGACTTAGTCGACGAGCTAAGCCTGTTCTACGCCGGCAGTGTGCTTGGCGACCAAGGCAAAGCGATGTTCAAGTTCGACGCACCATTGGCCTTTCCAAACAAGGTCGAATATCGAGTTAGTAATACCGAAATGATTGGCGCCGACATTCGCGTAAGCGCGGTCAATGTCGCTAGTTTAGCGAGCTTAAGCAGCTAGTTAAATTCACCTAATCAAGCGATACATTATAAGAGAAAACCATGTTTACCGGAATTGTAGAAACCATTGGCACTGTCAAATCGACCCAGAAAGTGGGCGGTGATGTGCGCATTACGATTAGTGCGCCCGATTTTTCTAGCCGCGCAGTTAAGTTAGGTGACAGCATAGCGATCAACGGGGTGTGTTTAACCGTCGTTGAACATAATAATGCTGATTTTGCGTTTGATGTGTCGGTCGAGTCGATTAACCACAGTTTAATTGGTGAATGGCAGGTCGGGGTAAAAGTAAACTTAGAGATGGCGCTATTGCCGACCACCCGGTTAGGCGGTCATTTAGTTTCTGGCCACGTTGACGGTCTAGCGACCCTGGTGGCTATGAGTGACGATGCGCGATCATGGCGGATGGAGTTTAAACTGCCTGAGGACTTGAAAAAATACGTTGCTAAGAAGGGCTCTATTACGATTAATGGAATCAGCTTAACGGTTAACTCGGTTAATGACGATGTGTTTGATATCAATGTGATACCGCACACCTTTGAGGTGACAACGCTCGGCAATTTAGAGGTTGGCGACCGAGTACACATTGAAGTTGACTTGATCGCACGCTACCTTGAGCGCCTGTTAACTGGAAATACTCAGTCTAGTTCAAATTTGAGTGAGTCATTCTTAGCCGAACATGGTTTTAGCTAGTCGCACGGTGAACTTAGAGCTTTAGCGATGACAATTGTTACCCCATTTTTTGCAGCGATTTTAGCTATGGTTTATCTGGCGCTGTCGTTGAATGTGTCTCGTTACCGTATCAGCCACAAGATTTCGCTTGGCTCGGGTGATAACCGGCATTTACGCTACGCCATACGCGCGCACGCAAATTTTATTGAATACGTTCCGCTGTCGCTATTACT
The DNA here is from genome assembly GCA_938048185.1 of uncultured Arenicella sp. Classification (GTDB taxonomy): domain Bacteria; phylum Pseudomonadota; class Gammaproteobacteria; order Arenicellales; family Arenicellaceae; genus Arenicella. The sequence goes on from CALIVT010000001.1 coordinate 203,775, forward strand.
AATTTGGTTTCTAGAAAGCTTGACGTTGTCGGCTAAACTACCGTTTTGGTTAGGCGCGGTATTGCTTACCGCGCGCGTTGCCCATGCTCTAGGCTTGTTTTACCCGAGGGAACTGTTTATTTTACGCCAAATCGGTTCGGTAGCCACGTTGTCGGTGTTACTTGTCGCGAGCGCAGCTATTTTACTTTTTTACCTACCGGTTTCGATTTGAATTAGGTCTACTTTTACTCATATTGGACTCGATCTATCCGCGCTAATACCGCACTATCACGTTATTATATCCACCTCGATTTTACCGGCTTTTAGCGATTGCGTTCACGCGACATTCTTACGGCACTCATATGGCACTTTGCAGCATCGAAGAAATTTTAGAAGATTACCGTAACGGAAAAATGGTCATTATCACTGACGATGAAGACCGAGAAAACGAAGGTGATTTGATGATGGCGGCTGATAAAGTTACCGCCGAGCACATCAATTTTATGGCACGGTATGGTCGTGGCTTGATCTGTTTAACGTTGACTGAAGAGCGTTGCCAACAGATTGGTTTACCGTTAATGGTTGGCGACAACAACGGCGCGCGTTTCTCAACCAATTTCACAATGTCGATCGAAGCCGCCGAAGGCGTCACCACCGGTATTTCGGCGGCGGACAGAGCGCGAACCGTTCAAGCTGCCGTGGCGCAAGACGCAAAGCCATCTGATATTGTTATGCCGGGGCATATATTTCCAATCATGGCGGTTCCGGGCGGTGTAATGAGTCGCGCTGGGCATACTGAAGCGGGCGTAGATTTTTCGCGTTTAGCCGGGTGTGATCCGTCGAGTGTAATTTGTGAAATTCTGAACGAAGACGGCACGATGGCGCGATTGCCTGATTTGGAAGTTTTTGCAAAAGAGCACGATCTGAAAATTTGTTCAATCGCCGAATTAATTCGATACCGCTTGGAAAAAGAACCAACCGTGGTACCGATTAAAGACACGGTAATTGAAACTGAAAAAGGCGCGTTAAGAACCGTTGTTTTCAATGACATCGAGCGTGACGAAACACACGTCGCGTTTGTCTGTGGTGACATAGACGCGGACACACCTGTGCCGGTTCGCATTCACGTAGAGTCTGACTTTTTGAGCGTGCTTAAAGGGCTTAATAATCAGGCCAAGTTCCCAGTGCAAGACGCAGTAGACTATATTCTCGACCAAGGCTCGGGTATTGTGGTGATTGTACGTTACGCGCAGAATGGCGAAGAAGTGATTTACGACTTGGAACAATTGCAAGAGACTAAGCGACCGGGAGGTCAGGGGCATTTGCGCCTGTTAGGCACCGGTAGTCAAATATTATCGAGTTTAGGTGCGGGTAAAATTCGCGTGCTGGGCAAAGAACGTAAAACCCACGGCCTGTCAGGCTTCGGGATAGAAATCGTTGATTACCTTCAACGTTAAGTATTAGATTTTAGAGAACGCTATGACACACACAACCATCTCCGGCGATTTAGTTGGCCAACAACAAAAACTTGGCATTGTATTGGGTCGCTTCAATAGTTTTATTGGTGACGCACTGCTCAACGGCGCAATCGACGTTTTAGCGCGCCATGGCGTAGACACGTCAAATATTACCGTGGTGAACGTACCGGGTGCATTTGAAATTCCGCTTGCAGTTAAAAAGATGGCCGCCAGCGCTAACTACGATGGTGTGATCGCGCTCGGTGCGGTCATTCGTGGTTCAACACCACATTTTGATTTTGTTGCCGGTGAATGCGCTAAAGGCCTAAATTCGGTGCAACTCGAAACCGGCGTGCCAGTAGGTTTTGGCGTATTAACCGTAGACACCATCGAGCAAGCTATCGAGCGAGCTGGCACGAAAGCGGGAAACAAAGGCGCCGAAGCCGCGATGACGGTCCTGGAAATGGTGAATGTGATGGCGAAGCTATAAGTATGTCATCGAATCGACACAACGCACGCAAGGCCGCAGTGCAAGCGCTATATCAATGGGATTTAACTAAGCAAGATGCCGGGGATATCGAAACGCAATTCAGTCAAATTCACGACATGCAAAACGTAGATAAAAAGTTTCTGCGCGAAATCATGTCGGAAGTGCCTAAGGTTGAAGCCGAGCTAGAAGCTGCGATCACACCGTTTATTGGCCGTGACTTCAGCGCGTTAGACCCTGTTGAGCGTGCAATTCTGAGGCTCGGCGCATATGAGCTTAGCTACCGAAGCGACGTACCAACACGTGTGGTGATGAATGAAATGATTGAGCTCGCGAAAACCTTTGGTTCAGATCATAGCTATAAATTCATAAACGGGGTTATGGACAAGCTTGGCAAGAACTTGCGTCAAGCTGACTAAGCAGGCCCGAGCATTCTATGACGGAATTTTCCATCATCGAAGAGTATTTTAGTGGGGTTGGTCCGCGTCATCGTGATACCGCGCTAGCGGTCGGCGATGACGCCGCTGTGATTCATGTGCCGACTGACATGGAATTGGCAATAAGTGTTGATTCAATGGTTGTTGGCGTTCACTTTCTCGCAAACGCCGACCCTGCCGCGCTTGCACACAAATTATGCGCCGTTAATTTAAGCGATATGGCGGCGATGGGCGCTGACCCTAAGTGGGCCACTCTAACGCTGACCCTACCTGAGATTGACCGCACGTGGCTGAGCGCGTTTTCCGCCTCGCTAAAAACGGTGGCTGAACAATATAATGTGCAGCTTATTGGGGGGGATACAACGAAGGGCCCGCTAAATTTATCTATCACTATCATGGGGTTAGTGCCTAAAGGTAAGGTTTTGTCTCGAAGCGGTGCACGACCGGGCGATGATGTGTATGTGTCGAATATAATTGGCGATTCGGCCTTGGGGTTGCAGTGTCTGCAGGGTCAATTGCAGCTCGACAACGAGCATCACGCACAGGTAATACAGGCATTGGAATGGCCAACACCGCGCGTCACCTTGGGCCAAGCTTTGCGCGAAATCGCGAGCGCTTGCTTAGATATCTCTGATGGTCTTATCGGAGACCTCACTCATATTTGTCAGCGTAGCCGAGTCGCAATCGAAATTGACGTTGATAAACTCCCGCTATCATTGGCTTACCGTTCTTACTTGTTAAGTGGCGGTGACCTAAGTGCTGCATTGACCGGCGGCGATGACTATGAGCTGGCGTTTACCGCATCACCTGCCGTTCGCCAAGCCATCGAGCAGCTTAGTGATCAATGCAAACTCGCCATAACTCGAATCGGCACCGTGAGCGAAACTAAGCCCGCGGATCAAAAAGTAAGTTTGAGTCGTGCCGGCCACGCGTATACTTTACCGAATACTATCGGCTTTGAACATTTTTCATAATGACGCAATCGGTTAAATTTCAAGTTACCAATCCAGTACATTTTTTCGCATTGGGTTTTGGTTCCGGCTTAATAAAACCTGCGCCCGGTACCTGGGGTACTTTAGCCGCTGTGCCATTGTATTGCTTGCTCATGCAATTTATTGCCGGCGACACTTTGGCGTACTTAGCGGTGATTGTCGTTAGCTTTGTGATTGGTATATACCTATGCGGTAAGACCGCCGCAGACGTTGGTGTGCACGACCACGGGGCAATTGTTTGGGATGAAATTGTTGGTTTTCTGATCACCATGGCGGTGGTGCCAGCGTCGTGGACGAATATTATTCTCGGTTTTATTTTGTTTCGAATCTTCGACATTCTCAAGCCGTGGCCGATTAAGCTGCTCGATCAACACGTACACGGTGGCTTTGGCATCATGATTGATGACGTGCTGGCAGGGATCTTCGCGTGGGTGTTGCTGTACTTAGCCCAACCCTACCTAGCCCAACCTTACTTGGCTCAATTGTTTTAACCTGTATGCAGTTAGATTTAGGCTCAGGTCTTATCACGCAGGCAAGGTATTTGCCGTCTCCGAATTGCGATGAGCGAGAACATCACACGGCACCCGAGGTCATCATTGTGCATTGCATTAGCTTACCTCCTGGAGAGTACGGGCAGGGCGCCGTGCATCGCTTTTTTCAAAACCAGCTATCCGCTGATGAGCACCCTTATTATCAGAGCATGGCGCACCTTACGGTGTCATCACATTTTCTAATTGAACGCGACGGAGCGCTAGTGCAGTTTGTGCCGGCTCATCAACGTGCCTGGCACGCCGGCGAGTCGGTGTGCCTTGCTAAACCAAAGGTTAACGACTTTTCTATTGGTATCGAGCTTGAAGGCCTAGACACAGACCCAGCAGGGTTTACTGAGTCTCAATACGACGCACTAAATGAATTGTGCGCGTGTTTGCGCGTAGCGTACCCGATGATCGGTGCGGACAATATTTTCGCACACAGTGATATCGCGCCAGGTCGCAAGCCCGACCCCGGTCGATACTTCGACTGGTCGAAAATTAAACTAACTTAGTTGACAATCAGTCCAGCTAAACACGCAAGCGTAAACGATAGTTTGCTATTATTCTCTATCGAACACGACACATTTACACCAATGCATAGGGGATTCGTCCATGTCTACTTCATCTAACCGGGTCGCGGTCATAGCTGGTTCACGCACACCGTTCTTACGCATCGCCACCGGCTATAGCACCGTGCCCGCGCGCCTTCTGAGTGCACATTTGGTTGCCGACCTAATTGAACGCGCTGATATCGATAAGAAATTAGTAGAAAAATTAGTCTTCGGGCAAGTGGTGATGTCACCGGACGCACCCAATATCGCGCGTGAAGTCGTCATGGGCGCTAACTTACCCGCTGCAACCGATGCTTACAGTGTTTCGCGCGCGTGTGCGTCGAGCTATCAGTCCGCTGCCGATATCGCGATGAATATACAAGCGGGCGTAATCGATACCGGGCTTGCTGGGGGCTGTGATGTGATGTCGCAACCGCCAATTAGTTTTAACAAGAAAATGACCGAAGCCATGGTGCGCTCTAGCTACAGCAAAGCGGGTAAGTTAAAAGCATTTAAAGGGATTGGTTTGAAAGACCTAATACCAACTCAGCCGGCGATCAAAGAACCGTCCTCCGAGCTCACCATGGGGCAAGCGGCAGAGAAAATGGCGAAAGAGAATGGCATTTCACGTGATGATCAAGATGCGCTAGCGCATCGCTCACATCTTAACTCTGCTAAAGCCTGGGAAGAGGGCTGGTTTGACGAGCAAGTAATGAGTGTCATTATGGGGCCTAAATATGAGCCGATTTCTAAGGATAATCTTGTACGTGCGGGCTCAGAGCTGGGTAAATACGCTAAGTTAAAACCCGTGTTTGACCGCGAGAATGGTTCGGTGACGGCCGCCAATAGCTCGCCGTTGACCGATGGCGCCTCGGCCGTGATCTTAATGAGCGAAGCCAAGGCAAACGCGCTGGGTTATACGCCATTAGGCTATATTAAAAGCTACGCCTTCGCGGCCATCGATCCGAATTGGCAAATGTTAATGGGGCCGTCTTTTGCGACGCCAAAAGCGTTAGACTTGGCTGGTTTAAGCCTTAAAGAGATCGATTTAATCGATATGCACGAAGCCTTCGCCGCGCAGGTATTATCAAATACTCAAGCGTTTGCGTCCAAAAAATTCGCGCAAGAGCGCTTGAACAGAAGTGAGGCGATTGGCGAAATCGATTTTGATAAATTCAACGTATCAGGCAGTTCAATTTCACTGGGTCATCCGTTTGCCGCAACCGGCACACGCCAGCTTACGCAGATGCTTTATGATTTAAAGCGTACCGGCACTCAGCATGGTTTGATCACCGCATGCGCGGCTGGCGGTTTGGGTGCCGCAATGATTCTGGAAGCCGCTTAGGCCTCTGATGTAACGTTGGCAATAGCAAAGATAAGATAGGAAAATATAATGAGTTCTTTTAGCTTAGAGAAAAACGAGGGCTTGGCGATTGTCACGATGGACACGCCAGATTCACCGCAAAACGTGCTAAACCAAGCGGTTGGCGAAGAGTTCGAAGCCATAATCAGCGATATTGAGGATGACGCTTCGCTAAAATCGCTGATTTTTCGATCTGCTAAGCCCGGCTGCTTTATTGCTGGCGCCGATATTTCGATGCTGCAAACCATTGAGAGTGAGCAGCAAGCTGAAGCGTCGTGTCACATGTTGCACGGCTTATTTCAGCGCATCGCTGACCTTAAAATAACCACCGTAGCGGCGATTGACGGAGTTTGTTTAGGGGGGGGCTTAGAATTAGCACTGGTGTTTGACTTTCGTGTTGCCACCTCAGAAAAGGCAACTAAAATTGGCGTGCCCGAAGTACAGTTGGGCTTACTTCCTGGCGGCGGCGGCACCACACGGTTGCCTCGTATGATCGCCTTGCCAACTGCGCTGGACTTGATTCTGACCGGCAAGCAACTTAATGCGAAACGAGCGAAAGGCGTCGGCTTAGTTGACAAAGTAGTATTGCCGCAGGTCTTGCTATCAAGTGCCAAACGCTACGCCGCAAAGACTAAGCCCATTCGTTCGCAAAGCATTAAAGATAGGCTAATGAAGTTCGGCCCAGTTCGTAACTTTGTGATTTCGCAAGCGCGCAAACAAACGCTCAAATTGACCAAGGGTAAATACCCGGCACCGCTTAAGATTCTAGACGTGATCGAGAACGGCTTAGCCACGACTTTGCCAAACGCTCTAGAGCTCGAAGCCAAGGGCTTTGCTGAACTGCTGATGACCCCTGAATCTAAGCAGCTAGTGAATATTTTCTTTGCGGTTACTGATCTAAAGAAAGACCCAGGTGTTGATTCGGACGAGCAAGCCCGCATTGTCGATAACGTCGGCGTGCTTGGTGCAGGATTGATGGGCGCAGGCATTAGCTATGTAACGGTCGATAAAGCCAAGACCACCGTTAGACTAAAAGACATTAGCGTTGACGGCTTAGCTAAAGGCATTGCCTATGTTGGTAAATTGCTCGACAAGAAGTTGGCACGCCGACACATCAGCGGGCTTGACCGTCAGAACACAATGGCGCGCTTAACCGGTGGTATTGATTATCGGGGTTTGAAGAACAGCGACGTCGTTATTGAGGCTGTGTTCGAAAGCCTCGACTTAAAGCAACGCATGGTGGCTGACATAGAGGCCTTGGATGCAAGCAAAGAAACTATTTTCGCGACCAACACCTCGGCCATTCCGATTGATGACGTTGCGGCTAAGGCTAAGCACCCTGAGCGCATTGTCGGCATGCATTACTTTTCGCCGGTAGAAAAAATGCCGTTACTCGAAGTTATTAACGGCACTAAGACGGCCGACTGGGCCACCGCAACGGCCGTTGAGCTGGGTAAGAAACAAGGTAAAACCGTTATCGTCGTGAACGATGGGCCAGGGTTTTACACCACGCGTATTTTGGTGCCTTACGGTAACGAAGCGATTCGCTTAGTACTTGAAGGCGTGTCGATTGAGGACGTGGATAGCGCCATGGAGGACTTCGGCATGCCAGTAGGCCCAATCAAATTGATGGATGAGGTTGGTATCGACGTGGGCGCTCACATTGTGGTGACCCTGAACCAAGCCTTCGGCGAACGCGTGCCGTTAATCGACGGCGTTGAAAAATTATTGGACGATGATCGCAAGGGCAAAAAGAATGGTCGCGGTTTTTACGATTACGGTGACGAATCAAAAGGTAAGAATGTTGATTCCAGCATCTACGTGGTGATGGGCGTTGATAACCCAGGGCGCACGGAGTTAAGTCGCAGTGAGATTACCGAACGTATTATTTTAACCATGCTTAACGAGGCGGCGTATTGCCACGGCGAGGGCATACTGCGCAGCGCCAGAGACGGTGATATTGGCGCTATATTTGGTTTGGGCTTTCCGCCATTTTTGGGTGGTCCTTTTCGTTACATGGACAGCATAGGCGCCGCTGCCGTGGTTGAAAAATTAAGTACTTTACAAGCCGAACATGGCGCGCGTTTCACCCCAGCCCCAGTGCTGCTAGAACTCGCGCAAGCCGATAAAGGTTTCTACGACTAGGACCTGCATGGATTTAATTCTATTTGCTGTACCATTTTTTTTTGGGCTGATTGCCCTAGAGCTTGTCGCCGACCGAGCGCGCGGGCGCAGCCACTATAGATTAAATGATTCACTGACAAGTTTAGCGACGGGTTCGATAAGCCAATTGGTCGCTGTGGCGCAAAAACTTGTGCCGTTTGCCGCGTATGTATTGGTCTATGAGCAGTTTGCGATGTTCGATTTAGGCGACTCAGCGGTGATATGGGTGATCGCCTTTGTACTCTATGATTTCTGTTATTACTGGGTGCACCGCTTTGGTCACGAGGTGAATATACTTTGGGCGGCACACGTTGTTCACCACTCCAGCGAAGAGTACAACTTAACCACCGCGCTAAGACAGACTGGTAGTGGTTTTTTGACCTTTGTTTTTTATTTGCCGCTCGCCGTGCTTGGAATTGATCCGGTGATACTTGTGACTGTTGGTGCGCTGAACTTGATCTACCAATTCTGGGTGCACACACAGCATATTGGTAAACTGGGTTGGTACGAAAAAATATTTGTTACCCCCTCTAACCATCGCGCACATCACGCGCAAAATACGGTGTATATCGATCGTAACTATGGCGGCGTCTTCATTATTTGGGACAGGCTATTCGGCAGCTACCAGGAAGAGCTTGATGACGATCCCGTGGTCTATGGTATTCGCGGCGCAGTACAAACCTGGAACCCTTTGTGGGTGAATTGGCAAGTCTATAATCAACTGTGTTGGGACGCGATTCATACTAAAAACTGGTGGCACAAGCTCACACTTTGGTTTCGCCGCACTGGCTGGCGACCACCGGATGTCAGTGAGGCATATCCGGTGGTGAAGAATGATGATCTTAGTCTGTTTAAAAAATTTGAAACCCAAATATCTATGCCACTAAAAGCGCATTGTCTTATCCAATATATCGCCACCGCGCTCATCTCGCTTAGCTTTGCGACAGGTGCGCCAGACATGGAACTTCTGGAACAAGTCGGCCTGGTAGGGTTTGTACTAGTAAGCAGCTATTCAATTGGCGTGATGATGGAGAACCGATATTACTCCGCTATGTTAGAAACAATTCGCTTGAGCGCATTATTAATTGCTGTGGCATGGTTGCCAATGTCACAAACGCTTGCGGTTTTTCTCGGGCTATCGGCGCTAATAGGGATGCCACTGTTGTTCATCGGCCGTCAGAAAGTCTTAGGTGAAGAAGCGTTGGATCAAAGCCGCTAAGGTTTGCGTCTTTAATGGTAAGTGATAGGATGCGCGCATGAATGTATCTGATTTTTCTTTTGACCTGCCTGACGATTTAATAGCGCAATACCCGCCAGAAAAACGCGGTGATAGCCGACTGTTAAAGGTAATGCAGGGCCGCGAGTTTGAAGACAGTGACTTCGCGTCAATTGTCGATGAGTTCCGAGAAGGGGACTTGCTCGTGTTAAACGACACCAAGGTCGTTCCGGCGAGAGTGTTTGGTAAAAAGGACACCGGCGGTAAGCTCGAAATTCTATTAGAACGAGTTACTGGCGAACATACCTTCTTAGCACAAATCAAAGCCAGCAGGGCACCCAAGGTAGGGCAAGCTATTTTCGTCGACGAAGATACCAGTGTCACGCTAATAGTGAACGGACGACAAGGTATGTTTTTTGACGTGGCCGTTAATCAAACCGGCAGCTTATTCGACTGGTTTGAGAAAGTAGGGCACATGCCACTGCCGCCATATATCGACCGCAATGATGAGCTAGGCGACAGCGACCGCTATCAAACCGTGTTTGCCAAAGAACAAGGGGCCGTCGCCGCACCGACCGCAGGGCTGCACTACGACGATGACCTGCTCGCGAAAATTAAAGCCAAAGGTGTGAGGGTCGAAACGATTACACTGCACGTTGGCGCAGGCACCTACCAACCAGTACGCGTGGACAGCATAGACGATCATCAAATGCATTCTGAATACGTCGAAGTGTCGCAGGGTGTGTGCGACGCAATTGTTGCTACAAAGGAAAAAGGCGCGAGTGTAATCGCAGTAGGCACCACGGTTGTGCGCTCCCTAGAAAGCGCAGCACAGGTAACAGAAGGTCGACTAATACAACCGTTCTACGGTGAAACGGATATATTTATTTACCCGGGTTTCAAATTCAACGTTGTCGATGTATTACAAACCAATTTTCACTTGTCAGAGTCAACGCTATTAATGTTGGTAAGCGCATTCTCCGGCGCCGACAAAATTCGCCAAGCTTACCAGCATGCAATCGAGCAAGAATATCGATTCTTTAGCTACGGTGACGCCATGTTGCTACAACGTGCGTGAACGTCTGCCACCCTCCTAGTAATCGAATGCCTGAAAACTAGGTGTTAACGTCAACAGTTTTATAGTCTCTTGTCGCGTTCAGGCCAATAAAGCTGGTTAATATCTCAAATAGCGAAAATGCCAGTTGTGCTGGCATGGATGTTGCGGAAACGTGTATTTCCTTTTTAAGGCGTTGAGTATCATAGAATAGAAAGGTATGTTGTCATTTTCACCCAGAATTTTAATAACGACACTGTTCTGGTTATGGGTTTTTCTCGCGTTAACCTTTTGTGGGGCATTTTTTGGTTTTATGATTAATTTAATCGTCAATCAAAAGAAGTTCTATCCTTTAGCGGTTTATGGTTTTACTGCGATTGGTTTTCTTATCGGTTTATATAAAGCGGAACGCTTAAGAAGAAGGCGCGCTCTTCCTGAACACATGGGTAAGCCTCTTGAAACACCTGAGGTTCTCGAAAAAATCTGAGGTTGATGGTGAAAAATGAAGCAAACTATTAGTACTCAGGCAGAATATTATTTGCCTACTATCGGGCATCGCGTTAATGCGTCTCCCCTAGCAAGGTGATAGTGGTATGACTGTCGCGTTAAAAATCGTACTGGTAATTCTTCTTGCGTTAATCGGGTTTGAATTAAAACTAATACTTGAGTTTTTTTGGTATAAAAATGTATTCGGGAAATTCAATTACGGAACTATTTTCGGCTTTACCGAGATAGCATCATTGGTAGCAGCGACACCCGGAGCCATTCTTTACTTCGCTATGGGTTTGCTTCTTTTTAATGAAAGCTCTAAATATATTTGGGCCTTTGCACTCGCAGTCTTGGTTTTAGAAGTTACTTTGATCAGTCATGGTTTTACCGAACATTCTACGTTGCAAATAAAAATTTGGGCTTATTTGTCATATTTTCTGCCTAGTCTTTTCGCTATTATGGGTAATAAGTTAAGCCAACGATTAGCACGTTACAAAACAACGGCCACGGATCGGGCACACAGCAAACCTAAGTCTTTCGCAAAAAGGCTGAGGTTATAGATAGAAAGAGAACAGTATGAGCGTGCCGAAAGAGTTTTGAACTGAACCGTTGAACAATAATCTGACTGACTACCTAGAAAGACAACTAAATGCTGAATGGTTTTATCAGGAACAGCATCGCGGAGATACCAATGATGATGATTACCCTGATCTTCTGCCGTCCGCGCAAATAGAGTCAATCGCGACAAGGCAGGTGTTCTTTGATGAGCCTTGGTTCAATATCGACTATAAAGGCATGAGAACCCTGATCAATCATATGGACTCATTCTCGCGCACTCATAAGTAAATCTAGCGTTGAAAAAAGAATCAATGAAATCAAACCATAAGCTCAAAAACACTAAAAAATTGGGCGCGAAGGTTATCTAAATAAAAATAGTACATGTTCGACCCAAGTTTCAGAAGTTGTAGAAAGTTCTTCGTTTAGCGACATGCCAGCGAAAATTGCACTCCAGTCTAAGAGGTGTTCCCAAGCAAATAAAGTAATCGAGAGGGATCGCCCGAACGGAAAAGATACAGAAGAATGCGATGATAAAATCTGGTGTTGCGTATCTGTACTCTGAAGAAATGAAATTTCGGTTGTCAAACTACAATCTATGAGCTCGGCAAAACAATTATACTTGGCGAAAGCGGCAATGATGTTGGTGGCGTTTGTATCGATTTCGGTGGTGATTGCCCATATGTCCTGTATTTGGTTGGGGCCCGAATGTTTTGCGGCTCAACGTGCACCGTTGTCGATTGTTGAGTCTTCTCGAGCGGGTACGTGGATAGCACCTGTTGGCACCGCAGGGGTTTCACTATTATTTTTGATCAGTGGCCTCTATGCACTGTCTGGCGGTCAGGTCATTACTAAGTTGCCGCTGTTAAATGTTGCGATCTATACAATTGCTACTGTGTGTATCGCCCGCGCGATTATTGTTATACCTTTGCTCCTCAGATACGAACACCTTAGAAGTAGGTTTGAAGTCATTGCTTGTATAATATGGTTTCTGTGTGGTGTTCTATTGGTTTTTGGGCACCGATACTTCGAATCAACTAAGGCATAGCGAATTCTCATGACTAAACTTTACCTATTCTTATTGTTCATTGTTGGCGTGATTAATTTTCTACCGGTGATCGGTGTGTTATCAATCGACAGAATTAATCAAGCGTATGGTTTAAACGTTGGCGACAACAATATGGCTATTTTGCTGCGTCATCGAGCATTGCTTTTTGGCTTAATCGGAGGCTTTGTTTTTTATTCGATATTCAATCCGCAATATCAAAATGCGGCGATAACGTTGGCCGCTATTTCAATGATCGGTTATTTGTGCTTTTTCTGGTCTGTTGGTGGTTCGAATAGCGAGTTATTGAAAGTGGCTCAAATTGATATTGTGGGCGTGGTCGTATTAGCGGTTGCGATAGTCGTCAAATATTTTCTTAATGACGGTTAGCCGATTTCAAGTATTAGAAATATATTGTTATAACACGATGAAAAAAATTGGTTTACTAGGTGGAATGAGTTGGGAGAGCAGTGCCCACTATTATCGGCTGATTAACGAGGGTGTTAAACGCCGTTTGGGCGGCTTTCATTCGGCCGAAATAGTCATGATTAGTATTGATTTCGAACCCATAGAAGAACGTCAGCGCATGGGGGATTGGGGTAGTGCAGCGAACATTTTAATTAAGGCGGCACAAAGTATTGAGGCCGGCGGTGCGGATTTTTTGCTTATCTGCACCAATACTATGCACAAGCTGGCGCCCGAAATTGAGGCGGCCATTGAAATCCCCGTGCTTCATATCGCCGACGCGACTGCTGATGCCCTAGTTGCTCAAGGTGTTGCTTGCGCCGGCTTACTCGGCACGGCATTCACTATGGAGCAAGATTTTTATAAAGGACGGCTTCTAGATAAACACGGCCTTGAGGTGTTGGTGCCGAGCAAAGATGATCGAAAAATTGTTCATGAGATTATTTATCAAGAGCTGTGTTTAGGTAAAACTAGGCGTGAATCAAAAGCTCAGTATTTGCGTGTCATCGAGTGGTTGGCGAGCGAGGGTGCTGAGGCAGTGATACTTGGGTGCACGGAGATTGGTATGTTGATCAATCAGTCGGATACTGAGATAAGGTTGTTAGACACCACCGTCATTCACGCAGAAAAGGCAGTGGAGTTTGCTATTGCCTAAGCCAGCACGATTTACCGTTTAAATTAACACGAGAGAGAGGAGTCTATGAGAAAATTATTGTTACTTTCAGTCATTATTTTATGGTCGGGCGCTGTTTTCGCTGAACCAGAGATTAAAGGCACCCCACAGGAGTTAAAAGCGTTTCTTTACCCCACTGATAAGGTAGTAACGATTAATGCGCAAGCTGAACAAACCGCGTACTCTGATAAGGCCATAGTGAGTTTGGTTATCACTACTGAAGCTGGCCGTCTTGCCGTGGCTATTTCTAAGAATAGTGAGTTGCGGCAAGATATTACCAAATCGCTTATCGATTCAGGTGTTGCAGCCGGCTCAATTAGAAGTTCAACGTTTTCGTCTTCGCCACAGTACGGATGGTTTGGTAAGAAACCGTCAAGTTATCGAGTGGTTAACCGGATGGCTGTCTCAATTGAAAACGAGAGATTACTCAAAGATATCGCCGAGGTTGCTGATAAGAATGATGAAGTTGAGTTATCTGACACTTCGTTCGAGCACACGAAGAAAGATGAGTTTAATAGCAAGGTAAAGGCCGATGCGCTCGCAAAGATTATCAAGCAAAAAGAATTTTATGAAAATTCTCTCGGCGTAAAACTCACAACCATTGGTGTGAGAGACGCAAGCACGGCTCAGCGCGCGACGCGCGGTGCGTTGATGCTAGAAGAAGTGGTCGTCAATGCGGCTAAACCTCAACAAGATAGCTTTTCATCGGCCAGTAAGTATCGCGGTCAAAATAGAGGTTCGTCGTTTGACGAGGTTCGATATGAGGCTAACTTGGTGGTAGATTTTAAAATTGAGCCATAGTGGAGCGGCTCATTTGTAGAAATAAAATTTGATCTGATACTTTGGCTCACGAGGTTCGGCAACGTCTGAGAGTGGTCGTAAAATATTCATAGCGTATGTTCAAGCCGATAGTTACTCTCAACTTTAAACTAGTGCTTGGAGACAACTTATGTTGCTAAATGGTATTTACGCGCAGCTCATTCTAATTTGGGCAACTATTTTGTGGTTTGCATTTTCCAGTCGTCGAAGCAAACTAGAGTCCGTGATTAAAACCCTTAGTGTCATGTTAACTCTTTTAGGTTTATGGCTTGGAGGGATATGGGTATATCCTCCCGTTTATGGATTAGCCGTTATTTGTATAGTGTTCTTTGGTCTAGTTGTACTCCATTTTAGAAAGCCAAGACGTGCATCCAGTAAGTTAAAATTGTTTTGTTCAAACGCGCCACTACTGCTTATTTTGCCACTGGCATGTTTTATGGTGTGGCAAGGCGTAGCTGGTCGAAAAACTCCAGTTGGTGAATTTATCGAACTCGATCCTCCGTTTAGAAAAAATGATGGTGCGTGCGTCTTATCGGGAGGTATCTCACCGCTACTGAATTTTCATATATTCCCGAGTGATGAGCCTCGAGATTTAGGACAGCAGTATGCGCTTGATATCATTAAAGTTGGCCCCTCCGGCTTTAGAGTCAAAGAAGGATTTAGGGCAAGGCCTAAACCAAAAAATATCGAAGCGTATGAAATGTTCGAGAACACAGTCTATTCGCCTTGTGATGGTGTGGTCGTGCAACAAGAGAGTAAGCTAGCTGATCAACCAATAGGCGGTTCCGATAAAATCAATACTGGCGGTAACGGTATTGTCTTGCAATGTGGAAACTATCATGTCCACTTACACCATATGAAGCTGGGAAGCGTGTTAGTCGACCTGGGTGACCAAGTAAAAACGGGGCAGGAAATCGGAGAGATTGGGAACTCTGGTAATACGCTTGAACCTCACCTTCATATGCATGCCGAAACAGTCATTGAAGAGGGCGACGCTCACGTTCACGGTTCGCCCGTTCATATGAAGTTTGGCGACAGATTTATGGCCAGAGGTGACTGTTTTTAACGTCTATTGAAGGCAATTATTCTAAGAGTAATGGGTGATCTCTTTATGTGCGCGCGTCTTACTGGTGCGTCTATCGCCATACTCAATCTCAATTAGATCTCTGCAAATAGACTTATTTTTCAAGCAAACAAGCCTTGTAAAAACCATTGTCTTTGAACTCTGTCATAGAATATCCATAACAACCTACCGCTTCGTTGCCGAGCGATGAAGTAGTCGCGACTTTGCAGTTTTGACCACCAATGGCTGCTTACACGGTTGGGGCCGTGAATTAGATTGAGCGGGCCTTCTAGGTTAACTTGATTGTTGAATTGGGGTAATCGTTTCGGGTTTTCGAGTAGCCATAAAGGTTCGTCTTTAAATGGTTTTTCTACCGGCTTATTCGCAGGGCGATATGTCGTTGCATCCTCTCGTGTTTCTTGGGCTGCGTTTCTACGGCCATTAGCCAATTCAGGTAAGTGCTCGCTTTCTGAGCTTACTCTAAACAATGCGGCATGGCCTAGACGGCTGCTGAGTTTGTCGATTAATTGATTGAATTGTTCTTGGCTTGGTTTCGGGTCAAATAGGTCATCGTTGTAAAGTTGTATTGGGCAAAACTGCTTGCTGCTTAGTTCAATGCTGGTGAACTCCCAATCCAGTTTAATGCTTGCTAGTTTTAGGTCGGTAAGTTCTTTGAACACTTTGGCAATGTTTTGTTTTGCGCTAACGCCGATAGTGATGGTTTTTAGCAAACGATCATTCTTGTAACTATTCGCATGCTGGTGATTGCCTTGATGAAAGAAACGCCAAGTGAAGCTTCGGCAAATGAGTTGTCTGCTTGTGATGAAGTGCGTTAAGTCATTAAGCAGGCGTTCTAGTTGTTGTTGAATCCACGTGAAATTATGAATCGGTTCTGCAAAGTCTGCGCTGGCATGAAATGTTTCTGGCGGAGTGATGCCTTTTTGTGGGTCGGCTACTCGACCCCAAAGTTGGTCTAAGTAGAGTAGGGTGTCTTTGCCAAATCGTTCGCCCAGTTCAGCACTAGGGATGTTTGTTAAATCACCCAAAGAATTGAAGCCGCAATTCAATAATTTCTGGATAATTTTTTTATCCAGATCGAGCATTGTTAGTTCTGCGCAGTCTAGTTTTTTTTGATAACCATTGAGCGTGTGTTGATTGCCATAACTTAATACACGCGCCGCCTTGGGCGTGAGGCCAAGCCCTATAGAAGTCTGAATTTTAAAGTTGCCTAGATCGTTGTTAAGTAAATTAATTAAGTGATCTAAACCATTGAATAATTTGGAGCTTTTGCCAATTTCAATAAGTAATATTTGGTCTTTTTGGCTGCGAACTAAACTCTCGCAACTGACTAAAGAGCTAAAACGGTAAGCCCAATAACTGAGCTCACTGAGCTTGTTGGCTTCTGTTTTGATATCACGCTCAATGAAGAGCAAGTGCGGCGCTAGAATTAAGGCATGGTTAATACTCATGCCTGCTTCAATTCCGATTTTATTTGCCGCTAAATTGCATTGCCAAATAGCGTTTTGATCGGTAATGGCCAACGGCTTAATGGGGTCTTGTTGCGCGGCTTTTTGATTAGCAGCTTCAACAAAATAAGCATGCCCTAATGCATTCAAGCTTATATGCGTAAAGCGTAAACAAAGCCAAACTTCAGTTGGGCTATGTGATTTTTTAGAGGGCTTTCGCCCTTGGTTTTTTTCACCAATCTGTCTCATTGTTGCTATGCGCCTAGTGAACTATTCCTAGTGCTGAATAGGACGACAGCAGCGTGACTTTGGTGCTGTTTATTAGGTCTGGCTTTTGCTTTGCGTGTTGTTTGTGTGTGCTTGAATGAGGCAGTAATTCAACGGGAATTCTACGCCAATTTTCATAATGCGGGTGCAGGCTTAAATCACATTCTTGGCCACCCCAGCCATTTGGTTGTTTGAGTATCTTCGCCGTCAGTTGGCTATAAGGGTTCGGGTTAAGTTGTATGCGTAAACCGGCTACTGATGATTGCTCTAGACAACGAGTATGTCTGAGTAATACATTCCACGTTTGACTTTTTTCGGTTGCAAGTTGTAGGCGCCGCAGCGCTTGGGTTGTTAGGTTATAAGAGCCTGTCCAGCCGAGCACCGCAGCGCAGCAAGCGGCATTAATCGACTGTTCCATACTCCAAAGCGTGTCTTGAATGTTGTTGGTTTTTACAACCGTGAGTTTGTCGATTTGAATGCCTTCTTTCTCCCACGCTGGGGCAAAGGGTAAGTAGGGAGGGTTCACCAAGATAATGTTAGTTTGTAATGAATTTTCTTGTAAGGCTCTTAACGCCGGAAGCAACATCCGAAGTTCGCCTATGCCGCCATGGCTTAGGCCTATCTCAGTTAGTGCCTTACTCGGCCAGCCATTGCCGTGGAGGGCTTTATCCAGTGCTTCAAAGCCTGTCTTTATATATTTTTGTTGTGCCTTGAGTTGTTGTTGCGCGGTATTACCACGCCATATTTTTCCGGCTAAGGAGTTGCCATGATTGTCGATAAACTGATCTAACTGCTTATCTCGCTTTTGTTTTAAGGCTGCTGCTTTTGCATCGGCTGTTAGATCTGCTTGAATTGTCGTTGGGTTTTTGGGGGCGTTAGTTAGGTCTGTTGTTAAGGCTGGTTTTGAATCGTTATTAAGCATAAATAGAGTATATATTGAATAGTGTACATAATTCAATATATACAAAAAAAGCCCACCTGAAACTAATCAGATGGGCTTAGTTTTTGGTCTTAATTCGTTTTTAGATTACTAGGCTAGCTTACCGAAAAGCTCAAACCACTCAAAGTTTCGCTAACCGTTCCCAAGTTTCGATTACCGAGTCAGGATTTAATGATACCGAATCGATTCCTTGTTCAAATAGCCATTCAGCGAAATCAGGGTGGTCGCTTGGGCCTTGACCACAAATGCCGATGTATTTCTCCGCGTCGTTACAGGCTTGAATTGCCATTGAAAGCATCTTCTTAACAGCCGGGTTACGTTCATCAAATAGGTGCGACACAATACCAGAGTCACGGTCTAAGCCGAGGGTGAGCTGGGTCATATCGTTAGAGCCAATTGAGAAGCCATCAAAATATTTCAAGAAGTCAGAGGCGAGTAGGGCGTTAGACGGTAGTTCACACATCATAATCACTTTTAAACCATTCTCGCCCCGTTTCAGGCCGTTTTTGGCGAGCAAGTCGATAACCTGTTCGGCTTCACCGGTGGTTCTGACGAACGGAATCATGATCTCGACGTTGCTTAAGCCCATTTCATCGCGTACGTATTTAACCGCCTTGCATTCCATTTCGAAGCAGTCTTGCATGTTTGGGGCGATGTAACGCGAGGCGCCACGAAAACCGAGCATTGGGTTTTCTTCATCAGGTTCGTAGTCGTGGCCGCCAACCATGTGAGCGTACTCGTTTGACTTGAAGTCCGACAAGCGCACGATCACGCGTTTGGGGCTATACGCGCAGCCTAAAGTAGCAATGCCTTCCGCTAGCTTTTTAATAAAGAAGTCGGTGGGTGAGTCATAACCCGCTTTATATTCATCGATAATGGCTTTGACGTCAGGGGATTGCTTGTCGTATTCAATTAACGCCTTGGGATGCACGCCTATCATGCGGTTGATAATAAACTCTAAGCGTGCCAGGCCGATACCTTCATGTGGCAATTGTGCAAAGGTAAATGCACGGTCTGGGTTGCCGACGTTTTGCATGATCTTGAAGGGTATTTCTGGCATTTTATCGAGTCGCGTTTCTTGCTTCTCGAAATCAAGTTCGCCTGCGTAGATATAGCCCGTGTCGCCTTCGGCGCAAGAGACGGTGACCGCCGCGCCATCGTCTAATTTTTCAGTCGCGTCGCCGCAGCCGACAATTGCAGCAACACCAAGCTCGCGCGCAATAATAGCGGCGTGGCAGGTTCGCCCGCCGCGGTTTGTGACAATGGCCGACGCGCGTTTCATAACTGGCTCCCAGTCGGGGTCTGTCATGTCGGTAACCAGGATATCGCCCTCTTGCACGATGTCCATTTCATTGATGCTGAGTACTTTACGAACTTTACCCGACGCAATTCTTTGACCAATTGAACGGCCTTCAGCGAGCACCGTACTTTGTTCGTGCAGCTTGTATGAGACTTTAACGTTGGCATCTGCTTGACTAGCAACGGTTTCGGGGCGTGCCTGCACGATATACAATTGTTGATCATCGCCGTCTTTGGCCCACTCAATGTCCATTGGGCGGCCGTAATGTTTCTCAATAATCATTGCTTGTTTGGCGAGTGACTCGACATCGGCATCGCTAATAGAGAATCGCTGGCGTTCAGTTATATCAACGTCCACGGTGTCGACAGAGCGGCCGGCCGTAGTTTCGTTTGAATAGACCATCTTGATCAACTTGCTGCCGAGATTGCGGCGCACAACCGCCGGGCGGCCTGCTTGCAACGTTGGTTTGTGCACATAGAATTCGTCAGGGTTAACTGACCCTTGGACCACCGTTTCGCCTAGACCATAGGATGACGTTACGAACACTACTTGGTCAAAACCTGACTCGGTATCGAGCGTGAACATAACGCCGGCCGAACCGGTTTCACTGCGTACCATGCGCTGAATGCCGGCTGAAAGGGCTACGTTTTCATGGGCATAGCCTTGATGCACGCGATATGAGATAGCGCGGTCGTTAAACAAAGAGGCGAATACTTCATGCACTGCGTGCTTAACCGCGGCGATGCCTTCTATGTTTAGAAAGGTCTCTTGCTGGCCTGCAAATGAAGCGTCTGGCAGGTCTTCAGCCGTCGCTGATGAGCGCACAGCTACTTTCAAATTCTGATTTCCGCCTTGCATTTCTAAAAACGCGGCTTCAAGGCTGGCGTCAAAGGCTTTGGGGAAAGGCGTTTCGATAATCCATTTGCGGATGTCCGCACCGGCGGAGGTTAAATCAGCGATGTTATCAACGTTCAAAGCGTCAAGTCGATCGTTGATGCGCCGGTCTAAACCGTCGGTTGCCAAGAACTCGCGATAGGCGTCTGCGGTGGTGGCAAAGCCGTTGGGTACGGATACCCCAAGCGAGCTTAAATTACCGATCATTTCGCCGAGTGAGGCGTTCTTGCCACCGACTTTTTCAACGTCGTTTATGGTAAGCTGATCGAATTCGAGAATGTAGTGTTGGTTAATCGTATGCTGGTTAATCATAGTCAAAGCTTAATCCTCTCTCGTGGATTAATTATTCGTGGACGCGTAGTTTAACATGCTCGGGCTAATTAGAAGCATTAGCAACTCGCTATGCATCCATAATTTCGGCATTTCGCGATTTAATAAACGGCATGAAACGCAAAGTATTTTTCCTTTCTGACAGCACCGGCATGACCGCTGAAAATCTCGGTCGTAGTTTGCTTGCTCAATT
The DNA here is from genome assembly GCA_938048185.1 of uncultured Arenicella sp. Taxonomy (GTDB): domain Bacteria; phylum Pseudomonadota; class Gammaproteobacteria; order Arenicellales; family Arenicellaceae; genus Arenicella. The sequence goes on from CALIVT010000001.1 coordinate 224,506, forward strand.
CCCCGACATTCAATTTGAGAGCGTTACCAAGCCTTTTATTGATACGCCAGAAAAAGCAGCGCATATCGCTCGTGAGATAAACCAAGAAAGACAAACCTCGGCCGAGCGCCCAATTGTGATTGATACGATATTAAGCACTGAGTCGAGTGACACGATTCGTGCCGCCGACTGCTTCTATATCGATATTTTCTCAACGTTTTTGTCGCCGCTTGAAAACGAGCTAGGCGTGCGCTCATCGCACACCGTGGGCCATCCTGCAATTTTTAAGGAAGACAGTCGCAGTGTTGACCGCAACTACATGCAACGCATAGACGCGGTGCATTTCGCCTTGGCGAACGACGATGGCATGCATCTGCACCGGTATTCAGAGGCGGATATTATCTTGATCGGTGTGTCGCGCACCGGTAAAACGCCGTCTAGCGTATATTTAGGAATGCAGTATGGCGTTAAGGCTGCTAATTACCCGTTGATTCCCGATGACCTAGAGATCAATAAAATTCCGAATGCGTTGCGAGAGCATACTAAAAAGCTGTTTGGTCTCACTATTCGTCCTGGACGACTATCGGAGATTCGTAACGAGCGCAAACCCAATAGTCATTACGCTGCGCTTAGAACGTGTGTTGACGAGGTGCGGCAGGCTGAGGCGTTATACCGCCAGTATCGAATTCCGTATATCGATGCGACTCAATTATCGGTAGAAGAAATTGCGGCGCGAATGCTTCAGCGTGCGGGAATCGAGCGTCGCGTAGCCAGTTTATAAGGTCTAGTTGTATGGATGATGAACGCTGGATGGCGAGAGCCATAGAACTTGCTAAGTTTGCCGAGTCAAACGCTGAAGTACCGGTTGGCGCGGTATTGGTGCGTGACAACGAGCTATTAGCCGAAGGTCATAATGCGCCAATTTCGAATCATGACGCCAGCGCGCACGCTGAAATTCAAGCTATTCGGGCTGCGTGCTTAGTCGACGAAAATTACCGGCTGCCAGATGCAACGCTGTACGTGACGCTTGAGCCCTGCGCTATGTGTGCCGGGGCCATTGTGCATGCGCGCATTGCGCGTGTGGTTATCGCAGCCAAAGAACCGCGCGCCGGGGCGGGCGGTTCGGTGTTAAATGTGTTGCAGAATGAGAATTTTAATCATCGCTGCGATGTCGAATTTGGATTGATGGGCGAGCAAAGTGCTGCAATGCTCAAGGCGTTTTTTCGGGCGCGCAGAAAATAGGCATCTTTAGCGTCGTACCACAACTCTTGTCGCATGCATAATAACGGGTTCAAAAGCCGCTGCGAATCTTCTCGGCCATTGCCTCTAAACGCGCGTGCTCAGCGCTCACCGAAGAATGTGCTTTCGCGGTTAAGTAGCTCCCGGGCAGAATATGAAAATGGATATGTGGTACGGTTTGACCCGCCTGTTCGCCATTTAACTGAAACAGCGTAATACCGTCCGCACTGAGCCCTTTTTTTACCGCCGCGGCGACCATCTTAACCTTCTTAATTAGGTTGGCCGCGCCTTCATCTGACAGGTCATGAATAGTCTCTGCAGCCTCTTTTGGGATCACCAATGTGTGCCCGTCGGCCTGCGGCATAATGTCCATAAACGCTAAGGTTTGCTCATCTTCGTAGACTTTGATGCAAGGGATCTCGCCTCTGAGTATTTTGGCGAAGATATTATTGTTGTCGTAGCTCATGGTGTGGCGCTTGGGTTAATGAAGTTAGGGGCTTAGACAATAGCCAAACACGTCATTTGTTTCAATCATCACCGAAAAAGTTGATAATGAGCGCAGACTAAAAAATATCAGAATGAATCATGACAGAAGTTAAACAGCATCGCTCATTGCGCGATGCCTTTGGACAGTTTGCGACAGGCGTAACCGTGGTTACAGCTCTTGATGAAAACGACAATCCAGTTGGCCTAACCGCGAACAGTTTTGCCTCCGTGTCACTTGAGCCGCCGTTGGTGTCATGGTGTATTGATAAAGGGTCCACACGTTTTAGTGAGTTTGCCGACGCGCAACATTTCACCATTAGTGTGCTTAGTGCAGAACAGCAAGAACTTTCTAACTTGTTCGCGATGCGCAGTTGGGACGACACCGTGTTCAGCGATACTGAATGGTCATCGGGTCATCACAATGTTCCCCAACTTCCTGGTGTAAGTGCCCGTTTTCATTGTGAAACTGCTCATGTTTACGAAGGGGGGGATCATCTAATAATTGTTGGCGCTGTGCTTGACTACGAGTGCGACCCGAAGGAAGCCTTACTATTTTTTCAGGGTGATTATCGCGCTTTGTCTTAGCTAAGCGCCGTTTCTTATTGAAGGCATGAGGTTCTTAGAAAACAGAATTCCGCCACCGTTAGTTTTGTTGGCAACACTGATTTTCATGGCGATCCTTGCACGCGTCGATAAAACCCACGCCTTACAATTTACGCCGTCGCTTATTAATACCATTGTTTGTGTTCTGTTGATAGTCGCGGGGCTAGTTATTGCAATACGAGGTGTCCGCGCGTTTAAGCATGCGCAGACGACAATTAACCCATTGCGACCAAACCGAGCGTCAAGCTTGATTCGGTCCGATGTATATAAGATCAGCCGTAATCCTATGTATTTGGGTATGCTGTTGTTTACGCTGGGCGCGGCCAGTTATTTAGCCAGCCTTTGGAGCTTACTCGGGGTGCTGTTCTTTTTTGGATTTATAACGCGCTTTCAGATTGTGCCTGAGGAGCGCGCACTGCGAGACCTGTTCGGTGGTGAGTTTAACGATTACTGCAAACGCACTCGACGCTGGCTTTGACTGCTCAGTAGGGTTGATGGTTAAGGACGCTAAAAGCCTATTCAACTACTTCTGAGATTATTAATTCTATCGTTTCAGGATTTGAGTTTTTGCTCGAGACTTTGGCGGATTGAAGGTCTCCAGCTTGAGCCGTAGGTTGGCCGCTTTTCGAAACGCGAGCGCTGACTAAGACGTCTTCAAATGCCGAGAGCTTAAATTGTTCAATCATTGAATCAGCGTCGCTCAAGCTAAGTGTTAGCGGTAGATCAGACACTCTGATACGTTTAACCGCAAGTGGCGCAGGCGGGCCGTTCTGTGCGCGTGCAAAGACGAACACAAAGTCATTTGGTGAGGCTTTACTCGCGAGGCTTTGATCCAAGCTTACGGAAACTGTAAGCGCGTCAGCGATCGAACGCTCAGAGTTTTCTTTGGCAAGCATTGGTGGTTCGTCTATGCTTTGCGCGATAATTTCACGTAATTCCTGCTGTTGGTCAGGCACGCTATCGAGCAATGGCACCAAGCGCCCCCAATAGTTTCGTGCGCCGACTTTCTCGCCTTTTTGCATCGCACCGAGGCCCGCCAGCCAAAGAGCTTGGCGGTTGTTTGGGTTGAGTTCTAGCGCCTTTAAGGCGTATTTCAATGCTTGCGCAGTTACCTGGCCACCGGCCTTTAAACCGGTCGCATCCGCGAGCGATGCGTAAGTGTCGGCAGATTCGCCACCGAGTTCAAGCACACGCAGATAACCTTTTTGCGCTTCACCGTATCGACCCAGTGCTAAATAGGTTTGCGAGAGTATTTGCCAACCTTGTAAATCATCGGGGTTTTCAGCCAAGCGGCGTTCAACATTTGTTATTAAATCTGTTATCTGTTGAGCATTCGGCTGCGAACTGACTTTAGGCGTTATAGACTCGGGCGAGCCGGTGATCATATAAACACCAATCGCTGAAAGTGGCACGAAGAGGCAGAGGAGGCTAATAGAAAACTTGTTAGAGCGGCGCGGCTGGTCGCCTTGAGTTTTCTGGGCTTGGTTCGCGATATCAATGTCATGCGCTAAAGTGCTTTCAATTTCGAGCTTTAGTGCTTCGTAATCAGTCGCGGAGATCACCGCATTTTTAAGCTGTGCTTCAAGTTCTTGTAATCGCTCTTTGGCAAAGTGAATATTTTGCGCGTGCCGCTCATAGGAAATAGTGTTGCGGGTGCGTTTGAGTGGCCAAATGAGTAGCGCTAAAGTGATAACGGTAATCAGCGCGGCGATTAAGATAAATGCGGTCATGTTTAGTTGTCTATGTGCTGTCTATTTTGGCCCGGTTGGTGGCCTGAATCGAGTTCTGGAGAGTTGTGCAGCAGGTTTCTAACCTTTACCCGTTCACCATCATTCATCGCATGTGTTGGTTTAAGCAATTCTTCATTTTGTCGTCGTCTTATATTGATAATAAGCCCGACAAGTACTGCCAATAATAATGCAAATGGGCCTAACCAAAGAAACGCGGTGGCGGCGTTAAACGGTGGCTCGTACAATACAAAGTCGCCATAGCGCTCGCGCATAAATGTCTTAATTTCGGTATCACTCGCCCCAGACTTGAGCATGTTAGCGGTGATTTCGCGCAAGTCTTTGGCGAGTGGCGCGTCCGAACCTGCTAAGTTTTGGTTTTGACAAACCAAGCAACGTAAGTCGTCGATCAAGCTCCGATATCGGGCTTCGAGTTTGGGGTTTTCAAATTCCACGGCCTCAATAACCGCGGCACTTTGCGGCGCGTAAGCGAGCGCGAATAAGGCCAACGCGCAGGTAAGTAAAATCGATTTCATGGTGATTGTATCGCCGGGTTAGCGGGTGCCGTGATCAGTGGCCACATCTCTTTAGCAACCAGTTCACGGGTAATTGGCCCACTGTGTTTGTATATGACTGTACCCGTTTCATCGATAATAAAGGTCTCGGGCACGGCGATAACGCCCCATTCAATACCGGCACTGCCTTTATTGTCGGCGGGTGTGGCAACGTAGGGATTGCCGCGTTCGGCTAGCCACTGTATGGCCTCAGGATCGGTGTCTTTGTAGTTTAGCCCAACGATCGGTACCGCACCGCTGGCGGCAAGCTCGTTTAGGATTGGGTGTTCGTAGCGGCATGAGACGCACCAAGATGCCCAAACATTAAGAATCCAGCGTTTGCCCGTAAGGTCTTTTGGCGCGAAGTTCTGCTTTCTATCATCGAGCAGCGGCAAGTCGAACGCGGGCGCAGTTTTACCGATCATGGTGGACGGAACCGCTTTGGGGTCTAAGGTTAAGCCAATGCCGAGGAGTACGGCCATGGCGAGAAAACCGATGAGTGGAATGAGGTATTTAAGTTTCATCTTAGACGCTGACCGCATCTGCCAGTTGCTGTTTGTTCATCTGCTTGATAGGGCGTCGATAACGACGGTCCGCTGTTGCGATTAAACCACCCAAGGCCATGAGTAATCCGCCGAGCCATATGCAGGCGACGAATGATCTAAGGTAAATGCGCACACTCCACGCGCCACCTTTTAAATCGTCGCCTAATGAAACGTATACATCACGGCTTAAACTTGAGTTAATTGCAGCTTCGGTCATTGGATTCCCCGAAGAATAAAAGCGTTTTTGTGGTTTCAAGCTAAACGGCTTGCCGCCAGCTTTTGCAACCACCATAAAACGACCTTCATTGGCTTGGTAGTTTTGTTCTCTTACTTGCGTGACTCCGTCAAAGGTAAAAGTGTAGCCGCCCAATTCATAGGTCTCACCGGCGGCCAAACGGATGTCTTTTTCTTGGCTATAGGTGTTTACGTGAGTGACGCCGATCACAAATACTGCGATGCCTAGGTGTGCCACGCTCATGCCCCAAATCGACGCTGGAATTTTACGTAACCCGTCGAGTTTATCGCTTTGATGTTTTAAGCGCTCAACAATACTGTATACCGCCCACAGCATTACCCAAATACCCAGGGTCAGGCCCGCGAAGCCACCCCAAGCAAAACCATCTAGACTCAATTGCCAGGTGAAAATAGCGCTGATTACTAAACTTACCGGCAAAATAATAATAGTTTGTGGGCTAAAGCGTTTGAGCGTATCGCGCTTCCAACGGCTAGTAGAGCCAATGCCAACTGCTACAGCAAGTGGAATTGTTAGCAAGGCAAACATAAAGTCGAAGTAGGGTGCACCGACTGATATTTTTTTGCCCAAGGCGTCCATCAAAATGGGAGCCAGCGTGCCGACCAAAACCATAAACGCTGCAATCACTAGTAAAATATTGTTGAGTAATAAGCTGGTTTCTTTGGAAAACAAGCCATAGTGCACATTGCTGGTGAGTTTGTGCGCGCGCATGGCGTATAACAGCAAAGACCCGCCTACTACAATCAACAAGAAGCATAAGATAAATAAGCCACGAGTTGGGTCGGTCGCGAATGAGTGTACTGAGGTTAAAACCCCGGAGCGAACCAGAAAAGTACCAAGCAAACTCAGTGAGAACGCAAGTATTGCCAGCAGTACCGTCCAGGCTTTAAATGCCCCGCGTTTTTCGGTGACCGCGAGCGAGTGTATTAACGCGGTGCCCACTAGCCACGGCATGAAAGACGCGTTTTCGACTGGGTCCCAGAACCACCAACCGCCCCAACCAAGTTCGTAGTAGGCCCACCAACTGCCTAGCACAATACCGATGGTTAAAAATAACCAAGCGACGGTAGTCCAAGGGCGTGACCAACGTGCCCAAGCGGTGTCTAGCTTGCCGCTCAACATCGCCGCAATCGCGAACGCAAACACCACACTGAAACCCACGTAGCCCATATAGAGCATTGGCGGGTGAATTAGAAAGCCCGGGTCTTGTAAGAGTGGGTTTAGTTCCTGGCCGTCTAAGGGTACTTGTAAGAGGCGCGCAAATGGGTTGGAGGTAAGCAAGGTGAAACCAATAAAGCCAATACTCACCATGCCCAGTACCGCGAGCACGCGCGCCACCATGTCGCGTGGTATACCACGACTGAAACGCGCGACTAACGCGCTCCAACTGCTGAGCATTAGTATCCAGAGCAATAACGAACCCTCGTGGCCGCCCCACACGCCAGACAGTCGGTAGACTAACGGCTGGGATAGGTTTGAAGTGCGTGCGACGTACTCGATTGAAAAGTCGTTCAGGTAAAACGCATAGGTTAATATCAGGTATGAGGCCACAACGAGTAGCCATTGGGTGTAGGCCGCAGAGCGTCCGAACATCATCCAGCTTTGTCGGTTTCGGACCGTACCGGCTAATGGAATGATGCTTTGCACCACCGACACGCAGAGCGCTAATACCAAACAAAAATTACCCAACTCGCCTAACATAATTTACCTAACAATCGTTTACCCAATCTGGTCTATTCGGCACTCAGTAATTTACTTATCTGAATGCTTGATTCGTCTTACTATCTAGTACGTTACTGCGCCGTCGGCGTCATTACATTTATTTGCCTGTTGCAGCATCACCGCATCGGCGGCTTCGCTTGGCACGTAGTTCTCGTCATGCTTAGCCAGCACTTGGTCGGCTACTAGCATTGGCGCCGAGTTGTGCTCAGTGAATTGGCCCACGGTTACAATGGCTTGGCCCTCTCGAAAGAGGTCAGGCAAAATACCAGTGTATTGTACCGTGATGTCTTGCTCGCAATCAGTAATGTTAAAACGTTGGGTTACACCGTCTTCTAGGCGCGCCACGCTACCTTTTCGCACTAACCCGGCGATTCGATAACTGCGTTGTCCTTCGAAGCCCTCTGAATTAATTTGCGTGGGTGTTTTGAAATACTCGAAACTGCTTTGCATCGACATAATAGCGAGGAAGGTCGCAACACCAACGCCGGTAATGACAAGGCCAACAATGGCTAAACGTTTTTTCTGACTGGGACTCATGAGGTTTGGCTGATCGTTTACGTAGTTAAGGCGCGGTATTCTCAAGGCGAGTTTCGCGAGCTATTTGCCGCTTGATTTCGTGCTTGATTCTAGCATTTCGATGTTTGGGGATAATCACAAACCAGAGCAACACCAGTAGGGTTAGGCCCCATGAGGTCCACACTTCAAATGCATACCCTCCCATATTAAAAAACTCAGCCCAATTCATATTGATTCGCCCATTGCTAATGCACGAACCCATTTGCTTTTGCGCTCGTTGATTAGCACACGGTTACGCATAGTCAAGAACAGTGCGTAACCATAAAAAAACATAAAACCCACCGCCATAAATGCCAATGGCAGCAACATCGACGGCGGCATTTTGGGGCCGCCTTCTGCGAATACAGTTACGCCCTGATGCAGGCTACTCCACCACTCTACCGAATAGTGAATGATGGGCACAATAACGACCCCGACCACCGACAGCAGCGCCGCCGCTTTTTCAGCGGTTTTGCGCTCTTCAAAGGCGTAATAAACCGCCATGATTCCGAAGTACAGAAACAACAGAATCAACTCGGACGTTAGACGTGCGTCCCACACCCAATAGGTGCCCCAAATGGGCTTGCCCCAGATTGATCCAGTGAGCAAGGCCAGCGCGGTAAACGCCGCGCCAATAGGCGCTGAACAAATTGTCACGACAAACGCCATCTTCATGCGCCAAATCAAGCCTATAGCGCCGGCAACCGCCATCACCACATACACAAACAGTGACATCCACGCCACCGGTACGTGTACAAACAAAATTCTAAAGGCGTCACCCTGTTGGTAGTCGGCCGGTGCCACAAACAGACCAAAATAGGCACCCAGAGCGCTGAGTGTTAAGAACAAGAAACCAAAGACCGGCGTCACATAACGACTGATACGGTAAAACTCACGTGGCGAACCTAGGCGGTGATAGGTCGTCGAGAGAAAGGTCCAAATACTGGTAAATGGGTTCACAACGGTTGCTTGATCGGTATTTGTTAGTTAATGGTTACTCTGAGTGCGCCAGCAATCGCGAATGGCGACAGTGTTAACGCAAGCGTTAAAATCGCGGCTAGGGCGTACAGTTGACTTGTTACGTCTAAGCCTTGTGTGGCTTGTGTCAACATACCCGCCCCAAAAATCAAGATAGGTATGTAGAGCGGCAATATAATGATCGCAATAAGTACGCCACCGCGCCGTAATGTGACCGTTAACGCGGCACCAATGGCGCCGATTAACGTTAGCGACGGCGTGCCCAGCAAAAGCCCAGCGAATAATACCCAAATTTGGTCCGAGGGTATATTGAATGTGAGGCATAAAACGGGTGAGAAGAGGCTTAAAACAAGACCGGTTGCGGTCCAATGTGCGAGCGCTTTACCCAGCATGGCCAGCGGTAAGGAGCGCGGATGTATCAGCATTTGCTCTAAGGTACCGTCGTGATAGTCCGAATGGAACATGCTCTCGAGACTCAGCAGCGTAGCGAGCACGGCTGACACCCAAATAACACCGCCGCCAATACGCTGTAATAGGGCGTTTTCAGCGGGCAGGCTAAATGGAAAAAGCAGGGCGATGATGATAAAGAAAGTAAGCGGTTGAATCAGCGAGCTGGTGTTGCGAAACATCAGTTGCCATTCGCGGCGAAAGTACAGCGTCAGAGTATTCATGAGCCGTCCAGTTCGCTTAGTTTAAGCTCTTTTCGATAAGCGTTTATTGGGCTGTCAATCAGAGACTGGTGGTGGGTTAGGATAATTACACCCCCTTTTTCTAAGTGCTCAACACACAGTTCTTCAATCAGGGCACGACCGTTTTTATCGATGCCAGTAAACGGTTCGTCCAGAATCCACAAAGAGAAGTTGGAGACTAATAATCGCGCAAACGCGAGTCGACGGCGTTGGCCAAAAGAGAGTTGCTGAGCGCTAAGGTCTGCGCACTGCAATATCTTTAAGCGATCAAGCGCTTCGTCTAACGCTTCTTCATTTTGATCGCTGTTCGAATTATTGCTCTCGAGTTGTTGGTAGTAGCGTAAATTTTCAATTGCTGTGAGTTCGTTTTTCAGGCCGTCTTTGTGCGCAATGTACGCGCACGCTGCGAAAAAGCTCAGGTTCACTAAGGCGTTTTCGTTATTCCAAACCAGTTCACCGGTCTCAGAGCGATTGATGCCTGCGATTATTCGTAAAAGACTGGTCTTGCCGCTGCCGTTCTCGCCAGTCACGTGCAAACACTCACCGCTTACGATCGAAAAATTGAGATTTTCGAACAACAGTTTGTCGCCGCGGGTGCAGGAGAGGTTTTTGGCAGAAATCGCTTGAGTGCTGGGCATCAGCGTAAGGTTTACCTTGGTTTTGCAAAACACGGAGTTTATCAATACCATGAGCTGCTTGCACAACAATAATTGCTCGCAAATAATGGCGTAGCGCGGAGACAATAAATGAATTTTGATAAATACAAGTTTACTGGCGAGAGCGTACGTTTGGGCGACATAGCCACAAAATACAATGGCAAATTAGACAACGACGAACTTGATAAACGACGTGACGATGCGTGGGAAGAGCTTGCTGACCTACAAGAAAAACTCTACGCGGAGAATAAGCAATCGCTGCTGATTGTGCTGCAAGCCATGGATGCGGCGGGTAAAGACAGCACGATCGGCAAGCTAACCAAAAATTTGAACGCGCAAGGTTGCCAAATACACAGTTTCAAAAAGCCAAGCAAGGCCGAACTTGCGCAAGATTTTTTATGGCGAATACACGCCGCCGCGCCCGCGTCTGGTGGTATCACGATATTTAACCGGTCGCACTACGAAGACGTATTGATTGTGAAAGTACACGGCTGGAAAAGCCCTGAAAAAATTGCCGCTCGTTACCATCATATTAATAACTTCGAGTCATTGCTTGCCGACAGAGGCACGCGAGTGATTAAATTTATGCTGCACGTTTCGCCTGACTATCAACTTGAGCGCTTCAAACGTAGGCTTGATATTCCCGGCAAAAATTGGAAGTTTAATCCAGGTGATTTAGACGAACGTCAACATTGGGCTGATTACATGGCCGCCTTTGAATCTGCGATTGAACAATGTGGCAGCGAAAAATCGCCATGGTATGTCGTGCCAGCTGAGAATCGGAAATTCAGAGACTATATGATCGCGTCCGTGATTAAAGATGCGCTGCAAGAAATGAGCCCTGAGTATCCAGTGCCAGAGTTTGACCCAGCGGAATTTAACTCAGATTCGATAAAATAGCCGTTATCGTCATATGGCGATAACTGATACGGCCAGGTCAGTTGCGCTAGTTAAGAATAGGGGGCTTAAGGCGTAACGCCAAGCGCGTCGAGATTACGTTTAGCCACGTTGTCCCCTTGTTTAGCGGCTCGCTGGAACCATTCGATCGCCGTTTTCCGGCTGGCCTCAACACCTCGACCTCGTGCGTACATCATGCCTAAATTGGTTTGTGCGCCGGGGTAACCTTGGTTGGCCGCTAACTCATACCATTTGAATGCATCGTTATAGTCGCGTGGTAAGACTAGCCCATCTTCATATAGGCTTGCCAAGTCTGATTGCGCCCATGCTCGCCCATCGTTAGCGAATCGCTGAATAGCGGGTAAAGCAGCACGAATCATGGTATCGGCAGTTTTTCTGTTTTTCTCAAAGCCTCGACCGAGAAAGTACATATACGCAAGTCTGAATTGCGCCCGCGCGATGCCTTTATCGGCGAGTGGTTGTAATAGCGCTGCAGCAATGCCGTACTCGCCTTGGTAGTAGGCTTCTAAGCCCTGCTTAAGATATTGTCGATCAAAGGTTTGCTGCTCGTTAGTCTGCGCTGACACCGGCTTGGTCGCGGGTTTTGGCGTATCGATTGTGGAAATTGAGGGCTCACTTGCGGCCACCGAGTCAGTTTCCTCTTCTACCTCTTGGTCTTGAACTTCTTGGGCTTTTTCGGCCAATGGCTTGGCGCGTGTTATCAAGGCTTCGATCAATGGAATGGAATCGTGCGTCGAGTCGATAACGCTGACGGTTGCTAGATGAGCAGATGCCGCTTGGAAGTCACCCTCGATAACCGCATTATTCGCTTTACCGACGAAGGTATCGGCGATCTTCTTGATACCTAACAAGGCTTTTCCGTTCTTTGGTTCTATGTCTAAAACTTGCTGATAAAAATACAGAGCGTTCGAGCGTGCGGGCAAAATAAGCGCGTTCTTTTTAGTTGCCGCGCTCGCTTTGCTGAAGAGTTCGTCGATCGCTTTATTGGTCTTCCAAGTATCGATGGCTGTGGCAAACTCTGCCGCTTCGTCAGATTGAGCGTCAATTTTATTCAGGCCGGCGAGTACCGACTCGGCGACCGTTAGTTTGTCTTTTTCAAGTGCGCTATAACCTGCGCTCATAAATCGCGACTTTAAATAATCGATGCCTTCTCGTGCCGCCGAGTTGCGTGGGCTGATCGCGAGAATTGCTTCGTAAGAGAGCAATGCATTGGCGTCGACAGGCTTGATTAGCTCACCTTTAGATATATATTGCTTGGCTTGGTCTAATAGGGCTCTGATTTGTAGGTCTTGTGCGTCTTGAGACCGGTATTCACCAGCGCGGTCTAAGTCTGTGTCGCGACTGAACGATAACTCGGGGTCGCTTGCCTCGCTCTCGAGTATCTCTTTCTGTTCATCAATAGAGAGATCGGTTTCACCAAGCCGGCCTTGTGTTGCCAAATTAGGCGCGGTGGTTTCTAAGGTCGATTTTTTGTTGTTTGGCCAAAAAAAGGCGAGCAGAATCAGCATGACGATAAAGGTCGCAACCCAATTGCTGATGCTCATATTGCTGTAACGGCTAAATATGCCAAGCTTGGGCTTGTTAGACACACCGCTTAAATTACCACCAATAACTTGTTGTCGCCGTGGAGGCGCATTTAAGTCGAATTCGCCAGTGGGCGGTGTGGGGCGAGCCGTCTTCGAGTTGACCTTGGTGCGGCCTGATAGCGCAGTCTCTATCTCTGAGCGTGAGGGTGCTTTCGGTTCACTCGTTATCGAGTCGGTTTGCCCGAGGCTTTGCTCTTGGTTTTTCCCTGTAGAGCTGGAACCCGTATTGGTGCGTGACGCGTTTGACATTGATGTGGAATATAAGTGTGATTTTTATCGTTAGGCGACAATCCCGATCACAAATATTACCATAGTGTCGTACACCGATAAGTGATTTGCGCACGGGCGGCGGTAATTAGTCGACCGGTAAGAAGCCACGTTTTCGATCCGTTGATTCCACCTCAAACCAGCCATCTTGTTGATTAATAACATAGATACCGGTGCCGGGCTCTAGTCGTGCAATGGTCGATGAGTACGGATTGGGTTTAGTTAACACGGTGTATGCTCGATCAACAATAATGAGTTGCGGCCCTTGGCTTAACGGTGCGGCTTCTTTAAGTTGCGAACTGATGCCTGTTTTTCGAGCCGCGTTTTTTTGATTTATCTTGTCTTCAAAGTTTATGCGAGACAGTAATGTCATGCGCTCTAGCCATTTGAGGTTTAACTCCGATAGGTGGCCATTTGCGGTGCTAATGTCATTCTGTATTTCGAACTGGCGAATTGCCTTGGCTGAGCGCGGGCCCCAAAGGCCGTCTACTGCGCCGATCCTAAAGCCAAGTTTTAGTAGTGCTGTTTGTGCGAATCGAACATCTTTTTTCGATGCGTTGACGATTTTTTCAGAGCTGTATTGCAAGGCCTGAACCGAGCTGGGCGCTGGTTTAGGCTCTTCAATTTCAGGTTTTTTCTTGCTGGGTATACAAGCAGATAGCCCCCCAAGCAGGATTAACAGTACGGTGAAAACTAAGTTATTCGACGTTTTTTTACTAATTCTTGGGTACATATTATCCGATAAGAAAACCCAGCAGACGCGAGTCGATCTTAATATTGCACTCTATTTTTAGCTTACAAAATGATCTTTGGTACAAAATAAGCTAATGCACCGCCAACTGCCAGGTTGGGTAATTTGGTGAGCCGATGTTGGAGTCAACCATCTCTCATATCGCCATTTATAACGTATTTGAGCAGCGTATTAAAGCGAAACAAAGATTGTCATAAATGCTTGACCGTCATTAGGCCGGTTTTTGCGTCGGAATTCACTTCAACAATGGCGCCAAACTCAAGCTGTAAGCGAAAGAGATGAGTCATCGGTGTTTCTAAAATATAGCCGTGAATAAGGCGCTGCACGCCAGAGTGCGTGACTATAGCGATGCTTGCATGCGGTTGGTGAATGACTTCCTGCCAAAAATCGTCAACCCGTTTGTGCATGCTCAACATGCTGTCGCCGTTTGGCGCTGCTTGGTCAACAAAATGATTCATCCAGGTTTTCGCTTCCTCAGTTTTAAACTCGTTCCAAGGTAGTAGCTCCCAGTCACCAAAATTGTATTCCATTAGACGAGGGTCGCTCACGCGTTGCTCTGTGGTCACGTATTCGGCAAGTCTGGCGCAGCGCTTTAGTGGGCTAGTATAAACCACATCGTATTGTGGCAATATTTTGCTGAGCACCACGTCCTTTTCCTGCATAAAGCTATCGGCTAGATCAAGGTCTGTCTGTCCATAGCAAATGCCGCTGTCAATTTGCGGTGTGGTGTGACGAATAAGATGAATGAGCATGGGTTAAGGAGTGCACTGGTTTATATAGTAGAGAGTCCGCGCTAACGCTAAGCGAGGCTTGCAGCGGCGGCGAGGTAGAACGCTAGCTCGGACAACTGTTGGGTCGCGCCTAAGATATCGCCGGTGTACCCGCCTAGGCGGCGGTCACAGTAGTTAATAAATACCTTCGCGGTTAGCATTGCGATTGCGCTGGCGATTAACAAGGTGAGCGGGGCAAGAATGCCTAGTACCAGCATTGGTACGGCACAGATCGCAATGCTAAAGCGCTTGTCGATAGAATTGAAACGTTGTTCGGTGATTGGTTTTACCTTGCTCAAATCAATATCTTGTACATAGTCGTGCGAGTCGATCACCATCGATGAAATTTGACGACTCAAGGTGTGCGCACTGATATAAATAGCCGCAAAACAGATAGGGTAAGCGCCAGAGGCCAGCTCGACCAACGTCAATAGTTTGATCGCGAGCATAAAAAACAAGCCAACCGTGGCATAGGTACCGACGCGGCTGTCTTTCATAATGGTGAGTACTTGTTCTGTGCTCCAACCACCGCCTAATCCGTCGCAACTGTCAGCGAAACCGTCTTCGTGAAACGCGCCGGTGGCGAGCAACGTGGCGACCATTGATAAGGCGACGCTTAGCGTGGTTCCAAACAGTAAACTCGCAACGCCAAATACCAAAATGGCAATGGTGCCGATGACAATGCCAACCGCTGGAAAATACTTACGTGACCGGTTTAAGATGTGTTGCGAATGTTGCGCCGAAGCCGGCACTGGAATGCGCGTGTAGAACATCAGCGCGGCCCAGAAGTAGTCTTGCTCACGCGCGGCTTGGTCAGTCACTTAACGCCCCACGTTTAGCGCGTGCCTGGTCGAGCTGGGTGCAAATCGATTCGATGCCTAGAAGAATGCGCACGGTATGTCGTTGTATATGGTCGGGGTCAACAAAGAACAAATTGCCATGCTTTACTGCGTCCAGGCTTTGCCATTGTTGCCAGTCGTCAAGCCAGTCGGGGCGCGCGTCTGACATGCCGCTGGCGATAATGGCTTGCGGGTTGCGTTCTAAAATTGACTCAATATTAATGATCGGCGCAATTGTTTTTTCACTGGCGTAAATGTTCTCACCACCACACACTTTAATGGCGTCGCTAATGATGTGCTTGCCGTTGATCGTCTGTAGTGGTGAGTTCCATACCTGATAAAATGTGGTTACGCGTGGCTTAGCTTGGTAGCGAGTGGTGAACGAGTTTAGGCTCTCTAAATACTCACGCATCGCGTTATCTGCGTATTCGAAATGTCCGCTAAGCGTACCAATATCACGCACACTTTTTGCGAGGTCATCAAGCGTATCCGGTTGATCAACGTACACCGGGTAACCTAGTTCCTTGATACGAGCGACACTGGCATCTGAGTTACCTGACTCCCATGCGATTACTAGGTCTGGGTTTAGCTCCAAAATTTTCTCAAGATTCGTCTTTGCATAACCGCCCACCAGCGGCAAGGTTCGTGCCGCCTCGGGGAAGTCACTGTACGAAACCACGCCGACTAATTGTTGGCCTGCGCCGGCAGTAAACACGTTCTCGACAATATGCGGGGCTAAGGCAACGATGCGCTGTGCTGGTTTGGCTAAACGCACACTATTGCCTGTAAAATCGGTGACTTCAATTGCCGAGCTCTTGACCAAAGGTGTGCCGTTGTTCTCAACCGCGCCTACTTTGGCTTGGGCTTCTGGTCTCGTCGGGTCGGCTGACTTAAGTTCACCACAAGCCGCCAGCAGAATGAAAATTGTAAACAGAAAAATGACACGCATTGTCATGCTGCACTCACTCCTGCGTCCGCGAAACTTGCCATCTCGTTGTGTAAAGCCAAAGCGCTGCGAATCACTGCGACGGCGACACCTGCGCCGCTGCCTTCGCCTAAGCGCATGCCTAAGTCTAATAGTGGGCGTGCTCTTAGTTCGGATAACGCGAGCGCATGTGCAGGCTCGGCCGACTTATGTGCGAACAGCATCCAGTTCCGACAGCTTGGGTTAATTTGCACTGCGAGCAGTGCGGCCGCAGTGGTAATAAAACCATCAACAAGTACCGGAACGCCCGCTTGCGCAGCGGCGATATAGGCACCACACAAACCGGCTATCTCTAAACCGCCGACGGTACGCAGAATATCCAATGGCGAGTTATTATGCTCCGCATGCAGGCTAAATGCCTGATACAGCGCTTTTTGTTTGGCGCCGATACCCGCAGCGTCAACGCCAGTACCGGGCCCAACGGTGGTCTCAGGCGACTGGTTTAGAATCAAGCTATAGATAGCCGAGGCAGACGTGGTATTGGCAATGCCCATGTCGCCACCGATAAATAGCTGGGCGTCAGTCTTAAGCTGATCGCGGCCCGCTGCGAGCGCCGCCAGCATAAGCTCGTATGACATCGCGGGTCCTTGTGTAAAGTCATTCGTGCCGGGCGCGAGCGCAAGGTTTACTAAACCCTCAGCGTCCTCGATAGACCTAGCAAGCCCCATGTTGACCACACTAAAATGTGCCCGCAACTGTTTGGCGAGCACGCTAATCGCAGCGCCACCAGCCAAAAAGTTATAGACCATTTGCGTGGTTACTTCTTGGGGGAAGGCCGATACTCCTTGTTGACAAACACCGTGATCAGCCGCGAACACGCAAACCTGAATGTCGTCTATTTGCGGTGTGTTGCGCGCCTGCCAACCGCAGAAATCGATAGCAATTTCTTCTAAATACCCCAATGAACCCGCTGGCTTGGTGAGCAATTTTTGGTGTGCCTCAGCACTATTGATCGCCGTAGAATCAGGGTCTGCAGCGTCTTGGTGAAACCAATGGTTTGTCATAAATCGTTGTTGTTTGATTAAGTTGTTAGTTGTGGGTGCGTGTTAGGCTATTCGCTAAACGCAAAAAATGTTTGCCTGGGAGCGAAAAACGCAACCAGTTTTGCCCGTTTTGGCGATCACCCAAACGCGTCCAAATCTGTTCTTTTGCAAGCGATTGATGCGCTATACGCAGGCGAGCATCGTCGCCCAAAATTGTGGTGAAAAGGCCCTGGCTTTTAACGGAAGCGTTAACGGCGTCACCAAAATATTGCTTAAGAAGTGTACTTAATTCAACACTTTGAGCCAGTACTCGTTGAATTTGTTGTTGCTGCCACGCAGTGTCTTTGAGTGCTTTTTTAGCCAGTTCCTGCGCTGCACCATTTATGCTCCAAGGGCCGAGGAGTGATGTTAAGGCGTTGGCAAGCGGGTGATTTGAGACGACAAAACCGATGCGTGCGCCGGCCAAGCCAAAGAACTTTCCTAAAGAACGCAGGATAACGATATTGTCCAGTGCAAGTTCTGACGACAGACTAAGAGTCTTATCGAGATCAGCGAATGCTTCGTCAACCACGACCACACCTGCCACGCGTTTAGACAGTGTGACTAGTGTCTGCTTTGGCATCATGGCGCCGCTGGGGTTGTTTGGGTTTATAACCACTAGACTATCAATTTCGCGCGCGTTAACCAGCGAGTGAAGTTCTTCAATCGAAGCATAATAAACGACCTCGTGCCCCGCATTTTGCCAAGCGAAGCTATGCTCTTGATAGCCTAATCTTGGAATGGCAACACGATGAGTTTGAGCTATAAGCGTTGGCAGCAAGCGGATAGCCAACTGGGTTCCCGGTGTTACGCCGATACTCGTTAGACTGCAACCGTAATAAGCGGCGGCGGCTTCGAGTAAGGCGTCTGGCGGGGCGGGTAAATTTCGCCAGTGCTCTGAATCGACATGCTTAGACGCAGCCGGGTATGCCCAAGGGCTAATTCCGGTAGACAAATCCAGCCAATCTATAGGCTTACCGCCATAGCACTTTATGGCGTGATGCAAGTTACCACCGTGGCGTGGTGCCGCGGGTAATTCGTTAACCGTCATGTTGTTAAACCTAGTACAACCATAGCGCAAGATCGATTAAAAGAATGACCGCGCACCAGAGCACCATTGCGCGCAAGACTAGCGCGTTGGCGGTCTTGATATGCTGGCGACTGGGTGGTATCGACCCGCCAAAACTGAGTTTGTCGACCACACTACCGTCGTAATAGGCTTCACCGCCCAACTCAAGGTTCAAGCTTCCAGCACCGGCTGTCATTACTGGGCCTGCATTGGGGCTGTCGAGCTGTTTTGCTTCACTTAACCAACACTGTATTGCGAGTTTAAATTTTCCGCACAGCGCGTAGCTAAAGGCGGTTAGCCGTGCCGGCACGTAGTTTAAGATGTCGTCTAAGCGGGCGGCTATTTTACCGAAATATTCAAAGCGCGTAGTCCGGTAGCCCCACATCGCGTCGAGCGTGTTAACCAATCGATAGAAAACGACCATTGGCGCGCCGCCAAGTAGAAACCAAAACAACGTACCAAAGACCGAGTCACAACCATTTTCAAGGCTCGACTCGATACTTGCTGAAGCGATCTGTCGTTTATTCATGTGGTCGGTGTCGCGACTTACAATTCTCGCGACGGCTTCACGTGCCGCACTCAGATCACGACTCGAAAGTGCCGCAAAAACTGCGTGTGTATGTTGCTGCATACTCTTAAATCCGATTGCCCAATAGACAACTATGGCGCTTACAAGCCAAGCGAAGTCGCCACTAAGCTGGAGCAATATAAACACGAGCAATACTGGCGGTAGAACCAACAGAGTTAAGCTGAACGCACCATACGCGAGCAAGTCCTTATTGGAGCCACCGCAATTTAGTGCGCGTTCGAACCAGTTTGCGCAGTGGCCAAAACCAACCAATGGGTGAAAGTGTTTCGGCTCGCCGAAGAATTGGTCTAGAGCTAAGGCGAGGCTGATGATCGCAATGTTCATGAGCCTTAAAAGTTTTGCACTGGTTTTAGTTTCATTGGAAGGCCCGCGACCACCAGCGTTACGTCACTGCATATTGCGGCGAGCTGCTGATGTAGCCAACCGCTTTGGTCGACAAATTGTCGGGACAGCTTGCCCATCGGTACAATGCCTGAGCCGACCTCGTTGCTGACCATAATAATAGTGGCGTCGCTTGCGCTTAGCGCGTCTATAAAGTCCGCTTTTTGAATTTCCCAGCATTCTTGGTGTAAACAATTGCTCAACCATAAGGTTAGGCAGTCGATTAATACCACCGACCCGTCTGTAATGTTTGTCAGCGCGCAGGCTAAGTTCATTGGCTCTTCGACTGTTTGCCAATGCGTGGTTTGAGATTGGTTTTGCTGCTCACGCCGCGCTTGATGATGGTTGATGCGTGCGGCCATTTCAAGATCGCCAGCAGTGCCGGTCGCAAGGTAGATCAACGGGTTCTGCTGCGTTGCAGACGAGGCGACGTTTTGGGCGTTTGACGGCTTAGGTTGACTTTGGGTTTGAATCCGGGTTTGCGCATGCGTTGCTAGCGCTAAGCGCTCAGCATAAGCACTTTTGCCGCTGCGCGCGCCGCCGAGAATGAGATGTGCGTTGATCATTAATAGAGTTTTAACATCATCTAGAGGCCAATCACAACAGGTGAGCCGTTGTTAGGGTGTAATGCGATTTTTGAATCGACGTTAAATAGGGCTTTGATATTGTCAGCAGTAATGACGTCTTTAGTGGTGCCAAACGCCAGGCGTTGACTGCACAGCAGAGCCAGCACTCGGTCTGCGTATTGCGCAGTTAGGTTGATGTCATGCAAGACCATGATTATGGCTACTCCTTGCGTGGCGAACGTTTTTAAAGCTCGCATTAAGAGCTGTTGGTGACCAAGATCTAAAGCCGTTGTTGGTTCATCAAGTAATAGTAAACGAGTGCCTTGCTCAGCATCGTCTGATTGCCAAATTTGCGCTAACACTCGTGCTAATTGTACGCGTTGCTTTTCGCCGCCTGAAAGTTCGGTATAAAGACGGTCATGCAGATAGTCAGCATCCATAGCGGTGAGCGCTTCGCCTACGATTTCACTGTCGCGTAAACGTCCAGTCGCGTGGGGAATTCGAGCCAGTTCAACCACTTGCGACACGCGATAGGGAAAGTTGAGAAGGCTAAGCTGGGGCAGTACTGCAATTTGCCGTGCGCGCAACTTAGGCTCGGTCGCTACCCCCATGATATCGATGCTTCCTTGATAGTCTAAGTCGCCGGCAATGGCACTAACAAGGCTGGATTTGCCCGCGCCGTTTGGCCCGATAATCGCTAATATTTCGCCTGCGTTGACGTGGCAGCTCACTGAGTCAAGCAAGACAGCGTGACGTGCGTTAGGTGAGTGGATAGAGACCTCATCGACGTTGAGTAGTGGCCGCATCGTTAGCGCATTCCGTAATCGTGTCGATGCCGAAGCAAGGAGATAAAGAAGGGTGCCCCAAGCAATGCCGTGACTAAGCCAACAGGGAGTTCGATGGGCGCGAAAATAGTGCGTGCGATGGTGTCGGACAACAGTAACAGAATCGCACCGCCAGCCGCCGATAGCGGTAGTAGGAGGCGGTGGTCTGGCCCGACTAATAGACGCATAATATGCGGAATTACGAGCCCGACAAATGCGATGGTGCCGGCTAAGGCGACCGACACTCCGACACCAGCGGCGACTAGCAGAATGAGACCGATCTTTATATTTTGTACGGCTAAACCTAAGTGCCTCGCCTCAGACTCGCCGAGTAATAGGGCATTTAATGCGGTACTGAAACGCGGCAATATGGTTAAGACAACGGCGCTGAAAATCATCGCTATAACGACTCGTGAATAGCTCGCGCCGTCTAAGCCGCCCATGCGCCATAAGCTTATGCGCCTTAGCATTTCATCATTACCGAAGAACTCTAAAATACTGGTCAAGCTACCGGCAATGGCCGTGATGGCGATGCCCGCTAGCAGCATGGTCGCCACTGACGTGCCTCGGCTATTGGTGGCCATGCTATAAACTAAAATCACCGCCAAAGCGCCCCCCAGGAATGCGCCAAACGAAATAAGACTTAAACCCGAAAGACCGCCCAAATTCGAAATGCTGCTAGCGAAAAAAATGGCAAGTGCGGCACCAGCAGACGCGCCCGCTGTCACACCAATCAGTGATGGGTCTGCCAATGGGTTGCGAAAAAGGCCTTGCGTAGTTGCGCCGCAAATACCGAGCAGGGCGCCAACTAAGGCCGCCAGTATGGCTCTGGGAAGCCGTATTTGTTGAATCACTAAGTCGCTACGATTAACGCTGGCGTCATTAGCGCTGTGTGTTAATGCTAATAAGGCGTCGTAGATTGGAATTGATACTGTGCCGAATGCGAGCGCGACCAACACGCTGAGCGGCACTAAGGCGACAACAATGCATATGGTTCTTGTCTGCGCCGTTAACATGTGCGTTTTAAGCTTTGAGTAAAGTCGGGGTTTAGGTGTTCTTCTAAACAGTCGGCGAGACGTTCAAGCTGGTGTTCGCGGATTTCAGACAAATCCGCAGCGCTATCGCTTTCGAGGCCTGCCCAATTTAGTATGGCGTTGGCGGCGCTGGGTTCGTCAAATAGGCCATGTAAATAGGTGCCAAAAACATTGCCGTCGTTGTTTATAAAACCGTCGTTTTGGCCTGATGAGAGTGTGAGTAGTTGGTTATTCCGCTCGCCGCTGGGCTGGCTGACTCCGCAATGAATCTCATAGCCTTTGATTTTTGCACGCCCAAAGCCGGGTGCGATAAACTCGGCGTCAACTTGCTTAAGCTGCTTTTCTGGGAACAAGGTGGTGTCAATATTCAGTAAGCCAAAGCCCGTTGTTTTACCAATGGCTGTTTCGATTTCATGTGGGTCGGCTAAGGTGTTACCGAGCATTTGATAGCCGCCACAAATCCCAATTACTTTGCCACCGTAGCGCAGATGCTTTTCAATGTGAGTGTGCCAACCGGCCAATTTTAGTGCGGCTAAGTCGCCAAGAACATTCTTTGAGCCGGGCAGTATGATTAGATCAGCGGCCGGGCAGGGTTGATCGACAGCGACAAAATTTAGGTCGACGTTAGGGTGCATCCTCAATGCATCAAAATCGGTGTGATTACTGATTCGGGCAAGCACCGGCACCACGACTTTCAAACTTTCGCGTTGGTCTTGGTTGTCGTTTGTGACTTGTGCTGTTGAAATAGCGTCTTCTGCGTCTAGAAAGAAGTTGCTGAGGTACGGCACGACGCCGATTACCGGTTTGCCGGTGCGCTCTTCAAGCCAGGTCAAGCCTGGTTCAAGCAGTTTAATGTCGCCTCTAAAACGGTTGATGATAAAGCCGATAACTCTATTTTGTTCACTTGGCGACAGTAAATCCAGAGTGCCAACCAAGTGCGCGAACACGCCGCCTCGGTCTATGTCGGCGATCAGAACCACCGGGCAATCGACGGCTTCGGCAAACCCCATATTGGCGATGTCATTGTGACGTAGATTGATCTCAGCGGGGCTGCCCGCGCCTTCGACAATGATTTTTTGATAACGGCTATCTAGCCGTTGATGTGATTCTAAAACAGCCTGTTTGGCGACCTTTTTATAGTCATGATACTTACTCGCTTGCATTGCGCCAATTGCGTGGCCGTGCACAATAACTTGCGCCCCGGTGTCGCTTGATGGCTTCAAAAGAATAGGGTTCATGTCTGTGTGGGGTTCAATATTGCACGCTTGCGCTTGCACCGCTTGCGCCCGCCCGATTTCACCGCCATCGATTGTTACTGCACTGTTAAGCGCCATGTTTTGCGGCTTGAACGGCGCGACCGAGACACCAGCGCGCGCTGCTATTCGGCATAAGCCAGCGACCATAACGCTCTTACCGGCGTCCGACGTGCAACCTTGTACCATCAAGGTATTGGGTGCGCTGAACGCCACGCGGCCAGGCTCATCAGGGCAGAATTTATGCGCTGTCAAATCAGCAATCCACGCCCTTGCGGGCTTTTATTCCAGCTTTATAGGCGTGCTTGATATTCTTTACATCAGAGACCGTATCCATAACTTCGCGTAATTCTCGGCCACCGCCACGCCCAGTCACCACCACGCTTTGTTCGCGCGGGCGCTTGGCGATGGCGTCGACAATTTTTGCTCGATCAAGGTATTTATAGCCAATCATATAGGTTAGCTCGTCGAGAACGACTAAGTCGAACGACTCGTCGCTGAGCATGCGTTCGGCGACTTTCCAGGTTCGTTCTGAGGCGTCGATATCGGCCGCTTTGTCTTGCGTGTTCCAAGTGAAACCGGTGCCCATTTGATAAATTTCCGCGTCGGGGCAGTGGGCCTGAATGAAGTTGACTTCTCCGGATTCTTGGGCGCCTTTGATAAATTGCACAATGCCAACTTTCTGACCATAACCTAGGGCTCGAAATACCATACCAAACGCTGAGCTGGTTTTGCCCTTGCCATTACCGGTCATCAGAATTGCCACGCCTCGCTCGATATTCGAGGCCGCAATATGCGCGTCAACCTTGTCTTTTTGTTTCTGCATTTTTTCCTTATGCAGCTCGTCGTCGGTTTTAACGTTCTTTGTCATAGCCCAGTATGATAACCCCAGTATGATAGTTAAGTTACAAGTAATAAGGGCTCTTGATCAGAGCCCTTATTTGGACCGAGCCCTTGATGGGTGTCGCTTGTTTTAGAAGCTAAAGCGAACACTCACTTTGGCCTGGCGCCCCTCGGTGTTGAAACGTTCGGTCGAGCCTATCAAGTTTACCGTATGGTCTTTATCAAACACATTATCGACATTGGCGAATAACTTGATCTTGTCGTTGATTTGATAGGTCGCGCTAATATCGAATAAGGCATAACTTGCTAGCTCGGTTCCACGATTGTCAAAACGCCCACTCTCAGACTTTACTTTAAACGCTAAGTTCAGTTGACTAAATTGGCGTGAGGCTTCAAGTGCAATAGTTTGCTCTGCGCGGTCGTCTAGCTCTATGCCGGTCATTTTGTTTTCGGCCGATAATAGGTCAGCATTTAACGCAAGCTGCCAATTCGCAAGTTCGGTGATAATGCTCGCTTCAACGCCTTTAATTTCGGCTTCGCCAATATTAGCAGCTAAGAACGTATCTGGGTTGAAGCTAAATAGGTTAGTGAAATCACTTTGATACGCAGCGACATACCAAGTAAACGCGCCACCACTTCGCCCCGAGAGTTTGACTTCAACGCTCTCTGATTCTTCCGGCAAGATATCTGGGTTACCAAAGAACGGAAAGTACAGAAAATTAAACGAGGGTGCTGAAAAAGCGGTGCCATAGTTAATTGATGCGGTTAGCCTGTCGTTTAAGTCGTAACTTAGTGCCAGGCCGCCATTGGTCTCGGTTCCGTACGCCGAGTTATCGTCATAGCGTGCGCTGGCGGCGAAGCCGAACGCACCGGCACGACTGGTGATTTGAGCGAATACGCCTGAATTATCGCGCTCAGTCACAGGAAAGACAGTAGTAGGAGAGACAATTTCTTCCTCGTAGTAATCTACCCCGGCGGTAATAGTCGTAGCCTCGCCCAAGCCAACTATAAACTCGGTGCCCAGGCTATTACGCTCGGTGGTTAAGTCTGACGGAAACGCGCCATTCGTGACGGACTGGTCTTCATTAACACCAAGCGTTGTATTCCATTGAATATTGCTATTTAGGCGACTGTTAATCGCCAGCGCGGCACTCAAGGTCTCGGTGTCGGTGGTCAGGCCAGGGTCAGAGCCGAACGTGTTATCGAACTCAACCGTGTTATCGCTCGCCAACACATTTAAGCTGGCGCTGGTGTTATCGCTGAAACTTACTTTACCGCCAATGCTTAGTGCGGTCTCTTCGAAGCCGTCAATATCGTCGTTACCGCCGGATAAGATACTGGTGCGGTCAATGCCGTCGGTGTCTTCTGAGTGCGCCGAAATATGAAAACTATTAATTTCATTACCGCCATTGAGAACAAGGTCATATTCTTGCAGCGAGTTACTGCCGAGCGTGGCTTTTACCGAGCCCAAACCAGGGCCGCCTTTTTTGGTAAATAATTGAACCACACCGCCAGCCGCGTCCGCGCCGTAGATGCCAGAAAACGGTCCTTTGATTATTTCTATTCGGGCGATTGCCTCAATCGGGTAGCTATTGAGTGCTGCCGCGCCTAAGGTCGCGCTGCCAACTCGCACGCCGTCGATCAACACAATGGTTTGTGAACTTGACGCACCGCGAACGAAGACGCCGGTAGCCGAGCCTCGGCCCCCTGAGTCGCGGAAGTTAATGCCGGCGATTTGGTCGATTAACGCCGGAATATCTTTGGCTTGAGATGCTTCAATATCTTCGAGTGACAGTACGTGTGTCGTCTGTAGCACGTCTTCAATCGTTTGGTTGTTCTTCGCGCTCACGACCAATTCTTCAGTCTCAAGTGCGTGCGCGGGTGTGCTTAAAATACACGCGAGTGCTACGGCAGTTTTTAGTGGAAATTTCATTATTTATTAACACCTTATAACGAATTCAATAAGTGAATTCTATGATTGTAATTAAGGTGATAAAGCGAGGAAACAAGGAAGGACAGCCGACGAGTTAAGCGAAGCGAAACGCATCAAAACTGCATTGCCTTGGATGGTAGCCCTCCGCTCCATCAACGGTCTGGAACTCGATTGCAGTTAATGTGTCTAGTGCACACAATACTAATCGTTGTAGGCCGGTTCCGGACTCACAAGGCTCTCCATAATTGTTGGCGAGCGTTGAATACCGTTGCGGGGGCAGCGTTGGGTTTTCACCAACTTCCCAGTTTAACCGCCTCTTGCCAAGGCGGGACCTAAGTTCTGTGACGGATTATAGGTTCACTAGGGATTAAGTCAATCCACAAGCACAGATATGTCGCTGACGACAAACTTACAGCGCTGTACGCACATAAAAAAGCCGGGCACCACGTGCGCGGTGACCGGCTTTACGCTGCTAGCCAATGCTGACTTAGCGTGCCACGCTAGGCGGCTTTTTCTTTATGCGCAATTACTCTTGGTGAGTTGCTGTTAATCGAAATTTTCTTGGGCTTCATCGCCTCAGGAATCTCTTTCACCAAGTGTACTGTCAGCAAGCCATCTGATAGTTTGGCGTCGACAACTTCGATATGGTCGGCTAAATTGAACTTTCGCTCAAAAGAGCGGGTGGCAATGCCTTGGTGTAAGAAATTACGATCGGCCTCGCTGGCTTCTTTCTTGCCGCGAACAGTAAGAACACCGTTCTCGACCTGCAGCTCTAGCTCAGCTTCTTTAAAGCCTGCGACTGCGACGGTAATGGCATAATTGTTTTCCTCGACCACTTCGATATTGTAAGGAGGATAACCCGACGATGCTTTTTCAGTTTGGAACGCGGCGTCCAGCAAAGAGCCAAAACGGTCATAACCAACGCTGCTACGGTACAAAGGGGTTAGATCAATTCTATTCATAATATTTCTCCAGTTTATGCTCGGCGGACAAATCCGCGTGTATGAGCCATAAAGTTTTAGTTAAACCCGTTGCCAACCTCTGTTGAGCGAAGGTTTCGGGGCATCTATATCGGTTCATATATGACACCGACAGCTACTATCTAGAGATCGGAGCGGTGATTTCAAGTCTCCCTGTATAAATATTTCTAAAAATTGATTACGTGGGTTTAGCCTACACCAGCTTGGGTTTTGCGTACGCCAGTCGCCCCAGAGAGGTCGCGGTGTGATACTCGTCTAAACCCGTAACGGCAACGCTTTGCGCGGCCACAATGTCGAGCTTGCCGTCGTCTTGGAGGAGCGCTTGCTCGACAATAACCTCTACAATTTCGCCAATAACCATGATAGTGCCGTTCAACTCAATATCTATTTTTTCGCGAAATTCCACTCCTAGCTTTATACGACTTTGAGCGACATAGGGCGCTGTTAAGTCAGTGTAGAATTCATCGAGATTCGTTTGGTCAAATTCGGAAATATCCGCTGCGTAGCGTGCCGAGGTATGATGCGCGTCTTCAACAAAAGATTGAGCAACATGATTAATGGTATACACACCGGCGCTGTCAATGTTGTCTAAGGTGTTGCGTGCGACACTGTTAGGGCGGCTAATAAAGGCAATCAAGGCTGGGTCGGCACCTAAGTGAATAACAGAGCTGACAATCGATAAGTTCGTCACATTGTGGCGATCTATTGTGCCCACTAGGTTGGCGCTTTTATAGCCAGAAAGCGAGTTAATAAAATGCACTCGATAGCGCTTGTCCATGTTGTTGAAGTCGGCGGTATGAAATATTTTGGTCACGATGAAATCACTGTTGCTGTGAAACTATTTAAAAATGAATGAGTTAACGAAGAAACGCGCGTTGCTAATCGGCGCGAATGGCACTATAGGTAGTGCGCTGGCGGGCCACATGCGCGATCAATACGAATTGTATACGCTGTCACGTGTTGATACTGACTATTCTGAAGCAAGCCTCGAGAGTATTACACGCGGCTATAATGAAATGACGCGCGGTGATGGGCGCGCGTTTTCGACTATTATTTGCTGTGTTGGCACCTTGCATAATGATGTTGTTGCTCCCGAAAAGCGTTTGAGTCAGTTAAACGCCGCAGCATTGGCCGAATACTATCGGATTAACACGATCATTCCGGCGCTTTGTCTGCGTTTTTTTCACACTTTATTGGATAAGAATGCGCCATCACAATTCGTCTTTTTGAGTGCTATGGTTGGCAGTATCGGGGATAATAATTTGGGGGGTTGGTATGGCTATCGAAGCTCTAAATCAGCGTTAAATCAAATAGTTAGAACTGGCGCGATCGAAGTCAAACGGGGGAATAAGAACGCCTCACTCGCCGTGATTCACCCTGGCACAACCATTGGCCCCCTGTCCAAACCGTTCGCGTCAGGAATTTCGAAAGACAAGTACTACACTCCAGTACAATCGGCTGAACGAATACTGCGATTAACACAGTCGATTACCGCGGAGCAAAGTGGGTGTTTCTTTAATTGGGATGGTTCGCAAATTCCTTGGTAGACGCTATGCCGGGCACGCATCGATTTCGAGCCTTGACGCTATTGAGTTTCCTTAATCACGTTGCCGCCAAGGTTTAACGCAAAACTTTAAAGGTGGTATAGTCCGCGGCGACTTAAACGCACTAAATTCACGCATGAGACACGCCGCCCAACTACAAGCTACTATCGAGCTGCTGGATGAAATCGCTGAGACCAAGTATCCGGCGGACCGCATCATGGCTGGCTATTTCAAACAGCGGCGTTACATCGGGTCTAAGGATAAGGCTGCGATCTCAGAGAATCTCTACACCATTTTACGCAGTCGCTTGAGTTTTGAGTACATCCTCAATAGTAAAGACCTTGGTGTGCACAGTCGGGTGTTAGTGGCACTGCTTTTGAAGATGGACGAGGGTGATCTTTACAATACCTTTGATGGTGACAAATACAGCCCGAAACGTTTACGCCCTGGACAGTTAGAGCGTTTCGCTGAGCTTGATTTATCGGTCATAGAATCTGCGCCTTTGCACGTTAAGTTGAATGTGCCAGCGTGGATTGCGCCCAAGCTGGAGGCCGCCTTGGGTGGGCGTTACGAAATTGAGATGCGGGCGACCAATAAGCGGGCGTTCACGGATATTCGGGTTAATACGCTCAAGAGTTCAACGGCGGCGGTAGAGCATGCCTTAGAGTCGGTGGGTTATACAACTAAGGCCACGGAGTTGTCTCCTTGGGGTCGGCGTTTTGATAAGCGCGTTTCCTTGTTTGGCTTGAAGGCATTCAAAGACGGTTGGTTTGAAATTCAAGACGAAGGCTCGCAATTGCTGGCGTTGCTTAGCGATGTGCAGGCGGGACAGAAAGTCGTTGATTTTTGCGCCGGTGCGGGTGGTAAAACACTGGCGATGGCAGCGATGATGGAAAACAAGGGCAGTATTTATTCTTGTGATGTGCACACCAAGCGTTTGGAGCAGCTGAGCAAGCGCTGTAAGCGGGCAGGGGTGCATAATGTTCGCACGCATGTGCTGAGCAGCGAAAACGATAAATGGGTAAAACAACACGCCAAAATCGCGGATACGGTTTTGATTGATGCGCCGTGTACTGGAACCGGCACATGGCGACGTAGCCCAGACAGCCGATGGAATTTGGAGCAGGAAAATTTAGATAATTTAGTCGCGCTTCAGCAGTCGATTTTGCAAAGCGCCAAACGCCTAGTCAAACCGGGCGGGCGGCTGCTGTATGCGACTTGTTCTTTACTTCGAGAGGAGAACGAAGATCAAATTGCTACATTCTTGAACAATAACCCTGAGTTTACGCGGCACAGCTTTGCGCTTCCGCAGACCTTAATAGACAATGCTGAGCGCGTTAAATGCAGTAGCGCCGAGCTTAGAACCTTCCCCGCGTTGACCGGCACCGACGGTTTTTACGTTGCATCTTTACGACGTATAGACGCCGATGCCGAGCGATCGTAGAATGAGAGTTCTTAACCGCCGCTATACTTAACCGCCGCTATATAAGCTAGCTAAGCGGTTCAGGGAACCTGCGCTAAGCCGCTAAGGCCACCAACACTTGGCGTTTGCGCTCGCCGGAATAGGGTCGACGACCGTGCATGCTAATCTTGTTATCAAGCAAGGCAACATCGCCGTCCTGCCACTGCAGGTCAAAGGTGAATTGCTGTGATAGCTCTGCGATATGCTCCAAGTCTTCCTTTGAAATTGCCGAGCCGTCACCAAATGCCAGCGCAATTGACGGGTCGTCGCGCACACCTTTCCAGCCCATGTAGGCCGCAACCAGTTGATTATAAAAAACTTTTTTATCACCTAGGTCAAGCACGGCGGGCAGTACCGGTGTAATCGCTTTTAAACTACCATCGTCTTGCCATTCCCAGTCATACTCTAGGTCGGCAAGTTTCTGCTCAGCTTGTTGACGGTTACTGACGGTCAAGGTGCTTGCCCAGCTTCGTCCTTGGCCTGAGTTAATATCGTCTGTTGCTGGCATATGAGTGGTATAACGCAGACCCTTTTCTTCGAAGGTGCGCGCCAATTCAGGGTTTTGAGCTTGCAACGCCTTGAATAGTTGGTCCGAACGACAGATCGGCGTTGCGCCGCCTTGATCCGCCGCGGTATTACAGAAAAAGAAAATCTTTTGTGGTGAGATTGGTGTCTGCGCCATTTCGTGGTGCAGATAAATTTCAACTTCTTTGGGGGCTTCATTGGCGGTGAAAACACGTTCGGTATAGTTAATGCGCACCGCATTAGATAAAGATTCTTGGTAAGTGAAGCTTGGGTAACCGAAGGTGGCTGAAAACGCGTCGAATGTTTCCGCGCTATCAATGGGGAACCCTCTGAACAACAATGCCCCAGAAACCGCGAGTTCGGCTTCAAGCTCGGCTTTATGTTTACTGATCCAGTCGGTCGTTGCCTGTATTGACGAGAACTGAGCCTCGTTTAACACCACACTTGGAAACACGCTGTTGCCAAAATTTAGTTGATTATCGATATTATGGAATTTAATCATTGTTCTGTCTGTAAGGCTTTAATCGTAGATCGGGTGGTAGGTATTAAACGCGGCTTCGCAAAATACCCCTGGATCATTAAAACGGCGGTTACAATTTAGTGCGCTGATGTCGCGCATTTCATCGTCGCTTAGCTCGAAGTCGAACAGTGCGGCGTTCTCGATCATGCGCTCGCTTTTAGTCGTCTTAGGAATAATCGCCGTGCCGCGCTGCACACCCCAGCGGAGCACGATTTGCGCGGGAGTTTTTCCCAAACGGTCGGCGGCGTTGCGCACCACCTCTTGTTCTAGCACCGATTCGAATTGCTCGGCCATATCCAATTCCAGATAAGAGAGCGCGCCCAAGGGTGAGAATGCCGTGATTGGAATGCCATTGCTTGCACACACTCGGCGCAATGGTTCTTGGGTGAGGTAAGGGTGCGATTCAATCTGTAACATCGCCGGTTTAATTC
Source organism: uncultured Arenicella sp. (assembly GCA_938048185.1). Taxonomy (GTDB): domain Bacteria; phylum Pseudomonadota; class Gammaproteobacteria; order Arenicellales; family Arenicellaceae; genus Arenicella. The sequence goes on from CALIVT010000001.1 coordinate 255,584, forward strand.
GCGCATAATTTAATAAGTCATGCAGCAGCCCAGTGTTGTAGTTACACACGCCAATTCGATGCACAAGTTGCTTGTCTACTAGCGCTTCCATGGCTTTCCAAGTATCAACTAACGGCACCTTTGCTAGCTCCATGCGTGGCTTTGGCGCGTCAGGGTTCGCTAACCATTCAGGTGGATAGCGCTCGTCGAACGGTACAAATTTTTGTGCAATTGGAAAGTGAATTAAATACAAGTCGAGGTAGTCGAGCTGCAGATCGCTTAATGTCTTTTCTAGCGCTGGTTGAACATGTTCCGGCGCGTGATAGGTGTTCCAAAGTTTTGAGGTAACCCATAACTCTTCGCGTGTGCACAGCCCGTCCTTGATCGCTCTATTTAGGCCCACACCAACCTGGGCTTCATTGCCGTAGTCGGCTGCACTGTCAAAGTGTCGATAACCCAGTTGAATAGCTTGGTAGACGCGCTCCGCGCATTCGTCGACTCCGATCTTCCATAGACCAAAACCAACCGGGGGTATCGTATTGTTTGACAACATAAACGCTTGAGTCCGATTACATCGGTACACTGAGCCTGAACTGACTTAGCATGCCGACTAGTTAGATAATTATTTGTAGTGAGTAATTGCGTATTACTCAAATCGCCTCTATTATATCTTATACAAGAGTATGAAAGTAAAGACATATCGGTATGTTTCTTTATTCGCAACTATAATAGTGACCGTTTGCAATAAAAAAACGACGGGCGTGTGGCGAGGCTGTCTCGGTAGCTATCAGCGCGTCACAGTTAATACCGTTTGTACGTTTTCGGTGACAGTTAGGAAAATAATAGAATGAGTTTAGGAACCAATTTTCAACCTCTTTATAAGCAAGTGTACGACGCCTTAATAAAGCGCCTGTCCGAGGGCTATTGGAAGCCGGGGGCCGCGTTGCCGAGCGAATTCGCGCTCGCTGACGAGTTAGGAGTTAGTCAAGGAACCGTTCGTAAGGCCTTGAATCAATTGGTTACTGAAAACATTTTGTTACGTAGGCAAGGCAAGGGCACCTACGTTTCGGAGCACACGCATGAAAGTTCGATGTTTCGTTTCTTTAGGTATCGCGAAGTAGGTGGTGAGGATTTAATTCCTTCAACCAAGGTGATCAGTGTTGAGCAACGAGAAGCCAATGAGCGTGAAGCGCGAAAACTTGGCTTAGGCGACTTAACGACGGTCATGCAGGTCACTCGAATCCGCTCTATTAATGATAAACCCGCGATATTTGAAAGTGTACTTCAGCCTTGGGCTGTCTTTCCTGGCATTCAGAATGAGCGTGAACTTCCTAACTCGCTCTATACGCTATATCAAGAAAAGTACAACATAAGTGTGGTTGAGGTTCGCGACGATTTAAAGGCCGTTAGCTTGCCAGCGGAGATTGCTGAGCACCTTAATTTAGAGGTCAATGCACCGGCATTGATGACCGAGCGTGCCAGTATTAATATCGACGGACGGGTAGTTGAATGGAGTCAGGCGTATTGTAGTACTGATAATTTTGTTTACTCGGTCTCTCTCAAATAGGGTGAGTGAATGCCTTTAACTTTGTAGACCTATTTAACCTATTAGGATAACTCTGTGTCAAACACCTTCTCTGTATCACCCCCGAATTGGAATAATATTGACGCAGTAAGGGTCATTTCAACGCCGCAACTAGTGGGCCAAAACACACTACGTTTGGACACCAGCGTTGGCGAATTAACGATCGAGCTACTTGCAAATGCAATGCGTTTACGCAGTGTTGAACAGGGCGACTACGATTACGGGTTTTTAGTCCAGACACCGGACGTAATGAGCCTAGAGTTAACGCTCTCGGACCAATCTTGTTTGATTAAGAGTAACAATTTATCGGTGTTGATCGAGTTCTCGCCATTCGCGTTTGTACTCAGTGATACACAGGGTAAAGCCCTATGCCAGTCGCCGACTGACGGGCATTTTGTTCGGCGGCATCGTGTGCCGCCTTTAGCCAAGGTTGAGAAAGGTTGGCTATTTACAACCGACCTAAAGTCGAACGAAGCGGTTTACGGCTTAGGTGAGAAGTGGGGGGCATTGAACAAACGTGGTCAGCTACTGCGTTCGTATAATTCGGATGCACTTGGCGTGAACGCAGAAATTTCCTATAAAAACACACCGTTCGCTTGGAGTCCTGATGGCTGGGGCGTCTTTAGCCATACGCCAGCGCCAGTTACGCACGCTGTTGGTCACGCGAGTTGGTCGCAACGCTCCTATATAAGCTTAATTGAAGACGATAATCTCGACGTGTTTGTGTTTGCGGTCAACGACGATGAAAATAGCGCGGCCGCGTTAATAAAAACATACACCGATTTAACCGGCTCAGCACCGATGCCTCCTAGTTGGAGCGGCGGTGTGATTTTATCCAAAGCGTATTATCAAGACCCCGAGGAATTGCTCTCGGTGGCCAAAGAGGTGCGTAAGCGCGGTATGCCTTGTGACATCATCACCATTGATGGGCGTGCATGGCAAGACACGGATACTCGCTTTGCCTTTGAATGGGATAAAACTCGTTGGCCGGATCCTAAATCAGTGCTCGATGAGCTTAAAAGCCTCGGTTTTAAAGTATGTATCTGGGAGTATCCTTTAATCTCGGTTAAGCACGAGCTGTATAAGTATTTTGATGCCCAAGGTTGGTTTTTAAAAGACAAGCGCACTGGCGAAACTTACCAATACGATTGGGACCAACAAGCGTTTGGCAAAGTGCTTTCGCCGCTACCAAAGTCGGGAATCGTCGATTTTACGCACCCCGGCGCATATCAGTATTGGAAGGAAGCGCACAAAGATTTGTTCGACATCGGCGTCGATATGATTAAGTCGGATTTCGGCGAGCAGTTAGAAGATGACAATATGCTCGCTGCTAACGGCGACAATGGCCATACTCTGCACAACGCCTACGCGTTCTTGTACAACCGCTGTGTGTATGAGGCGGCGCAAGAGTACGGCAAGAATGGCGCGTTTCTGTTCTGCCGAGCGGCCTGGATTGGCAGCCAGCGCTTTAATAGTCAATGGGGTGGTGACCCCCAAGCCGACTGGGAGGGCATGATTGCTAATATTCGCGGCGGGCTATCTTGGGGCTTATCTGGCGCACCGTTCTACGCCACTGACGTAGGTGGTTTTTACAAAGACACGCGCGATGACACACTCTATGTGCGTTGGGCGCAAGCGGCAGTATTCTCTGCACACTATCGCCTGCATGGCATCGGCCCGCGTGAGCCTTGGTCTTATTCGGAGTCCGCAAACAAGGCGGTGATGCACGCCTTACATTTACGCTACCGTTTGCAGGCCTATCTGCAAAAAACAATGCACCAAGCGGTCGATAATAGTTTACCGGTTCAGCGCCCCATGGTGTTGGCGTTCCCTAATGAAAAACAGTCATGGGCGTTCGAGAACCAATTTATGTTCGGCGATGATTTACTGGTAGCACCCTGCTTTGATCCAAGAGGTGTGGTTGAGTTTTATTTACCTGATGGCGAGTGGGTGATGTTCCGAGTAGGGGAGCGCGCGGGCGATGTTTTGCTGGGCGGAAAGGTGCACGAACTGACGTTAGCCTTAGATGAGATGGCGGTTTTCGCTCGCAAAGGGTGCCGCATTCCATTGAACCCAGCCGTCTTAAATACCGCTGATCTTGAGCAAGACGCGCTAGGAGGCTTTCTAGCCAACGAAACTTGGTCGGGCTAAACCGTTCACGAATCATCAACACTAGATTATAAACAGCACTGGCTAATTAAACATACTGGCTCATTAAATAGTAACCGACGAGGAATCCAATGCAGTCTACTGACCTAATCTTTACCCTCATGTCCTGCGTGTTTTTTATGGCCTTGGTCGGCTGGATCTCATACGTTAAAACCAAAGGCAGTGTTGAGGATAAAGACGGTTATTTTCTTGCTGGAAGAGGCCTGACCGGCACATTTATTGCCGGTTCTATGTTGCTTACAAATTTGTCCGCCGAGCAGCTTATTGGTTTAAATGGGTCGGCTTTTGGCGCCAATATGAGCGCTATGGCCTGGGAAGTGACGGCTGGCGTTGCGACCATTATTATGGCCTTGGTATTCTTGCCCAAGTATTTAGCCGGCGCGTTCACGACCTTACCTGGTTTTCTTAAAGACCGTTACGACGACGATGTGCGTCGTATGACGGTGGTCCTGTTTATGTTTGGCTACGGTTTGATCACCATTCCATCGATTTTATACTCGGGCTCAGTTGCGGTTCTACGTTTGTTTGATGTGCCGAGCTTGTTAAGCCTAAGTTACGAAGCGTCGTTGGTGTTGACCGTGCTAGCTGTGGGTACTATTGGCGCGATTTACGCCGTGTTTGGTGGCCTGAAAGCCGTTGTCGTATCCGACACAATTAATGGTATTGGACTATTGATTGTTGGTATTTTGGTGCCGACCTTGGGGCTCATACTGTTAGGCGATGGCAGTTTTATCGCTGGTTTAACCACAGTCGCAACGACCAATACTGAAAAGCTTAACGCCATTGGAGCTGCTACTGACCCGGTACCGTTCGGCACCATTTTTACGGGTATGATTTTGGCAAACTTATTTTATTGGGGCACCAATCAGTACGTTATTCAGCGCACGCTAGGTGCGGCCAGTTTGGCGGAAGGGCAGAAGGGCGTTTTACTCTCTGGCTATTTCAAATTGCTGGTTCCGTTTATGATGATGATTCCAGGCGTCATTGCCTATCATCTTTACAGCACCGGCGGCACTGAGTTGCCATCTATCGACTTGGCGTATCCGCAGCTGGTTAAAGATGTGTTGCCGGTTTATCTGTCAGGATTTTTCTTGGCGGTGTTGTTGGGCGCAGTTTTTTCGTCGTTCAACTCCCTGTTAAATAGCGCCGCCACCTTATTCTGCCTTGACGTGTATCAACCTATGGTAAAGCGTAAGGTAAGCGATGCAGAGCTAATTAAGGTTGCCAAAATTGCCAGTGTGGTGATTGCCTTATTCTCGTTTATTGTTGCGCCTTTACTACAGTATGCGCCTGATGGCTTATGGCAAATCATCCGCAAGTTTACCGGTTTTTATAATATTCCTGTCATCACGATCGTTTTGGTTGGCTTGTTTACCAAGCGAGTGCCCGCGTTGGCCGCAAAGGTCGTGATTGTCTTTCACGTGTTTGCGTACTGGCTGCTCAAGTTCCAACTCGATATTCAGGTCAACTTTATTCACGTCTATGCGATTCTGTTTGTCGTTGAAGTCGCGATTATGCTCGTGATTGGTCAGCGTAAGCCGCGTGCGAGTATTTGGACGTTTAAATCCGATGCGAAGGTAAGTTTAGAGCCTTGGCGTTATGCTAAACCAGCGAGTGCGATTATGGTTGCCGGTATTGTGAGTCTTTATATCTTATTCTCGCCCATTGGCTTAGTGGGTGGCTTGTCGACCTCATTTTGGTTTTGGATAAGTTTTGTGTGGTTCGTGAATATCGTGTATTGCGTCGTTTGTGTGCGCAGTTCTATTCGCTAAAGAAGGCGTTTACCAACGATAAATTCAGAGTGTGTTTCTCTCACTCATTCAATCTTATATAAGATATCTATTGTTTTAGTTGTTAACTATGGTTAAACTGAATTTCGCTATCTATCAAAAATATCTAATAAGTGGTGGCCGCGCCTAGCAAGTGCCTAAAAGACTAATCATACAGAGGAGAATTCAATGAAGAATCGTTATCAATTCTTGGTGAAATTTGCCGTCGGCTTGCCGCTGGTGAGCGTGTTGATGGGATCACTCGCCGCAGCTCAAGAAGGCTACTTAGAAGAAATTGTTGTGACCGCACAAAAGCGCGAACAAAGTGTACAGGATGTACCAATCGCGGTTAGTGTCCTCGGCGCTGAGAAAATTGCGTCAGCGCATGCGGTTGGCTTCGAGAGCTTGCAGCAACTTATTCCATCGGTTTCTTTTCGCAAGGGCAACACCAACCGAAATTCGGCGGTGGTTGTTCGCGGTATTGGCACCATCTCGTTTAGCACCGCTGCTGAGCCCAGCGTGTCGACCGTGGTTGATGGCGTGGTGTTAGGCCGGTCAGGCCAAGCGTTCACCGACCTCTATGACTTAGAGCGTTTAGAGGTCTTACGCGGTCCGCAGGGCACGTTGTTTGGCAAGAACGCATCGGCCGGCGTCGTTAATCTAACCACTAAGCGACCAAGCGAACAATTCGAAGGTTCAGTCGACTTATCCGCGTTTGAAGACGATGAGTTTCGTCTCAAAGGTCGAGTTTCAGGGCCATTAAGCGATAATATTCGCGCCAGTCTTACCGCATTTAAAGGTGATTTTGATGGTTATATCACTAACGTTTTTAATGGCGATACCATTCAAGGCTATGACCGTAGTGGCTTTCGCGGCATGTTGGAGTGGGATGTTTCCGACTCTGTAGATGTGCTGGTGATTGCTGAAGACTATAGTGCCGACGATGATTGCTGTGCTGATTTGTCGCTACTACCAAACGGGCGCAATCCCGCGTCACCGGCTAACCCGAACAGCCTTGGTGTCGTTAATGGTGTTGCCGACTTAGACTTAAATCAACGTTTAGTTGATCACGATTTAACCACGCGTACGATTGATGACTCAACCTCGTTGTCAGTGCAAGTCGACGCAGGGTTTGGCGACTTAACGTTGACGTCTATCACTGCGTATCGAGAATGGGACAACACCGAGATAAGAGAGGGCGACTTCACCTCTAACGCTGGCGACGTGCCGTTACCGGTTGATTTCAATAGTACATTTTTTCAATTACACGATATTGGTATTCAGAGCTGGAAGCAGTTCTCGCAAGAAGTTCGAATTGCGTCGCCTGGCGACCAAGCGTTCAATTGGCAAGCGGGCGTGTTTTATTGGAACCTCGAGTCAGACCGCAGCTTTAGACGTGATGCGAGTTGCCAAGTTCATCCAAATAATGCCGGTATACTGGCGTCTAACCCAGGGCTAACGTGTTTGGCGACAGATATCGTTGCAGCAACGGCGGTGTTTGACACCGAGTTTGAGAATCTCTCGGTATTTGGCGAGGGCTCGTATGCTGTGAGTGACGACCTCGATGTGATTTTTGGCCTGCGTTATACCGATGATGAGGTGTCGTTTAATCACCGTCGAATTAACGATGACCCATTTGGTCGTCGCGGAGTAGGTGTGCGCGGCGCAGCAAATAATACAGATTTTACCGGCACCACGGATGAAACGGACACCTCAGGTAAGCTCGGCCTTACTTGGAGTGCGACTGACTCCAGCCTGTTGTATGCAACGTATTCTCAAGGCTATAAGGGTCCCGCGTTTAATGTGTTCTATAATCAAGCACTTGCTAACACCTTGCCGATCAGTTCTGAGTCGTCTGAACAAATTGAGTTGGGCTACAAGCTCACTACTGGTAACTTGTTCGCGAACGTGGCGATTTTTAGCACTGATATCGAAGACCTGCAGGCAAATAACATCGATACCAGCCTGGGTACCGCGACGACTACATTGACTAACGCCGGTGATATATCAACCGAGGGTATCGAGGTCGATTTTATCTGGCAACCAAGTGAAAATTTTCAATTGACGGGTGGCTTTGCGTCGATCACTGCTGAGATTGATCGTTTTAATTGTCCCGTTGGCGTGCCTGCCAGCGCATGCACTGATCGCAGTGGGCTTGATGTGCCGTTTTCACCAGATTTGAAATACACCATTGGCGCTAATTACTTGCTAGACCTTGCTTCTCTGGACGTGATCTTTGACGCGTCATTCGTACACACTGACGAGCAAGTTGCCGGTTTGCCATCAAATAATGGCACAACGGCGCCGCAAGCATTGTTGCCTGAATACGATATTTTTAACGCCAGTGTCGCATTCTCGTTTCAAGATGATAAATATCGGCTCAGCTTGATTGGTAAAAACTTAGGCGACGAAAGCTACGTGACCACGTTCAGTGGCGACGGTTTTCGCTATCAAATACCGCGTGACGCAGAGCGTTATTTTGGTATTTCACTCAGAGCTAACTTTTAGCAGTTCAGTCTAAGCTTTAGTGCTTAGTTCGCTGTTCAGTAGACTAGGGCCGCCCAACTCGGCGGCCCTTTTTTATTACTAATCATTAAATGAATTGCGGTAACTAAGCGATCTTTCGTCGTAGATTTTCTTTATGCACCGGCCTAGACTCAAGGCCTTCGATAATCTAAACGCGACATTTAAGCCTCGTTTTCAGCAGCGGTCGCATAGAGCCCATGAGAAGCACCACACCTTTAAGTAATAAGAAACCCCAAACAACCCACCGATTTCAAGTTGCTAACGCGCTTTGTTTAGCCAGTTCAATAGTCCTGGCTGTGTTTTGTTTTTTCACCAGCAGCGCGCATGCTCAAACCGTTACGGTTACGTATTCCGCAGCCAGCGGCGACGTTGTAAACCCTGATCGCGGTTTCTATTATCCGTACACCACCAGCAGCAGTCAGTTCACGCCGCTTAATTTGGCCGATCTTAGGTCTCGACGGGATACACCGTACACTCCGTTTCAAGGAAATTATACCGTTCGTAGCAGCTTAGCGTTCAGGCACTACGTGCTCGATTCGCTTGTCAATATCGATACGATTCCAACCGCTTTTCTGGACCAGATCCAAGCTGATTTTGATATTGCTCGACAAGCTGGCGTGCGCTTGCTATTACGGTTTTCTTACACAATAACTCCGAATCCGGGCGACTGCAGTGCGGGCTTTATCTGTCCGCCGTATGGTGATGCACCCAAGGCTCGCGTATTGCAACATATTCAGCAGCTTGAACCGCTTCTTAAGGCTAACTCTGAAGTGATATCAGCGCTGCAACAAGGCTTTGTTGGTACCTGGGGAGAAAATTACTATAGCGATCATTTTGGTGACCCGTCGGTAAACGCAAATCAAGGTTACTTGACCAATCAAAACTGGGCTGATCGCGCTGAAGTCGTGGCTGAGTTGCTAAGCGCCACCCCGAACGACCGAATGGTGCAAGTGCGTTACCCGCAGATAAAACAACGATTTCTAGGCGGCGTCAATGCGCCTTTAACGTACCCCGCGATCACCCTTTCCCAAGCTCACTCTGAGCTCGATGAAGCGAGATTAGGTTTTCATAATGATTGTATCTTGGCGAGCCCCGACGATCTTGGTACGTATGCCGATTACGGTAATAATCAGAGCCCGGTGAGTATGAGTAAGCCTGACTTATTGATACCGTATTCTGAAGCAGATGGGCAGTACGTTGCGGTTGGCGGCGAGACCTGCGCTGACACCTTTAACCCGCAAAATAATTGTGCATCGCAAGGCGGGGCGGCCGTTGATTACTTGGAATCGCTGTCATATTCCTACCTAAATTCCGATTACAACAACGAGGTTAACAATGATTGGCAAGACGGCGGCTGTATGCAGACAATACAGCAACGCCTTGGGTATCGTTTCACCTTAGAGTCGGGGGTTTATCCGTCTCAAGTCAGTGCTGGCGCACAATTTAGCGTTGTCTTGAGGGTCAATAACAGCGGGTTTAGCGCGCCATATAACCAGCGAACTGCGTACCTTGTTCTTCGGTCTCAAGGTGGCCAAGTGTACCGTCTGAAGCTAGCTGGCGACTCAGAAGATAGCCGCTTTTGGGCCGCAGGTAGCACGTCAGACTTAGTGCTCAATGCGCAAATACCGTCATCTATATCACCAGGGCAATACGATGTGCTATTGCATTTATCCGACGAGTCAAACGGAGGGGTTGTCGCCAATCGCGCTGAATACAGTATTCGGTTTGCCAACAATGGTCTTTGGGAAGAAAGTACCGGCTTTAATAAACTTAATCATGTTTTAGAGGTGAGCGAGGCAGTCCCCGGCGATGACGATATTCTTATGTATCTGCCTGCTATTTTAGGAAGCCCGTCTGTAAAGTAACCGGGTGAATTGAAGTAACGCGGCGAAAATAAGCCTTTTTCCATGTGTGACGCAGGCGCTAGCATTCCAGGGTGCGAGGCGGAATAACATTGAATCAACACTCAAACTGGTTTATCCTGCGCGCCTTCGGAGAGGTGGCAGAGTGGTTGAATGCGCACGCCTGGAAAGTGTGTATACGTTAATAGCGTATCGGGGGTTCGAATCCCCCTCTCTCCGCCATCTAAATCACTGTTTTACCCCCAAATCGCTGATTTTCTGACGATTGATAATCCAAACTAGAGCGGCTATTCTCGTTTGATGGATGTGACCCAGCCTAAATATTCGGTTTTTCGAGCCGTTAAGGACTTTATTAAATTTTGCCTAGCGCACATAGAGCTGACGTTGGTATGTGTGCTCATCGCCATTGCTGCCCTGCAATATTATCTGCGGCCCCAATCGCAATCTCTGAGTGAAATTCTGAGCAGTGGCGAGTTGCGTGTGTTAATTGCGGATGAACCGGATTCTCAGTATGTATTTAATCGTCAGCATTATGGATTTGAATATGAGTTGATCGCCGCGTTTGCGGATTATTTAGGCGTAGAGCTCTCGCTTGAGGTAGTGCCTTACGGCGAACTATTTACCTTGCTCGACAGTGGTGCGGGCGATGTTGCGATCGGTGGTATTCTAGATTCTCCGTTCGTTCGCAGAGTGAGTACACCGAGTATTTCTTGGTTTCAAGCGCAGACCACGGTTGTTTATAAGCGCGGGACCAAGCGCCCGAAACGCATAGAGGACTTAGCTGGCGAGGAAGTGTTAACCTCGGCGCGATATTACGACATTGAACAACTCGCGGTTTTAAATTTGGTTGACGACCATCGTCCCGAGTACACGTTGCTGTCCGCGGTTAACAAGGGCAACGAGCGTTTCGCGCTCAGTACCAATTACCGAGCGTTAAACGCTAAACATTATTTACCTAACTTAAATCGCAGCTTCATTTTGCCTGATTTGTTGGATGTCGTATGGGCCTTGCCTAAGCGCTATGACGAACCGTTATTAGTGCGCCTGAACGGGTTTCTACAAGACTCATTAGATAAAAAGTTACCCCAAAGTTTGGCCGATGATTATTTCAGAACACCGACTCGCTTGAGCACGTACGACGCGTTAGCAATTCACCGAAACATCGACAATGTATTGCCTCAGTTTGAGTACGCGTTTCGCAAAGCCGGGCGCAGGGCGAACATCGATTGGCAGTTGGTGGCGGCCATGGCGTATCAAGAGTCACGTTGGTCAAACGACGCGAGGTCGCCCACGGGTGTGCGCGGCGTCATGCAGTTAACCACCGAGACCGCCGAGTTTTTAGGTATTGATGATCGAATGGATATGAGTCAAAGCATTGACGCTGCGGCTATTTACTTAAAACAGTTGCGTGCGCGCTTACCTAAAAAAATAAACGAGCCTGAACGCACCTGGTTCGCAGTAGGCGCTTACAACGTTGGCTTTAAACACATACTCGCGGCGTATAAGAAAGCGCGGGCAGAAGGGCTCGACAATACGCAATGGAGCGTTGTCAGCACTTTGCTGCCAGACCTTTATGACGAGCCGTTTAATCGAGGTGTGCAAGCTCAGAGCTACGTCGAAAGAGTGCAAATTTTTACTGATATATTGCGGTTTTACGATATTCATCAACGCCAAGACTCGGTGCTGGAGCAGGGTGTTTTAGCACAGACCGCCGACAATTGAGCGCTGGGGTATTGGCGGGTCGGTGCTGGGCTTGTTGAGTGCGTTTCTCTTGACGTGATTTCGGTTATACTGGCGCCCGATTTATCGTGGAAAACTAATCATGTCAGACGCCCCTTATTCACCGCAAACCTACTTTCATGTAGGTTACGCTCGAGCAGCGTCAACGTTTCTGCAAAAGACCGTCTTCCCGGCACTCAAGGGCATTCAATATATACCGCGCAATAACTTTAGAGTGCGCGAGAGCGAGAAGAAGCGCTTTAAAGCCGACAAGGTCTTAATGTCGCGTGAAGCGGGCGAATATATCCATGACCGTTGTGATCGGGTGCGGGCAATATTTGGCAGCAAAATCATCATATCTGTGCGTCGACACGACGCTCTAGCAGCCTCAACGTATCGCCTATATGCTAAAAACGGACATACTTTTCGACATGATAAGTTTCTCGACGTTAAAAATAACCAGGGTGTTCGCAAGCTAGAAGATTTCACGTATATGCGTTTGATCGAGCACGTGCAAAAGACCACCGGTGAAAAGCCTCTGTTACTAATTTTCGAAGATTACATTAGCGACCCCACGTTCTATATGAATAGCCTATGCGCGTTCCTAGAATGTGATTATGACGAAGCCAAGCTCAGCCATCGAGCGGTGCATAAGTCCTACTCTGATAAGCAACTTAGATTACGCCGCCAATTTTCTGAAAAATTTTTATCGCCAGAAAAAAATAAGACCGAGTTAGATGCCTCTAATATTGAGCATTATAGCAATTGGGGCAATTTCAAAGACAAGGTCCGAATCCGGGTTTCGGGTGTGTTTATGCGCCTGGCGAGGTTCGCGCCAGATTCATGGTTAGACGACGAGCCGCTATTGATTGAGTCGCATTCGCAAGCAATACGAGAATATTTTAGCGACGATTGGAAGGCGTGTTACGACTATGTCGAGCAACAAAGCGTCGAGCTTAGCGTGGCTCGCACAAGGCCTCTTGCCTAAGAGTATGGACCAGTCTAAACATGAGGTTCTCGCTGCGCTAGCGCTTGGTAAAAAAAGCGCATACAGCAAGCATTACGCTCCGGAGTTGTTACAGCCAGTACCACGCCGCTTAAATCGCGAGGAGCTCGGTATTGCCGAACAACAACCGTTCAGCGGAGTCGATGTTTGGCACGCCTATGAGCTGTCTTGGTTGAACGCGAAGGGGAAGCCAATGGTTGCTTTAGCGCGTTTAACGGTTGACGCAAGTTCCCCGAATATCATTGAATCAAAGTCTTTTAAGTTGTACTTAAACTCATTGAATCAAACCCGTTTTGAATCCAATGATGCGGTTTTGGCGGCGCTTGCAACGGACTTATCCAAAGTGGCTGGTGCCGCTTTTCAAATCGAGTTATTTCAGCCTGATGATTTGCAAAGCTTAGCGCCGTCAGCCCTCCATAGCCGCTGTATTGATGATTTGGATATCGAACTTGATGCCTATGAGTTATCGCCGGACATCTTACACGTTGACGCATCAACGACAAGCGAGTGTTTGCACAGCCATATTCTTAAATCGAACTGTTTGATCACCGATCAGCCTGACTGGGCAACGGTGATCATCGAATACTCAGGTCCGAAAATTAACCGAGAGTCGTTACTGCGGTACCTTATCTCGTTTCGCGAGCATAATGAATTTCACGAGCAATGCGTGGAACGAATTTTTTGCGATATACAACAGCGTTGCCAACCTCATGCTCTCTCGGTTCAGGCATTGTATACCCGACGTGGTGGGCTTGATATCAATCCGTTCAGAAGCTCTGATACGACGGAAAATGCGCCGTTGAGACGTATCAATCGGCAATAAAGCTGGCAATAAAAAAGGCTGACTAAATACGCCAGCCTTAATTTTAGCGGTGATCGATTCGCCTAGCGATGCATAGACAGTTCTTTACGCGCGACCTGCATGCGGTGCACCGAGTCTGGGCCATCAGCGAAACGTAAGGTTCGCATTTGCGTGTACATTTCCCAAAGCGGAGTATCTTGTGATATTCCGGTGCCACCAAACATTTGCATTGCTTCGTCGATCACTTTCAAGGCCATATTTGGCGCCACTACCTTAATTTGTGAAATCCACGGTGCGGCGGCGCTTGGGTCACCCTGATCCATCATCCAGGCCGCTTTTAAGCATAACAAACGAGCTTGCTCAATGCCGATGCGACAATCGGCGATAATGTCGTAGTTGCCGCCAAGCTTAGCCAGTGGGCGGCCAAATGCCTCACGCGACATTGAGCGTTTGCACATTAGCGCAAGGGCTCGCTCTGCTTGGCCAATTGCGCGCATGCAATGATGAATTCTGCCGGGGCCTAAGCGGCCTTGGCTCACTTCAAAGCCGCGTCCTTCGCCGAGCAGTAGGGCAGATTTAGGCACTCGTACGTCGGTAAAACGCAGATGCATGTGGCCGTGAGGTGCGTCATCGTGACCGAATACTTGCATCGGACGCAGAACTTCGATACCCGGGGTATCGGCAGCGAGTACAAACATAGAATGTTGAGCGTGCCGAGGTGCTTCGTCGCCGGCGGTTCTAGCCATTAAGATATAGACTTTGCAACGTTCGTCGCCGGCACCAGAGGACCAGTATTTCTCGCCATTGAACACATATTCATCGCCGTCTAATTTAGCTTCAAACTTTAGATTGGTCGCGTCGGAAGACGCAACATCGGGTTCGGTCATCAAGTAAGCGGATCGTATTTCGCTTTCAAGAAGAGGCGCAAGCCATTGTTTTTTATGATCTTCGTTTCCGTATCTCTCGAGCACTTCCATATTGCCAGTATCCGGCGCTGAGCAATTGAACACTTGTGGGCCAAGTACGCACCAGCCCATTTGCTCGGCTAAATGTGCGTATTCAACCGTGGATAAGCCATAGCCCCGCTCGGAATCAGTTAACCAGAAATTCCATAATTTTTGCTCGCGCGCTTTTGCTTGCAGGTCGGCAATAATTTCTTTTTGGCGCGCGTTCATTTTCCAACGGTCGCCGCCCTTACCAATTTCATCATGAAATTCCTTATCCGCCTCGAGAACTTCTTCCTGCATCAATTTTGTTACTTTGTCTAAAATCGGTTGTAGTCGTTCGCTAACACCAAGGTTCATGCTCATGTAAATATCCTATTGCTAATATCGTTAAATTCGTTACTTACGAGCCATTCTACGCCATAAGCTGAGCCTCTTGAATCGAAATAGATTCACACATACTGTTACAATGATTAATTGTTCTAACCCGACGACCCTCGACGATATTAGTCTCCGTGATTTTACTTCCAGTGTCCGAGAATTCGGATGTAGCCCTGTGATTTTAAGTTAATGCGTATAATGCTGGCGCCTATGGAAGGGGTTGTTGATGCTCAGATGCGTACCGTGTTGACGCACATTGGTGGTTACGATCGTTGCGTAACCGAATTTGTTCGGGTGACCGAGCAGCTTATTCCTGATCATGTTTTTTTTCGCTACAGTGCGGAACTGCATGAAGGTGGCCTGACACCGTCGGGCACACCCGTTTTTGTTCAGTTATTGGGCGGTAGCTCTAAATATATGGGGCTAAATGCGGCGCGTTTGGCTAAGTTAGAACCCCCTGGCATCGATATTAACTTTGGTTGCCCCTCCAAAACAGTAAATAAAAGCGATGGTGGTTCAGTCTTATTACGAGAACCGCGGCGCGTAGGCGACATCGTTAAGGCGGTGCGAGACGCAGTTGACCCAGCCATTCCGGTGACCGCCAAAATCCGCCTAGGTTTTAGTAATTCTGACTTATTGCATGAGGTCGTTGAACAAGTTGTGACGGCTGGCGCTAATGAACTCGCAATTCATGCCCGAACTAAGGAAGATCGATATAAGCCACCGGCGTATTGGTCTTTGGTGAAGGGCATCTCAGATACGGTCGATATACCACTGACAATCAACGGCGAAATTTGGTCAGTCAATGACGCGCGTAGAGCACTTTCTGAGAGCGGTTGTAGTGACTTGATGCTCGGCAGAGGGGCGCTTAGTTTCCCAGATTTAGCGCGGCAAATTCAGCGCCAGGGCAGTGCTGAGCTTGGATGGTTAGAGGTGCTGTCTATTGTGGCTAGCTACCTTCGAAATTCAAACCCTAAGCACCCTTTATTTGTCAGTGGCCGTGCTAAGCAATGGCTAGGTTTTTTACAAATGCATTACCCGCAAGCCGGGTGTCTATTTCATAAAATTAAGAGGCTCAAAGAAGCGGGTGCGATTTTTCAGGCGTTTGATGTTGAATTTGATGGCCGTTAGACCTAAGCGCACAAGATTAGGTTTTATCCGCGCATCGTAAGAGAAAAAACCGAGTAGGATTCTGACGCGTGTGCGTTTAGTATTAATGTTTATCAATCAATATAAATTAGAAAAAGGCTGTTTGTGATGGGTGAGTTGTATATCGCGTATGAGTATTGGTTCGCGGCGTTTCAATTATTCTTTGCCATGCTGGGGATGGGGGCTACGTTAACGGTCCGCGACTTTACCGACGTACTCAGAACACCAAAGTCTGTAACCGTTGGCACGTTGATGCAAATCGTAGTCGTACCACTGGTGGCGTACTGTTTTATTCACGTTGCTGGCGTTGTCGGAGGCGTGGCTGTTGGCATAGCGCTCATTGCAGCGATACCAGGCGGTACTACGTCAAATATTTTCACATTTATGGCGCGTGGCAATAGTCCCCTCTCGATTTCGATCACAGGCATAACAACCTTAGCCTGCTTGTTTACCACGCCTTTTATTTTATCGCTGTTGATTACCGAGTATTTGCCTGCCGGTTTCGCAATGCCAACCGCTCAAATAATCCGAGAAATAGCGTTCACTCTATTGTTGCCGCTGGGCCTTGGCATGCTTGTTTTAAAGTTATTTGCCGCGCAAGCTGGGGCGATTTCGACGTGGAGCATTCGAGCCTCCTTGGCGGGTATCGCGCTTATCGTGGTCGGTTCTGCCAGCGCCGGGCGCTTAGACATTGACGCCTTCGGTAGCGATAACGTGCTATTAGTTGTTGGCTTCGTGTTCGCGTTGACGTTGATTGCTTGGCTTATCCCCACTGCGTTGCGTTTGGTAAAACCGGACCTAACGGCGATCCAAATGGAGGTTGTCGTGCGTAACGTTAATCTAGGCGTGCTTATCAAGGCATCGATGTTTCCAGCGGTAGTCGGTGCCGACAATACGGTGGGCGACACGGTGCTCTTTGCGGTCTTGCTCTACGGTGCGGTTCAAATGTTGGTGGCGGCGGTTATTATTGTCATGCGGCGACGCACAAGCGTCGCCGCATCAGCCTAGCCTTGCTACTCGTGCATTAGCCGCGTTTAATTAAATCGTCAAAACGTTTTTGCAGGCTTGCTTGCTCGGCCGGCTCGCCGCCGGGCAAACACCACCATTGGGTTTGCAGATCTTGGGTTGTTTTTGCGGTTAAACCCAAACCTTTGTTTTGCATACGGTCGAGTTGCATTTGCATGCGTTGCCCGCGGTCAGCTTCAGGTGACTCCACGCCTAGCAATATCTCTAACTCGATGCAGAGTTTACGCCTAACGTCAGTGAACGCAACGCGATCGGTAATATGTGAGCTAGCCAAGCGTTGTTCAAATTTTTGTTCAAGTGCTTTGTCGTTGATGACTAGACTTTGAAATTGCTCGGTCAAGCGGCTTATTTCGTTTGTTTGATCTGCGCGCTCTGTTGTTTTTGCTTGCATTCTTAGGGCTTCGATTTCACTGCATAAGTCCGCTTTTTGTTTTACGGCTGTTTGCACTTTTTCTTGCAAGTCTACGGTCAGTCTATCGCTCGCCTTGCTGACACCATTGAGTGCGCGCTTATAGTCAGCGTCAATTTTCTCAACTAATTTCTCGGGGATGTTTTTTGAGAAAGGCGCGAGGGCAACGTAGTCGCTTTGCAGTTCGCTTAAGCCTTTATCTAAACTGTTTAAGTCTTCCGCCGATTTGCTCAAAGTATTGATTGCATTGATTACGCTACGATAGGTATCTAGCTCTTCATCCTGTTCAGAACGCTTGGCTTTGCGGGCTTCTTGTAGCTGGCCGTAAACTTTATCGCTGGCGGCTTTAAATTCACGCCAGGCGGCTTGATCTTGTTTCCGGCGCGTAACCCCAACTTGTTTCCAGCGATTCTGGAACAGCTGCAGTTTGGCTACCGCCCCTTCGCCAATATTGGTCTCTGCCAATGCTGAAACTTGGGTGATGAGTTGCTTTTTAAGCTCGATATTAGCGTCGTATACAACATCAAGCTTGGCGTAAATTTGATCCTTTATTTTGCCCAGCTTTTCCCATTGTTTTTGTCCAGCTCGACGCTCTACATCTTTGATTTTGCGCCAGTCTTCATTAATGCTACGCAATTCTGTTTCAACGTGCTTGTAGTCAACTTCGCCGTCCCAATCAGTGCTGTCTAAGAGTATTTGAGTGCGCTGTAACAGTGGTTCGCGCTTTGCTAGGTTAGCGGCGCGGGTTTGTTTGCGCTCTTCAAAGAACAGGGCGCACGGCTGATAGGCTTGATCGGCCGCTGTCTTAAAGCGGGGCCAATGTACGTCACTAACATCACAATGGCCTAGGGCTTTCCACTGATTCTGTAGATTAGTAATTTGCGTGGAAAGTTTATCCGGGTGTGTTTTTGACGTTGTTAATGCCTCCATTTGCTCACACAGTTCAATCAGCTTTGGCTCGGTAGCGAATGCTTGCCAGTCCGACATTTTACCCACGGTTTCAGCGGCTTGTTCGAGCCGTTCATCGAGAATTTTACGCTCTTTTCCTTGAACCTTAGACGCAGCTTTGGTGGTTGCATTAAGTTCGTGTTTCGCACGCCTTATATCGCCTTTATTGGTCGTGCCAATTAAACGATTGATTCGCTTATGCAACTTGTCTAGGTTCTCTTTTAACTCTTTGCGCTGTTCAGCAGTTTGTGATTTCCGCTCTTGCAAGTCAGCAGTGGCCTGTGCCAATACACGTAAGCTAGGGTAGCTCGATGGCCAAGAAACTTGGCTGATGGCGCGTCCAAACTGTTCTATATCTTCGTGCTCTACGCTAACCAACTCAGATAAGGAACTCAGTGCTTTTTGGGCCATGGTGAAGCGCGCCGAGACCTCTTTCGTTGGACTGCTGATTTTAGTGTCGCTCAGCCAGCTGTGTATCGCATCACTGAGAATGCTGTTGATACTGATTTTTTCTGCGCTAAGTGCCTCCAGCGACAGCGTTGTCAAACTGGCGCAGTAGCGCTCTAGTTTAAGGCTTAGCTCTTGTTGCGATGATGCTGCGCGCTCTATCCGAGTTTGCTGGTCGACCTTCAGTTTTGCCCGCTCAGTCGCGTTGCTAAATCGTGTTTTAATCTGATCGTTTATCGCGAAATCAAGGTCATTCCAACGTTGTTGGTAAAGCAGAAATCTATCTTTAAATTCTGTCCGCCATTCAGGGTGGTTGGCGATAAACTCAAGTTGTTCGCAGAGCCCTTCAGCCGTCGCGCTATTGGCCTGCTCACGCTTTAATGCACTGCGCATATCATCGAGCTTTTGGCGAATGATTCGCTCAGAGGTCTTATCTTTTCCTTTTAGATTTTTTCGCGCAGTTTCCAAAGCTGAAACATCGGTAAGTCGCTCTGCGATAAGCTGGCGACTCTCGACATAAGTAACGTCGGCGATCAACGCCGCCATTTTGGCTTGATCCAATTGTTCAATTAAGTGATGGCGTAACTCGACTACCGGGCAGTGCTCGGCGACGAATGCGCTGCAATTCGGGTGAGCGGCTAACAACGCTTCGAAGTCACTCGTGGTCAACGTTGTATTCGGACCGATTAAGTCACAAAAACGTTTTCGCGCAGCGGCCTCAGTCTGCGAACAGCCACTGGGGCTTGTGTAATTCGTTGGCGATGCCTTGTCGGCTAACTTAGACGTTACTAACTCAAATAATTCAAATACAGCCTCAGGACTACTAAGGCGACAAATACTGGCCAGTCGAACCTCGAGCGCGGTATCGCTGCGTGCTGCCTCGGCGAATATAGCTTGGTTCGCGTCTGCCTCAATGGGCATGCTCTCAATAGCTTTTAATCGCTTTTCGGGCAACTTGTGTTGCCAATTCGGTTTTAATAAACCACCTAACATCTAATCTACTCCGTAGTTCGCTAGACTAAGTATGTGTGCTTAGTTTTTTGCTGGATTCTTGGGCTTCGAATGTCCAGCCATAGTTTACCAGTTAAGGTAAAATGCGAGCGGTAAATTTGAACTAACTAGCGCTTAACAACGTCGTCACCACAGCATGAGCTTTCTGTCCCCATATTTTGATCTAAGCAATATCCAAGAATCTGGTAAAACCAAGGTCTGTGTTAGCGCGGAGCAGGGCAATAATTTTGCTAAGCGGGTCGCTGATGATTTCAACCCGATTCACGACACCGACTCAAAACGTTTTTGTGTCCCGGGGGATTTGCTGTTCGCGATCGCCTTAGATCAATACGGTGTGCACCAGTCTATGGATTTCCGTTTTCAAGAGCTGATCAAAGCGGATACCTGTATGTCCTATCCGCAAGTTGATATATCAGGTGCGGGTTCGATATCGGTGCTGAGTGACCGCGACAAAGCGGTATTGGGCATTCAGTTTGACGGCGAAGTGTCGGTTGATGACGATAAGCTTGAACAGCTGGTTCGCAATTACGTCGTTTTTTCAGGTAAGAACTTTCCTGGGATCTTAGTGCCGTTGATGAAACAACACGAAGTCATGATTAACCCGGCTCGGCCGTTGGTCATTTACGAAAGTATGTCCTTGCATTTCGATACCTTAGATTTTACCGATTTACGCATTGAGCTGGCTGATACCACGTTGGCGGTAAATAGTAAGCGCGGCAATGCCGAACTGCACTTTAGCCTTTTTGATCATGATCGCGAGATCGGGCGCGGGCTTAAGAAGTTAGTGCTAAGCGGCTTACGCCCTTACGAACAAAGCGCGATAGACCAAATGTGTGAACAATATTCGTCCAGCAAACAATCTAAACGCGTTTAAGCTGAGAGCGTGAGTTCGATCTGGCAAATCTGCTGTCGACGTTAATCGTTTTTTAACACTCAACGATTTATCAATTGGTTGGTGTTTGTCAGTCATTGTCAGTTGAACGTTCGCTGCTTATTTCTTGACGCAAACCAGAGCACCGGTCGACCAATTTATTCTTGTAACGGTTAAATCATCTCTAGTGGCTAGGCTTTCGACTAGTTTCTGCGCCTTTAAAGTATGGCTATCTGGCCAGTCAGCTTGTTGTTTCATATCATCAATTAAATAGATTCCACCTGCTTTTAATAATTGCAGGGCCTCATCGAGATGGTAATATTTCCCCGGCCAGGTATCGGCAAAAATAAGATCAATTGATCTTTTCGGAAGTTGATCTATTGTTGTTTCTCCAGCACCTATTTCTAACCTTAACCTGGTATCAGATGATAAATATTTCCGTGCGATTTTTATAAGGTCGGCGTCATTATCAACGCTAATTAGGCTCGACTGAGTACACATACCCTCGAGCATCCAACTCGTGCTTAAGCCCGTACCTGTTCCAAGTTCTAGGAACCGGCCATTAGGTTTAGATCTGCAAAGAGTAGCAACTAACGAGCAGATCTTAACGTCGGATAGTTGTTCAAATCCAAGCGCACGGGTTTCTTTCAGTATATCTGTATACGCTTCGGGGAAGTTTGAAATCGAATCATCCATGATCATTGAGTCCCACCCTCAGAGAGGAAACCAATGCATTGGATGAGTATTCTAAGACTATTTTCAGATCTAAATACCCACAGTCTAAGCGCCAATAATACTTTGGCCGCACACTCGGACTATATTTGCGGTTATGCCATTTGATCCTGGGCTGGCGAACCACGCAATACTCTCGGCGACGTCGACTGGCAAACCGCCTTGGCCCATTGAGTTCATACGGCGCCCGGCCTGGCGCGCGCCAAACGGAATTTTAGAGGTCATCTCGGTCTCGATAAAGCCCGGCGCAACGGCATTAATCGTAATACCTTTTTTGGCTAAATGCGGCGCTAATGCCTCTACCATGCCGATCACGCCTGCTTTTGATAGTGCGTAATTAGTTTGTCCGCGATTGCCCGCGATGCCTGAGATAGACGATACACAGATAATACGTCCACCTTTGTTGATCGCATCGGCGTTCATGAACGCATCGTTGATGGTTTCCTGTACCGATAAGTTCACTTTTACGACCGATTCCCAATCGCCTAAAGGCATGTTGGCAATCGTTTTGTCGCGTGTAATGCCGGCGTTATGTACGACAATATCCCAGCCACCTTCGGCTTCGGCCGCGTTAACTAATTTTGACGCTGCTGAGTCGCTGCGCAAGTCAACGAGGAGCATTTTGGCGTCAATTTTTTTGATGACCTTAGTCAATGCGTCTTTAGCGTTGGGTATGTCTAAGCAGGTTACGCTGGCGCCTTCACGCGCTAGAACCATTGCAATTGCCGCACCAATGCCTTGCGATGCGCCAGTCACTAGTGCCTTTTTACTCTTTAACGGTGAGTTCCAATTTATCTTTTCACGAGAACTTCTTGGCGCTTTTCGAATACTAATAACTTGCCCGGAAACGTAGGCTGAGCGGGGTGACAACAAGAAACGTAGGGTGGATTCGAGTTCAGACGAAACGCCTTCGTCGACGTAGACTAGTTGCGCGGTACAGCCGCGACGAAACTCTTTTGCTAGCGACCTACAAAAACCTTCCAGTGAGCGTTGCACAGCCGACTGCTTAGGGTCAGGGCACTTGCGCGGACGGCGACCTAAGATAATGATGCGTCCATTGGGCAATAATGAGCGAGCCGCGGTTTGAAAAAAATCAAACAAGGCGACGGTCTCGTTACTTTCGACCAGACCGCTTGCATCGAATATCAGTGCTTTTACAAGCGTTTCTGGCCGCCAAGCATTCGCCTTGTTCTTATTGTCGAGTACTGATTTGTGCAGATGCAACGGTGCTTTAATACGCGTCAACTGCTTTTGTATGACGTCGATCAGCTCTGAATGAGCATTACCACCGAGTAACACATCGCCGTCAATAACGTTCTTGCGAGGTGTATAACGTTCAAGGACTTTTGGCTGTGGTAAGCCCAATAGGGCCGCGATCTTGCCGCCGAACGGCGTGCTTGCGAAATTTAAATATCGATCTTTCATAGTAGGGTTGAGCGTAGGGTAGTGCTGATAAGATGTACTGTTAGTGAGAGCGTAATGAACTTAAGAATAAACCAAGCCCGCCAACCGCTAGCGTGAGTATCACAATTAGGTCGAAGGCCGTCATATTCTGAAAACTAAATTGAATTTTTGATATCACGCCAAACACCAAGGCCACCAGCGAGCCGCATCCGAGTAGCCAACCTAAATAATTTTTTGCGTTATAGAAAATTAGGCCAACGCCGAACATGAAGGGAATCATGATCATTCCGCTGGTAACGCCAAACCCGCCCATGTTGTAGAGCCGCGCACCGAAACCGTAATTACCATAGACGTTAATCGAATTAAACAGTAAATAGATACCGCCACACAACATAATAAGACCAATAAAAAAACGACTTGAGCCGCCCGATGTTCCGCCTGCACCCTGCATATTATACCTTTGCAATGTTTCTTAAATCACTGATTCTGCTCGCTTTTAGTTTATTAAGCAAGGGCTCATTTGAGATAAGTATGCCTGAGGCTGAGGGCAAATATAGCCAGCGCTGTACTGGCAACGATGCAGGCCCATAACAAATGCCCACCAATGAGATGCTCGGCAATGTTACTTGAGTCTGAGTGGCCTTGAAAATTGCCGGCGCTGGCAGTGCGACTGAAGATATAGGGAATGGTGCGAGTGAAGGTGTCTACTAACATGTGTACACCCATGAACTGAATGAGAAATTGGTCAATGCCGGTTTCGCGTTTGCGCGCGAGCCAAAGAAAAATCAGGCCGGTGGGTATGAGTACCGCAAGGCCAAATACTGATCGCACCCAAAGCACACAGCTAATAAGAATAAATAAACTTAAGGCAATAAAGACCAGCGAAGCCGCACGATGCGTTCGTCCGGCAACAATAAAGATTCCGCCAGCAATGGATGGCGCCAATAGGCCGCCTGCAGCGGTTCCTGCTTGACGCCAACCCGGAACGATGCGGGTAGTCGCGAGGCCTGACCCGTTCTGAAACAGCTCAACCTTAATTAAGTCTCCACCTAGAGCGAGTGCAGCTAGACCATGCCCCATTTCGTGGATAAACGTAGTGATTATCACAAACGGCCACTGAATATAATTGCCGTAAGGCACGCGCGAGAGCACGAAGAACACTAGGGCTGCGAATAGCAGCAACGCGAACGCGCGCGAATTATTGTTTTGCATAAGTCGGTTGTTTTTGGTTTTCTGGAATCTTCATCTTTTTGATGATTTTAAGTGATAATCTGTCTACTTATCCGGTTTTTAGTTAAATACATTTACACACTAGGAATAATTCATGAGAACTTACCCTGTTTTACTCATATCATTTTTAATCACTCTGGGCTCGATGGCCAACGTTTACGCACAAAACTCAAGCGCTGGTGATGCGAATTTAGATGTTAAGGTCAAAGCCGCGCTTGATGGAGAGCTTCGAACCGACGCGGAGCGTGAGCGTGATCGCAATCGCAGGCCTCTTCAAACTCTAAAGTTTTTAGGAATTCAGCCCGATATGCGGGTGCTTGAACTGATTCCTGGTGGTGGTTGGTACACCAAGATATTAGCGCCAACTTTAAGAGATGAAGGCGAGTTGACTGTCTCTTTATTCGCTGGCCGTGTAAAAGATGGCCTAGTTGGGCAGCCCGGAATGGATAAAATTCAGGTTCTAGAAGCTAACGTTGAGGCCGAAGACGGGGAAGATAATTTACGCACCGTGCAGGCGTTTGATTTCGGCGAAACTGGCTTTGACGCCGTGCTCACGTTTCGTAATATGCATAACTTTGACGCCGCTGGTCGCAAAAATATCAATGCGGCGGTTTTCAAGGCATTAAAGCCCGGCGGGATTTATGGCGTGGTCGACCACACCCGTCGACATATGGAGCCGATAACTCGCGAGAATCGCCGTCGCGCTGATCCGGTTGTGATCGCCAAAGAGCTATTAGACGCTGGGTTTGTATTTGAAGATCATTCAAGCTTGCACTATAAGCCTGATGATGAGCTTCGTTATGAAGTGGGTCGCAAGTCGGTTACCGGTAATAGCGATAGGTTTACTTTTCTGTTCAGAAAACCGAAGTAAGCTGTTGGTCGATGTGAGTGAGGCCTAGTGTGATCAACGGGGCCTCACTTTACTCAGTCACCTTTTTCCGACGATCGTACGATGCAATACCTCGATAAGGAAGGCTGTGTTGAGGCCGAATAATACCAAGCCGTTCGCGGCAATCATGCCTGACAAAATACGCCAATCGTTTGGCAAGGTCACGTCGCCAAAGCCCAGCGTAGTAAAGGCTACCATGGAGAAGTAGAGAGACTCTTCTAGTGTGCTAAAGCACCCAAGTAATTGGAAAAAACCGGCCCAAATCCAGATTGCGATACTCAATGCAGCCAATAACCACAGTGTTGAAATCGACAGCACTAAAACCACTGGCATGGTTTTGTTGAAAAGTGATAAGTATGAATCACCGCTCTCGAGTTTACGCAGTTGCTTAATCGCAATTTGAATAAATATCACCTGTACCAAAATAGTAATCGGTATAACAAACGAACCGATAAAAAGTTGAAAAAACACGGCGACTATTGAGTGTTGCCTGCGCAATATTGCTCAAGGCTATCGCACCAGCTATTCGGTTCAGTGGCGTGCATGTCATTACGCACGCGTCGATACGCCGCGGTGTGCAAATAGACCTCGCGCCGCAGTTGATTGAAGTGGCTCAGTGGTTCTAGCCCTTTAACGGCGTGCCACACATTAAACGACATCGCCTCGCACATATCGTTTTGTGCCGCGGTATCAAAGCTCTGTTTAGGAATGTGCACACGTGCTATCGGCACAAATGGTGAATCTTTTTCTGACCACTCAACGGTTGGGTCTTCAATGGGCATACGTGCGCCAGGCTTACGCAGCTGCACCAAGAATTGAAAGCAGGCGTCCTGCTCGCTTAAGAGTTTTTTCATTGCAGCGCGTAAAAAATTCGGGGCAGTGGTGTCTATGCCAGGCGCTTGATAGTCTTCGCACGATTTCGCACTGTACTTCATTTGGTGGGGGCCGAGCTTGTAGGGCGTCATGCTGTAATACTGGTCGGATAGGGGCGTTGCTGGCGCTTTTTTACGCGTGCCAAGCGCGATGTAGAGCTGCCGCAAGCGCCATTCGAATGGATTGATAAAATGTTCACCAAAAAAATAGGTAAACGGTTGTCCAATCTCCACTGCTTTTTCCAGCACACGGTAGTCCGCTGTAGAGCGGATGAAAAATGCGGGTGAATTAATCATCACAAAGTCTTGTGTCTTGCCCGCTAGTAGCGGCGGCAACAGTTGCTCGCCCGGTACGTTCATGACTTTAATCGCCATACCGCGTGCGTCCTTTTTAGTATCGACCACAGCCGGTACGCTGCCATTGGAGAAACGGATCCAAGCTTGGTATTTGCCAGGTTCTTTGAAAATTCCATGATTGTATCGAGACTGAGACTCAAACACTTCAAATGTTGCGCGCACGCAACCATGTGCTTTTGAGTGTGCGTCGCGCTGGTATTGCGGAGTGCGTTCGCGTGTCACAATATTACGCACGGACTCGACGATGGCGGCGGTCTCAGTGCGCCGATTGGCTTTCTGTTCCTCGGTTTTATCAACTAAGCCTGCATCAGGATCACGCAATTCGGCTATTAGCATTTGGCCGGCGAACACGGCGACAAAGAGCATGGCATACGCTAAGACAAATACTGAGAGCCATTTTAGAATTTTCTTGATCATTGCTCTGCTCCGATCTCAATGATTGCGTCCAACGTTACGCGGCTGGCGGTGTCTTTGGGCCAAGCGACACCTTCACAATGTGGTTTTGATTCAGGCTGAGGCCGTTCGCCGTCCTCATGTATTTTTAGGTATTCGACCAGTGCTAAGCGCTCTTGGCGGGTGAATTGTCGACAGTATCCTGGTCGGTCTTTAAGCTCATACCCGATTACGCCATCGCCACAAAGACCGTCATTAAACTCATGCCCCACGTTAGAGTTGCCAGTGATTGATGTGTCGAACTTAAACGCGCCTTTGAATTTGGTGACATCTAAGCCTAATACTGTTGGGTCGTACTCTTTGCGGCCCAAATAAAACGTGTGGTCTCGTTCTTCAGCCGGTGACAGTAGTTGGTAGATGCTGGGTACCGAGCCATTGTGTAGAAAGGGCGCCGTGGCCCAAACTCCTTCAAGCGGCCGGGGTCGATAAGCGCGCCAGTTTACCGGAGTGTCTACCTCGCCAAAGCCGTCTAGATCAGCGACTTGTCGTTCTTTGCCAGCCACTGTTTTATACCCATCGGCTTCGACTAGGCCCCACTCGCGATATTGTTTGTCGCGAACTTGACCGCCAATAAATGATAAGCCTGCGGCGAACCCGGTTTTGCTCGGGTCTGGTATTAGTTTGGGGTCGGGCAAGGCTAAGAACGAGCCTTTAGCGCGTTCAGCTTTAATTAGGTCGACCACTCGTGTGATGTCGTAGGTATTGTTAATCATGTTGGTCGCTGACGTCGGATCAGTGCCAATATGGTCGAGCGGAATATGGATCATTTCCCAATACCAGTCGCGTTTATACTGCAACGCATAGTCAGGCACCGGGGTGCCAAGGCGAGTGTCAGCGTTAATTTTAGTGGCTGGGTGGTGTTTAATATCGCTAAGCTCAATCAGCTTGCCGGCACTATTAGTCATCAATGGGCCGTGACAGGTTTTGCAATCATGCGTTTGCCCGGCGTCTTTATAGTTAATCTCGCCTGCAATCGCTTTACGCACAAATGGGCCGTGGCAAGAAGCGCATACCTCATCAAATATCTTTTCGCCTTGGGCGGCTAAATCTTGATTCACCTTGCCCATTAAATCTTCAGGCCACTTAGGTGGTTTTAAAAATTGTAGAGTGGTTTCAATGCAGTGCAATTCCGGGATCATGACTGAGTTGTCGTATAAAGTGTCGCCATGCGTAAGGTCTAAGCGTGACCGGGTGCCGAGTGCTTCGTTGACGTTGCGCGCCATCGCTTGGCTCACCGTGCCCATCCATTGCACCCAATCAAAAGCCCATATGTCCCAAAGGTGTGGATAATTTACCGGTGCGTCGGCGATGTGGTAGTTTTCCGGCGAAATGTTGTCGCCATAAACGGTATTGGCGATTCGACCTAACGCGTCAGTACGACCGTAGCCTTCCTGAGTAGGGTACAGCGAACCGTTGTTTTTCGCATAAACTAACGCCTGCTTGATCGCCGACCACGTCGCTTTACGTAATTCTTTTTTCTTTTTCGAGTAATGTTCTTTTGGCGCGTCTTTAAGAACTTTGCGCGCAAAGCGATTGAATTTAAACGGGTTTATGTAGGTTGTTGTCAGAGATACAATGCTGTTAGCAATAAATTGAGTCGGTTCAAGCGAGGGCAGTGCGTGCCCGCCAGCGCCGCCATCAATGACCATCGCGGTGCCTCTGTAAGTCAGCTGCGCAGAGTGGCATGCGGCACAGCTCACGTCTAACATTTTAGCTTTAGTTTCCGGGTCGTAGTGCCAGGTTAGCCCGACGGGTAGGTCATAGGGGTTATTCTCGTTCGCCTTTGGCGCTGGGTCGTAGATATAGCCGAGTCGCTGCATATACTCGCGCGTGACTAGTGGCGACTTACCAACGGGTTTTTCTAAATTAGTAATCCAGTCATATTGTAGGCCGAAAAATTCGGTACCCTGAGGTGTTCGGTAATAATGTTGCCGTTGCTCGGAACACCAACCTTGGTAACTATGTTGTTCGCCATCAGCGCACACTTTTTCATCGCTGGGTGTCAGAAACCGGTATTCAGTAATCTCAGTGTAAGGCGGTATGTTTGGGAAAGCCGATATGTACCAAAGAAAGCCGAACGCACCAATAAAGACGACAGTAATTAGGGCCGCGATTATCTTTAGTAGGCGTTTCCAGTGCAGGAGCTTTCTTAAGATACGAATAAGTGTGCGATGTATAGTCATGTTACTGCTCGATTTTAGTTAGTCCGGTTACCCACAAAATATTTGCGTCCCAGTTAGCTAGGTAGAGCGAAATTGCTACCGTTAAAGTTCAGTTTTAATCCGGGTATTTTGGCTGGCATTTTTAGTAAGTAACCGGCGCCGCCACAGGTCACGTAAGCGGTTTTCATATCAGGCCCGCCGAAGCAAATATTGGACGGCAATGGTGAGAAGACGTGGTCAGGTAAGGTGATTGGAATGAATTCGACATCACCTTGTGGCGAGATCACCGAGATGCCGCCGTTAGTCATTGGATTACTGCCATTAGGAAGCATGGTGGCAACGTAAATATTGCCTTGTTCATCGAGTGCCATCGAATCTAAAATTGCTTGACCTTCAAGCTTTGCGGTCAAGAGGTATGAACCGTCCATAGAGCCTGCGTCGGGGCCGCTGACGGTATTTGGTCTAATCACGCCAGGCGCAGACAAGTCGTAGTAAACAATTTTACGCTCATAGGTCAGCGCGACGTAGAGTTTGGAGCCATCGGGAGAAAGCGCAATTCCATTCGGGGAGTTTAGCGGGTAAATCATTTGCTTAATTGATGAGCGATCTGGGCTTACATAGTAAACGCCCGTGATATCGCGCTCGCGTTCACGTGTTTTACCAAAATCCGAGAACCAAATGCCACCGACCTCATCGAAGACTAGGTCGTCCGGCCCACATAATTTGAATGCCGGGTTCCAATCTGGGGCCGCGGTGCCTACCGGGAATTCGCGTGATGAACACTCTGTAAACAGCGTCGTGACATCACCCGTTTTTGGGTCAATTTTCTGTAGGCTGCCGCCACTGTAATTGTTGGGTTGATTGCCGCCGACCAGAATAGGGTTGGGGTTAATGTTAGGAATTGACATCCATTCAAACCCTCCGTCATTACATACGTACACACATCCATCTGGTCCAATCGCTGCACCGTTGGGGCCGCCAGGGAGCATTGCGATGGTTTTGGAATCGCCACCTTCGGGAGCTACAACCGACAGCTTTTCACCTTTGATTTCAACCAGCATTATACTGCCGTCACTGCAATGTATCGGCCCTTCGGGGTATTCCAAGGTCGAGCTTAAAACCGTGATGTTATTCGTATCTAGCTTGGTCATGTTTTCTCCCAGTTATAAAATAGTTGCTAAATAGTTGTCAGATACTCCTTAGCGCTTGGATCTCTAATTGCCAAAGTTTGAAGGTGTATAGCTGATATGTTCTTATGCGCTTGTAACGAAGCCTTGCTTGCGCAGACCGCCAAGGAACGCTTGGTTAGTGTCCTCACCATCGGTCGTGTTGATCATGTGCTGTTGGTATCTTTCCATTGTTAAAAATGGGTTGACCTGTGCGGCATTGTTCAGCGCTTCAGATGCGGCGGCTTTGTTGTCGAGCATGCAATAAGAATTAGCCATTACAATATAGCTATGAATCCATTCAGGTTGTTCGCTCAAGCTTGTTTGTACGCATTCGATGGTTAAATCGTGTTGGCCCAAGCGTTGCGCCGCCATGCCTTTAAAGAAGTTCCAATAAGGTGCCGAGGGATGCTTGGGCGCGATATTAAAATTTTCATCAATTAGCTCTATCGCTTCTTCAGCGCCTTTGGTGCCGGCGGTCACTGTCAGCGCTAGCGCCAAGTAACCTCGAGCGACTAAGTTTAGAGGTGTAATGCTGATGGCACTGCGCAGGGCCAATGTCGCGCGCCGGCCTTCACCTAAATGCAGCCATGCAATGCCCGCGTTTTCGAGTACTTCGACGTCTCGTGGCGCTTTCTGATACGCGGTTTCTACCAATGACCTAGCTTCATTCGCGCAGGCTTCATAATCTTCACAAATAGAAACGGCCATTTGTTGTGCCAGCATCATGGCTAACGCAGATTTAGCGTTGGAGTAGTTTTCATCAATCTCGATCGCCTGGCGTAAATAATCACAGGCATCGAGCACTCCTTGTTGACTGAACGCTGAGAACCAAAAATGATATGCCTTTTGCACTAGGCCCCAAGCGTCGAGCTGGTGGTCTGTTGATTCAAGCGCTAACTGGGTTTGTGCCAGCTTTACCTCGCCCAAAACCGTGCCGAGAATGCAGCGCGCAATATCGGTTTGCACCTCGAATAAATCTTCGATGTCGCGCTTGTAGGTCCGCGCCCAAATTTCCGTATCGCGTTGCACGTCACACAATTGTGCGATAACTCTAATTTTCTGTCCCGACCGCTGCAAGCTGCCCGACAATACGAAGCGTGCGTTAAGTCTATCGGCCACTTCTTGAATGTCATCAAGGCCTGTTTTGAAGCGGTACGAAGATAGTCGCGAACTCACGCGGATATTCGGCACCATGGTCACATGCGCAATGATCTCGGAGGTGATACCTGAGCTTAAAAATTCATCGTCTGGGTTGGTCGATAAGGTGTCGAACAGCATTACGGCCAAAGAGTGACGGCCTTCGTTCTCGGCTAATCTTTGTTTTTCGTGCGTACGGCCCAGGGTCACCAGTTTGGTTTTTTGCGCATGCCGACGCTGTAGCAAGGGCGTTAAAACATATCGCAGGGCGCCGTAGCATATACCACCGATAACGGCGATCGCAGCAAGTGCCGACAGAGCTGACTCATTCTCTGCCAGCCACTCGACTAATAGGCTAAATTGATTCAAAAGAACAACCCCATAATTTTGTTTAGCTTTCGTGGCAAAGCTACTGATTTAACAGATTTTAACAAATTTTAACAAATTTTGACATCTCGATGGCACTGGCAATAGCACATTAGTGACACGCTTTAATCTGACTTGAGTCTAGTATCTATAAGCATTTACGAGGTTGAATACTCTATACTTAGACACTTTGTAGAACTGTCGAATACCCCAATTAAGAATTAGGCCAAAATGATAAAAAAAATACTACTGACTTTAGTCTGCATTGTTGTTGTGACTTTCGTCTCGGTGCTGCTGTATCTGCATTTAAATAAGTCGCCAGAAATATTTGAACCAAGTACGGCGGGGCTCTACAACGCTGAGCCTAGAGTCGTTGACCCATCATCATCACGTACTATTGATACTGGGCCGTTACTTGGTTTTGCCGACAACTACGCAACCCAAGCTTGGATTGGAATTCCCTATGCACAAGCGCCCATTGGCGAGTTGCGTTGGCGTGCACCGCAAGCGCTTAACGCCTGGCGTGAACCACGCGAAGCGCTTAATTACGGCTCACCCTGTGTTCAGCTTTGGGGGCCGCTGGCCGGTGTGGGTGGCGACGAGGGTGACATCGTTGGTAATGAAGATTGTTTGTATCTAAACGTGTGGGCACCTAAATCAGCCCAGGCTGACAATAAAACGTTACCGGTCATGTTTTGGATTCATGGTGGCGGAAACGATTCCGGTACAGGTAATATTTTCCAAGGCCACCACTTAGCCGGCACCAAAGACGTGATTGTCGTTACTATTAACTATCGTGTTGGCATGCTGGGCTGGTTTAGTCATGATGCAATTCGATCCACCGCGCAAACTCAAGAGGACGCGTCAGGCAACTTTGGTACCTTGGACATCATTGCCGCTCTTAAATGGGTAAATCGAAACGTAGGGGCGTTTAATGGTGACCCGAATAATGTCACTATTTTTGGTGAGTCGGCCGGCGGCAAAAACGTCTACTCAATGCTGGCGTCGCCGTTGGCTAACGGGCTTTTTCACAAAGCTATTGTGCAAAGTGGCACCGTTGATACGACGCTTCTAAGTTTGGCTGAAGACTATGACGATGATAAGCTGCTCAGTGTTGTCTCAGGTTTAAAAAATAGCTCTAATGGTTTGATTTCATTGGTTTATTCAAATAGAAATCCAGACCATTCTGAGGCTGAAATTCGCGCGAAAATAAGCCAGAGCGATCCACTGGATATAGTAAAAACAATGCGTAATGTAGCGCCGAAAGACCTTATGCAGATGGCGTCCGATAATAGTAGTAACGGGTATTTAAACGTCGCAAGGGTATTGCGCGACGGCTATGTCTTGCCTAAAGAGTCGACTATGTCGCGTCTTACTGACCCCGTAAAGTATAATAGCGTGCCGTTGATGCTTGGCACTAACCGCGACGAGCAGAAGCTTTTTATGGCGCGCGACCCGCGCTATAGTGAGAATTTTCTTGGTGTGTTTCCACGCCCTAAAGATACCGCGCAATATCAACGCGTGTCAGACTATGTTTCTGAAAACTGGAAAGCTGGCGCGGTTGACGAGCCAGCCAAACGCATAACCGCCAATGGCGGCAAGCCGGTTTACGCTTACCGTTTTGATTGGGACGAGTCACCCAAAAATTGGTTTATCGACTTAAACGAACTGATTGGCGCATCACATGGCTTAGACATCAGTTTTGTCTTCGGGGATTTTACCGGGGGCATCAGTATGGGGCCATTGCTCGATAAGACAAATGCACCGGGCCGAAAAGCCTTGTCACTAACTATGATGGATTATTGGACTGAGTTCGCGCACTCAGGTTCGCCAGGAAAAGGGCGCTCTGGTCAACAAACTCAGTGGTCTGCCTGGCAAGCAAGTGGTAACAATCTGATGTTACTCGACACGCCAGCTGATGGTGGCGCGAGAATGGCTGAGGTAAGGACCAATGTTGTGGATATCAAAAAACGTATTCCGGTTGACGATATTATTGTGAGTCAACGCGAACGCTGTGAAGCCTATGCCGCATTGTTTTTGCACGGTTATCAGGCTTCCGATTTTTGGGACCCAGAAGAATACTCCGCACTGGGTTGCGATGATTTTCCGGTTGGCATGTTCCGCGACAGCTAAACTCACGATATAGGCTGCTGCGAGTGGTTTGATATACACTTACATACAAATCATTGTGGGCGAAGATCAGAGAATGACACAGACAGGCTTTGTATTCAGATCGTTGTTTTGTATTTTGGCGACGGCAGTCGTATTAGGCACGGTGCTAGTTGGGTGCGTTAAGACAGACAAATGCGCTGAGGCGGTTGCGACGAACGAGTCGCTAGAAAACAAAGACTATCAAGCGGTTATAAAGGCTTGTAAGGCGGATTTCGCGGCCAGTCAACGCGTTAGTTCGGCACTGGCGCTAGCGACCGCACATGGGGAACTAGGCGATTGGCCCGCTCTCAGTCAGTTGCAAAGCTCGCTCGATCAACCTGTGCTACAGGCCGATGTTATGATGGTTGCGGCGAAATATCATCGGCGTGCAGGCCAAGCCGATCAAGCGCAAAAGAACCATTTGGCAGCAATCGATGTGTATCGAAAGTTTGATCGACCCGCGGAATTAGGTAGGGCGTTAAATCATGCGTTCTGGATAGTTTGGCGCAATTCCGATCATAAAGCGGGCTTGAATTTTGCCGCCGAAGCCTTGGAGGTTGCGCAACGCTCTAATAATGCGAATCACGAAATTTCGGCACTTTCAAATCTCATCAAAGTTTTTCAAGAAGTGGGCAGTCTTGGCGCGGCGCAATACGCACTTAATCGTCAGCGAGCATTGCTCAAGGAGCACGCGAACTTAGGTCAGAAAATCGACGCGGATATAAACCAAGGTTTGGTGTATGTTGACGAAAAAAAAAATGCGTTGGCAGCACTTAGTTTTTCCAAAGCACTCAAGCAGGCTAGTGGTATTGGCAGTGCACGCGCAATGCGTGGCTTGTACTTGAATTTGGTGGCTGCCAATTTGGAATTGGGTCGACTAGAGCAAGCTGAAGAGAACTTGGAGCGTGCGTGGGGCCATGCCAACAGTGATGGGTCTGCTCAGTTTGCCTTGGACTATTTTCAGGCGAAATTACATCATGGCAAACATGAATTTGAACTGGCTGAAAAAAGTATTGCAAAGTCGCTGGCGGATTCATCCAAACCTGCGGTCTGGAATTGGGAGTTGTTATACCTAGCTGGTCGCATTGCGCATGATCTAGGCGAGACTCGGCGCGCGATCGACTATTTCAAGAGTGCGATTGCTGAATCCGATCGCTTGCGTAACGCGATTGGTTTTAACGACCTAAAGGCACACTTACTCTCGCGAAAAAGAGAACCGTATGAAGCTTTGTTTCTAAGCTACTTGGATGAGGGTGACACTCAAAGCGCATTCTCTATTGCTGAGCAAGCAAAAGCAAAGAGCTTTGTCGAAGCGTATCTGCAAAATCAAGAAAATTCGCTACCGGGGACTGAGGGCGATGCCGGTCGAGAATTTAATATTGACGCTGAGTCTCAGCGAATTGACGACCTGCTGCAGCACCTAAGACTAATGCAATCGTCGCCGGCAGTGATTCCACGTTCCGCGCCTGAGTTATTACCTGCCTTGGCACGAGAACAGGTTTTATCTTTCTTTGTTGCCCGAGAACGCATTTTTAGTATTTCGGTGATCAATGGGGCAATCGCAATCAATGAGTTGGGTATTGACTACGGGACGCTGCAAAAGTGGGTACGCGCCTATCAGGCAACGCCGAGCAATAGCAAGTTATTGGCGCAGTTAGGTGCTGCGTTACTCGCTAACTTGGATCTTAATCACCCCTCAAAGCACCTGTATGTTTCGCCCGATGACATCATTAGTGATCTTGTGTTTGCTAGTCTGAAGGTGAACAATCGGTTCTTGGTTGAAATGAAGTCAATTTCGTTGATACCGAGTGCGAGCTCTCTGTTCGAAATTCGCGCGGACGATAGTCATGCCAACAGCAAGCGCTCTTTGATTCTAGGTAATCCGCAAAACGATTTGCCCGCAGCTCAAGTCGAGATGCACGACGTTGCCAGACGTCTCAACACTCAGGCGATTACCGGCAAGGCTGCAGAGTCTTCTGTGGTGTTAGCAGCGAATGGGCTTCGAGTACTGCATTTAGCAACTCATTCAGGTGTTAATCATCTCGGGCCTTGGCTCAGATTTGCGGACGGTGATGTCGCCGCTAAACGACTGGCTCAGAGAAATATTACCGCTCGAATGGTGGTGCTCGCGAGCTGCAGTTCGGTTGCGAAGGAGGGTAAGAACTTATGGGGGTCACTCGGCGGTATCTTCCTGAGTAATGGTTCTCCGAGTGTGTTGGTTACTCAGTGGTCGGTGAAGGACGAAATAACACGAGAAGTGGTGAGCCAGTTCTACCAGCATTTCAACGCAGGCAAAACACCCGCTGAATCGCTTGCCTTAGTTCAGCGAGACGCAATTAGACGCAATGTTGCCACAAGTGATTGGGGCGCGTATGTGTTACTTGGCGAATGAACGCGGCTGCAGACACTCCTTGATCTACGCGATTGGTGCTCTAACGGACTATTAGCGACTCGCTTATGATAACCTCGTTATCAGAGTCTATCGCATCTAGCACGTCGGCATCCATGCTTACAGAAGCCTCGTTGACGAGCACTTTATCTAGAAAAATAATGGCTTGATACTCACCATAAGCGCTCAACTCAACGAGTTGCTCGAGGCGTTGGTCTTTAAATGTGCAGCCTTTTTTGCGACCACAGGTAAAGTGAAGTTGGCCTTCGCGATATACTCGAAGCAAGGCTTTTTCAGGCTTATCAACCGTACTTCGAAGTGACAAGTTATCGCCAATTTTTGCGTCGTTGCCGCGATAGTCATTGTCTGACGCAACAAGCACGAGTTCTAAGCTGTTCGCTTGAAGGCTCTGAGTTGGGTCTTGCATGAGCGTCGAGTCGTAAAGGAATACACTGGCTATCCCCAGCGCGGCAACACCGGCAGCGATAGCCGATAACCACGGGCGCGACGACCTGGTTTTTTCGAAGGTTTGCGGTTCACTATCCTGCTGTTCAAGCTCAGTTTGTCGGACTTCGCGAAGAACCGCCTCTTGCCAGCCAGGCGCTGGTTTTGAGTCCGAATCACCGGCGATCAATTCACCTAGCGCTCGATATGCCCGCATTGCTTCCACACAATCAGAACAGTCTTGATAATGCTCATCCAGTTGCTGACCGCGCTCCGCCAGCAGCATGCCGTGCTTTTCGAAACGAGTACAAGGTTTGTGTTTAGTATCGCTCATAACCTTACTCCATTGTCTTCAACACAGCGCCGCAAGGTCGGCATAGCGCGGGCTACTCTCGCCTGCAGGGTGCCCGCTTTTTCTTGCAAAATAACAGCGGCTTCTTCGTAAGAATGTTCAGACTGAAAACGCAATAAAATGGCGGCTCGAACGGCGTCTGATAACTTTTCCATACACCGTCTTAGAACCTCGCTCATCAACGGATCACTAGATGTATTAGTACTTTCGTCGGCACTCGACACTTCCGGTAGCTGATCAGTGAACTCGACTCGAGCATCAAAGCGTTTTGCCTTTTTTATTTCATCCAAACAGCGATTTCGGGCAATGACGTATAGCCACGTGCGAAAACTTGATTTGGATTCAAACTTGCCGAGACCCTGAAACGCTTGTACAAAAACAGTCTGCAATACGTCTTGTGCATCCGAGGCGTTGTTCAACATTGATTTACAAAACCGATAAATTTCATCGCCATAGCTTTTCATTAATATAGATACCACGTCTTCAAGCGCTTGATTTTTTAGGGCTTGCTGAGCTTTACGTTCAGCGATTTCATTTAATGGCATGTAATTTTGAGTCTACGGTCGGGGGTCTTGAAGCCCAATTACTTTACCACATTCTAGCTAAAACGCAGTGTGAGTCACGTTTTTGACCATTCTGAATGTGGTAGGCGACGGCCACGACAAATAAACTGCAATGCAATCGTTAAATATTGTGTCGCGGTCTGAGCTCAGCAGTCGCCTATTGTTTGGGTGCTTTATCTATAGGCCCGTATTCAAGCTCAGTATTATTAAGCATATGCCATTGACCAAATGAGCAGCATTTAATACTGTTTCTAAACAAATGTTAACTAAACGGGGATTTACAATGAGAACACTAGCGACACTTTTACTATTCGTATCTTTAACGAGCTGCGCCCATGAGCCAAAGACAATCCATGGCTGTGATAACGCTTGCGCGGACCACAAAGCACCCATTGTCGATACTAAGTTTGAAGGTATTTCGCTTGCCAAGCTTAATGGCCAGCCGGTGGTGCTGGTTGAACGGTTGAGGAATACCGAGATCGTTCAGGCCTCTACTAAAAGTCGTGAGGTGGATATTGTAAGAATTTCAAAAAGGCCTGTGCAATCTAAGAAACGAAAACTTAAGGCGAATTTTGGTGACTCACAAGGTTCTGGTAGTGGTTTCGTAGGCGGGCAGAGCGGTAGTAGCATTTTTGTTATTCGCCCAGCTGAAGACAAGACCGTAATTGTCTGCGGTGAAACGCAAAACCCATGTGCGGTCGACGATGGTGTGTCTACTACTCACGCGACTTGTGGGTCGGAGTTCGGCAAACCTGACAGCGACCAACCGCTCGACGAGTATTACAGTGAAAATGAATCACAGATTCAAGAGTTTTGCGCCGGCTCGGGCGATAACAGCATCTAGGTTTGTCCGTTCCAATCCGGCAGGCGCAGGGACTCGCGCTTGCCGAGGTTTTAATCCAAGTCTACTCCAATCCACTAAAAGTCTACTCCAATCCCTAGCCGTGCCTGCTGCGCGGTCGCGGTCGCTTTACTGGTATCGCGGTCCTTGCGCGTCGCAATCGCCGATATAAATTCACAATAATTATTTTTATTTTTCTGTCGTCACCATTAGGCCTCTGTCGTCTGACTAAGAAATGGTCACCAATAATATGGGTCAAACCCGGCTAACCCTAGCGATGAGGAGTCAGAAATGTACTGCCACGACAACGTAGTAACACACAAAGATATTCAACCGACTGTTGGTAGTGTCAATAACAGTTATGACGATGTTAATAATATAGAAGTCTATGAGTACACAGATGTATTTGACGATGACGAGTTGTTCGACGATTTTGATTTTGAAACGTCGGATTTCATTCAACGCATGGATGCGTTGAGCATGGAGGCCTAAAGTGGGTGAGGTAGTTGAACGGCCTGCCTGGGGCGCAGGCCGTTCTTCTGCAAATTAGGCATCAAACCTTCTCTCTGAGCCTGCCTATACGGCTCATTTTCAACGCCAACTTGTTTGGCGTTTCTTTTTTTCTCATTCTAGAAAATTGTTGTCGTACTTTTTTGGATTGCGTCGTCTACCAAATCA
This sequence comes from uncultured Arenicella sp., assembly GCA_938048185.1. Classification (GTDB taxonomy): domain Bacteria; phylum Pseudomonadota; class Gammaproteobacteria; order Arenicellales; family Arenicellaceae; genus Arenicella. The sequence goes on from CALIVT010000001.1 coordinate 294,376, forward strand.
CACGCGCATTTTTCGATTTGTCGGTGGCGGTTTTTTAGGCCACCTACGATAAAAGAACGGCTTGTGATTTCGGCGTAGGAAGATCAAACGACGCTCGAAAATCAATATTTATTCGGGTTTTATATAATTTTTTAAATTTAATTAGGAGTTTTTTCCTTCTTACTAAATCGCTTAAATAAGCATCGTTAACACCTTGTTTCTAAAATACGACCATCATCGAATTCAGCAGGTAGGGGCAGTGCAGACGCGCAGAATGGTCGATTTTGTAAGCCGGGGAAACGCCCACTTTAATTGACAGCTGACTAGCAAGGGTCTAGGCTAATTTTAGGTCACCGTCAGTTAATGGGGCATCGCTTTGGGATATAGAGTAGGAAACTGACGTATACGAAATAATTTTCGGGGATACTATTTTGGATCGTATTTTGGACTTTCTTGCAGCTGAGTTAAACGCCTATTTGCGGGCGCGCACTGGCCTATTGTCTGACAAAGTTAAGCCTAGCAGCATTGTCGACGAGGCGGGGAAGTATGCCATGGACGACGATTCGATTGGCTTGGCCCTGATCAATGTTGAAGAAGATCGAGTCGTAAAAAATCAACTCAAGGATTATAAAATCAGAGAAGGTCGGCACATCGTAACGCAGCCAGAATTGAAGTTAAATTTGTTCGTTATGTGTGCAGCAAACTTTAAGAAGTACGACCAATCGTTGAAGTACCTCACCCATGTCCTCACCTTCTTTCAAGCGCGTCCTGTGTTTACCCCCGAAACGTACCCGGGTTTGGGTAGCGATATCACACGCCTAGTAATTGAACTGCAAAAGCTCAATTACGATCAACTGAATCAAATATGGGCCTTTATCGGCGGCAAACAACTGCCTTCTGTGGTGTATCGCATTGGAATGGTCAGTTTGCAGGATGAATCGGAAATCAATGTGCAGCCGCCCATTACGCGAATTTCTAAGGAGCTACACAGTGTTTAAAGTGGGGCATAGTAATGAGTTACGCCGGGCAAGGCCAAACTTATTAGGCTTGATCGGATTTGGGTCGGCCAGCAGGGTGGCGTTGCTGTTATGAAAACCGAATATGCTCAAATACTAAGCCTTGAATTAGCGCATTCGTATTACGCGAGCGGTAGGTCAAACGATTTTGATTTTGTATTTACCGAGCAAACGCGACGCCTGTTTCAGCAAGGGCGGCTAGTGCCAAAGCTTACACGGAATGGGCTGTCGGTTTTCATCGAACTGCGAGACGACCAGCTAGCATTAGAGGTAGCGGGTAAAACGTTAGATATCGGTCTGGTGCTCAAGACCCCTAATTTTTATAACTTTACAGATAAGCCGCTCAGTGGTGGCGTCACGAGATTCATTAACGCTGCTCAAACTCGCACCTTTGACCCGGCAACGACATGCCAAATTGTGGGGCAGCGATTTACACATACGATTTCCAAAGCTAAACGCAATGTCGACGTCAGCATGGAAGTTGACGGAGTGATCGTTGATACTCGGCTTGTTAAATTAAGTCATGGTCTAGACCGCGTCAATTTTCTTAATAGACAAGTCGATGTACGTGATTTCGACGTAATCGAACAGTTTTCTGGCGAGCCTAGCCTTAGACACCATTACTTCCAGAACGCAGAGTTGGCTGCCTTGCCGATCGATACCTTAGTCAGCATTGAGCTGCACGAGACCTTCGTTGCCGACCCGCCCAGATTCAAGCTCGAGTTCAACGCAAAAAGCGAAACCCTCAGTTATTACATTGTTGCGCGTAACTACGGCTCCAATTTTAATGCATTGGCGGTAACCGGTATTGATAAGGCTGATCCTAGCGCGCCCGCAGCCATCGCCTTTAACAAAGTCACGGCCAGTAATTTTACAGCTCAACACCTTGCTAAAGAAGTGTTGGGCGTTGGCGGCCAGGCTAGCTCAAGCGACGCAGCAAAAGTCGTTCTATTTCAAAGTGCCTTACCGTTGTCTCGCCGCGAAAAAGCCAAGCGCGATATTCAGCTATCGATTCAAGGTGACGTACTGATTCCGTCCTTGCCACTAACTGGGCCCGAGCGTTTAACGTCGGACTTTATCGTGCATTTATCAAAACCTAAAACTTAACTCTAACTCAGGAGGCCTTAGCCATGGCTTATAGAACCCCAGATGTATACGTAAAGGAGATATCGATATTTCCGCCTTCGGTAGCCGAGGTGCAGACTGCTGTGCCAGCATTTGTGGGCTACACTGAAAAAGCAACGCGTTCCAAAGATGGTGATTTGAGCGGTAGGCCGACCAAAGTACGTTCAATGCAGGACTTCGAAACGTTGTTTGGTGGCCCACAAAATGATTACGGCAGTACACAGCCAAATCAATTTCTGGCCAGCGTAGACGTCACAAAAGATGCCGCAGGATTAGTTACGAGTGTTGACGCGGTAGATATTCAAGAGCCTAAACTTACTTATTTGCTGCACTACGCGATGAATATGTTCTTCGCTAATGGCGGCGGGCAATGTTACATCGTCTCGGTCGGCGGTTATAAAAAAACGTCGCCGAGTATTGACGTTGACGAAATAATGCTCGGCCTCAATAAATTAAAGGACGAAGATGAACCAACGCTCTTGGTGATTCCTGAAGCCGCGTCGCTCAGTGATTCTGACTATAAAACGGTAACTGAAGGCATGTTAGCGCAGTGTGCGAGCTTGCAAGACCGCTTCTCGGTTTTGGATTTGTTAGGTGGTGGTGATGCAGCCGGTTTTGTTGATCATGATGATTCAGCCAGCAGTGTTAAGGACAACAATTCTCAGCAGCGCAATCGCGAGCAGCTTGGCAGTAAAAATCTGAGCTATGGCTCGGTCTACTACCCGTTCATAAAAACTACCCAAAATTACTTTGTTGATGAAGCAGAAGACTTGGTGCAAGTAAAACTAGATGACGGCAGTGGTGCGCCAGACGCAGCGGTCGGGCTCGGCACAATGGCGGCGTCGAACACCCAAGTTTATAACGCGGTTAAAGCCGAAATCAAAAACCACTATGTGGTACTGCCTCCGTCGTCCGCCGTGGTGGGCGTCTACGCTGCTACGGATGAAAATCGTGGCGTCTGGAAAGCACCCGCAAATGTGGGCCTAAGTCGTGTGGTCGAGCCGTTGGTTAAAGTAGATAACGCGATTCAAGACGAACTGAATGTCGATTCAACTTCAGGAAAGTCCATTAACGCTATTCGCGCATTTGCAGGTAAGGGCACCTTGATCTGGGGCGCTCGCACACTGGCCGGTAACGATAACGAGTGGCGATACAACTCGGTGCGGCGACTCTTTATTACGCTTGAGGAGTCCATTAAGAAATCGACCTATTGGGCGGTATTCGAACCCAATGATGCCAATACCTGGGTCAAGGTTCGCGGGATGATCGAAAACTACCTTACTCAAAAATGGCGCGAAGGCGCTCTCGCCGGGGCGGCGCCGAGCGATGCGTTCTACGTCCGTTGTGGCTTAGGCGAAACGATGTCGGCGCAAGATATTTTGGAAGGTCGTATGAATGTTGAAATTGGTATTGCCGCTGTAAGACCGGCCGAATTCATCATTCTTAAGTTCTCACATTTATTGCAAACCTCGTAACTAATCAACACTTGCTAACACTCAGAGTTCAGTTGTCTTGCTTTACTAAGCTCTGCTTAAAGATCGAATCGATAGGAGATTAACCATGCCAGAACAATACCCATTACCCGCGTTTCATTTTACCGTCGAATGGGGCGGCGAACGGGCGGGCTTTACCGAGATAAGTGGCCTCAATCAAGAGTTACAGGTCATTGAGTACCGTGAGGGCTCATCGCCTGAATACGCAGCGATAAAAATGCCAGGCATGCCTAAGCTTTCTGACATTACCTGTAAGCGCGGCATCGTTGCCAGCGACAATGAATTTTTTGATTGGCTGAGCACCGTCAGAATGAACAAAATTGATCGGCGTGATTTGGTGATTAGTTTACTTGACGAAGAGCACCAACCTGTCATGGTCTGGAAAGTTCAGTCAGCGTTCCCTATTAAGATCGAAGGGCCTGCGCTTAAATCAACCGGTAACGAGGCTGCGATCGAGGGAATTACCCTGGCGCATGCTGGCGTTCAGGTGCAGAACGATTAAGCATTGCTAACATTCGTTTGGGCAGCCCAATGACTGCTCGAGTGACAGTGCATGCGCGTTTGAACAACGATGGCAATTGAATTCCCTCCGGTCGGCTTTCATTTCAAAGTAGAAATACTTGGATTGGATTTAACTGATAACGATATCCGCTTTTCGGACGTCGGTGGCTTGACCATGGAAATGGCCACCGAAGAAAAGCCCGAAGGTGGCCAAAACCGCTACGTTCAGAAGTTTCCAGTGCGGGCCAAATATCCAGAGCTTACCCTAAAACGCGGTTTGTTGAACGACACCTCGATATTTCCGTGGGTACGAGATTGTGTCGAGAACTTTGAAATATCGCCCAGAAACATCGACGTTATCTTACTCAATGAAAGTCACGAACCGTTGCGGACTTGGCACTTGAGTAACGCGTATCCGACTAAGTGGGCGGTGAGTGATTTTTCCGCCAAAAGTAATGCGATCGTGGTCGAAAGCATGCAGCTCTACTACCAATATTTCACCGTCGAATAAGACCGAGGATCACACTATGCCCGTTGTAATAGACCAAGTCGTTATCTCCGTTGAAGTGAGTAATCAAGCTGCGGGCGGCGCCAAACAAGCGCCACCCGCAATCGAAGAGAAGCAAATTATTGTGGCCGAATGCGTCGAACGTGTCTTAGAAATTATCGAAGATGAGAGGGAGCGTTAAAACCATGAATGATTCTGGCGAATTAGAAAAATTGGTGATTAAGGCCTTTGATCAAGCGGATTACTCGGGTGAGGCCATTGCTGAGTTCAAGGCATTTATGAACCCGAATGAAATCACTATGGCCTATGAAATGGAATACGATAGCGCTCAGGGTTCAGGCACCACCGGCAGCCGCATGGAGTTCAAGAAAGTGAAGCCTGGAGACTTAACGCTGGAGTTTTATCTCGACGGATCTGGCGCAAGTGGTGAATTGATCGATGTGCAAGAGCAGGTCGGCGTATTCCAATCGGTAACCGGTTATAACGGCGATATTCATCGACCCAACTATTTGAAGGTAGCCTGGGGCAGTCTGCCGGTTAAGCGCTGCGTGCTTAAATCGGCATCCGTGGCATACAAGCTGTTTAGGCCCAGTGGTATGCCTTTGCGTGCGGTTATTTCGGCTAATTTCACCGACAACTCAGACGATGAAACACGCGTTGCGCTTGCGCAAGACCAATCTCCGGATCTGACGCATCTGCGGATAGTGAAGGCCGGTGACACCTTGCCGTTAATGTGCCAACGAATCTACGGCAGTCCAAAACATTACTTGAGTGTTGCTCGAGCCAACGGTCTAGATAGCTTTCGTAACCTCAGTGCCGGGCAACAAATACACTTTCCGCCGATTGAAAAATGACCGCTGATCGAACCATCCCCGTCGCCGCTGAGCAACGTGAATTTATTATTAAAGTAAACGGTGAGCTATTGTCGCGCCAAGCGCATCTGATCGCGGTGGTTGTCACGCATTCGGCCAACAAACTGTCGCGCGCTAAGTTGGTATATCAGGACGGTGCGGCCGCCAGTTCTGATTTTCCGTTATCGAACAGTGATTCCTTTTTACCGGGAAATAGCGTCGAAATTTTAGCCGGAGCCGCGGGTGAAGAAGAGTCGCTATTCACCGGTGTGGTGATTAAGCATAGCTTAAAAATTCGAGAGCACGTAGCTCCTCAATTAGTTATCGATTGTCGTCACAAGGCGGTGAGTATGACCGCCACCGCCAAGTTCAAATACTTTCTCGAACAAACTGACAGCGATGCCATCCGTCGCATAGCCGACGACTATGACATAACGGGTGACATTGAAAGCAGTGATTTAACACATAAGCAGCTATTGCAATATGGTGTTTCGGATTGGGATTTTTGCTTACTTCGGGCAGCGGTAAACGGCCAATTAGTGTTTTGTGAGGCCGATAAAATCACCACCAAAAAACCTGAGGTGAGTGCCGGCGAAGAGCTGGTACTGCAATTTGGCTCATCGATTTTAGAGTTGGACGCTGAACTTGATGCGCGTCATCAACATAACAGCATAAAGGCGTTGCGCTGGGACGCCGCGACGCAAGAAGTTGTTGAACTTGATGCTACTGATCCAGGTATGAGTTCGCCAGGCAATGTCGCCGCCGCTGATTTGGCAAACGCGATTTACGATAAAGCGACTGTTGTTGCGTTGGACGCTGGTGATGACAGCGAGTCGCAAGTGTATATCGACAATCTCTGGGCAATTTCACAGCTGAACCAAGTTGGCGCGCGCGTTAAGTGTGAGGGCATGACGGCTGTTAAGCCCGGCATGGTCGTCACCTTAGACGGGGTTGGCGAACGTTTTTCTGGTAACGCCTATGTAACCGGTGTTCGTCATGATTTTGATCTTGTAAAAGGCTGGAAAACATCGATTCAAATTGGCGGCGTCAAGCAGGTTTACGAGCAAACCTTATTGGGTTTGGGGCAGAGCACCAGTGCTCAGCCAAACGCGGTCGGCGGTTTAACGGCCGGTGTGGTGCTGAGCAACGAAGACCCGTCAGGAGAGTTTCGTATAAAAATTTCTTTGCCGATGTTGGGCTTAGGAGAGGAAGGTATTTGGGCTAGGCTCAGCAGTCTAGATGCAGGCGAGAGACGCGGCATGGTGTTCCGTCCGGAAATTGGCGACGAAGTCGTCGTTGGATTTTTCGATGATGATCCTCGAGCGCCAGTGATCTTAGGCATGATGCACTCAAGCGCCAAGCCCGCGCCATTGGAAGGAGCAGACGACAATCATGAAAAGGTATTTCTCTCGCGCTCCGAAATGAAGATGTCATTTGACGACGATCAAATTATTTTGAGTTTTGAGACACCTGCTGGCAATCGCATCGTGCTCGACGAAGCGCAGGGCGGAATTTTTATAAGTGATCAAAATAGTAACGTTCTAGCGATGAGCAGCGATGGCATTTCAATCGAAAGCGCAGGCGAAATACGTTTGTCGGCTGGCAGTAAAATTACCACCAAATCTGAATTAGAGACTCAGTGTGAAGCGGGCACACAATTAACCCTAGAAGGCACGGCCGGCGTTGGTGTATCGAGTAGTGCGATCACCGAGATAAAGGGCAGCATGGTGCAAATTAACTAAAGGCAAGTAATTATGGCAGCGATTGTAAGAGTAGGAGACACAACCAATCATGGTGGTACGGTAGTCGGCCCCGGCGCCGCCACCGTTTTGGTGGGCGGCATGCCTGTGGCGGTTCTCGGAGATATGCATGTTTGTTCTTTACCGCCAAACACCCATCAGCCGACCGCCAGTCCGTTTATTGCGAGCAACGCGACCGTATTGATCGCAGGTCGCCCCGTCGTGACTACTAGCGATTCTTGTGCTTGCGGCGCTATGGCCGTCGTCGGCGCACCAACGGTACAAGTTGGGTAAGAATATGGATAAGAAATCATATCAATCCTTTGTCGGAACCGGCTGGAGCTTCCCGCCGGAATTTAGTCGGCTTAGTGGCACCGTGGGCATGACTTCTGATCAACAAGACATAGAGGCGAGTCTACGGATACTGCTTGGCACCAGTGCTGGCGAGCGGTTTCTGCGACCTAAATATGGCTTGAATTTGCAGTCGGTGCTGTTCGACCCAATGGACTTGACCAATACCACGTTTTTACAAGACAAAATTAAAACAAATATTCTAATTTACGAACCTAGAATCAAGATTGTCTCACTTGATTTTGATACCAGTCAGCTGGCGGACGGGCGCTTACAAGTGGTGCTGGAATACATTATTCGTTCGACTAACTCGCGCTTTAATCTCGTCTATCCGTACTTCTTGAATGACGGCAACGAAGTCGACCAACTCCTAGACTTTGATAACTAACTATGTCGAGTAAGGAAATAATTCAGAACCGCATCCGCAGCCTAGGTCAGAGTCAGGTTCAGCGCATATCGCCTATGCTCCAGGCCGACTATGTTCAGGTCGACGAGCGGCGTGATAGAGACTACTTGTTGTTGTTAAAAGAAATGGCTGAACACATTCGATTCTATGACACCAACGCGCCACAAGGTAACTCTAATTGGGCTAACTTCTTTCCATTTACGGAAAATGATGTGGACGATTGGATTGCCAACACCGATCAAAATATCACACCGCATGTCGGTCTTTTATTAGCGTTCTTAAAAATGTTTGAAGCGCCGCAGGCGCAAATCAATGCGCTAACGCAACGGCACCTAAATTTTCATTATCATGATATTTTACGCCTGCAAAAACGAAGTGCGAACCCGGATCGCGCGCACGTCACGGTACATTTGAAGAAGCTGGCAACACCGATATTGGTGACGCCCGATATGGCGATGCTCGCCGGTAAGGATGAATTCGGGCGCGAACGAATCTATCGACCAGTGCGTGATGTGGTGATTAATCACGCAACGGTGACATCGTTGCGAAGCGTGTTTAAGGACGATCTGGGTATTCTGCGTTATGCGCCGATTGCGGACTCGCTTGACGGCCTAGGTGAGCGTCCCAAAAGCGATGATTTCTCTTGGCGTGCATTTGGTCATGACCAGCTGCCGGCGGCGGACGTTGGCTTCGCGGTTGCTGCACCGGTATTGCGCATGGCCGAGGGTACGCGTGAAATTAGTCTGCGTATTCGTTTGTCCAATCTAGGTGATTTGGCTAATGAGAATTTAGACCAGGCGTTTAAGGTATATCTAAGCGGCGCGAAGTCTTGGCTTGGTCCGTACGTGGTTACTCCGGTGCTTGATGGTAACGTAATAACAGTTAATGTGACCTTAGACGCTGAACAAGAATCAATTGTTGATTTTGATCGCGCGGTTCACACCGGCGCTTTCGCAAGCAGTGCGCCGGTAATACAACTGTTACTCAATACGGATGTTGAGACGCCTTACACCGTATTTAGTGGTCTACAACTTGAGTCGGTCGAGTTGGCGGTCACGGTGAGCGGACTGCGATCCTTGAATGCGAGCAATGATCTAGGGAACGTAAATACCGCTAAAAAATTCTTGCCGTTTGGCAGCGAACCAAAGCGCAGCGCCAAATTTACGATCACCAGTGATGAGGTATTTAGCAAGCGCCTGACCACGCTCGACGTGCACATGAATTGGGTAGACGTGCCAACCAACTTCAACACACATTATACCGCTTACCCGTCGCGCTTAGGCGTCATTAATAATCACTATTTTACTGCTGACGTCAGATTTAGAGATGGTTCAGACTGGCAGCCGGTGCAGCCGTCTTACACTTTGTTCGACGAAGATAATGCGCAGCTAGGGAAAACAATTAGCTTTGATCGAAACGCCGCGAATTTGTTGTACACGCCAACCGCGAATTTGATTTTTTCGTTAGCACTTGTAAATAACACTTGGTCTAGCTTTCTAATGCGCAGATTGATGTTGGGCAGCCCGATCAAGGCCTCTGCCAGCGCAGTGGCTAAGCCTGCGCTAACCGGTGGTATGAGCGTTACGTTAAACAGGGGCTTTTTGCACAGCACCTACCGTAAACGCTATGTTGAGAATGTGGTTGAGTTTAGTAAGAGCCGCGCGCAAAAACCGCAGTTAGTTGTGCTCGAAGAACCGGTTACACCAGCCATCGCTGACATTAGCTTGGATTATAGCGCGACCAGTGGTGTGGTTAACCTCAAACACGACGATCTTGAATCCTATATTGATGAAAATGCGCAGTTCTTTCACATTTCATACTTTGGACAAATGCGAGAGCATCGTTATGTGCGCGATCAACTCGCGTTCCTAAATTCAACACCAGTCACACTGTTGCCGAACGTCGACAACGCCGGAGAGTTGCTGATTGGCTTAAGTGATTTACACGCCGGTGATCGTGTTTCTTTGCTGTTTCAAGTTGCCGAAGGCAGTGCCGACCCGGAACTTACAGGTGAGTCTATTCAATGGTCGGTGTTATGCGATAACTATTGGAAACAACTCGAGGCGACTGACGTAGTGCTCGACACCACCAATCAGTTACTGGCCAGCGGTATATTTCAATTAATTATTCCGAGCGAAGCGACCACAACTAATACTATTTTGCCAGCGGATAGCTTGTGGTTGAAGGCCTGTATTAGTGATGAAGTTGATGCCGTTTGCAAGTTAATAAGCGTGGTCGCAAATACCATTGAGGTTGAGTATCAAATTCCAGACGGAGAACGAGCTGCGCACCTGAATTCGTCGTTACCGGCGTCGTCGATTGCAAAATTTAAAGACACAGCTTCCAGCGTCAAAGCTGTAGAGCAGCGTTTCGCGAGCTTTGCCGGCTTTGGTGATGAAAACCAAGCACAATTCAGCGCGCGGGCGAGCGAGCGCTTGCGCCATAAAGATCGTTGCATCACTCCATGGGACTTCGAACGGGCGGTACTCGGCGAGTTTCCGAATCTTAGCAAGGTTAAGTGCATACCGCATGCTAAGCCCGAGAGTTGGGCGGCACCCGGAAATCTGATGTTGATCGTCGTGCCTGACCTACGCAATAAAAATGCGGTCGACCCTCTGACGCCTAAGGTCGATAGCAATACGCTTGATCGAGTTCAAGATTTTGTTGGCCAACGAGTCGGTGGGCAAACCAAGGTACACGTTCGCAATCCTCGATACCAAGCGGTACAAGTGACTACCAAGGTCAAATTCCATCAGGGCTATGACTGCAATTTTTATCGTAATCAGCTAAACCTCTTTATTCAAAAAGTGTTATCGCCGTGGGCTTTTGAACGCGAGCACGCGATAGAGCTTGAGTTTGCTGGGCGCTTGTACGATTCAACACTGCTAAAGGCGGTCGAAGATTTAGAGTATGTCGATTACGTCAGCGATTTCGCTTTACTAACTGAATCAGCCGGCGCAATGATCGCTAACACACAGGGCATGGTGTCGGTCGACGAACCTGACATTATTTTAGTGTCGAGCACTGAACATCTAATAAGCGAGGTTGACTGATGAATATGCGTGAAGAAACACAAGATACTCAAGCGACCTTACAAACGTTGAGTATTCCTGCGACTGGGCCCGGCGAGACGAGTTTTAATTACGAACAGTTGTATAAACTTGGTGCCGACTATGTGCGCCAGTATTGCGGAAAAGTGTGGACTGATTTCAACGTACATGACCCAGGTATGACAACCTTAGAGCTTCTGTCGTACGTGTTAACGGATGTTGCCTATCAAGCGTCACTGCCCATCGCCGATTTGCTATTAAGTGATCCGCAAAACGGTGGGCTGGAACAACAGTTTCACAGCGCGGCAGAGGTTTTGGTGAATATGCCGCTAACGCGTAACGACTATCGAAAGCTATTGATCGATATCCCTGGAGTCAATAACGCGTGGATTCACGATGCAACACAAGTCGTGTTTGCTGATAAAAAAGCCAAAAAATTGTTTGCCAGTAAGCCGAGCGGGCGAACCACGGAGGCGGTCGAACTTGCTGGCTTGTTTAACGTGTTACTTGATTTTGCGCCCGGCCTGAATACGCAAGCTAAAAACCAAGTAACTCAAGAGGTCGAGAAGGCCCTAATGCGCAATCGCAACCTAGGCGAAGATTGGTTAAGTGTGAGCGAGGTTGCAACGCAGAAATTTTTTCTTTGTGGGAGCATAGAAATTGAGCCCGGTGCTGATCCCGATGTCGTGTTTGCTGACGTTTTGTTTGTCGTAAAGGGCCATCTTGCACCGACTCTGGTTAAACGAAATCTTACACAGATGTTTACCTTGGTACACGATGACGGCCGCCCGTATTCCAGTGATGATATTTTTAATGGGCCGCGCTTAGAAAATGGTTTTATAAGCGACGACTCCTTAGCCGAGTCGAACCTCAAGCCTGAGCTTCGGCTTTCCGACGTCATTGGCCTGATAATGAATATTGAGGGCGTTGCGCGTGTACGAAAACTTCACATTAGCCCGAACAAGTTAATTGAGCTTGATCAAGATGCCAAATGGCGGGTGCCTATTAAGGCCGGACATAAAGCTGAACTCGATACCAATAACTCGCGCATTGCGCTTTACCTTGATGATGTGCCGCTGGCTTCCTCCGAAGAAAAAATCGCAGAACTCTTCAAAGAAAAGCTCGCAAATGAACGTCGTTTAGCAAGCCAAATACGCTCAGACGATCTGCCTATGCCAAAGGCCAAAGCACGCAAGCTCGGCAGCTACTATTCATTCCAAAATCATTTTCCTGCGGTTTACGGTTTGAGTGATATTGGTCTGCCGTCCGGCGCGAGCGACGAAGATCATAATAAGGCACTGCAGTTCAAGGCGTACTTATTGTTTTTTGATCAAGTGCTGGCCAACTTTAGTGCACAGATTTCGCAATTGGCATCGCTTTTTTCCAGCGACCCAACGGTAACGAAAACCTACGCCTTTGAGCCGGTGACAAGCTTTAAATACGCCGACAAACTGTACCCAGGCTCGGGGTCGGATGCGCTGAATCAATTAACTCAGTTAATGCAGGGAATGGACGCTAGGCTAGAGCGCCGCAATCGCTTTCTAGATCATGTTATCGCACGCTATGGCGAGCAACTTGGAGATTTTGCAGCAATTTTAGTTAAGTCATTTGATACCGAAGCGACATCTCTAGTGCGCTACAAATGCGAGATGATTCAGCGATTGCCACAAATTGGCCGTGCTCGAGGTCAGGCGTATAACTACACCGCATCTGCGCCGGACGATCGTTGGAACAGTGACAATATATCGGGCCTTGAAGATCGCTTAGCGGCGCTATTGGGCTTGGAAAATCGGCGCCGTCGCAACCTCTCTACTTTCGAGCTGACAACAGGTGTTCAAATTAGTGGTTCCAACGCAAGTGGTTTCAAATTTAATATCCGTGGTGAAGATAATCGCGTTTTAGCCTCCAGTGCGAAAAGCTATCCCGACCGAGAAAAGGTAGAGACGGCTGTTCGAGAGACTCTTATCGCCGCAACCGTTTCAAGCAATTATGTGACACGGGAAAATCCTGCGGGTAAGCACTTTTATAGCATTGTGGTGGACGGTGAAACGCTGGCTAGGCGAAACGCCGGGTTTAATAGTGAGGTGGCGCTCGCGCAGGGCATCGATAACTTGGTGGTGTTTGCACGCACGCACTACAGCGTTGAAGGCGTATACCTTATCGAAAATATTCTATTGAGGCCTAATCCGAGCAAGCCACTCGATCCTACGATGCCAATTTGTGTGGGGGCCAACTGTGATGATTGTGGTGCGCTCGACCCCTATAGTTATCGAGTGCATGTCGTACTACCAGCCTACGGTGAACGATTTAGAAATACTGAATTTCGAGATTACGTTGAGTCGGTCATACGGCGCGAAATGCCGGCGCATATTCTGCCTAAGGTTTGCTGGGCCAGCCGTGCCGATATGGCCACATTGGAAGTCGCGTACTCGGCGTGGATTGATCTAGTCAGTGGCGCAGATGTGGCCCAACCATCAGACAAAATAGAAACTCTAATTGCGGCTTTGTTCGCGACCAAAAGCATTTATCCAACCCAAGAGATCGTCGATTGCGACGACCAAGATAACCCATCTAGATTTATTGTCGGGCGCACTTCACTAGGATCGCTCGACGCAGAGGAATGAGGAATTCGCTATGAACCAATTCGTTAACAGCTTAGCTAATATATCGTCAGGTTTTACGGTGTTTGAAAAAGACCAAGTGCTGACTGAAAGCCATTTGAATAGCATTACGGCTTATCTCGACCCGCAAGATCGCTTAACACGAGTTAACTTGTTTGGTGTTGGCATTGTTCAAGGCTTTGAGGTAGGCAGTACGTCAAGCCGTGTCATACTCAGTTCCGGCTTGGGTATTACCACCGATGGCGATTTGTTATGCGAAGCGCAGGCTGTTCAATACAGCGCGTTTCGAGAGTATGGTTTAGAGGCGCCGAAGTACGACCCGCTTTACAAAAGCGCGAATATTATGTTTCCTGCATGGGAGCTAGTAAGGGTGGGGCAGACCGATGCGAGTAGCAAACCGTTGTCGCAGTTTGCCAACCTGACAAACCTAGATTTCCGAAAGCTGGCTTGCGTGTTACTCGTCGAGAGCTATGTGCACGACGAGGATATTTGTCAGGTTGATGACTGCGATAACTTAGGCAAAGATCGCTTGTGTACGATAAAGCTGCTAATGCTCGAGGTTTCGTCACTCAATAAACTAAAACATGCGTTTCGATCACCCAAAACAGCGCACGCGAGTCTAAACCCCATTTTTAGCCAGCGCGCCATTTTGACCCCGGCAGTAAGTGTTTCGATGACGAAGTACAATGCCGCGTATCAATCCGCGAGCAAGCAGATGCATAGCGAACTGTTAAAAATGCAATCGCTACTGAAAAAGCATTATCCAAACGTGGTTGAACGGTTATCGCTATCAGACTGGGAAGCGGCGTTAAAGAGCCACGCGCAGGCATTTAAAACCAGCAAGCTTGGCGTTCAATATTATTATGATTTTCTAAATGATCTAACCTTAGTTTGGAACGAATTGTGTCGTAAGGCGCCGCTGAGTTTGCCGCAGTTATGCCCAGACGTGGGAGCCTTTCCCAAGCATTTAATTTTGGGCCGCTTGAATAACGACAACAATACGGACCCTGATCGGTTTGAGTTTTACCCATCAGTCGATGCGTCGAACAATGATTATCAAGAATTCATTTTTTTGATTGAAAAGCTCGATGCAATGATTTCCAGTTTTGACGATCGCTTGGTCGCAAATAAAGGAATACAGGTCACCCCGAGTCTCGCGTCCCCGGTATCGCTTGGTGATGCGGCAGTGCCATTTTATTATCAAATCAGTGACGCTAAACCGCTGCAACACCACTGGAACTTTGCCTTGTCTCAGCGCGGTAAAGGCCGTTTTAATTTCGGTTATCGGAGTCAAGAATTTGACCGAAACTCGATTGCTCCTAGCCCGCTTACCGGGCGCATAGACCAGTTCCCATTTTTTCGAGTTGAAGGCCATCTCGGTCAAAAGGTTGAGACTGTGCAAGCACAAATTGAATCGTTGATTGCAAAGCAAGGTTTGCCGTTTTCAGTGCGCAGCGCCTATATCGGTTCAGATAAACGCAAGATCGTTAAGAAAAAAGGCATTCGTTACAACGATTTACACCGCTTTCACCGATTGATTCGTCAAGATATCTCGCACCAGCTCGATGAGGTGAAGACATTTAATAACACGCACAAAGCCAACATTAAACTAGCCTTAAGCAACAACGTCATTAGCGACGATAGCGCCACCAATAACGGTGCGTCGGTGACCAATTTATCGAACGGTCATAATAAGCAGATCGACAAACAGGCTAAGCTTGCTCAGGGTCAATTAAAGCTGAACTATGTCAGCTTTACTCAGCAATCTAGTTGGCAAGCTAACGTAGCGGATACGATGGAAACCGCAGGGCGTTACAAGCAAGACTTTGGCAAGGTCACGAAGACCGACTTTAATACGCCGTTTGATGGTCTTATCGACAACACACGGGTCAATTGGCTGCCTTGGTTAGATCTAATGATTAAGGAGAAAGACGATAAAGAAGACGACAAACTTATGATCTCAAAATTGCTTGGCGAGCACCCAGGCTTGGACCACTCAGCAGGCGTTACCCCGGGTGGCACATTTGTTTTAATCTATAACGACCAACAACAAGTCGTCGGTGATTGTGCCTCAGCGTGCCACATACCAGAACCAGACGTAGTCGAACAACCCGACGAGCCTGAATTTCCGAAACCCGTTATTCGACCGCCGTTTATCATTGATAAAGGTATCTTGCTGGATGTGTCTCGTGACTCGTTTTTTGACAAAAAATTTGCGGTTGAAGACGTGCGCATCGACCAGAAGTTCAACGCGAAATTGAATGTTCAGGAAAAATTAGTGACTACTTTCAAAGACTCGTTTTCTATCTACAGTAACTCCTTAACCAAGGGCCTAGGTAAAACAGGGCCGATATTGGGTGGTTCTGGCTTACCGGGTAAGAACGTAATTACTCGCCGAAATTCCTTTGACCTAATTACTAATGAGCGTGAACGCTTGGATGCGCAAATAAGTACACCAGGCTTATCGACCGCGAAGAAACGCGCGATAGCTGCCGAGATCAAAGACAACGAGGGGTTAATGGTGCGCGAAATCAGTCGCACCGCGACTCTGCTGTCAGATGAAAAAATTGATGTGGCACCGGGCACCGATGGCGCTCTGGTTATCGAGGACATTGGGGTGACGCTTGCGCATCTCGATAAAAGCCCTCAGAGCAAGAAAAAAGCACTTGCCGCGATCAAGAAAATTCAATCAACGACAAGCAATAAGCGTTTAAAAATTGGCTTGTCACGGTTCATAACGCCTTAGCCTATATGCGTATCAACGACACAAAGACAGATGCTAGCCGAGCATAAAATAGCGTCTCTGCGATTAGAGGTTTGTGCTGCTAACCAAGCTGAAGCATTACGCGTGCGCACGCACTTACGAGGCTCGTGGGAGCGTGATCTTGCCCCGGTGTTCGATCATACTTTGAGCACACTTGCGGATGACTCACAATGCTTGCATTTAGAAAAGCTGGTTATTAATGTTCATATTGATGACATCGACCAGCTTGCCGCTCACGTGTCGTTAGCCTTAGCGCGTGAATTAGGCAATGCCAATTTTATGTTAGTTGCTAATGAGCCCTCGCTCACGGCTGCGGATTCAACGGGTAGTCAGTCGCCGACTCATACTTATCAGTCATTGGCTGCAAGTAAACGCAAGCAGCGAGCGCAGTCAATTACGACAATGTCGATAAATCAATGGTCGACGATAGAGTTTATTCGCTTTTATCTTAGTAACGGGCACTTGCCGTGGTTTATTGATGCGGCTCAGTTTCAAGAAATTCTAGCCGAATCGCTACCGCAACATTTTCAAACGCTATTGCCAGAGGTGTTTCAAACCTTCGACCTAGTGATTTGGTTTCGTATTCTCGACTTGCTGATTGCCAATAACGTGAGCGATTGGGAAGGGCAATTTCTAGCTCTGTTCACGGAAGAATCGCACCCGGTGTTTCCGGTATTTTTGCGCGTGCTGAATGCCGCACGGGGGGCAGAGCTAGCGGTATCTGTAAACCGGGTTGATCTTATTTTAGCGGCATTAATCCATTTTTCTAGCGCTTCGCCGGGCGCTACACATCGAGTATGGCGAAACGCCGAGCGTATTGCGGGCTTGTTTGAGTACAAAGCATTGATCGACTTAGTGCCCGACTGGACCGCCTCAGAGCGTATTTTGATTGAACGGTATTTACCTTATGAGCTCGATGAATTGCTGAGCGCAAGAACAGCGCATGAGTTAGAAGATTTGGCACTAAACGAGTCACTTAAATTAGCCGACGTAGGCTCCGCTGCGGACAAAGATCTCGCATTCTCAGTTGAACACGCGGGCTTGGTTTTGCTCGCTCCATTTTTAAAGGCCTTACTTAATAAACTTGGTATTGAACCACGCGAGCATCAAATTGCGAGTAAGGATTTGCCTCGTGCCGCAGCCATATTGCACTGCCTTGCTACAGGCGAGCACGGTTGCCACGAATATCAATTAGGCTTCATAAAAATTCTATTGGGGTGTGATTTTGATGAGCCAATTAACGTCGCTCGCGAGCTTTTAAATAAGGCCGACGTGACGGAAATAGAAGGTCTTATCATCGCGGCGACGTCGCACTGGTCGGCTCTGGGCAGTATCTCGATAGCGGGCTTTCGACACACGTTTCTAGATCGCAGTGGCGTGCTCGAAATACAAGAGGATCGCTACAGTTTGGTATTCGAACGCTTGGGCTATGACGTATTAATAGATCGACTACCTTGGACATTACAATGGGTGAATTTGCCGTGGATGCACAAAGCAATCAATGTGAGTTGGTAGAATTGACGGCGCTTAATAGCGACCTTGTCGAGCGCGAGCTAGGGTGGCTGGCGGAGGTTATTAATGCGCGTCTGTCTCACTATTTTGACCGCGTGAAGCTCGGCGATAAATCGCTCGGCAAGCAAGGCACGGATTTACCGGGCAGTTGCGTGCCAGAGGCCCCTGACTTAATGGGGATTAAGTGCAGTTTCGCCGATTGCATTAACTCGAATCAGTTAAATAAAGCAGAGCGCTTGCTGCTTATTCTAGCAATCACGCCGCACGTGCGCCCGCAATTGCTCGATGTCTTATGGACTAAAAACGAAGCAACCGGGCGCGGGTTTACTGAGTTTGGTGGGGTCGGCGGTTCGAACCACAGTGGCATACTGCCTACAGCTGAAACAGCTTTGTTTCTCTATGCCGGTGATGATTTATCAAGTCGGTTTGAGCTGATGCAAATTCTCAACGGCGAGTCGGTTTTGATCAAAGACGGCATCATTCAATTACAGGCAGTCGCCCATCATGAACCGTGGTCGAGTGGGGCGCTGTCTATCAGTCGTGATCAGGTAGATTTACTGACTCATCAGCGCGAGTATCAACCAAGTTACAGTGCCGACTTTCCCGCGCGGCGTATCCGCACACGTTTAAATTGGAACGATCTTGTTTTACCTGCAAGTGTGGTCGAGCAGTTGAGCGAAATTCGACATTGGGTGCACCACGGCAGTACGCTGTTAGGTGAATGGGGCATGCGAGATCGCTTAGCGCCGGGTTTCACCAGTTTGTTCTATGGGCCACCGGGAACCGGGAAAACGTTATCGGCCAGCTTGCTCGGAAAATACTGTCAACGCGAAGTGTATCGAATTGATCTCAGTATGATGGTGTCAAAGTACATCGGTGAAACTGAGAAAAATCTCGCTAAGGTGTTCGATGCCGCCGAGAATCGAAATTGGATATTGTTCTTCGACGAGGCCGATGCTTTATTTGGAAAACGCACCAAAGTCGAAAGCTCGAACGATCGCCACGCCAACCAGGAAGTTAGTTTTTTGTTGCAACGAATCGAATCGTTTAGTGGCGTGATTGTGTTGGCGTCTAATATTAAATTTAATATTGATGACTCGTTTATTCGGCGTTTTCAATCGGTAATCGAATTTCCGATGCCGAGTATCAATGAGCGACTGCGATTATGGGAGCAGTCTTTTCCGAAAAAGACCACCTTAGAAACGGCGGTGAATCTGCAGCAATTGGCAAGCGACCACAACCTATCGGGTGGCATGATCTTAAATGTCGTGCGTTTCGCGTCGCTAAGAGCCTTGTCGCGTGCTTCGACGACTATTGACCTCGAAGACCTACAAGACGGCATCCGCCGTGAACACTTAAAGGAAGGTCGCGAGATCTAAGCGGCGATGAGCAATACCGCAAAAAAAGCGTCTGTTACTCGAAAGGCTACCCGGCCCGCTGCGGAACTCGCGCGCAAGGCGACGCCCAAAATAAGCAAAGTGAGCCGCAGTATCGCGCAAGCCAAGGGTCGAGTGTCATCACCTAACGACGCGTCGGAACATGAGGCCGACAATACGGCCAGCCACGTTATGTCGATGAACGTGCCGGCGAGCAACGTTGCCTTTGTGCCAAGCCGTTCGGGTGGTGTGTTTCGGCAAGTCAGCGCTGAGCCGGAAAGAGAAACCGTGAGTGCAAAGTTGGAATCACCTTACATTGCTCGCTTCGCAAACGTCTCGGTGGTTGGGCAAAATTTGGCTAGGCAAGCAACAGAAGAAGAAGTTCAGCGCCAGCCCGATGAAGAAGTTCAGCGCGCTGAAGAGGAGGAGGTACAGCGCCAACCTGAGGAAGACGTTCAACGCGCTGAAGAAGAAGAGGTACAGCGCCAACCTGAGGAAGACGTTCAACGCGCTGAAGAAGAAGAGGTGCAGCGCCAACCTGAGGAAGACGTTCAACGCGCTGAAGAAGAAGAGGTGCAGCGCCAACCTGAAGAAGACGTTCAACGCGCTGAAGAAGAAGAGGTGCAGCGCCAACCTGAAGAAGACGTTCAACGCGCTGAAGAAGAAGCGGTGCAGCGCCAGCCCGAGGAAGACGTTCAACGCGCCGAAGAAGAAGAGGTGCAGCGCCAACCTGAAGAAGACGTTCAACGCGCCGAAGAAGAAGAGGTACAGCGCCAACCTGAAGAAGACGTGGTACAGCGTAAAGCTGACAAAGAACTACCCGGCAACGTTATGGCTGACATCAACTCGGCAAAGTCCGGTGGCACGCCATTGCCATTGTCAGTGCGCAAGTTTATGGAGCCTCGTTTTGAAGCAAACTTCAGCCAGGTACGAATCCATAATGACGACCGCTCGGCGCAGCTGAATAAACAAGTTAGCGCCAAGGCCTTTGCCACCGGTAACCACATATTCTTTGCTCCGGGGCAATATCAACCCGAAACAGATCAAGGTAAAGAATTACTAGCGCATGAGTTGACACACACAATTCAACAAGGTGCCGCGGTACAACGTAAAGCTGCGGCGCCCACCGTGTCGCAGAGTCGCCCGAACATGGTTCAGCGTCTGGGTATTAGCGACGCGCTAGACTATTTCGCTGACAAAGCGAATCATATTCCAGGTTTCAGAATGTTTACCGTCGTTCTGGGACTGAACCCAATCAATATGAGCCGTGTTGAGCGCAGCCCCGCGAATATTCTGCGGGCGGTGATTGAGTTCATACCCGGCGGGCATTTTGTTACCCAGGCGCTTGATAATCATGGCGTTTTTGACCGAGTCGCCACCTGGGCTGCACAGCAGATCGAAACCTTAGGAATGATCGGCTCGGCTATTCGAAATTCGCTGATGGAATTTCTTGATTCGCTTGGTTGGCGTGACATCTTCAGGTTAGGTAACGTCTGGCGACGCGCGAAGAATATATTTTCTAGCCCAATTAACCGTCTAAAGAGCTTCGCACGCGGCCTTATTACCGGCATCGTCAACATCATCAAAGACGCTATTTTAAGGCCGTTGGCGGGTTTTGCTAAGTCGGCGGTTGGCGATGAAAACTACACCTTGATGACGATGGTACTGGGTTATGACCCAATCACCGATGAAGCCGTCGCGCGGTCTCCTGAGGTAATGATTGGCGGCTTTATGCGTCTAATTGGCCAGCAAGAAGTTTGGAATAACATTCAACGGGCTAACGCGTTGCCACGTGCGTGGGCTTGGTTCCAGGGTGTACTCTCGGGTGTGGTTAGCTTTGTCACTGGTTTGCCTGGGCGCTTCCTAGCCGCCTTCCAAGCACTGACTATTGAAGACATTATCTTAATACCGCGTGCGGTCGGAAAGATAATTGGTGTGTTCGGTAGCTTTGTGGGCGGTTTTATAAGCTGGGCTGGCGGTAAGGTCATGGATTTACTGCAAATAATATTCGAAGTAGTCGCACCCGGCGCCATGCCATTTATTCGCAAAGCGCGGGGCGCATTCAGCACCATTGTTCAAAATCCAATTGGTTTTATTGGTAACTTAGTACGCGCTGGTAAATTAGGTTTTCAAAAATTCTCTAGAAATTTCTTAACCCATTTAAAGGCTTCGTTGATTGGTTGGGTTACCGGCACCATGGCGGGTACTGGTGTGTATATTCCGCAAGGCTTCAATATGCGCGAGATCGTTAAGTTTATTCTCAGCGTTATGGGCTTAACCTGGCAAAATATTCGCGGCAAGCTGGTCCGGGTGGTCGGTGAAACCGCGGTCGGCGCGATGGAACGCGGTTTTGAAATTGTCAAAACGCTGGTCACCGAAGGCCCAGCAGCGGCTTGGCAACAAATTGTCGAGAGCATCACCAACCTAAAAGACATGGTGATGGAGCAGATAATGAACTTCGTCAAGGTACGTGTGGTGCAAGCCGCAATAACCAAGCTGGTGACCAGTCTCAATCCGGCGGGGGCTTTTATCCAGGCAATCTTAGCGATCTACAACACCATTATGTTCTTTGTCGAGCGCTTACGTCAGATTGGCCAGGTGGTTGCTTCGTTCGTCAACTCAATCGCGGCTATCGCTGCTGGTAACGTGGGGGCGGCGGCCGCCAGAGTCGAACGAACCATGGCAGGCATGTTGACTTTAGTTGTGAGCTTTCTAGCACGCTTTGCAGGCTTGGGCCGAGTTAGCGACGCGGTGAAAAATGTGATTAATCGAATACGTCAGCCGATTGATCGGGCGCTCGATCGAGTGGTCAACTGGATAGTGACTCAAGCTCGAAGGGTGGGGCGTTTTGTCGCGCAAGCGGGCGTACCTAACGACCCGAATGAGCGTTTACAGCTTGCCTCTCAGCGAGCGGTCGCAGTCGCCAGTCGATTGCGCGGCAGGGCGACTAAACCACTATTAGACGCAGCATTGACGGCGATACGGATTCGTTATGGGTTGACCAGCATCGAAACCTTCGAACGATCTGGTCGATGGTGGGCACGCATATCGATTAACCCGGTTCACGAAGTGGATCTGAATGTCGTAAAAGAAGATGGTTCACCTGCTACCGTAACATTGTCTGTAGGGCAATTAATTAAGGCGCCATATCGAGGGTCAGCGCCTAACTTTATCGCGAGAATAGTCGCAGTTTCTGACCAACTTGTTAGTTACCGATATTTAGATACGACAAAAGGAATGACAGGTAAAGCGACCAGAATTATCGCCGAAATGATATCTCAAGGTCAGATCGAAACGTATTATGTCGCGGACCGGCGCGGTACTTATATGGGAGGAAACGTCACCCAAGAGGCATTAGTTGATCGATATAAGGCGATGCGCTGGCATCGTATAAACAGCGGCGGTCAAGAAGAGGTTCAGTTTCAACCTGGATCAGGCAATTGGGTCGCACTGGCTTCGTGCGATAAGAGTCATGAGCCTATTGACGCCGTCGATTTCTGGAACAATCATGGCGGTAGAGAAAGCGGGCCTCAGTCCTCATTAGTACGAGCATGGATGACTGACCCTTCTAACTATATTTTCGAACCCTTGAGTTTAAATAGAGCTCGCGGCTCAAGGGATAACCAAAATTACTTACCTCCTTTGAATGTATGAAAAATAAAGACGACTGGGAAACCCCGTTGATTGAAGAATTAATGAAGGCAGACGCAACGGACGACCCGGACCGTGCAATCGAACAATACTGTAAGTGTATCGATAGAATTCCTGAGCCGGTGGGTGAATCTATCTACGCGACGCAGATATATATGAGCATGGGAGAGATTTATTTTTTAAAAAATGATTATCTCAAGGCTCACGATTTTTATGGGCGTGCGGTGAATTGCGTGGAGGGCCTAGGAAACCCGCTAATACATCTTAGGATAGGGCAATCAAGTTTAGAAGTGGGCAATCATAGACAAGCTCGAGATGAACTATTAAGAGCCTATGCCACCGGTGGAACGTTAATGTTCGAAACTGAAAACCCGAAATACTTCGACGCTATTAGAGACCTTGTTTAATGGTTGTTCGTTACAGCGGGTTTGAATTTTAGCTGTAATTTCTCAGATGAGAAATTTCATTCTACGAAATATTTGGAAGACATAAAACCATGAACAACGATTGGCAAAAAATTCAACTTATCACCAGTGCAGAACATCATTTTAATGATCTGTGTTTCAAAATTCGAATCTTGGCATCTACATGGTTGCTCGCCTGTATGGGTGGCGTTGGCTTTTTATTATCGAAGACGATAAACGTTGATTTACAAACAAACCAGCTGCTAATTCTTTTATGCTGGGTAGGCGCAATCGGCACTATGGTGTTGTGGGTGCTCGATCTCCTTATCTATCAAAAACTATTGAATGCTTGGTTTAGCTCTCGTGAAAAAATCGAGCATCGCAACACTGATTTTCCACAAATATTTCGGGAAATAAAGGCTACGCAACCTGGCGGTAGGGCATCCAATTTGATTCGTGTTTTCTATATCGCCTTGGTGTCTTTGCCGCTGTTTATCTCAATGTATATCGCTATTTATATGCATGAGCACCTCGGTTGGGCCATCGCGTCGGCCACTCTATGGGCGGCAATGTTGACGTGTCTATTGCTCAAATCAACTCAGGAACATTCTGGCGAACTTTGTGAATAAGCGTTAGCCTTTAGTTGAATGTCAGTGTCGCACCAGCTCTAGATGTCCTAGATCAGCATTGAATTCAAGCTCGTGAATATCCCATTTTTCGCTTTCCTTTGTGGGCGCCTCTATTTTCTGAGCCATGATGACTTTTTCACCGTCAGTGCGCAGAGTAATCATACCGTAGACCACCACATTACGATCTTTGGCTTCTTGCATTTCCTTTTCAATTTTCTTCCTCTTTGAGCTAGAGGTCGCCGCTTCAATACGTGCCTCGAATTCCTTCAAGCGCTCAAAATAGCTGAACACATCGGTGAACTCCTTGGTGCTGCGTGCTAATTCAGTACTGAATATCAACGGACGAATGCCACGGCCGTACTTACCAAAAGCGCCTATCGCGTCTGGGCGAGGGTGTGAATAGGCTTCGCCATCGCCACTGGAAATTACTGTGACAATGGGGTTTAGGGTGCGAATAAAGGTCTCAGAAAAATGATGGCTTCCGTGATGGCAAGCCTTAGTTACATCGACCTGTAATTCTCGTCGTGCCTTTGTGACTATTGCCTCGATCGTTGATTCCAGCTCAGCGAGTTCTTGCGCCTCTTCGGCGCTGGTGTTTGTGCCTTTACGCTGTAAATCAAACATTCGACACTCAAGCTCAGAAACGCTTTGATTGGTGTCGCCGTAGGTATGCAATAGATGGTCTTCAGATTCGGTATTCAGGTCGCCACCGAGCATGACTTTTAGTTTGCCAATCTTAAGTTGCAATACTACCGAGTGGCCGTTTTTAGATATGCTCTCGGCGCCCAAACGTACTAAACCGCGCCTTGTTTTCCCTTCAAAGGTGAGGCTCTCAGTAATCGGCCCTAGCACCTTTAAACTTATGGGTTTATCGACTTCAAAGTTAGGTACAAAATCTGAGGCCTTATTCAGTGTCACGAATTTAATTGACGGGTTGTTCGCGCGCGCGGCTCGGAGTGTGCTCAAATAACGCTTACTGGTGCTTTGGTGTTCAACGATTAAATCGTGCATTTCCGCGTTGCTTTGTACCACGTCCCAGATATATTTCTTGCCATCTTTTTCAAGGTAGCCGCCTAAATCATCATTGCTGTAGTATTTGAGGTTAGGGTTTTTATCCGCGCTTTTAATTGGGCGTTCAACAATGCCGCTGTGGTAGATGCACTTGGGCTTAACTTTTGGGTCATCAAATATTTTTCTAAAGCCGTAGTAGTGATCTTGGTCCGGGTGGGTGATTACTACGTGCTCTATCTCGACTGGTGGCCGGGCTTTATTGTCACCAGCAACGACACCATCAACGCCGATGACTTTTAGGCGTCTTAAGTTATAGCGCCAGCTTAAGAAGCGATACATGTTATCGCCTTCACCAGCATCGATCAGGATGATTTCGTCGTCAGGTGTGACGACGTGGCACCCATCGCCTTGGCCTATGTCGACGAAATTTATTTCGAGTAATCGCTGGTCATTAAAGTCCGATTTTTTAACCCAACCAGTGCAATTTCGGCATTTCATTCTCGCCCAGCTCGCCGTGTCTTCACCGAGATAGCGCATCCAGTCGCCCATGATTAAGTGGTTGAGCGCGGTGCCTGATTTAGCGGGTGTGTCACGCAGCACGGTATCGGTGGCCGACACAAAGTAACTTCTATTTCTGACCAGATCCATTTACTTGCTCCTATTGCGAGCGCCTTCATTCCTACGAATGCGCAATCCCCGAAAAATGGCGGCAAGTCAGTTGCTTTAAACCTCATTGGAACCTTGACCTGTTGCCAACGAAT
Source organism: uncultured Arenicella sp. (assembly GCA_938048185.1). Lineage (GTDB taxonomy): Bacteria > Pseudomonadota > Gammaproteobacteria > Arenicellales > Arenicellaceae > Arenicella. Next base: position 320,124 of record CALIVT010000001.1, read on the forward strand.
CCACATTGGACGCGTATCAGCATAAAAACAAGTTAGACGATTGTCAAATGGCTGGCGTGCGTGTTAGCTTAAAAATTGTCCTTCGCAGAGGCGCTCCGCTGGCACCAAGAATTGACCCGAAAATGCACACAGAAATTGAAACAGCGAGTAACGTTTAAGAGTTTGTGAAAACTCAGTAACCGCATGAATATTCAACGATAGGAACTGAATCATGGAGACATTACGACTAGGCAGCAACAACACCGAGCTGGTTCGACGCTTACAACGCGCGTTGCGTGGCGCGCACTTCAGCCCTGGCGCGATAGATGGCGATTTTGGCCCCGCAACACTAGCGGCGTTGCTCGGCTTTCAAACAAGCGAGGGTCTAGTTGCTGACGGTGTTGTCGGCCCGCGCACGGCGTTTGCCTTAGGCCTGAGCGATGACGTAGTTATTAACTCGGCCATTCCATCGGTAACCACTACCGCGGTTTCGCACATGTTTCCGAACACCCAAGTTGATAATATTAAGAATAACTTACCGTTTGTGTTAGACGGCTTAGTAAAGTTTGAACTGACTGAAAAACCGATGGTGTTAATGGCCTTATCGTCAATTCGCGCCGAGACAGAGGCTTTTCTGCCAATCAGCGAATTTCAGTCGAAGTTTAATACTTCGCCGGGTGGTCACCCATTTGATTTATATGACCGGCGTAAAGACCTGGGGAACTCGCGTAAAGGCCACGGTGAGAAGTATAAGGGGCGCGGCTTTATTCAGCTTACGGGTCGGTTTAATTATAAAAAGTTTGGCAAGGAAATCGGTTTGGGTGAGCGGTTGTTGCGACAGCCTGAGCTAGCTAACGACCCCAGTCATGCATCAAATTTGTTGGCCGTTTTTCTTAAGAGTAAAGAGCCGGCAATTAAGCAGGCCATTATTGACGATAACTTAGCGCTAGCTCGCAAGCTGGTAAACGGCGGGCGACATGGCTTGACGCGATTCACCGAGACGTTTCGAATGGGTGAGCGGCTTATTAGCGAGAGCTAAGGGATAGTTCAAGCTCAAGGCTGTTACCAGTTCAAGCTCAAGGCTGTTATTAGTTTCAGCTCAAGGCTGTTACCAGTTCAAGCTCAAGGCTGTTATTAGTTTCAGCTCAAGGCTGTTATTAGTTTCAGCTCAAGGCTGTTACTAGGCTAACGGCTTGTCGACACGTCAGTGAATACCGTTGTTACGCAGAATGACTTTAAAGCGCTCGGCGACGCGTGAAAACCCGTCTGATGTTCCGTGTATTTCATCCGCCCAGTCGGTAAGCTCCGGCAGCGCGCCTCGACAATCAACTACCCACACGTTGGAATCGTTTGACGACCCGGCAACGTCTTCTAGCATGGTGTAAAGGCCGTCTATAAGTTCGCGAATAATTTCACGGCCTAGGCTTGTTGGAATATCTTTTTCCTTGAGCGGTTTGCCCAACCAGCCATCATTTTCCGCATAGAATGGATTGCGCGGGTCGTCATCGCCAAACGGAAACGGAAACACATAGTCATAACCGTGAATAAGAATGGGTAAATTTTCTAGGCCCGGTTCGGTGCGCACATTGTGGATAACTCTCTCATAACCGCGTCGCAGAGTTGCCAGACGCTGCTCAAAAACAGTCGAGTTAATGTGCCCCTGAACGTCGTCGAGATGCCCGTTAAACTCATTGAGAATATCAAACAATGCAGAGGTCTTGGTTTCAGGGTCTTCACCGATTATGTCGTTGCCCGCAGCTGAGAACAGAAACGCTTTCACGTGATCTTTTTGGCGACGTAGGGCGCGCATGTATTCGGTTTTGAATTTCTTGTCGGGGCCGAAAATCATATTCGCCGCAGTATCGCCAGCCGCGCCCACTGACCATACTAAATAGTCGTCGCTCAATTGATCAATCACTTCTTTGATAACGATGGGGAACTGAAACCAGCTATCGCCTTCCGATACCAGCACTGGAATCGTAGGATCGTTTCTAAAGCGTCGGCGAAACCTTGATTGGCGTCGACCACGGCAAAAGCTATTGGCGAAACCCATTGCGTTCTCGCTTTCAAGCGCGCTAATTGGAATATCGACTTTTTTAGGGTCGGGTTTGAGCACCCAATCGAACTTGCCTTCGCCGTGCTCAATAATCGATAGGTCGAGAATAAGACTTTCATCAGAGCGGTCGTCTACCAATAAAGCTTGATACTCTTCAAAGCTTACTTTGCCCTCGGATGTAACGTCTTCCTCTTCAGGTATTACGTTATTCATAGCGCCTCCTTGAAACCGTTTATCGCCAAACGCAATAGTCAATAGTGATGTTGACATGCGGTGACGCACACATTAGTTTACAAATGTATATTAAACTAGTTTGGTCACACTATGCAAAGGGGTAACGCACGATGCCAGTTAATGTGAAAGACATTCGCGACGACGTACTCAAAAACGCGACCAAGAGAACTAGTAACGCGCACCGTATGACGCGAATATTAAACTCGTTGTCGAAAGTTAAGACCAAGGTCGACGCCACTCGAGAGCTTGATACCGTAGACCGAGTAGAGCGATTTTTGAAGCGCGAAGCGCGTCTCGATGGCATGCGACCTGCCAGTAAGCGGGCCTCCAAGCGAAGCGCAAGAAACACGAGCCGAAGCGCAAGAAACACAAGCCGAAGCGCAGGAATCTCCGGCTCGTTGCCGTCGCCCCTAGAAGGCCTTGATACATCGCTGCCCGTTAACTCCGCCGAAATTGGCTTAGAACGTAAACTCTCAGAAATTAACAACCTGCTGTCAATCGAGTTTCTCGAAGAGGGTCGTGATGCTGCGCGAACGGTGGTTAGAATTTCGTCACCATTGGGCTCGGGCACCGGCTTTTTTATTGCGCCCAATATTGTGATTACTAATCATCATGTGATTAAGTCGGTGGCCGAAGCTGAGCGCGCTGAGTTCGATATTTTTTGGGAAGAGAGTCGGATCGATCCCAATTTCAAAGACGCCACGTTATTTTTCTCGCCGTCTACTTTTTTCTTTACCAATGCTGAGTTAGACGTGAGCTTGATCGCGGTTGAGGAAGAAGATAAATGCGCGGAATGCGGTTGGTTGCCCCTTATCAAAGAGACTGGGAAAATTCTAATTGGCCACCCGGTAAATGTTATCGGTCACCCCGATGGGGCGGATAAACGTATTGTTGCGCATAACAGCGTGTTATTGGACTTGGAAGACAACTCCGCCAGCCAAAACTATTGTTGGTATTCGGCTGACACGGAGGAGGGTAGCTCTGGGTCGCCGGTGTTTAACAATCGGTGGGAAGTAATTGCACTGCATCACAAAGCGGTGCCCGCCACTAACATCAATAACGAGATACTCGACATCAACGGCAAAGTGATGAGCAAGCAACGTTTAGAGGCGGAACCGGAGATGGTTAAGTGGGTCGCGAACGAAGGTATTCGGACGTCCAAACTGGTTGCAGGTATCGAGGCTGCGACTTTCGATTCTGTCGCACACACACAGTTACGCGATAAGTTACTGGCCCTGTGGACCAACCCCAAGGCGTTTCGCCCCGGTGTTATTCAAGGGTGGTTAACGTGATATAAAACAATCGACTTGACCGACTATGCCGCGCTATTACTCAGCATGGCTCATCGATTTAACGGCGCGCGCAATCACTCGCTCTTCGTCCGTTGGAATTACCAAGGCTTCGGTTTTGCCGACACTAATATCTCTTGCGCCGTTTAGGTTTGCGTCGACGTCGAGTTCAAAGCCTAGGAACCCGAGGCGATCTAAAATACGCGCACGAATCTCGGGAGAGTTCTCACCAATGCCTCCGCAAAAAATTAGCGCGTCTATGCCGCCTAAAATTGCTGCCATAGCACCGACTTCACGCCGTATTCTAAACACGTAGTAATCTATTGCGCGTTTTGCGTTTTCGTCGTCACTGGCTAATAACTCGCGCATGTCTGAGGTGATGCCGGACAAACCCTTTAAACCACTTTCTTTATACAGAATGCGACTAATCTGCTCACTGCTGTGGCCTTGATCCATCAGGTAGAGTAATACTCCAGGGTCTAATTGACCACAGCGTGTGCCCATGGGCAAACCGTCCAGCGCCGAGAAACCCATGCTTGAGCCAATGCTCTTGCCGTTATTTAACGCACACATTGACGCGCCATTGCCTAAATGCGCGACCACAACTTTAGCGTCGGCAAAGTCTGGGTGCTGTTCGGCGATTGTGGCGCTAATGTAATCGTAGGATAAACCGTGAAAGCCATAACGTCGCACGCCTTGCTCGTAGAACCGCTTGGGCAGCGCAAAGGTGTCGTTAACCCAAGGGTGCCCGCGATGAAATGCGGTATCGAAGCAGGCCACCTGTATCGCGTCAGGGAATGTGTCGATGGCAGCACGCGCGCACGCTAGATTGTGTGGTTGATGCAACGGCGCCAGTGGAATGAGGGCGCGAAGGCGCTCCATTATTTCGTCGTTGAGTAAACACGGCTTGTCAAATTCTACGCCGCCGTGAACGACTCGGTGACCGACGCCAGTGACGGTCTCATTGTTGAGCATGGGCGCTAATGATCGGAGTATCGCTTTTACCGCTAGATTGTGATCGGCCGCACCAATCTCGATAATTTCTTTTTGCCCATTATTTTGCCCGTGGTGTTTAATGATTTGGCGTGCAGCCGGGCCTAAGTTTTCAACTTGACCACTGATTAGCTCAACCGGGTCAGGCGAAACATCGCGATAAACCGAGTACTTTAGCGACGAACTGCCCGCGTTGAGGGTAAGAATAATACTCATTTATCGCAAACCTCGTTATCGTTTACTTTATTAAGGTTGGTCAAATACCAATTCAAAAAACTCTGTTGAAAGTGTTCCATTTCTGCGAGGCGGCCAGGTCTATAGAAGCGTGAGGATACGCCTTTTTGGTTGTTCATGATAATCGCTTTATCTGCTTGTGTGGTTGTGTCCCAAAGCCACGTTAGTGTATCCAACGCATAGTCTTTATCTTGCTCAGCGTCTTCGCGCACCAGCCAAAATACGTCACAAGCGCATTCGTCTAACGACAGCGGTAGAAAACGATAGCCTAGAATGTGGTCGTCATACAATAAAAAAAAATTCACTGGGCCAATCATAAGCTCAGACGCGCCGCCATCGTATGCCGATATATCACCAAGCAAGGGCGCCACTGCTGCGCCGCCCAAACTACCGCTAACGCACCCCTTAAGCAGCGGATTACGATCGTATTGATAGCCTTCACACGCTGACGGAGCAAGGTCGAAATAGTAGTTGTGTTGTTGGAACTTTAAATCGTTTTTATGCGCCTGCCAAAATTCGGTTTTTAGCTGTTTAAATTCGTCAGGCGCGCGCGCCATAGCATGCACTTGGGCAAATTCCTGATGCGACGGTGCGCAGTGATAACACTCTTGATAGTTTTCGACGGCGAGCTTCCAATTCGCAGGGATACGATAACTTTTTTGCTCCGCGATTTTGAGTGCATCGAAACCATAGTGTTGCAATACTTCGTCTAAATCATTGCGCATTGGCGCTAGTGATGGCGGCTCAGGTGCGAGGCAAATGAAGATTAGGCCGCCGACTAACTCGACGTGTACTTTGTGCAACGAATGGTTTGCACGCTCAAAATCTGCGGGCATATTGCGTGCCGCAATTAGCTCTCCACTTAAGTTATAACTCCACGCGTGATAGGGGCAACTTAACAGTTTTACCGTCCCCGTCTTATCTAAGCACAGCCGCGAGCCGCGATGACGACATACGTTCATGTGTGCGTGAATAGAGTTGTCTTTATCGCGGATAACAATAATCGATTCCGTGTCGAACTCAAATGTGAAAAAGTCACCGCTATTGGGGATTTGTGAATCGTGTCCAGCAAACAGCCAATGTTTAAGGTAAATGGTATCTATCTCACGCTGATAGACCTCAGGACTGACGTAAAATGCTTGATCTAGAGCATAGCCAGTTTGATGTGAGGCAATCAATTGTTCGACAGCGCGTTGTTTTGAAGGTGGCATAGGACAGCTGGGCGTAGCTAATTTCTAATGGTCGGTAACATTGACAGTATTGAACGCCTGCTCGATACTCGTCAACACTCATTTAATACTCTATCAAGAAGGTTGCTGCATGCTCGATGCCATTATTATTGGCGGTGGTCACAATGGTTTGGTCTGCGCGAACTATCTTGCCATGGCCGGTAAAAAAGTGCGCGTATTAGAACGGCGCAATATTGTGGGCGGCGCGGCGGTCACCGAAGAGTTCCACCCAGGCTTTCGCAATTCGGTAGCGTCTTACACCGTTAGCTTGCTAAATCCTAAAATTATTGATGATTTGAAACTGCATGAACATGGTTTAGAGATTGTGCACCGCAAGGTTAATAATTTTTGGCCACACGACGACGATAATTTCTTGGCGTTCTTGGTCGGCTCTGAAAACTTAAAGGCGGAGATTGCCTTGTTTTCTCAGCAAGATGCCGAATCTCTTGACCGTTATTTTCGTGACACTGGCATGGTCGCCGATTTGATTCGTGATTTCCTTTTAGAGACACCGCCTAACGCCGGTGGCGGGCTTAGAGACCTGTTCAAGACCGCCAAATTTGCGAACCGTCTACGTAAATTACCGCTAGAAGATGAGCGCATTGTGTTAGACATTTTCACTAAGAGCGTATCCGATTTTCTCGACCTTTATTTCGAGCACGAGTACGTCAAGGGCGCCTTCGCATTCGATGGTATCGTCGGCAACTACGCTGATACGCAAACACCGGGCTCCGCGTATGTGTTAATGCATCACGCTTTTGGCGAGGTTAACGGCGAACAAGGAGTTTGGGGGCATGCTATTGGCGGTATGGGCGCGATTACCCAAGCCATGGCCAAGTCCGCGCAGGAGAAGGGCGTTGCGATTACGACCAATGCGACGGTCGCTAAAGTAGTTATTGAGAATGGGCGCACAACTGGCGTCATGCTCGACTCGGGAGAGACGATTAACGCTAACGTGGTCGCCTCTAACCTAAACCCAAGCCTGCTTTACAATAGCTTGGTTGATGCGCACGCGTTGCCCGCCGATTTTGCGCGTCGAATGAAACATTATAAGAACGGTTCCGGTACGTTTCGAATGAACGTGGCGCTAAGCGAGCTGCCTAATTTTACTTGCTTGCAACGCCAAACGCGTGCCACCGAAAACCACCTGACCGGCGGTATTGTGGTTGCGCCGACTTGTGAGTATATCGACAAAGCCTACCGAGACTCGAAAGAACATGGCTGGTCTAAGGCGCCAATCGTTGAGATGTTAATTCCGTCAACGCTCGATACAACCTTAGCGCCGCAAGGTCAGCATGTTGCTAGTCTATTTTGTCAGCAGTTCGACCCTGATATCGATTGGGACAAACACAGAGAAGCCGCGGCTGATTTAATTGTTGAGCAGGTGGAGCGAGTAGCGCCAGGTTTTGCTAAGTCTATCGTTGCTCGGCAGATACTCAGCCCGCTCGATTTAGAACGTACATTTGGGCTGACCAAAGGCGATATCATGCACGGTAATATGAGTTTAGATCAAATGTTCAGCACGCGGCCGTTGCTGGGTCATGGTAACTACCGCTCGCCGATCAAAGGTCTGTATATGTGCGGTGCAGGTACGCATCCGGGTGGTGGTGTTACCGGCGCGCCTGGCCACAACGCGGCGCGTGAAATTATCCGTGACAATTAGCTAAATTTGGGTAGGCGAATCGATATCGACAAACATAAGCAATCACTAAGCACCACGGATGCGTTTTGCGTCGGTGCGATTTTGCTCGCAATAATGGGCGGCGTGCTCGCGATTTTCGGAAGCGATGCCTTAGCTGGCGCCACTCAAGTTGCAATGATGATGATCGGTTTTATTGCTGCTTTAGTTGGCCTGAAAAATGGTTTGACGTGGGCCGAGATTGAACACAGTATTATTGCTACCTCAGCCAAAACCACCGGGCCGATTTTAATATTTTTAGCGGTGGGTTCGTTAATCGGCAGCCTGATGCTTTCAGGCGCAGTGCCAACCTTACTTTATTTCGGCCTTAATATTCTCTCGCCGACTTACTTCTATCCGCTAGCCTGTTTGATTTGCGCGCTGGTTGCAATCTGTATAGGCAGCTCTTGGACCACTGCTGCGACCGTTGGTGTAGCACTTATTGGCGTTTCCTACGGCTTTTCTTTGTCACCCAATATTACCGCAGGCGCGATTATCTCAGGCGCGTATTTTGGTGACAAAATGTCACCACTATCAGAAACGACTAATTTGGCACCGGCAATAGCGGGCAGCGAATTGTTCAGTCATATTCGCCATATGAGTTGGGTGTCGGTGCCGAGCTTTGCGCTCGCAGTACTGCTGTTTTTATTAATCGGACTGAACGGCTCAGCGAGCGGTGGAGACCAAGCAAGTATCGCCGCGTTTCTGCAAACCTTAGACGACGCATTTAATATTTCATGGATTAACTTGGTTCCCGTGATCTTATTGCTATGGCTCGCCACAAGGCAAGCTCCTGCGTTTCTAGCGATTATGGGCGTCTCCGTATTAGCCTGTGTTTTTAGCCTGATTTTTCAGCTCGAGGTGCTGGTTGTTTTCGCTGGCGAACAGACCACCATTGGAATTATCAAGGCGTTCTGGCTTGTGCTCTACGATGGCTTTGCAATCACTACCGACAATCAGAGCGTGAATACCTTGCTGTCGCGCGGGGGCATGAGCTCGATGGTGAATATGGCGTGGCTAGTGATCGCGTCAATGACGATGACCGGTGTTCTCGAGAAAATTGGGTTTATCGACTTTCTAATGCGCGCAATGCTCGGTTTTGTCACTTCAACTGCCTCGCTCATTGTCGCGACAATGGCTACCTGTTTAGGTGTTAACGTTCTAACCGGTGACCAATATATGTCGCTGGTGTTGCCAGGTCAGATGTGGCGCGCTGAGTTTGAGAAACGTAATCTGCACAACCTGAACTTGTCTCGTACGCTAGAAGACGCAGGCACGCTCACATCACCACTCATTCCTTGGAATGCCTGTGGCGTATTCATGGCCGGCAGTCTGTCGGTTGCTACCTTGGACTATCTTCCCTTTGTGTTTTTTAATTTGATCAACCCGGTTATGGCACTAGTCTTCGCATTCATGAATATAAAAATAATCCGGGTTCACGCGTCGGATAAAATACGATTGCAATCGCATAATAACGGTCAGTGAAACACGTGATAGGAACCTATAAGAGTAAGCGTGTCATTGAATGTCGAAAAACCTGAACGCTTGTTAAGCAGCTGGCCAAAGCCAAGCAAAACTACCGGCGGTCACGCTGGCGTAAATTAGTGCGTCTATCACGTAGCGAATGCAATTGGACCACGGTTGGCCCATCCAAATGCTGTAAGGAACTTGTGCCCACCCGTAGCTTAAAAACGTAGCAAGAAAGACCAGCTTAAACACCGCCATATAGTCTGCGCCCGCGGTAAGTGACAATGACGCTAAGCAAGCGATCAATAGTGCGCCTATCAAGAAAAATAATATTTGTTGAGTAAGCAGCTTTCCCATCGCGGGCATGCCGTTGGGAAATATCGCGATCATTGCTACTGGTCCGTCAGCGAATTTTTTTTGCATCGCTTCATCGCCCATCGCCTGCATATCGTGACAATAGGGCAGGCTGTATAGCGCGGGCTTTGGGGCGGTGGTTTTCAGCGTCGCAGAAACTTCAGCCTCATTCTCAAGCTCGGTATAATCCGCATTGTGATATTTGAACAGCATATGGATTAGTGCGCTGGCGATCCAGCACAGCGTTGCTGCTACAAGAATTGCTAACCATAACTCTAAAACTGAAATAGACATAATCAACTCCGATTTTTTAAATGGTGTCGAAAAGTATACAACGCAATCGGAAAGCCAGGCTATACATGCTGAAGCGGTTTTTAGCTTTGATTAGTTAACCGTACGATTGAACACGGTGTTAAAACCACTCGATTTCTTTGCATCGTTTTGCTTTTTAGACTTCGAAAATCTCGATTGCGAACCCGCTAGAATCATTTAAAATCATCGTTCTGCATGCGCCTAAATGTGGCAAGTTGCGATGTCTTGGGGCTTGTATAACCGTCGCGCCAAATCGCAGTGCTTGTTGGTTTAGAGCGTCGAAGTGTTTAGTCGGAAATGACCACATTGTTAGGCCACGATTAGGGGAGTGATAGCTTGGCGCAGGCGAGTCTAGCCCATAACCCCGGTGCTCAAGGTAGACCAAATAACCGGTGCCAGAGCCGGGTGCAAAAGCTTGTACGAAACGTTCGGGAATACCTTCCTCCATTAGTAGGCCCGAGCGAGCGCCAATCTCCATTTGCATGTCTCGTCGAATTTCAAAGCCTAGTACCTGCTCGGTAAACGCGCCGACCTGATCGATGTTTGGTACACAACGAGCCGAATAGGCCGGGGCACCGATGTCAGTTAATGGGTCAATTTGGCCAACGCTTACTAAGGCATCAGGGCGCTGCACGCCCAACATGAAAATATTCTCCATGCCTAAAAAATGAACTTCGCGAGAGATGTATACTTCGCCTTCAGGGTTCGTAAATTCTAATTCCTTAACACCCACCGTGGACGCGACGCCTGCGGCTTGCATTTTAGTTACACGAGCAGACATCTCCTGCATCGGGAAACCAATAGTGGCCCCGCCAAAGTATCTGCCATCTGCGCAGGGGCGAATCATCGGATGACGGTCGCTTACATGAATTGCGAGAATTTGTACGTTTTTGAGCACGCCACTGCGAGTGAAAACGCAGCTCTCCCAACTGTCTCCAGGCTCAAAACCAAAGTACTGATTGAGTGCCGTCCGATCTTCCTCAGGGGGCGAGGCCCAGCCTGAAGACTCTAGGTCAAGACCTAGGCACAGCATTTTCTCGATGCCGTCTTTATCTGAAGTAACGTACGTTATGGTGTGCAGGGGCTGAGCTAGAGCGTCCTCCGCAGAGCTTTCTGGTACAAATATATCGGTGGACATAAACTAATCTTCGAGCATTGTGATCATGGGGTATCGACAAGCAATACTTGACAATCGGCCAAGCCTTCGCGTAGCTTTTTGACCTCGGCGTATTCATTCGAATCCCAAAACGCCTGCGCCATTTCGCGGTTTGGCCACTTTGAAATAGCAATTGAGCTATAACCGTCTAAGCTTCCTTCAAGCACCGTTGCGCCGGGTGCAAGCACGATATATTCGCCGCCACATTTGGCGACAAGCTTAGCCGCAGCTTGGCCGTATTGGTTTCTAAATTTATCGCGATCGTTAATTTTTGCGGCAATGATCATATAGGCTGGCATAGTTAGGTTTCCTCGTAATTCAGTGGGTTATCGAGCAGGCGATCAATCACAGGAGCAACCTCGGCCGCGTTGGCTTCTAAAAAGCCTTGCCCCCAATTTGGAAAGTCATACAGTCTGCCGTTGTTAAGGTGGGCTTCAGTGCGGGTTGTCATTTTGTATAAATCGTCGTCTACATTAATCAGTGCAATCGGGTGTTCTAGACCTGAGAGAACCTTCGGAAAGTGTGTATTGAATTCGTAAACAGCGTAGTGGCCCCATTCGTAGTTCTCGCCAGCACGCATCATTTCAGCCAGCGATGTGGCCAGCATTTCTAAGGTCTGTTCTGGCCCCCGATTGCGGATCAATAGGTTCCACAACATTTTTATACGCGTGCCATCTTGGTCTAGTGGGGTCGGGAAGAAGGCTTTTTTTAGTTCTTCCAACTCTTCGGGGTAAAGCACCGCGGCTGAGGATAGGGCAATGTGATTGACCGCTTGAGGCCGTAAGCGCGCAACTTCGGTTGCTAGCTTTGCGCCCGCATGAATACCAAATAAGTCTATTTTTCCAGACTCATCTAATAGCGATAAGGCGTCAACAGTGTGCCAAATCGAGTTCGCGTAGTCGGTAGCATTGATCTGTTGTGGTGGACACGTCGACTCACCATAGCCTGGAAAATCGGGGGCAACAAGCAAGCGATTGTCTGGGTAGTGGTTTAAAAATGCCTCAAAGTTTCGGCCGGATTGCGGGAACATATGCAGACAGACTAGCGGTGGCTTGTGGGTGGCTTCAGGCCGTTTCACGCGGCAATGAATTTGCCCCCAAGGGCCATCAATAAACGTTCGTTTGAAGGTATTCATTTGCTGTTTTCTACTTGCGATTGCTCACGAATGCTCGTTTTGTGCTGCTTCAATGCGCGCGACTTGCCGACGATATAAACGCATCGTCAAAGGTATCAATATGAGTGGAATTAAACCGTATATAACCGGCACGGCTGCCATTGCTAGGCGGATGTTTTCCTCACCAAATACGCGGGTCGAAAGAGTGCCGACTGAGGTAGACCCTAAGAATGAGCCGGTTAGTCCAAGTACCATATAGTAAAGCGCGGTTATTTGCCCACGGATTTGCGACGGAGTGATCACCAGCAAGGCCGTAATCGCGGTGGTCGATACCATTGCAATACCAATGTTGGAGATGGTTAACACGCCGTATGCCAGCTCTGGCGTGGGCATAAACATTGTGAGCGAAGCCGTGGGTATCATGATTAAAAAACCAATAATCAACAGTCGCAGCGCGGCGTCACTGGTACCGGCTTGAGTCCATTTATCGGAGATGATTCCGGTTGTAATCACCGCTAGCGGCCCAACTACAAGTAAAATCACGCCGTTAATAAACGCATATTTCTCTGAACTCCAACCCCAAGTACGTTCAAATGTGGATGGTAAGAAGAAGTGGCTATAGGCAATCACTACCATCACACAGGCTAGTGATATAAAGCCCAAATACACGCCAAGGTTTCTACCTACATAGCGTAGTGCATCTAAGAAACTATTTCCTTGCAGGTCGATTTGGCTTGAATCGTGAGGGCGACGAATTGGCTCCCTGAGAAAGAAAAATAGTAACCCTAACAGCAAACCTGGCAAGCCAACTGCTAGGAATGTTAATTGCCAAGGGGCCATCTGGCCCAGAATGGGTATTTCAATTGTCTGCGAGGTTTTTGCCCAAACCAGTACCCCCGCGCCGATTAGCGATGCGATGCTGCCACCAATAGAAAGGGCAGCCACATAGACCGAAATAGGCTTGCCGCGCTTCTCCGGCGGAAAGCTGTCACCTATTAGCGACATCGCTGATGGGCTTAACGTGGCTTCACCCAAACCAACCATCATGCGCGCGGTAAATAGTTGCCAAAAACTGGTCACTAAACCTGATGCGGCGGTTGCGAATGACCAAACAGCGATACCCGCGCCAACGATCCATGTGCGTTTAGTACGGTCTACCATCCAACCTAAAGGCAAGGCCGCAAAGACGTATAAAAAGCCAAACGCTGGGCCGAGAATTAGACCAATTTGTTCGTCCGACAAGTCCATGTCAGCTTTGATTGGTTCTATTAATAAGCTTAATATGCTGCGGTCAATATAGCTGAAAACATAAGCGATAGTGAGCAGTATAACTAATGTCCATCCCCGCCGACTTGATGGGTATTGGGTAGAAACCTGATTGGGTTCGTGCATCGGTTCGACACTTTTAATTATAATGGTATATCAATATAACATAAAGTCATTCGATCAAGCAAAACCATTGAGTTGATCCATCGATCAGCATTTGGCTTAGTGAGTGGGTTTAGGCAGGCTATTAGATTGGGCACCTATCTAAATTAGTGTTGATGAAAGTCGCTGATGTCGCGGCTACGGCTCGCATCATTGGCGGCTTTAACAGATCGCAGAATGTTGTCGAGTGTACTTCGTTTGAGTAATTTACCGCTGACTATCACTGCGTTGATGGCCTTGGTATGCTCGATATCAACTAAAGGGTTCTTATCGAGTAATACTAGATTAGCTTTAAATCCTGGCACAATTCGGCCCGCGTTGCTGTCTAGCCAGTCTGCGGGTGTTTGGGTTGCGGCTTTGAGTATTTGGGCGTTGGTCATTCCGGCCTTTTTTAGGCTGACAAACTCGTCATGCAATGAGAATCCTGGAACCGTAGGCGGCAGATTCGCGTCGGTTCCCGTCATCACCTTTACCTGGTTTTTAAGCAAGCTTTTTAGAATGATCTGACAGGCTTGCGCATAGGTTTCCCAGTATTTGCGTCTGCCCGCAGCTTGTTCTGCGGTGAGTTCGCCCGGTTGGAAGTAACGATTCACGCCGGGTAACCAACCGAGTCCGCCCTGTGGGACATTCGGAGTCCATTCGCTAATGCCGGGGTTCTCGTACGCTAATTCTACTTCACTTAATACTTGCTCTAACTCAAATTTTTGCCGTACAAAGCTTTCAACTAACCAAAGAGTTGTACTGACTGCGATGTCGTTATCCCTGAGTGTTTCAGCCACTTCATCACTTCGTTTATTAACATAGCTAAGAAACTCATCGGCGGTTTTCGAGCCAAACCCGGTAGCTGAAATAGACTTACCAAACTCTCGGTTCAAAGCATTCATGAGTTCTTCAAGGTGAGCGACACTGTCTTGATGCGCAAGGATGTCCGCGATACCGATGCTCCAGGGAATGTGACCTACAACTTTCATGCCCAGAGGTCTCGCGGTTTGGGTAACGGCGTCGTAGGTTTCTTTATTGATTTGACTGTAGATTTTCACCGCATCATAACCTTGTTGGTGAAGCCGATTCACTTCGCGCACAGCGTCTGCTGCGGTGCTGATATTTAGGAAACCTTGAGACCATTCCATAAACCAACCTTCGAGAAGTTCAAAGCTGCCTATGCGTGGTGACGCGATAAATAAGTCCGGACCTAGACGCCCGTTTTCGATTTCGGACCTCCACTGTAGATGATCGTCCTCGCCAATCAGCTCGCGAACTTGGGTGACCCCGTTTGCCAGATAAAGCAACAAGTCGTTAGGACTCTTAAATAGGTGGACATGCGTATCGCTAAGACCGGGAATTAGAAATTTCCCAGCTCCGTCAATAAGCGTCGCGCCAGTACTCTCAATCGTGTTATTGGCAATTTCAGTAATGTGTCCGTGCTCAAGGGTCACGCTTTTGTCTGCTAAAAATGATTGGCCGTCGTTCGCGAGTATATTCACGTTTTCGATAATTATCTTTCCGTCAATGGCATTGAATTGTTTGGGGTCAACACGCTCCGTTAAACCTCCGTATATTTTGCTTATATCTCGGTTCGCGAGATAAATAAACGCAAGGCTTGCGAGCAAAAATAACACGCAGCAGGCTTTCAATACGATTTTGATTTTCATGTTTGGGCTCTCGGTTAGATACAGTTGAGCCCACGCTAGCAATCATTGAAAAATGTACAATTTAAATGTGACGAATCGCAGAATTTGGGATGAATGGCAACGTTAGTGTGACGACTTGCGCAGGGTAGGGACGAATTGCAAGCCCGCTTATCCGCGTGTTAGTTCTTGAAATCAGCAACAAAGCTGCGCGAGACCGGTATTTTCTTCTCACAATCAGTTAGGCTTAGCGTTAAACCTTGTGCGTTACCTGTCGATGTCTTAATGAAATTTCGATTGACCAAGAAAGACCTGTGGCAGCGCAAAATATTATCGCTTACCAGCTCCTTTGATACACTGGCAATAGTGGCGCGCTCGATATGCTCTAGTTGCCCATTTTCTGCGCTAAGATAGCCAATCCTTACATAGTTCTGCATTGCCTCTACGTATTGTATTTTTGCAATCGTGATACCAAAAATCGTCTCGTTGAGTGCCGATGGTTTCGTCGCGCAGGAGAGCCCCTTCTGATTGATTTCTGTCGCAATATTCTGATACTTTCGTTCTTTTTTAAGTACGGCTACAGCACCGAAAAATATCGCTGGAAACAAGCCGATTGCAAAGGTTCCTTTGAGCATAGGAAAGTAGAGCGGCCATTCAATATTTCCAAACAACACCAATCGTACAAATATAAAGTTCGCAAAACTAATCATTATCATGGCGCCAGCGAAATACAGAATCCAACGTGAAAACGTAAATTTCGGACCGCTGATTTTGATTCTGATTATCTTTAGTGCAATGAATTCATATACCATTGACGCGATAAATGCGACCAAAGCAAAGCCGAAACAAAGCAAGAAGTAACCTTTGCCTTGCGCAAGATGCATTCCAAAAGGTTTGAATACGTATAGAAAGACAAATACGAAGAGGCTTATCGCGCCGACGATCTTAAGCGTATCTGTCCAGTTTTCTTCTTGTGGAAATGGCCTAGCGAGTAGTGTTTTGGTTTTTTCTAATAAATCCATATAGCCATATAATACGCTATTGGCTAAATATCCCAAGCTCAAGCCAGCAACCGAGTGCCTCAGTGTAATTTAATAATTAGACTCGTTTGCATGATGCCGCCATATTGCCGACGTTAACCGATAGCTTGTCTGGGTTAGGGGCGGTAGTGACAAGGGCGGCGGAATACTTTGCGCTAACTTCTTTTAGCCGCATTAAGAAAAAATCCGAACCTTCCTTGTAGTAAGGGTATTGTTTTTCACGCAATTGCAGCTCGAATTCCTTGTTAGTTTTAGGGTCAGTGAATTTTGCAGTGCCGCCTTGGTTGTGAACTATTAAACCACTTAGCGATACATCATTTTTATGGGGTTCGGCGTACGAGATAAAGGGCATGCTTACCTTGCATTCGTACATGCTCGCGCGCCTCATTTTTATCGGCTCGTTAGAGGTTTCACCTTGATACATTTTGCCGTTGGAAAATAGCCAGGTTTTATCGATTCGCCAGTATTGGTTCTCTGACAATACGATGTCATGTTGGGAGTATCGGCGTTTCTCGCCTTCGCCTAATACGCATTTTTGGCCATCCATTTGGCCTTCAAACTGTTCGCCCTCGCGCCTAAACCACACGTCGCATGATGGCACATTAGTCAAATTTCTCTCGTCCACCATGGCCGCTACTTGTTTCGCGTCCTTACCGATAAACGCTTTCGCGTCTTTAATAAAAAAGAGCTTCATTTGAATGCCTCTGGCGGGCTCGGACTGCAAACTAACTATGCGCTGACGCCACACTTGGTCTGGGTCATCGTCTGCGTATTCTTCTACGTAAAACACATGTTCGCCGATACTCGAATTAGTAATACGAAGATGTTTAGCATGATTGCGGCGGTGCTTGTCTTTTTGCTCGCCTTGCCAACGACGGTCTTCCTCAAACCACCGCTGCGAATCGTTATCGAAGCTGCCTTCGAACCATTTGCTCATTAACACAAGGTCTCTGGAGAACGGGTCTGGAGCATTTTGCGCGTTAGCCAACGCTGACATAAACGTTAATGAGAGTAGGGCTGACTTAGCTAGCATAGGCATTATTTGGGGCATGGTTAGGGTAACGGTTTGCTTAAGTTTTTTACCGGTTGATTAGGAGAAAAGCACGTCCAACGCGGCGCGTTCACCCGACTCAAATGCACCCTCCATACCGCGCTCCATAACGGCGGTGTGTTCGCCGCAAAAATGAATGCGGCCGTGACGTTCGCGCATGTTACGCGCGTATTTCCCCACTTGGCCAGGTTTCCAATATACCCAGTCACCAGCACCATGCGGGTCGCGCTCGCACGATTGAATCAATAGTGGCGTTAAGCTACCTTTCATCGAGGGCCGTAATTCAGACAGTTCTTGTTCAACGTATTTGAAAATCGTTTCGTCGTTCATCAACCTGAATTTATGTGCGGCTGCGCCGTTTATAAATGCCACGCCAGCAGCTTGCGCGTCTTTCTTGTCGATATTTCTCACGCCAAAGCGTTCAATGCTTCGGTCAGACCAGATAGAGGGTTCCATGCCATCAGCTTCCCAGTAAGGGCGGTCGATTAGAAAGTGAGCCTGCATTGACAATCCGTAGTCAACGTCGTCTACCGCAGCTTTCATCTGTGTGGGGAGTCTCGGTGAGAAAGTGACGTCGCGCAATACTGGCATTGGAATACTACTAATTACATTGTCGGCCGTGTAGCTACTACCATCAGCACAGTGCACGGTGACGTTACTCGGGGTTTGTTCAAAATGGATTACTGTTTTGCCGGTTATTGGCTGGTTTTTTAAGGAGCCCGCCATGGCCTCAGGCAGCAAAGAGTTGCCGCCCTTAATTTGAGCGTAACTGTTGCCTTTATGAAATTTGTGCTTCGAGTTAAAAGAATTAACGTGGTAGCGGCGCAATTCATGCAATGCTGAGGTGGTCGATATGTGGTTAGTGTGAATGGTTACATCCATTAATCGAATCGTTTCTTCGTTATAGCCTATCTTGCGTAGGTACTGATCGAAGGGTATATCATACTTAGCAAATTCAGGGGTCAGCCATGCGTCTAGCGGGTGTCCCTTGAGTGGATTGTTTTTATTGCTAATGTTCCACAGCATTCGGTGAGGCGGAATCTTCCTATCCTCGCCGCTCATTGGGTTCAGCGCGTGCTGCTCCCAGTCTTTCGCATCGATAAACTCGCCTTGAATATCATACGCCCAACCACGGTCGGGGCCACCTTGCTCAGGCACCCAAAACTCCATTCCAAGCTTGCGGCACGTCGCTATCATTCTCGCGTAGTTGCCGCCAATCCACTCTCCGGCTGCTTCGGGTTTGCCGGGGACATGCATTAGCGTATAGACCCGCCCGCCAAGTCTTTCGCGACCTTCTAAAACCAAAACATTCAGATCATTTTCTTCAAGTAACATGGCGGCGTGTAAGCCAGATAAACCAGCGCCAATGACGATTGCGTCGTATTCAGATTTTTTGCCTTTAGCATGCACTGCCGGTGCTGATCCCGAGGCAATGATGCCGCTGCTGGCTTTGATAAACTGGCGACGATTGATCTGTTTCACAATTTTTACCCTAGACTAGTTTTTCTTCGTATTAACTTTAAGATAGTTAATGAGTGCGGCCATCTCCTTGTCAGACGGCACACCACTAAACGCCATTTTGTTTCCCGGTAGATAGTCCGATGGTGATTTAAGCCAAGCTCGTAGACTCTTGGCGCTCCACTTGATTTGTGACTTTTTTAGCGCGTCAGAATAGTCAAAACCTGCTTTTTCTCCGGCTGTCGCACCGAACAAACCGTAGAGGTTGGGGCCAGTGCGATGTTCGCCCTCTGCGTCTAAGGTATGGCATGCTTGGCAACGAATAAACGCAAGCTTACCAAGTTTGAGTTGTGCTTCAGACGTTATAGTATTGTCTTGAGCAGTGGCATTAACGCTTGAAAATGAAGCGAATAGAACCGCGTGTGCACCAACTAAGGCCGTGATTAGCGTTAATTTTTGTCTCATAATGCTCGTTGTGTATTTGTGTGGATTAAACGGCGCTTCTCTTTTTTTGAGCCCATCCGCGAGCGCGAACCCGAATCAATAAAAGAGGTAATGATATAGCAATATATCATAACCGTGTTTTACTGCCACTTCACACGACTTCTGTTAACTGACTATTCTGTATTAAATTCGTGGACGATGAGCTGGGTATTCGTTTGCTTTAGCAAGGTGACTTTATGAGTTCAATAAATGTTTCTATCAAGCAGATGCTGGTTAACGTAAAGTCATGTACGCATTGTCTCGCGCATTTGCCACACGGTGTGCGGCCCGTGCTGCAAGTCGGCGCGAGGGCCAAGGTTTTGATTGCAGGTCAAGCGCCTGGGTCACGTGTTCACGCCTCCGGCACTCCGTTCGATGACCCCAGCGGCGCTCGACTGAGGGCTTGGATGGGTGTCGATAAGGATATTTTCTACGACCCAGAGAAGGTCGCTATTTTGCCCATGGGTTTCTGTTATCCGGGTAAGGGTACGTCGGGAGACCTGCCGCCGCGAGCAGAGTGCGCGGTGCTTTGGCGAGCCCAATTGTTAGCGATGATGCCGAATATCGAGCTCACCTTATTAGTTGGTCGATACGCGATAAACTGGCATTTACCCGAGCTGAAAAAACAAAGCCTCACCAATACCGTGAAAGCCTGGAAAAATCATTGGCCGCATCACTTACCCATACCGCATCCGAGCCCGCGTAATAATATTTGGCTTACGAAGAATGATTGGTTCGAAGCCGAGGTGATCCCACCGTTGCAGCAACGTATACAAGGTTTGCTCGCTTGAGTCGGGTGGGTCAGATTAAGCCGATCTCGAGTGCTCTAAGCACCGCACGGGTTCGATCCCGCACGCCTAGTTTCGCGAGCACGTTGGAGACGTGGTTCTTAATGGTTCCTTCGGATTTGTGCAGTGCTAACGAAATTTCTTTATTGCTGTAACCGCTTGCGACAAAACGTAGTACCTCGGTCTCTTTTGGCGACAGCGCTTGCGGGTCGGGCAGTGAATCGAAGTTACCCTGGTGTGCGCCTAAGCTGCGAATTAACGTGTCGGTCAGCGCTGGCTGCACAATCGTTTCGCCGCTAACCACAGACTTGATAGCCGCAACTAAGTTTTCTAGCGACACGTCCTTTAATAGGTAACCTTGCGCGCCTGCTTTTAGACCTTCTAAGACGAGTTCATGATCGTCAAATGTGGTCAGAATAATGACGCGCGTATCAATGTTGTTGCGGCGTAAGTGTTTAATCGCTTCAATGCCGTTCATTCGTGGCATGCGCAGGTCCATCAAAAATATATCGGGGTTGAGCTCAGTTGCCAGCGCGACAGCTGTGTCGCCATCCTCGCCCTGGGCGATAACCGTCACCTCGTCTGACAAGCTGAGCAGGCTGCTAATACCGCTTCGCACTAGCGTTTGGTCGTCAATAATCGCTACCTTAATGGCCATCTCAAGTTGTTATCGGCGCGGTGGCACGCAGTGCAAAGTGAGGTTGGCATTGGATGTCTATGTTACCGCCTAAGCGCGTAAAACGTTCTTGCATTCCGGTGATGCCATTGCCCGGGATTAGGGTACTGCAACCACCGCCATCGTCGGAGTAACGAACTACAATTTGGTCGTCTTTGATACGCGCGGCGATAACCGCAAGCGTCGCTTTACTATGTTTTAAGGTGTTGGTCGTGGCTTCTTGTACAAACTTTAAGAACGCGTCGGCTGTGTCGACATCGCTTACTTGTAACTGCTCATCGATATCCAATGAAACCTCGATTTGAGGTAGATCTTTGACCGCTATTCCTAGCAGGCCTTTCAGATTTACTATCGGCATCTCTCGCAGTCTGGAAACAGCCTCACGGACGTCACTGAGTAGTAGTTTAGACAGCGCGTGACATTGGTCAACCTTGGCTTTGGCGTCTCCGTTGCTAAGTCGCCCTGCGACTTGTAAATTGATGGTCAAAGCCGTGAGGTGGTGGCCTAAAAGGTCGTGCAAATCTCGTGCGATGCGTGTGCGTTCGCGGTCGCGCGACGCCTCGCTTAACAGGTGTTGTGTCGCTAACAATTCTCTATTGAGTAGCTGTGTCTTTTCGTTCGCCAGTGTTGACTCTTTTGCCGCGATTGCACTGATAAGAGCAAACATATGAAAGGTTCCCTCCAGCAACGTTTTTGGGAGTGCTTCATCGTTGTTTAACAGTGTCAGCCTGATTGTGTACCAGCCGGCAATAACTAACGCTAAACTCCACCAAGCGCGCGACTTAGGTAGGTGGTTCGGCACGCAAGCAATCCAAACAATAGAGTAGATAAAGAACAGATCCAGCGGCACCCGCCAACTTAACACGTAGATCATTGGCAACAATGCGAAAAAAGCAATGCGACTCAAACCGGGTTTAAAGTCCTGACGTGCGGGCTTGGAAATTAGATAGATCAGACCCAAAATCAGTGCTTGCCAGATCATAGCTTCCAACAACAATGTGCTGTTCCATAAGACCCATGCGCTTATAGATGCGACAAGCAGTGCGGTTGCGACAGCACCAAGGTGCTGATAAAAAGCAATTTGATTTCTCATGCGTCTATTATTGCGTATTTCATATTTTTGCATATAGGCCAAAAGTCATGATTTTGAATCGTGACTTTTCGCACTTACGCTATACGCGCACCGTAACTAGTATGCAGCTTCACTCGTTACGGAGGTTGTCATGCTGCTTATTTATAAAAGTTTATTATTGTTTCACATTGGAATAGGGTTTGTTTCACTGATACTTTTTTGGGTGCCCGTGTTTGCAAAAAAGGGAGGCGCACTGCATGTGCGCAGTGGGCATTGGTTCGCAAAAGCGATGTATGCGGTTGGTTTTAGCGCGCTTGCTCTTTCGCTCATGCTCATGCTTGACCCCATCGGCTTCAAGTATGGCGACCACGCGTTTACACCTGAAGAGCGTGTCAAGGTACTTGCTAGCGTTAGAGACACTGGATTGTTTTTATTGGCGATTTCGGTGCTCGTAATCGTCGGTGTAAGAAATGGGCTGCAAGCTGTGCGTGCTAAAGGTAATCACGCGTTGATGCGTCGCGCAGATAACCTGTTAATAAACCTTGGCTTAATGTTTGTGGGCGGCTGGTTGGCCATTGTTGCGACCGGCAGTTCGCCAATGAGCGTATTGTTCTACCTGTTCGCAACCTTGTGTATCGTCACTGCCGGTGTGAATTTACGGTTTAGCTTACGTAAGTCGGTAACACGAGGCGATCAAATTGTTGCTCACTTAACCAGTATTATCGGCGCTGGCATTGGTTCTCATACTGCATTTTTTGTGTTTGGTGCAAACCGTGTCTTTGCTGACGTTTTGACGGGTTACACCGTGATTATTCCGTGGGTCTTACCGGCGGTGGTCGGCAATATAATTATCTGGCGTCAAGCAAGGCGCTATAGGCCATTAAGGTCTAAGGTGAAATAGATTTGACTCGCCACAACAAGCAACAATTAGTCGCAAACAAGAAGCCTACAATGACACATTTAAATACGTTATTTTTATAGCATTTACCTTAATCAAAAGGCAGCGTTAAAGGTAATCAATTCGCTAAGGTTGCCGTTAAAAATGATGTCGTAGTATTTGCGTTATGTTATCGAAGTCACGCTTTGAAGGCTTCTAACTCGTTAATTTTTAGGAAATTTACAATTGGCTTAAGGGAAAGAAGGGCAGATGGATCTTAATTGATGTATAGTGATGTGACGCTGTTATCTGGAGTGATCTACGATGGAGTGGGTGCCGAGCTTATTGCTCTTTAAAAGTGTGTTTAGTTGGGTGCTCTCGCAGGTTTAATACGGTTATGACACAAGAGCGATGTGCCTTGCTCTTCGGCATTTGTCGTCGAACTTTTCATGTCATTCAAGTTTCATTGGCAGCGAATATAAGAATAAAGTATTGGGTAATAATCACTTATTGGTTATTGCGGTTGTAAGCTAATCGGGTTGGCTTTACCGGGGACATTTGTTTTGAAAATAATATCTAGAGAATCTCTCTTATTGGGTGGGGGGATTCTATCTTCGCGCTCTGGAATTTCAACTGAGTTGCTGAAACGGTCTGCGTTGGTGCTGGTCTTTGTGATCGCATCTTCGATAGCCCTAAGTGCACATGCTCAGTCGCGCAACGAGGTGCAAATTTCCGTGTTGTTCGACGGTACGCCAACGTTTGATACCGACCCATTGGGCTCTACTACCCCTTCCGGCACCGCACCCGAACCACACACTTCCGGTTTAGACGCAAGCGCTAATAATCTTGTTGTCAGAACATACGATCAATTTGCTTTCAGGATTGACTGGAACATCAACGAGGCCGATGCCACCAATGTGCAAATCAGGGTCGATTTGCCGTCCACGCTAGATGCACAATGGACAACCGATGATTCCGGTACCTTTGCCGGCTGTTCTGCTATTGCTTTCTCAAACAGCAACCGAACCTTTGTGTGCGACTTGGGCGATCAAAGCGAAGGTTCTAATGGCGTCATTCGCCCTGTTGCAACCTTGCTCGAGGTTAATGACAACACCACCTTTGGGGCGCCAGCAACCTTGCTTACCACGGCCGATACCGTCGGTGTAACTGACGATATCGATCAGCAACTTACGGTTTCAGAACTAACACGCACTGACATCATTAAAAATGCACCCATTGTCTCAAGTACAGTTGTCGGTAATGGTGGTCAGCAAGGTCGTGTATTTTTGTATCCGATATCCGTTCTAGATTTTTCTCAAGCTGTGACACCAGTCAGAGGTGTGGGGCCTATTAATGATACGGCTCACTCAACAGGCGGCCCAGTGGGGCCAGTGACCTTTTATGATCACATGTGGAGTTTTACCCCTGATGCAGAAGTCGAACCTGCCGCAGACATGGCACGACTCGCGACTCAGGCCGAGTTAGACGCGGCTGAAGTAGCCGATGGTTCAGATTTTGCTGGCGATGCTTGTGGTTTTTATGGCGGTAGCGGCGACTTTGTGGCTGCACCAGCGGCCGGTGCAGGCTTTGGTGGTGGTAATGCTTTATGGACTTGTGCTGCAGACGCAGCTAGTAGTACTGCGGCTGGTTATAATGTGGTTCGTATAGAAGTTGAAAATTTCGCTTCAAGACCATTTCCGCCGACCTTATCAAGCGGTGCTGCTAATGATCCAGAAGCGCCGATGATATTGGCTGGCCAAATTGCCATTTGGGTACCCGAGGCAGAGATACAGGAAGAGATTAACGACCTCGCGAATGTTAATGGTGTAAGTGCACAATTTTTTAATTCTATCAGTGCCGAAGACGGTAATACTCCAGTTACCGCGACGCAGGGTGCGGGCGCTCCTGTCGAACCAACCGTTGAAGGTACCAGTGGCCCTAATGGAGCTGGAGCTTCGTCAAACAATTCAGCATTGGCTGCTTTAGGTGCAATTCCAACACCAACACCTGGCAACCTTGTGTTTAGCCATGACATTCGTTTTCGTCCTGGACCTTTGAGATTGAATGTAACTACGTTAGAAACAGCTGGCGGCAATAATGAGCCCAGACTATCGTATGATTTCCGCCCAACCAGCGCGGGTGGTACTGGTGCAGTACTCCCCGGAACAAACGCGGGGCGGCACAGTCAAGGTGGCCTTGATTTAATCGGCACAGTCGCACGCGGTTCACGTGTTACGATACATTCTATGCTGGGTTCGCATGAACCAAACGATGATAATGGCACAGATGGATTTTTATATGGGTGTACAGCGTTTGACAATACGCACTATGATCTTGTTCCGTTCGCAGATATTCCGATTACAGAAATAGTTCCTGGACGACCTACCAACACAAATAGGTTAGCTGATATCGTATCAGTGCAAACTGAAACTTCTAACTCAGGACCATTGGCTCACGCTTATTATGGAGCGATGACTGGAAGCAATGGCGGCACCATTTCTTCATCGATTTTTCCAGACCCTGATAATGTGGTGCCTATAATCGAATTCACTAATGCTCCACTCGAGACCATCAATGGTCTTGGAACAGGGCCGTTTGGTACGGCTGATGACGGCTTAACGTGTAATAACTTAGATGCTGGCCCTGCAGGCTGGGTGGCGTCGGATGATCCTAACCTTGCAACCATATTTGATCCTGATGGCGACGGCCGCTTTGACGGTATTACGCGGATGCGTGTTAGAACCTCCGAGCGCGTAGAACATGGTAACTACCGCGGACTATCCACGCCCATTAGTAGTCTGTTTCAACATCGCACCAGCGGTATTCAGGTCTTCTTACAAGCGCAAGTTAAAACCGATAACACTGCTCAGGCGGTTAATCAAGAATTATTCGCTTTACAGGGCCACGCCTTCGGTCAAATAGACCCCGCTACTGGTGCACCCAATCTTGAGCGATTTCCTGGTGACGGCGGCAACAATGACAGCTGTCGGCCAATAAATGGCCCAGCATGGACAGCCAATACTAATACGAATCTTGAGAGCGCTACAGGTTGGTGTAATAACACCTTTGTTGATGATGGTAGTGACTCTACTGACATCACAGACGCTGTTGATTGGGACGACAGATCCGCCCAGAACGGTTTTATGCCTGGTGGGGTCCCTGTTCTAAATCAAGCGTCTGGAACCCTCGTCAGAATAGTTGCAGCGCAACTCAATTTAATTAAAGAAAATCGTGATGGTATAAACGACATAGTCGACAATGGCCAAATAGTAGAATTCATATTAAGGCCTAGCGTTACTGGCTCGAACCAAGAAGCCCTCACCGATGTGACCTTGCGCGATAATCTGGATTCGCGTTTTGAGTTTGTGCAGTTCACCCAGCAACCTTCTACGCCAGGCACCCCAGATTGTACGCACAGTGGTGCCGCCACAGGCGGGCAAATTTTCTGTCGTTTATCTGCATTTAACCCGGCTAATCCAGGCACTTTACCGCCCGGATTACCAGGCGGCTGGTCGGACGAGATTCGATTTGAAGTTCGGCTAACCGGAGGTATTGCCGACCTAGGTTCGCGCACCGTACTGCCAAATACGGGCGACCTAAGATCTACAGAGATTGGGCCATGGGATCCAAGCATCAATAATTTCAGTGATTTCACAACTATTGTTCGATCGACGCGACGAGTTACTTCCAGCGCTTTCGCCTATATGCCTTTACCAGCAGATGAAGCGGTGATCGCTAAAATTCTACCAACTCAGCAAGGCACTTGCGACGTGATTCCAACCGGGTTCAGTGGCACCTTGGTTGAATGGCAAGCACGCTGCCAGCAAATCGATTTAGATGGCAATGTAACCTTCGATCTAACCATAGAAAACGAAGGTAATACTGCTTTACCACAAATTGAGTTCGTTGATGTCTTTCCGTTCACCACCGGCGGCGGTGATGGAGCTGACCCTGAAACAGCGTCGAATACGCCTAACCAAACGGGTTCTACGCCCACCAACGGCGATGGGCGCACACCGGCATCGGATTTTAACGGCACAGTGTCTTTTGTTGGCGTTACCGCTAACAGTATTCCGACAGGTTCGACTTTAGTAACTTGGGTAACTGGCGATGCACCGTCGTCTGTGTCTCGTGACCCTGCACGCACACTGGCCGACAATACTTGGTGCGACGCCACATTAGACGCCGGCACACCCGGCACAGTACAAAACGGCGTTGGCGCGAACGCCGATTGCCCGGCAACTAATGATGATATTACGGCCGTGTATGTGCTGCTCGACGGTGGCATCGGCTTAGAGCCAGATCAAACCGCCAGCGTGCGCCTGGAGCTAGATACCGAAGGCGCGCAATGCGACAACGTATGGACTAACACCTTTGGTGCGCGCACTACCTCTATTCTTTTGCCCATTCGGTCAAACGATGTGTCCGTGCAAGTCAATTGCGTTAGCTTGGGTAGCACGGTTTTTCTAGACAATAACAATAACGCTTTACAGGATGCGACGGAACTCGGCATTCAAGGCGTTGAAGTGCAAATATTCAATGCCGGCGATGATCCGACAGACCCGGGTACTAACCCCGTTGCGACGGACATCACGGATACGGATGGAGACTATTTATTTACCGGCTTAGCGCCTGGCGATTACTTCGTTTACATTCCTACACCGCCGACTACTGCAAACACCTCGAGTACCGATATCGCTACTAGTGTTGCTGACAATCGCACCGACGGCGATGACAATGGCCAACAAACTGTCGCCGGTGCGCCAGTACAAAGCCCCGATATTAATCTGGCACGCGGGGAAGAACCTACTGGCGCGCTAGGCAATGAAGGCGGCACCAATGCTGCGCAAGACGATGACGATGCCTTTGCTGGCAGTCGCGATCAAGACGGCGACATGACCGTTGACTTTGGCTTCTACACCCCCGTTTCAATTGGTAGCGTTGTTTGGATAGACAGTAATGGTAATGGGCGGCAAGACGTTGGAGAGTTACCAATCACCAGCGGCATGGTAACTTTGTTAGATGCGAACGGTGCGCCGGTCACGGTCGACGCGAGTGGTTTGGCGATTACGTCGATTGACCTCGCGGCAACGGGCGGTACGTATTTG
>CALIVT010000002.1 GCA_938048185.1 uncultured Arenicella sp.
CAGGATAGACTCAGGATGAAACTGCACACCTTCGACCGCGAATTCGCGATGTCGCAAGCCCATAATTTCACCTTCGTCGGTCCACGCGGTAACTTCTAGACAATGTGGCAATGTCTTTTCTTCGACCACCAATGAGTGGTAACGCGTCACCGTAAATGGGTTGTTGAGACCTTTGAAAACACCTTGGTTACGATGCCGAATTGAGGACGTTTTGCCGTGCATAATATGTTTTGCGTGCACAATTTTTCCGCCAAACGCTTGACCAATACTTTGATGGCCAAGACAAACACCCATTAGCGGCACCAAACCTTTAAAGTGCTCAATCACCGACAGCGAAATACCCGCTTCATTCGGAGTGCATGGGCCTGGCGAAAGCATAATACGATCGGGGCGCATTGCCTCAATATCATTAATCGTTATTTCGTCGTTACGAAAAGTTCGAACTTCTTCACCCAACTCGCCAAGATATTGCACGAGGTTGTAGGTAAACGAATCATAGTTATCAATCATTACTAACATAGCAACCTCCTAATTTTTTGGTGATGTGGCAGTAGCCGAAAGGCCCAAACCTGTGCTCGCCATTTCAACGGCTTTGACCATCACGCGAGCCTTGTTTAAGGTTTCTTTCCATTCATATTTAGGGATTGAATCTGCAACGACTCCGGCACCCGCTTGCACATTGACAACTCCGTCTTTGATAACCGCCGTACGAATCGCGATAGCGGTGTCCATATTACCATTCCAACCTAAATAACCGACAGCCCCAGAATATATTCCTCGCTTAATTGGCTCGAGTTCATGAATAATCTCCATGGCTCGAATCTTCGGCGCACCACTGACGGTCCCCGCCGGAAACGTTGCTTTCAACACATCAATCGCATCAAATTCAGGGCGAATTTTACCGTCGACATTCGAAACAATATGCATTACGTGTGAATAGCGTTCGACAATCATGCGCTCGGTCAATTGCACCGAGCCTATAGCCGCGATACGACCGACGTCGTTACGCCCAAGGTCTATCAGCATTAAATGCTCAGCCAACTCTTTTTCATCAGTCAATAGCTCGGCTTCTAGTTCGACATCCTGCTCTGGGGTCACGCCGCGTTTACGAGTACCGGCAATGGGTCGAACCGTGACGGTATCGTCTTGAACACGCACTAAAATTTCCGGCGACGAGCCAACAATTTCAAAGCCACCCATGTCTAGAAAATACATATAAGGCGACGGGTTTATGGTGCGCAATGCTCGATATAAATCAATAGACTGCCCAGCATAGGCAGTAGACAGGCGCTGCGACAACACCACCTGCATAATATCACCGTCGCGAATATAGTCGCGACAGTGCTCCACTGCGGCTTCGAAATCAGTTTGTTCAAAATGGAAGTCGTAGTCACCCTCAGCAACCACCGCATCGGAATGGTGGGGGCTTGGTGCAGCAAAATTCGAAGCAAGCCCGGCCACACAGGAGTCAAGATGCGTTTGCGCTTTCTGGTAAGCGTCAGCGTCATCAAGACTCGCTAAGGTCACCATGAAAATACGTCCAGAAAGGTTATCGAATACTAAAACATCTTTGGATACCATCAACATGACATCCGGCGACCCTAAGGCGTCAGCCTTGTTCTCAAACGCCAAGCGCGGTTCGATATAGCCAATGATTTCATAGCCAAAATAACCAACCAAGCCGCCAAGCATTTCTGGCAGACCATCATACTCTGCTACTCTATATTGAGCCTGTAGTTCTCGAACTTTATCGAGCGGATCTTCTACCTCGACAGTTTCACAGATCACACCATCTTGCTCAACCGTCAGCTCGTTACCAAAAAAGCGATAAACGGTAGCACAGGGCAGGCCGATAATAGAATATCGCCCCCATTTGTCACCACCCTGTACCGACTCAAATAAATAGGTATAAGGCTGAGACGCGAGTTTTAGATAGGTGCTAACCGGTGTATCGAGATCAGCAAGGGTTTCACGTACCACGGGCACATGACTGAAGCCTTGCTCACGCAATGGCGCAACAAAGGCATCAAATTCGGATTGAGAAGAAAAAGGCATGGCAACAATTACTCATTAAATTGCAGCGGAGTTATCAGGAAATTAGCTGCGGTTACAAAAAAAAGTCTGCGCGGACCCTCTGGTATTGAGCGCCCACAAAAAGATCAGCGCCAGCGGCGCCAACTCAAATCAGATTTTTGTACCAAGTAATATTGCATAATTAAAAATGAGGGTTTAGTCCTCAGGGGTGTATGATTACGCGACGACGCGTTCAGGTCAAGCCCCTAATTCGTAGCCTCGGCGATATTTTTACGCATTGCGTCAATCACCTGAGCATAATCATCTTGATTAAAGATCGCCGAACCAGCCACAAAGGTGTCTGCCCCAAGTGCCGCTAGCTCACCAATGTTACTTGCTTTAACACCACCATCCACCTCTAGGCGAATGTCTCGACCGCTGGCATCAATTATTTTTTTCGCTTCAACGATCTTATCTTTTATATAGGGAATGAACGATTGGCCGCCAAAGCCTGGATTGACCGACATCAACAAAATCATATCAACTTTATCAATAGCCCACTCCAAAACAGACAGCGGCGTCGCAGGGTTAAACACCAAGCCAGCTTTACAGCCTTCGGCTTGAATCAATTGCAAGCTGCGGTCTACATGCTTACTGGCTTCAGGGTGAAAAGTGATGGTGGTTGCGCCCGCTTGCGCAAAATCAGGAATGATCCTATCCACTGGTTCGACCATTAAATGCACGTCAATAGGGGCACTCACACCGTGGTCTCTTAGCGCCTTGCATACCATCGGCCCGATCGTTAAGTTGGGCACGTAGTGATTATCCATCACATCAAAGTGCACCCAATCCGCACCAGCAGCGAGTACATTATCAACTTCTTCACCCAATTTGGCGAAATTAGCGGACAGAATAGAGGGCGCGATCACGTAGTCAGTCATGATTAAATCGAAAAATGTAATGTTATTTCGCTGAGATTATAGCTGACTGCGCCGTAGCAGCAACGAAGAGTTGCAAGACCCATCACCGGGTGAGCTACAGGCGAATTTTCAGAGGCGCAAAAAACCGCGGCAAATACACTTATTGCAGCAGCAAAAATAGCGCGCCATTACCGCGCACAATATTGAGCATCAATACATCCTTGCCTTCAATCGCAGCTCTTAATGAGGCCAAATCGTTAACCGACTTTCGGTTTGCAGACACAATTAGGTCGTTTTCACGGACACCGTGCTCCCAGGCCACACTGCCAGACTTAACCTGACTTACCAACACACCGTCTTCTTGATTGGTACTGACCTGTCGCGTATCACGCTCTTTGAAAGTGGCACCCTCAAGTTGATGATGAATCATCGTGCCGCGTTTCGAGGCCTTAGTCGCTGACTCTAAAAC
The DNA here is from genome assembly GCA_938048185.1 of uncultured Arenicella sp. Taxonomy (GTDB): domain Bacteria; phylum Pseudomonadota; class Gammaproteobacteria; order Arenicellales; family Arenicellaceae; genus Arenicella. Next base: position 3,403 of record CALIVT010000002.1, read on the forward strand.
CGGCTGCAAGCTGAGCCGGTTGCCTTGTCTGGCAACCGTCATCGCCAAGGTGTCGCCCGCGAACTGTTGACTAATAATGCTACGCAAGTCATTACTGCGACCAATCGATTGAGACCCTGCGCGCAAAATTACGTCGCCAACCTCAATGCCTGCGTCATCTGCACTGGAACCCTCGGACACGCTGGTGATCACCGCGCCACCCGCCTGAGTGATGTTAAACGCATTGGCTAAATCAGGCGTCAAATCTTGAACTTGTACCGCTAAAAAACCGCGTTGCGGCGCACCGTATTTAACCAACTGCTGCTGAACGCGCATAACCGTGTTCACCGGCGTCGAAAAACCGATACGCAAACTGCCCGCGGTTTGTGCGGACTTAGCAATATTTAAACCAACCAGTTCGCCATTTAAATTAACCAGCACCCCAGGGCCCGTTGCCGCATCGCTACGAATAAAATTCTGATGAACTTGCGCACTATTGAGTTTAGCCAGCGCGCTCACAATGCCGGTCGCCAAGGTATTTTCATCACCCAACGGATCTCCAACTGAAACCACAAAATCACCGACTCGGAGGTCATCTGAGTTAGCAATATCTATCGCGCTCAAACCGGCCGCATTCACTTTTATAACGGCGACGTCAGACGTTGGGTCTGAGCCAATAACGTCACCCTCAATCATGCGCCCATCGCTCAAGCTGACATTAACTTTGCTGACCGACCGCACAGAGTGTTCGTTGGTAAGGATTAGCCCCTGTTCGCTATCGACTACGACGCCGACTGTGTACACATCACGCACCTTACTCGACGTGCGACGTTGATCAAAGAAACGACGGAAAAACGGATCATCAAATGGGTCGCGGCGACTCGATACACGGGCTTTCACGCCAATTCGCACTAAAGAGTCTTGGACCCGCTCTACCATCGGCGCAAGCGAGGGTAGACGCTGCCCATCTACTTCAAGTGGTAGCGTCGCAGCGGCAGGTTTTGGCAACGTCGCCATCAAAGCTGCACTGATCAACAGTGCTGTCGTTAGTCGCTTCATTATTAGTTTTTTCTCTTACTCTTTTGTTTTGCCGCGGCTTTCTTTTGCTATTAACCGACGACACCTATCTTCTATTACCTGAGGCCTGTGTATCTCAAGACACCTAACTCGGGCGGTGTACTACTTGTATTTTTATTAGTGGTTTACCCAATCATCTATTGTTCGCTACGCCATTAGGCACGTGCCCGGTTGGCACATGTTGCCTAGCCGAGTCACAATGACCCTCTTGATCATCAAAAAAGATATCGGCCCCAAAGGTTCTTAAAAATTCACCTTTTGGTAAGCCGCCTAAAAATATGGCTTCATCTATGCGGATGTCCCACGCTCTTAAGGTTCGAATTACGCGCTCATGCGCCGGGGCAGATCGAGCCGTTACGATCGCAGTTCTAACCGGCGATTCATCGGCCGGAAATTCCGACTGAATTCGGTGCAAAGCGGACAACATATTTCTGAACGGGCCACCAGGTAAGGGTTTACGTGCGGCATTCACCTCATGCTTCGCGAACTCGATAAGGCCTTTGGACTTGTATACTTGTTCAGCCTCATCAGAGAACACAACCGCGTCTCCGTCAAAGGCAATACACAACTTATCTTGGCTGTCTTTAAATTTTTTGCTATTGGATGGCAGCATCGTCGCGGCAGCAAAACCCGCCTCTAGGGTGCTGGCAACATCATCAGGATCAGTCGATAAAAACACGTCAGCACCAAACGGCTCTACGTATTTAAATGGGCTGCTTCCGTTGGTGAACGCGGCGCGTGTAATCGGCAGGTCGTGCTCTTGTATGGAGTTAAACACCCGCAGCCCGGTATCTGCGCTATTGCGCGACAGCAGCACCACTTCGACGCGTTCACGAGGAACTCCGAGCTGATTTAAATTAAGTAACTTCTGCACTAACGGAAATGCAAAACCAGGCTGTAAAACCTCGCCTTCTCGTTCTATTTGGTAACGACAATACGCCTCTACACCCTCTTTCATAAAGATATGGTGACTTTCTTCGAGGTCGAAAAGAGCACGCGACGAAATTGCGACAACCATTTTTTGTTTGTCACTCATATCAACCAGCTCGTTAAACCGTTTTTTAACGACGGCACAAATTTTAAAGGCATGTCTCCAACCATTCACGGAGTTTAGCAACTTTCCAACAGTAAGCTAAAAAGCTAACAAACTATTTAGTTTCAGACTGAGCCTAATTTTAGAATACGCCGGACCTAAAAAGAGCCATCCAAGCAAATGCGCAAGCAGGCCTTAATGGAATGCATTCTTGGGGTGCAGCCGCGTTGTGACTTACAAAGTTCGCATGAACAGGTAAGCGTAGTTTACTGGCCAGATAAAGAAAACATCCTTTGCGAATACTTCCACCACCGAGTCTAAAGCCTCAATAGCCAACCACCCTATAGAAAATCCCAATTACGGGTGTGCGGCACAGCGACACAACACTACTTCTTAATTGAGCGGCGGCCGTTACGTTCTAGAACGAGTCTTAAAATAGGCCAAGTTGCGGATGCTCTTGTACAGGGTTGTTTGATTTTTTATCGGGCATTTCGTCTATTTGATACAGATTCGCGAGGATGACTCCGATCAATCGAATGGGCCGTCTACCGACCTCGGTTTTACGCAGTAATTCAGGCAAGGCGGCCGTCATCTGCTGCTTACTTATAAATCCATTAGCGTCGGTTTTACTGCGGGTGTTCAATTCGAAGTCAGAGTACTTGATTTTAAGCGTAATGGTGCGAGCCAACATTTTTTTATCGTCGAGCACCGCCTCAAGGCGCTCAGCGATTCCAAGCAGCGTTTGCCAAATAACCGCTTTATTGACGATATTGCCATCAAAGGTGGTTTCTTTACCAATCGACTTGCGCTTGCTAAAGGCTTTAACTGGACGGTCATCGATGCCACGCGCGACTCGATAGTAATACGCGCCCGAGGACCCAAATTCGGTTTGCAACTCGACTTCGCTCAGCTGCTTCAAATCTGCGCCGGTGAAAATCCCCAGTGCGTGCATTTTCTTTTCGGTCACTTTTCCAACACCATAGAATTTACGAATCTCAAGCTGCTCAATAAACGCTTCCGCGACCTCAGGTCTAATCACATATATACCATCAGGCTTATCCATGTCCGAGGCAATCTTAGCTAGAAATTTATTGTAGGACACACCTGCCGAAGCGGTTAGGTCGACCTCATCTTTTATTTGCTGCTTGATCAGAGCCGCGACCTCAGTTGCCGAACCGTGCGTTAACGCACTTTCGGTAACATCTAAGTAAGCCTCGTCTAGTGACAAGGGCTCAATCATTGCAGTAAAACGCTTAAACACCTCGTGAATGCCCTGCGAAGCCGCACGATATGCGTCAAAACGCGGAGGCATAAACACTGCATTCTTACACAGCTTCACTGCTTGAGATGACGGCATAGCCGAGTGTACGCCGAAAGCTCTCGCCTCATAGCTACACGCCGCTACGACACCTCGACTCTCCGGCCGCCCCCCAACAATCACCGGTTGACCGCGCAGCTCAGGGAAGTCACGTTGCTCGACCGACGCATAAAAGGCATCCATATCGATGTGCAATATTTTCCTCATCTAAACGTAAACTGTTTCGAAATATCTGAACGGCTAAACTTGCCAATCAATGGCGCGATAGCCGTTCGCAAGCAAGTATTCGTTGGTTTGGGAGAAATGACCGCATCCAAGAAAGCCCCTGTGCGCCGAGAGTGGTGATGGGTGAGGTGCGCTCAACACTAGGTGCTTGTTAGCATCGATCGCTTGGCCCTTTTTCTGCGCGTATGCTCCCCAAAGCAAGAAAGCCACGCCAGCGCATTCGCGGTTTATCACACTTATAACTTGGTCAGTGAAACGCTCCCAGCCTTTGCCTTGATGACTGCCCGCTTGCGCCTTCTCTACCGTCAACACTGAATTAAGCAGCAAGACACCTTGATCGGCCCAGGCCTGTAAATGTCCGTGCGCTGGAATATCTAGACCAAGGTCGTTATGCAGTTCTTTGTATATATTTTTTAACGATGGGGGAACGCGCTCGCCCGGTAACACACTAAAACTGAGACCATGCGCTTGGTCCAGACCGTGATATGGGTCTTGTCCTAGAATTACAACTCGCACCTGACTGAGCGGCGTTTTATTTAACGCAGTAAAGATATTGTGCGCCGCAGGGTAGATCGTCTTGCCGCTCGCGAGTTCACTGCGCAAAAATGCAGATAAGGTTTGCATATAGTCAGCATCAAATTCTTGCTGCAAGTGGTTTAGCCATTCTGGCTCTAAGTCGACAGTGCGAGAATTCATCAAGTTTTAACTCTCTAAATTTAAGGTTAAACGGCGCGTAGCATTAACAAAACGTAACCAGCTATGATGACTACGTTTAACGATTGAGGTGAATTATGGCGTATTTTACTAATTTTAACGTCACTGCTTACGCAGTTTAAACCATCAAAAAACCTAACCAAAAGTTCATAAACTAGCGGCAGCCGTTACCGAAGAGTAAGGCTGATTGAGCAATTGCAGGTAGCAACCTAGACTTCTGTTATCGGCGACATCGCTGCCCTACAATCGATGTTGTGCCCGAAACCCTACGAACCGACCTACTCAAATATATCGAGGAACGATCATGTTATCGACTAAATCAGTACTACCAAATTTTTTGAAATCTCTCCTTATCGCATCACTAACACTTGCGAGTGCGGCGACGTTCGCAGGCCATCACGAGAAAGGTGAAGAGGCAATTGGCGAACTTAAAGATATGAAAATTGAAGCGACTGAGCTCAAAGCCGACGAGCTAACAAACCAGCTAGATGCCGGTGCGGTAGAAGGAGAAATGACAGATAAGGCTAAAGAGATGCTAGACGAGTCAGCCGAAAAAATGAAAGACAAGGCAATGGAAGTAGAACCTAACTGAGCGCATTAAATAGTTAGTAAAAAAGGCCCAGCGTCGCTGGGCCTTTTTTGTTGCTAATTATTATTTCCAAATTGCCGAGCTGCTTTATACTTAAACCCCAAATTTTGAACCACAGCTCTTTCGAATTCGCGTTCATTTAACAGCTGTAGACTAACCATCTCGACACAGGAGTTACCCCATGATCAAAGTAGGCGACAAGATTCCAGCAGCAACGATTACCGTAATTAATAAACAAGGCCAAGATAATGTGGCATCAAGTGATTATTTCGCTGGCAAGAAAGTTGTTTTATTTGCGTTACCCGGCGCATTTACGCCAACGTGCTCAGAAGCCCACCTGCCTGGCTTTGTTGTGAAGCATGACGATATTATCGCGAAAGGTGTAGACACCGTCGCGTGCCTGTCGGTTAATGATTCGTTTGTAATGAAATCATGGCAGGACGCTCAAAACGCCGAGCATTTAGACATGATCGCAGACGGTGGAGCAGCGCTAACTAAAGCAATGGATTTAGTTCTAGACACCGGGGACTTTGGCGGTATTCGCTCGCAACGCTACTCGATGATTGTGGATGATGGCGTGGTAACTCATTTTAATGGCGAAAACGGCGGTGGCTATGAAGTCAGTGATGCTGAAACAATCCTGACTCAGCTTTAGGCCTTCATAAAGCCAATTTTGGCTAGGTACTCTACCTGGATAAAAAGGCAAGTCATAAAGAGAATAGTGTGGCAAATCATCGCAAAGCTATGCCCCAATGAGCGATAAGCTGCCACGCTGTTTTTTTACTACTCCACGCCCATTGGCACGCCCAGTTGCCCGTTTGGCTCATAACGAGTTGCGCATTGATTGTTCTCACACACCAGAGTCGGGGCGGAATGATAGACACAAGGACTCATGAGCTTATTTAGCGCATTAAGCTTACTGTCTACTTCCTTGCTGCGCTCGGCTAAGTGAATGAGCTCGGCTATTTTATCCTTGCCGATTGCCTGCGAATACGCGAGGTAACTCGCTGGCCCGCCGCATGCCATGCTGCCGACTGGGGTAATCGCACAATCGGACGCAGAGCTGCAACTTTTGTCGCTGAGCAGGTCGTTCATCTGAGAATAGACTTGGGCTTGCTCCGCGCGTAACTTGCCTTCTTCGGAACCCGTGACACAGCCGCTAAATAGTAGCGTGGCCGTTGCAAACAACCAAAACGATCTCCTTGGTGGCGTGGCAAGGCGTTTCTTGACAGGCTTATATAACATTAGTTACTCCGATCAAATTAGCGACATAGAGTAATAGCTTAAAGTAGCGAATTGCGGATCAAGCCTTGTATGACACAAACATAATTTGCCGCGCTCACATCGACATCTCAACTATTTCAGATAACTCTAAAGAGCCGCCAACCTTGAGATAAGGGCAATCTCTGACCACAAGCAGCGCGGCATCATAGCTCTCGGCCTGAATCAGGCTATAGCCTGACATAGTAGTAGCGCTGCCCGCACTTAGCGCACCGGCTGAGTTAATAACGTGAGTGTTTTTCAAAGGGTTAGCAGGGCTAAGCAAAGACTCACCTAAGGAAGCCATCCACTGTTTATACTCAGCCATGTGTTGCTGACCTTCTTGCGGGCTCATAGGCTTCGGCGAGCCTAAGTAGCTAATCATATAATTTGGCATCGCTATTCTCCGTCATTTAAGGGCCCAAGAGATAGTTTCTCGGTTAACCGTGATTAGTGACCATAAGAACCATAGACCACGATTAAAAAGGTTGCGGGTATTGTTTGATTACCGCACCGACCTCTTGCAAAATTTCGTCTGAAAGGGCGACATCGTACGCGCTGAGATCCTCTTTTAATTGCGCCATCGAGGTCGCACCAATAATCGTAGAGGTAACGCCCGTAAATTGGAATACCCACGCCAAGCTCAACTGAACTAGGCTAAGTCCATGCTTGTCAGCAATGGCTTGATACGCCGCTATCGCTTGGTGCGAGTGCGCAGTGTCACGGAATATGCCATTGCGCTGCAACATCGTCCAACGGCAACCCTCAGGCTTAGCACCATTCGCGTATTTGCCCGATAGTGCACCGCCGGCTATCGGCGACCACGGCAAATAGGCGACACCATTAAGAATGCAATTCTCAATTAAATACGGCCAGTCTTTAAGGTGCAATAAACTGAATTCATTTTGAACCGAAACCATCTTTGGTAGGCCGTGATCTTTTGCCAGTTGCAGATACTTGCTGATACCCCAGGGCGTGTCATCGGACAAGCCACAATGACGGATCTTACCGTCTTGCATCGCATCATTAAGCGCGTTGAGTATGTCCAACATGCCAGCTTCTTCTGCCGCGGCATCGGTCTCAAGCGGGTTTATGTGGCCCGGCCAGTGGCGTGAGAAATGCGGGGTTACTCGATTCGGCCAATGCAATTGATATAGGTCAATATAATCGGTCTTCAAGCGTTGCAACGAGCCGTCGATCGCAGCCTTAACACTCGCGCCAGTGATTGCGCCGCCATCGCGCACCCAGGGCACACCATTGCCTGCTATTTTCGAGGCTAAAACTAAATTCTCACGTTTACCCGGATTCGCTTCAAACCAGTTACCAATTATCTTTTCGGTTGCACCAAATTTTTCTTTACTCGGTGGCACTGAATACATCTCAGCGGTGTCGATGAAGTTAATACCAACATCAACTGCGTAATCGAGTTGCTCAAACGCCTGCTCTTGGGTGTTCTGCAACCCCCAGGTCATCGAGCCTAGGCACACTTCGGTGACACTCAAGTCACTGCTTCCGAGTTTTATTTTTTTCATGCTACTTATATTTTGGATATTTTAGAATTTGGTTTTAAATATTTAGAGTTTCGATTTAGGTTCAATTTTCGGTGGTCAGAGACTCGTTGTCACCAACATAAGGCCAACTAATCAACTCTTTTAAGAGCGGAAAGTATACAGCGAGTTTTATCGGTCGTTCATCGAGTTGCTGTAATAAACTACCGTACTTTTCCAGTTGCGGCTTATGCCGAGCCTCTACCTGCTCACGCGCAAACGTCGCGACGTCACCTTGATCATGTGGTGTGCTTTTATAATCCACGATCCAGCGAACGTTGTGCTCGTCAACAAAGGTGCGATCAATACGATAGGTTTTGACACTACCCTGTTCGACCGCAGACAAGGCAAACTCATTTTGTTGTTCTGGATAGTCATTAAACAAGAAGTGTGCTTGCGTATGCGTTTGGATATTTCGCACCGCAGTGTGTAGGCGCTGTAAAGCGTACTCTATTTTCTGCACCGGCACTCTCAGCTCTAGTAATTCGGCACGCCAACGATGTTCTAAGGCAGGTGTTATGTGCGCCGTTAACGCTTTTGACCCTCGGTGTTGCAACCAGCCGTGCAAAATAATACCAACGCCCTTGGCGACCGAGGTCGCCCAATCGTATTCTTTTAGCTCCTCGCGATCGGGTACGTCCGGTGCGCTATTGAGTTGTTGCTGGACTTCCCAAACAATTGACTCAACATGAGATCGTGAATAATCGTCCGGCAATCGCAGCAGAGTTTGGGGTAGGTCGTCACTGTCCTCGGGCAGCTCAGAAGCCACATCAATGACGTCGAATTGGTCTTGCACTGCATCCCATACCGTTGCGAGCAAACTGCTCTTGATTGGCTTAAGAATGTCACCGGTGCTTTCGCTGCGCTTCGCGCGCGCGAGTAACACCAGCTTTTGTTCCGCGCGAGTGGCGGCTACATACATCAGCCGCACTGACTCGTTAGCAGCGCGCTTAGCCTCTAGATATCGCAGGTACTGATAATGTGCGCTTACCGAATTTTGCTTAGACTTTCCTTGATCGTTACTTGGACGGCTAAACGGCGCAAGCAATAAACTTGAGTTTCCTTTTTCCGTTTGCGCTTCGGCCCACATTAAGACTTCTTTGTCATTGTTCGCCGACGCGCTCGCCAAGCTTGGTAAAATCACGGTGTGGTATTGCAAGCCCTTAGCCTTGTGCATGGTCGAGACAATCACCTTGGGCTCATCGTTCAGCGCGTAAGTTTTCGGCTGGGCAAACAAACCCTCTAAGGCTTTTTCCAACTCTCGCATCGACGTCAAGTCACCACCGCGCTCTAGACCCTCAATCAGCGTGAACACCATCTCAACATCATCAATATTCGCATCGAATAAGGTGTCCTGGCCACCTAACGACACCCAGGTCCAGCGAGTCAAACTCGCTAACGAAACTTTTTGGTATTGCTGCATAGCGCGCTGCATGATAGTCATAAAACGCTGCAAACGCGGGTTCGAGCCTAAACCTTCCTCGGCCGCCCCTAAAGCCAGTCTCGATTGGCTTTGTAGTTGCGCCCATACTGTCTGATCTTGCCGTCCAACCAATAGTTTAAGGTCGGATAAGGACAGACCGCACCAAGGACCGCGCAGTAGCGCCAGCCAGGCGACTCGGTCATCAACTCGGCAAATTGCTTTACATAGGGCCAATGCATCGATTACCGCTTGCTGGTCTGCAAGCGGTTGGATATCAAGGCCAGTATAGTGAATGCCTGCCTGATCTAACATCGGTAATACCAAGTCGAGTTGTGAGCGCGCACGCACCAAAATTGCGACTCTGTCCTGCGCGCTTGGCAACTGCTCAATGGCTGCTGTGACCGCATCAAGCAGCAACTCAGCTTCGTGCTCTTTGCTGCTCGCTAAGTAGTATTCACACGACTCGTAATTGTCGGTTTCTCGGCAGCTCGCCTGAGCGTAAGTGATTGCACCTGAAAGCACGTCATCGCGCCTCGGAAAGCTTTGTTCGAAAGTGCGATTAAACCAGTTCACTAAGCTATTTGATGAACGGAAGTTCTCGGTCAAGCGAAGAGGGTGAATAGCGACATTCGGAAAAATTTCAGTATTATCGTTATCCGTGACCTGCAAAAACAAACTAACGTCCGCCTCGCGAAAACGATAGATAGATTGCATTGGGTCACCAACCAAGAATAGCGTTTTGTGCTGATTCTCAGCCTCAGATTCCGCTTCCCGCGCACCCCAACCTAGGGTAAGCTTTTTCAGCAATTCGATTTGTCCGTGCGAGGTATCTTGAAACTCGTCGACCAGAATGTGCTGTAGGTGGTGATCCATGCGCAAACCCAAATCGGTTGGTTTATCGAGCTCTTGCAACGCGAGGTTGGCGCGTTGAGTAACCTCACTATGATCACATTCGCCAGTGGCTCGGAAACGTAATTGCAATAAGGCGGCAAGCGATTTGAGCACTTTTTCTAAGGCCAACATCTGCTGCCAATCCGCCTCACTAAAACGCGTATCTGGCAATTCTTTCGTTTCCACTAAAGCGTCCAATAATAGGGGGTCATCGGCAAACTCAGCGAGCATGTCATGCAGTCTATTAGTGGGGGCTGTCTTCGCTTCAAAGCCTTGTCGTATATCGACTTTTTTTCTAAGTGCCGAGCCGGTTAGCAGCATTGTTGCAAGCCCACGCCAGTGCTCTACGCTAAGCGCGTCGCCCACTTGGAACTCCAAGAAAGAGTGCAGATGACCTGCGTGTCCGTGCTTGCCTAAAAAGTTCGGTGCTGCATATACCGCTAAGCCCACCAGCTCATCGATTGTCGCTTGCGGCAACAGACTACTGAACGCCTTGACTTGTTGATCAGCAATAGTCTGCCACGCCAGTTCAAGGCTCTCGCGCATGGCGCTCAAATCACTGTGTACTAGATGTCGCAGCCATTGGTCGCGCTTGGCGAGCATTGACGAAAACAATGTGCGCGCTTTGTTGTAGTTAAAATCCAACTCCAACATCACCGCACTTAGAGATGGTATGAGGGCCGAACTTGGATCGAGAAACTCGTTAAATAATTGCTCAATCGCCGAGGCATAATGTTGCTCGGCTTGGTCGGTGGTTTGCGGTCGATCACCAAGCCGGCTCAACCACGGCATGCTGCTAGTCAGCTTGGCGCAAAAGGAATCAATGGTTAACACTTGTAATTGATGCGGCGTATCAAGTAAACGCCATGTGTGCTTGCGGTCTTGCGTTAATACTGCCTGAGCTAAATCAATACCGTGTTGTTCGAAAGCATCATCGCTACGCCTATTTTGCTCGGCATGACTCAGCAACTCGACTAAACGTTCGCGCATTTCAGCGGTGGCTTTGCGCGTAAACGTGATCGCGAGCACTTGCTGCGGCGCATCGACCGTTGCCAACAGGGTTAACATGCGGTACACCAACAAGCCGGTTTTACCCGACCCGGCTGGCGCTTGCACGATAAAAGAGCGCTGGGGGTCGAGCGCCGCTTGGCGCGCGCTTAAGTCGCTAATCATAACGGCTCTCTGCCTGACTCGGTCGGTGCGGTTTGCGTTGTTGCCGGTTGCGCACTCGCTGGATTCAAGTTAGCGTGACCTGTTTTTGAATAGTCTCTTAATTGCGAAACTCGGCATACCGCGTGTAATTCACAATACTGGCACGTGGTTTTATCAATCGGATTTACCGCGGCGTAACCCGCTAGAAAGTCTTCGGCGAGTCGCGTAAAAATCACAGGCCAACCGGCTCGACTTTGCACCCACTTGTCGGCAACTTTTTTCGATGCCGTGCTTTCTTTACGAAAGATTCCGGTTTCCGACAATTCGATAAACTTAGCCTCTCCCGGCTTTAGTGAGGCATAGGCTACCCCTGACGTTGGAGTGTGTTTTTGCTTGTCCAACGCCAACGCATAGAGCGGCATTTGGGGGCTCTTGAGGCGCTCGCCTAGCCAATCATTGCGATTCACCGCACCGGTCTTATAGTCAATGATAACGCTCCGCCCATCGGCGGTTAAATCGACCCGGTCAATAATATAGCGATACGAAATACCACCAAATTCACCTTCGCGCTGCTCTTCACGCTCGACCACCGAGAACGAGGTCGGGCGTTGCGACTCAACGTCGAGCCAATCGAACAGCAGATTTTCTAAACGTGCGCGCTCATGTCCTAACAGACTTAGCTTCTCATTGCTTAATCTGAGCGAGCCGTCGTTAATGGTGCGCTCGACCAGGTCGCGCAGCAGCTCACGGCGCGCATCGATATCAAGACTGAGTAAATTTTCTTGGGTTTGCAGAACTTGCCACAACCGGTCGAGCAAGTGGTGCACAATATTACCTCGATCCAGCCCATCCAAACCAAACTCCGCTTCGTCATCTCGGTAAAAACCCAACTGATGAGTCACAAACGCTTTAAACGCGCAATTCGACTGATTTTCAAATATTCTAGAACCACCTTTTGCGCGACCAGGCTCTAACCACGCCGGACCTTGAATGTCCACATAAGGCTCAAGTGCGCGTTTATTTGCAATAGCATTTGAGCTGGGCTCAGCAGCAACAAACACGTGACTACGAAATAGAGGCGACACCTGCATACTGATTTCGCGGTTCGTCTCATTAGTTGACGCATAAGAGATAATTCGATGTGCTGAGCACGCTAGCAAGTTGTCCAGCACCGACTTGGTGTGCTCAAAGCTACTTTCAGCATTCGCATTGGGGTGCCCCACCTTGACCAAAAACCGATTTGCGATAAAGGCATCGTGGCGCGGTGGCGACGGGTAGTCTTGATGCATGCCAGTCAAAATACACGTATCCACTTCTCGACCACTGGCCTCAAACAAACCACTGATCACCAACGGCGCAGCCACACCTTTAGGCAGGAAAACGGTATTTTGCGTCAGCTGCCGCAACAACTCTAGCGCCCGAGTCAAACCAACACGTGTCTGCACTGAAGCTAAGCTGGCAAACTCCTCGAGCACGCCGTTCCAGCGGTTCAACAGTTGATATTCAAGTGAGTTCATTTGCGCATCGTCAACTTGAGTGCGCCAGCCCCAAGCGGTCAACCAATCGCTTAGTACCCTTGCCCACTCGACAAACGACAGCGCTGAATAATCTGATGTAGACTTAGCGTCGCGTAGGCTCTGCTGCACGGCTTGACGCCTCTCAACCAATGACTGAAGGTGACCGAACAATGGCGAGCTTTCTGGCGTCTGATCTGCGCCTTGATCGCGCTGACTGCCGTGCTCTAAACATTGTTGATACAGACTTGGAAGCTGATCAAGCATCACACTGTGAATGCGCTGGCGCGCAAGCCAAGTCTCAAAAATTCGAGTTTCTGGTGCATATTGCGCACATAGATTTAGGTAACGACTGCGCAGCACGAAACCAAGGTCGAGCATAGTAGTCTTATTTTTCAGCAAACCAATCACACTAAGCGCCGCCTCAATCGGGGCTAGCTCGGTTAGTGGCTTACCTAAACTAAGGCGATACACCGAGTTATTATTGAGTACATCAAGCGGTGATTCCGACGCGTAAAAGACATCGCGCGCCAACTCTTGAACCTGGTTTTGGCGATGCTGTAGGTCTGGTATTATCAGACTCAAGCGGTGATCTGGGTTTTGTTCTAAAGTGCGACGCGCATGAATTAAGGCGGCTTTTATTTCCGCAGCGGCATCGGGATAACAATAGTAATGCTCGGAGCGGCTAGGCACGTGCGGTTGATGATGCTCAACGTCAATACCATTAGTGCGCGCAGCCTCAATATGTTTTTGTTGCGCGGCATTAACTAAATCATAGGATACAAATACGAGCTGTTGAAAGGGGTAATCTAGAGCCGAATCCGACAAGGCACTTAGTAATAGACTTTCATCGACTAGGTAGCGCTTGTCCAACAAGGCAGTGTAGGCTCGTGCCCAAGCAATAAATTGCTCGGTGTCAGCAACATGATCTAGTGCTAATTGCTCAGCGTCGACTCGCCACTCATGCATCAGCTTCCAACTGCGCTGAACTGCGCGCACTGTTTGTTGCACATTGAGCAGCGCTAACTCATCTTCTTGCCGACGTGTCGCCTCGATAATCCGTGTCCATAAGAGCGAAGCTTGTGATGAACTAATTAAGGTGTTCGCTTTTAACAAGTCACGATTGTGTTGCCAGACGAGCCTGACATAATCAGACCAAACTAAAATATTAGGCGCGGCCCACACTGTTTGACCCTGGCGCGTGCGCGCGAGTGCAATACGTTCATTTAGCTCATTCGCCAAACTCCGCGTAGGCACGATCAATGCCGTGGTTTGCAGTGAATACGTTTGTTCTAAATTGCCGAGCCATTGATCGTCCATGGCAGGAGTTTATCATCGCTAGCTCGCACATTGATAAAACTACAACCCAAAGCTGACCATACCGTCTTGCACCACATCGCCAACCACAGGGCTTGCTGCGGCACGCTCAAAAGCGGCATCAATTGCTTCAAACCGTTTCTGTGCAACCGCTCGCTGATCTGGATGAGTAAAAATATACAGCTCGCCTTGCGTTATTGCTTCGACCACGCGTTTTGCTACCAGCTCAGCTGGAATACCATTCTCAACCAGTGTTGCCGCCGGGTTAACGGCTTTTTCAGCATCAGGGTTGTACGCGTCTTTGCGAGCACTGGAGTCTACCCGATGATGATCTTGGCGATTGCGTCCCGACAAATGAATGCGCGTCTTTACAAATGCGGGGCAAAGCACCGAGACCTTAATGTTATACGGTTCTAGTTCTGCATGCCAAGACTCAGACATGCCGACCACCGCGACTTTAGTAGCGGTGTAAGCGCCCGCGTAAGGCACACCCACCATGCCAGCCATCGAAGCGACGTTAATCATCCAGCCACCTTCACCGTGCTGCTTAATTAAGGGCACAATCGCTTGCGCGCCATACAACACGCCTTTTAGGTTGACGTCAATGACCCAATCCCAGTCTTTACAATTTGCACTTTCAAGTGGCCCGGGTGCCGACGCCACCCCGGCATTGTTAACCAACATATGAACCTTGCCGAAACGCGCGACTGCGGCGGCGCCCAGAGCGTGCCATTGATCTGGGTCGGTAACGTCCATCTTTTGCGCTAACACCGCAATACCTTCTCGCTCCAAACTAGCCGTCGCCAACCGCAATTGCGCGTCGTCTATATCGCCAAGTACTACGTTCATACCTTGGCGACCCATGGCCTGCGCAATACCAAAGCCGATGCCCTCGGCACCACCGCTTACCAATACCGTTTTGCCACTAAATTCACTCATGAGATTCTTACCCGCTTTTTCTCTTTTTACTTGGTTGTTTGTATTGTAGGCGTTCAAACCATCGAACACTGAGACGTATGCGACAGCTAATCCTAACCGGTAAGCGAACTATAATTTTCACCGTGTAACAAAATTTACTTGTGTTCTGAGAAAAAAAAACTAAACTAGCGAGTCATTTTTTAAGCCTTCGGGATTTTTATGTATAGCCGCTAACGGCGCGTGATTGGAGCGTTTTCAAGATCGAAAACAAGCCTCACAAAAACGCGTTAGCCAACCCTTTTTGTGAGTATGTTTCGATGACACTCGAATTAAATGAATCTATCGGCGAGCTCGCCGCAAACGATGCTGGCGATGCCTCATGGCCAAGCCACAACCAAGCCACTGAATTCGACACAGTCGATCACTTTATCGTTCGCAACGGCGTCGAATTCGCGGGCACCCACATTATTCTCGACTTATGGGGTGCGCAACAGTTAGACGATATTCAGCATATGGAGCGCACCTTGCGCAAAGCGGTACAAGTGGCTGGCGCAACCCTTTTACACATTCACCTGCATCACTTTACGCCCAACGGCGGTGTCTCTGGGGTAGCGGTATTAGCTGAATCACACATTAGTGTGCACACGTGGCCTGAGCGAGACTTCGCCGCATTTGATGTCTTTATGTGTGGCGACGCACAACCAGAACTGACCATCCCAGTGCTTCGCGAGGCGTTCCAACCCAGTGGCATTAATATTTCAGAACATTTGCGTGGCACCAATTTACCTAGTCTTGAGGCCAGCAAGCTAGCGGCCAATGATACGGTCGCCGAGCAGGTGCACGAACAACAAGCATGAAATATTTTAAAGAAACCCTGTACGACGCGGTGTGCCAAGAATATCGCGTGGATAAACTGTACTTCGAAAGCAAGACCGAACATCAGCATTTGATGATCTTCCATAACGCAATGTTAGGTCGGGTAATGACCTTAGACGGCATTGTTCAAACCACCGAAGCCGACGAGTTCATCTACCACGAAATGTTAGCCCACGTGCCGATGCTAGCGCACGGCCAAGCCAAGCGAGTACTGATTATTGGCGGCGGCGATGGTGGCATGTTACGCGAAGTGGTCAAACACCCGATCGCGCATGTAACACAAGTTGAGATCGACCAATCGGTGGTGGATATGGCAATCGAGTACCTACCAAAGCACTCGAATGGCGCCTATAACGACGCTCGTCTTAACCTAGTTATTGATGACGGATTTAATTTCGTAAACACCTTTGCCGCCAGCGATAACGAAAAATTTGACGTCATTATCTCAGACAGCACCGACCCAATCGGCCCAGGCGAGGTGCTATTCAGCGACGATTTTTATCGTTTGGCAAAAGCGTGCTTAAAATCAGATGGCATTATGGTCACTCAAAACGGGGTGCCTTTTTTTCAAGCCGATGAAGTGCAAAATACGCAAACACGAATGGGCGCGTTATATCGCGACATGCGTTTTTACTGCGCGCCAATACCTACCTACTATGGTGGCTTTATGACCTTCGCGTGGGGCACTGATAATACGTCGGCCAGCGCGCCAGACGCCGCTGATCTTAACCATCGCTTCGAAGCGCTTGCCCTCGAGACGCGCTATTACAACCCCGCAATTCATACCGCTAGCTTTGCGTTACCGCAATATATACACAAGGCGATAGAAAGCGCATGACGCAGACTAGTGAAAACCAGATCGATACGCGCCCGCTGCTAACCGGTGACACCGTTAGTGCCGACGAAGCTCAGGCTGCCGCGGAACTTTATCGCGAACTGATTAGCCAACATGGTTCGCCCTTGCTGGTGTTTGACGCAAACGTGCTGCGCGAACAATTTAGGTCCTTACAAGCAGCGCTGCCCAAGGTCGAGTTGTATTACGCCGTCAAGGCACACCCCGACGCTAACATTATTAAAGTAATCGACGAGCTTGGGGGTGGCTTTGATATTGCCTCAGCAGGTGAAATGGACTTATTGCTCGACCATCAAGTATCTGGACGTCGCACGATTCACACACACCCGATTAAGAAAGATCAGGAGATACGTGACGCCCTACGATTCGGCGCGACCACGTTTGTAGTCGATAATTTTCATGAATTAAAAAAACTCGTCAACTACCGCTCACGCGTCGGCGTGTTGCTGCGGGTAAGCTTTCGCAGTGCTTCGGCGAAAGTAGATCTATCTAAAAAATTTGGTTGCTCGCCCGACGAAGTATTAGCCTTGGTCGAACAGGCAGAGCAGCTCGGCATACATATTAAAGGTTTATCGTTTCACGTGGGCTCGCAGGTAGAAGACGCAAGCAAACATGTAGAAGCCATTCATGCCTGCAGGCAATTGATGTCACAGATCAACCGCCAAGCGGAAAAGCCACTAAGCGTATTAGATATCGGCGGCGGCTTTCCAGCAGACTATGAGTTGGCCGGCTTTAGCATTAATACATTTTGCGCGCCGATTCGGAACGCACTTGCC
This sequence comes from uncultured Arenicella sp., assembly GCA_938048185.1. Lineage (GTDB taxonomy): Bacteria > Pseudomonadota > Gammaproteobacteria > Arenicellales > Arenicellaceae > Arenicella. Next base: position 20,865 of record CALIVT010000002.1, read on the forward strand.
GAACTGCCCAGTGACTGGCATTTGATCGCCGAGCCGGGACGCTATCTGATCGCGCCTGCGGTAACCAGCATTACTTCCATTGCTGGAAAATCCCAGCGTAACGGTTTCGCTTGGTACTATCTGGACGATGGTATTTACGGTTCTTATTCAGGTCAGTTGTTTGATCACGCAACATACCCACTGCAAGTTTTTCGAGGCGGCCAAACCGCTGCCAGCATCATCGCTGGCCCGACCTGTGACAGTATTGACATTGTCGCGGAAAACATAATGCTGCCGTCACTCGAAATTGGTGACCTAGTCGTCGGGCATCAAATGGGGGCCTACACCGCAGCAACTAAAACCCGGTTTAATTCTCTACCGGATGCGAAGCTGGTAGTTCTAAACGCATCGGCAAGGGTAGACTAGAACACGTATTAACGCTGAACGTCAACGTTGCCTCTCAAAAAAAAAATCGGCTGTAAGCCGATTTTTTATTCTGATTAACGAAACCGCTGAGCTATAACTAATTAAGCCCTGCCATGTACGCCGCTAATTCTTTGATTTGCTGCTCGGACAAGCCAAACGCAATGTTCCACATCATCTCGTTGTATCCTTTTCGATCGCCACGCTTAAATGCCAGCAGCTGTTGCTCGAGATATTCTCGGTGTTGGGCCGAAACACGAGGGTAGTGAATTGGAATGCCGTGACCGCTAGGTCCATGACAACTCATGCAAGCTGCAATACCACGCTCAGCATAACCACCACGATAAATGGCTTCACCGGCCTTCGCTAGTTCAGCCTCTTGCTCCGTTAGGGTAACCTTTAGATTCGGCACCATTGACGCGTAATACGCATCAAGATCGGCCATGTCCTCTTCTGATAAGCCTGCTGACTGACCCATCATAATAGCGTTCGCTCGCTCGCCTGATTTAAACGCTTTTAATTGGGACGCGATGTAGCCTGGCACTTGGCCCGCCAAATTTGGATTTACCGGAAGCGCACTTATGCCCTCAACACCATGACACGCTGCGCAAACGGCCGACTTGGCCTTACCCGCTTCAGCGTTACCGGCCGCAAAAGTAGCACCGCTCATCACGATGCCTGAAACCAAAATCACGGCAGATAAATATAATTTTTCGAACATTTAAGGAGCCTCCAACAATAAGCTCAAGAGATGCATTTCTTAGTGGCGGTTTTATATCACGCCACACACCTGTCCTCAAGGGCGCATTGATGTTTTAACACAAATTAAGACTACCATTTACACTCGATAGAAACACATGATACACGGCTTTTTTGCTACACTTCACGAATGTCAGAGCCATCTAATACGCCGCCCGAAACAGGCAGCAATAGCAGCACATCGTCGAATGCCCAGCTACCCGACGTTTTGCGTAATCCTGAGTTTTTGCTAGGCGCTGCCGAACCCCACCAGTTCCCCGATGATGAGCTTATCGAGATCGCCTTCGCTGGACGCTCAAATGTAGGTAAGTCGAGTGCGATCAACGCGATCTGTAATCGCCGCAAGTTAGCACGCACCTCCAAAGTTCCTGGTCGCACCCAACAAATTAATTTTTTCTCGATGGGAGACAACGCTCGCCTAGCTGATTTACCGGGCTATGGCTTTGCACAGGTGCCGCTGGCGGTTAAAAAAAAATGGCAAGACACGATCCATAAATACTTGGCCGAACGCCAAAATTTGCGAGTGCTTGTTCTACTAATGGACATACGCCACCCATTGACCGACTTAGATTGGCAGATGGTTCACTGGGCTGGCGAATCTAATTTGCCAACTCAAGTACTATTAACCAAAGCCGATAAGTTCAAGCGCGGTAAAGTAGCAGCGACGACCCTTAGCGTAGAGAAGCAACTCGCCAACGTGGCGGGGCAGTTCGAAGTAGAACCGTTCTCGTCGCAGAGCTATTTAGGGGTTAACGAAATGCGCCAACAACTCGCCGAATGGGTTGCTACTTGAATGATGATCAGTCGGCTCCTCGAGTTACCAATAGAGTCGTGACCAAGTCGTCATCAAGCGCGTAACTGCGCCGACCCAAGAGATTTAGCGTTTTTGCATAAAACTGTCTTGTATTCGCTACACTTTTGAATTATCTTCGCCAAGTCAGCAGTAATTACTCGAAGAATACAACTATTATTCTCGATTTTAGAGACCGTTATTTTACAAGCGTAAGCCAAACAGGTTGCACAACTTGAATTAGCCGGTCCTTTAAAGAATTGCCTAGGGCAGAATGTCCCCCCAAACGACATCCCCTTGGAATACCCCACACACGGTATTTCTCCTGCCCTAGGCATCTTCATATCCGCCTTACAGAATTACAAAGAGTTCTCTTTTTAATTCCCAATAAGGAACTAATCTTAATTAATCCCTCGCGAAACTGCTCTTCGCTTAGAACCATTAAGTAGAACCATCAAGTGCAATTTTTTGCTCTCGTTACAACGGGTGGCAAATAGTCATCGACGCTAATATGTAAGTCGTGTTTAGGTTTGCGATGTCATATACTCAAGTCATGCTTCTGATTTATTTATTCTTTGCCTAATTCATGCGAATCCAGCGCTCGTTTTTTGCTTTTATGTTTGTCGCGAAGCGGCCTTTTGCCCCCGAATTTAGACACACACTCCGGGCTACCAAAATGCTCATTGCGCTTGCCGGTACGCTGTCTATGGTCGGGTGTGATATGCGCGCCGATAATCAGAAAGCGACAGACAGCGAGGTCGCTGAAACACAAGAGACGCCTGTCGACGTAACTACCGACCCGCAAGAACCCAATGACAATAAGGCGGAGAATCTATTTGATGATGGATTTTACGTAGACACCCAAATTGACCCCGCACAGCTCGGTGATACCGCGGTTACTCAAGAAGACGCCGCGGGTCCGAACGCGGAACGCACAATCAATGACCAAGCATCTTCATCATTAATCGAAGATCTTGGTTTTTCAGGCGCTGAAACAGACCAAGTCGAGGTGGAAGTTGATACGCAGGTTGAAGAGCTGTACTGCTTGTCGCAACAATCGCAAACCGAAGAACTGCCCGCTGAGATTTGCGAACGGATATCTAACCGACTCTCGAGCGTAACTCTTGCAGCGTGCAATGCGGCACGTCTGGTGCCCACAGGGTGCAACTCAGTAAAAGGGTTTCCGATTTTGTTGCGCGAATTTCCGCCTTTAGCCGACCGGATTCCTAAAGGGCGAATACTTATTATCGGTGGCACGCACGGAGATGAGCTGACGTCGGTCAGTGTTAGCCTACGTTGGATTGAAAAACTCAATCAACACCATTCTGGTCTTTACCATTGGCATATCGCGCCGCTAATGAACCCGGATGGCGTCTTGAAACGTGCGGCCTCTCGAACCAATCAAAATAGCGTCGACCTGAATCGCAACATGCCGTCTGACGATTGGTCGGAAAAGGCGCTCAAATATTGGAAGCAAAAAGGCGATAAAGACCCTCGAAAATTTCCTGGAGAACAGCCCGCGAGCGAACCTGAAACACAGTGGTTAATCGACGAAATCAATACCTTCAAACCCGATGCAATTATTAGTGTTCACGCGCCGTATGGAGTTGTCGACTTTGACTCCCTACTGTTAAATACCGCACCCAAAAGCCTGGGGAAACTGCATCTTAATTTGTTAGGCACGTATCCGGGCTCACTTGGCAACTACGCAGGCATCAATCGAAATATTCCTGTAATCACCCTTGAACTACCACATTCTTGGGTTATGCCGACCGAAAAAGAAACCACAAAAATTTGGGAAGATATTGTGAGCTGGCTAAAAACAAATATAAATAAAGACGTCGCTAGTAATGACAGCCAATAAGAAGCGCACTTCAAGGCATTGCTCGAAGAACTAACCCTCGTAAATAATTCGCCATTGTCCCTGCTGATCGCGCTTCCAAAGCTGCTCTTTAGATGACTGCCCAGCAAAATTATCGCTCAGATATCGTTGCTCGTAAGTCACGATAAACATGTCTTTCTCACCAGGGTATGCAAACAAACTTTTGATATCCAGATCTACCTGAACAAAGTTTTTCTCTTCATTTACACTGCGTTTACGCTCAACCCAAGCGGCGTAATCACCTTTGCCTAAGTTAAAGTCTTGAGGCTGGTAGTGGGCAATATACGCCTGCGTATCAAGGCTTTCCCAATCACGCTTCCATTGCTCAATCACGTCTAACAAATTTCGTTTGCGTTGCTGCAAGTCGCTAAGAGTTAACCACTCAATATCGTCGCTCAGAATAACTGGCGTGCGCTTCTCGGCGCTTACGTATTGTCCAATGTCGAGCAAATCGTCGTTACTCAAAACAAAACATCCTTCGCTGGCCCATGGCGAACGCGCGTAGGTATCAGATGGCGTCCCGTGCAGCCAAATGCCGTAACCGGTACGATTTAAGTAACGGTCATAGCGGTTCGGGTAGTTCACTGGAAACGCGCCTTTGCCGTACAAGTCGGGCAGAGCTCGACCTTCGATATAGCGATTTATATTATAAACGCCGATGGGTGTTTTGTTGTCGCCCTCAAGCTCTTTACCGTAACCAGCCGACCCCACGGTCATATAGTAGTCGCGAATCAGCTCCGGCACGCCATTGTTGTTTTTATACAGATATAAGCGGCCATCTGGCATGTCTGCCACCACCACAAATTCGTGGTCGCCCATATCCAGCAACGCGGCTGGAAAGCGACGATGCACAATCGCCTCACCCTGCACAGCGTGCCGCCAGCGATTTCGCAACTGATGCGTTAACCCCTTGAGCTGGTCCGCTGGAATAGATGAATTTGCACCCGGCGTTGATAATTCACCCGTCAGGGCATTTAGAATATCGGCCTTAAGTAAATGACCAACCTGGCTTTTAGGAAATTTAGACAAATGTTGATCAGCCGCCGCCAGGGCGACTTCCAGCTCACCGCTCTTCAGAGCTTCAATGATCTCAAGCACGGCCGACTCGTAGTCGCCATTAGCTTGATGCGCATGCAGTTGTTTTATCTCACTCTCATCGGCGGCAACCGGCACAGCACTCAACAATAATGAAAGAAACAAACCAACAACTAGTTTCATACCTTGCGACTCCGAATCACTCTAGCTATTTAGCTTAGGCACTAAGCGTTCGCTGACAATCTTAGCCTTGGCCCAATCATCGCCTTGCTTATCAAAAATCAAACGTTTGCGCACGATATCGTCAACCGTGTTTGACTGATAATGCTGATCAAACGTTACCGAGAATTGCGGGCCGAGGTCCTTAATCTCAAATTCACTTACCTTCACCTTTATAAACGCTTTATTGGTTAGACGCACTTGGCGTTGCTCAAGCCATTGGGCACGCGTGATCGAGCGACTCGATGAATAGTTTTCAGCGTAATGCCCCACATACTCGTCGACTGCTTGAGCGGACCATGCTCGAGCCCAGCTTTGTATCCGCGCGATCGCATCTTGTTCTTGACGCGCTTTTAGCGCTTGAGTTTCTTGGGCTTCGTCGGCAGAGGCCTGTTGTTGTGCAGCGAGCTCGGCTTTCCTAGCCGCATCTAACTTAGCTAGACGTTCTTGCTCGCTTTTTACCTGCTCAGCTTTTGCCAACTGAGCACTCAAGGCTAACGCCTGCTGCTGCGACTTTAGCGCTTGGTTCTCGTCTCGTAACTCATTCAAGGCTTGCTTAGCTGCATCAAAATCTTGTGCAACCAAGGCTTGTGCTTGCGCCTGTTGTTCAGCTTGAGCAATCATCTTACTTTGCTGAGCGAGCAAACCTTGCGCGTCTTTAAGCTGCGCCTGCGCCTCGCTCGAAGCCTGTTGCTGCTCGGCCAACTCCGCCTTCAATTGAGCAAGTTGTGAAGCGGTATCTTGCTCTGCTCGCACCACTCGCGCTTCAGCTTCTCGCTGCGCAGTTTGAGTGGCAAGCAAGCTTTGAGACTGCTCAGACAATTGTGCGTTCAACGCGGCAATTTCTTTTTCAAAATTACTTTTCGCACTGGCGGCGGTCTTTTCAGTTGCCAGTAATTTGTCGTTTAATTCGGCGATTTGCTTATTCTGGGTCTCATTAAATAGTGACTCTGACTTCGCTTCATTCTCAAGTTGCGACTTTAGCGCCCGCAATTCTCGACTTTGGTCAAAGCGGGTGACCAACGCGTCAACCAGCGGTAACGAGGCCTGCACTGTTATGGCATCCGCGTTGGTGTCGAGTGCTTTGCGATAGGCGCTTGCGGCAATCGCGCCATGCACTTTCTTTAGTCCAGTGAACAACATCCCGGCCTTTTGATTAGCATCGATACCGCGCATTAATGTGGCGCGCGCCATCTCTAAATCATCTCGCTGTGCATAGATTGACGCCAAGTTTAGGTAGGGCTCGACCACACTCGGATAATCTTTAATGACTGAATTCAATTGCTCAATAGCGGACTCAGTTTTACCATCGCTTAGTGTCTGGTTAGCCTGTTCGAAGCGCGTTTTAAGATCCGAATTACTGCGCTCATCGAGTTGCACCTCAGGCCTTTTGGGGCGTTCATAAAATCGACCGCTAACCACTCCATTTTCAGACGGGTCAGCGCTGGCCTTGGCGATCGGTTGAATCACCGAGGCGATTGAATCTGATGAAGGTTGCGAGTCCTGCGCAGTAGTAGCCTTCTGATCGCTTGCATCACCATCAGCGAACACCACCCAAAGCAGAAGCGCCACAGGCAATGCAAACATCAACAGTTTTATCGGAAATTTATCAGTCATCATTATCAGTTACTACTACCCACCCCGCGCAACGCTTGCAACACCCCAAGAGTTGCACACTCGCTTGGCGAGAATTCTAAACCATTCGGCTATACGTGTCAGCGCCGTTAACGGTCATTATGGAACTGTGGCGACTATTCAGAGCAGATAAACACCTGGTCAGAGCAGATAAACACCCGGTCAGAGCAGATAAACGCCCGAATTATAGTGCTAATGGGCAAGCGCCCAGCTACTTCCCTCTCCCGCTTCGACTAACAATGGCACTTTGAGTTCGACGACATTTTGCATAAGTTTACAAATTGTCTTTTTATTTGAGCTTAATGACGCATCATCCACTTCGAAAACCAATTCATCGTGCACCTGCATCACCATTTTTATATCGTCGCGCTCGGCGACCCATTTATCAACGGCAATCATTGCCAGCTTAATGATGTCGGCCGCGGTACCTTGCATTGGCGCATTGATTGCGGTTCGCTCGGCATATTGGCGCACATTGTGATTTTTCGCATTAATGTCAGGCAAGTACAAGCGCCGACCAAACACGGTCTCAACATAGCCCTGCTCACGGGCATATTCGCGCGTATCTTCCATGTAGCCCTTAACGCCCGGGTAGCGCTCGAAATACTGATCGATATAAGCCTGAGCTTGTTTGCGTTCAACATTCAGTTGCTTGGCTAGACCGAAGGCCGACATGCCGTAAATCAAACCAAAATTAACTGCCTTTGAGTGTCGGCGTTGGTCGTCGGTAACCGCGTCTAATTCGACGGAAAATATTTCGGCCGCAGTCGCACGATGAATATCTAAGTTGTTGTTAAAGGCACTAACCAAGGCTTGGTCACCCGACAAGTGCGCCATAATTCTTAGCTCAATCTGCGAATAGTCGGCCGCCACAATTTGACAGCCCGCAGGCGCGATAAACGCTTCTCGAATACGACGACCTTCTTGTGTGCGAATAGGGATGTTTTGTAAATTCGGGTCACTCGACGACAAGCGGCCAGTCGCGGTGACCGCTTGATGATACGACGTGTGTACTCGCCCGGTCTTCGCATTAATCATCGTTGGCAGCTTGTCGGTGTAAGTCGACTTTAGCTTGCCCAAGCTACGATGCTCTAGGATTAAACGCGGCAACTCATGCTCCACAGCCAGTTCTTGCAATACCTCTTCGGCGGTGGATGGCGCGCCCTTGGGCGTTTTCTTTAGCACCGGCAAACCCATTTTGTCGTAAAGAATTTCCTGAATCTGCTTGGGCGACGCCAAGTTAAAGTCACCTTCGGCCAACTCATACGCCTTTTTCTCAGCCGCTTGCATGCTCATCGCTAACTGCTGACTTTGCTGCAATAACATATTGTCATCGATCAACACTCCATTACATTCTATCCTCGACAAAATACTCACCAGCGGCATTTCCAGCTCGGTGAAGATGCGGTGCAGTTTTGGCTGACGCGCGAGGGTTGGCATTAGCACGTGGTGTAAACGCAGAGTCACATCAGCGTCTTCCGCGGCGTAATGTCCACCCTTATCAATATCAACTTGGTCAAAGGTAAGCTGCGCTTTACCTTTGCCAGCAACGTCACTGAAAGGCACTGGCGTATGACCAAGGTGGGTTTGCGACAGCGCATCCATATTGTGTCGCGAGCTAACACTGTCCAACACGTATGATTCGAGCATGGTGTCAAACGCGACACCTTTGGTATTGATATCGTAGTTCGCCAGCACGCTCATGTCATACTTTAGGTTTTGACCAATCTTGGGTAGTGCCGGATTCTCTAACAACGGCTTCAATTGTGCCAACACCCAATCACGGCTTAATTGCTCTGGCGCCCCCATATAACTATGCGCTACCGGAACATAAACCGCTTCGCCTATCTCGATGGCGAACGAAATTCCAACCAGCTCGGCTTCTTGAGCATTAACCGACGTAGTTTCAGTATCAAACGCAAAGCCTTCGCTGTCGGCCAAGCGCGCAACCCAGGCTAAAAACTCTTCTTTCTCAAACACGACTTGATAATTGCCAGCCTTGAAGTCTTGTGGCGGCGCGCCGGCACTCGCTGGTTGATCGGCACCCAGTTCGGCTAACCATTTCTTAAACTGCAGTGTTTGATAGATTTCAATCAGCTTTTCTTGGTCTTGTGCAACTTGTTTCAAGTCGCCCAACGCTGGCTCAACTTCGAGTTCGCAGCGCAAGGTAACCAGATCCTTTGAGAGCGGTAACTGAGGGATAAACTCGCGCAAGTTCTCGCCGACTTTGCCACCAATTTTATCCGCGTTTTCAATAACACCATCCAAGCTATGGTATTCATTAATCCACTTAACCGCTGTTTTAGGCCCCACTTTGGGCACACCAGGCACGTTATCCGACGTGTCACCCATCAATGCGAGGTAATCAACAATCTGGTCGGGCCTGACACCAAATTTTTCAACCACACCGGCCTCGTCCAAAATCACCTTTTTCATGGTATCGATTAGATTTACCTTGGTGTTGACGATTTGCGCTAAATCTTTATCGCCGCTGGCGACCAACACCGATTGACCGGCTTCACTTGCTTGCTTTGCGTAGGTACCAATCACGTCGTCGGCCTCGACGCCGGGCATGGCTACCAGCGGCAAGCCCAGAGCTTGAACCGCGCTATGCACGTACTCTACTTGACTGCGCAATTCATCTGGCATTGAAGGTCGGTTAGCCTTGTAGTCGGTGTATAACTCGTGTCTAAAATTCTTACCCTTGGCATCAAAAATAGCCACAATATTTGAGTCGGGATACTCAGACATCAGGCTCTTAATCATATTTACGATGCCAAACACGGCCCCAGTTGGCTGGCCTTCGGTGGTTTGCATACGTTTTAGTTGAGGCACATAAAAAGCGCGATATAGGTAAGATGAACCGTCGATTAAAATTAGTTGAGGTTGCTGCATTTAGGGGGCCGGCGTTTTAAGGTGAAATAGTGATGGCGGAAACAAGGTATAATATCACGACCGTTGACTCCGCTTAGTAACTAAGCGCACTATCATGCTTATGAGTTACGCTCATTCTCAAGAATTAATAAAAGTGGAGAAAGAAAATGATGAATCGAAAAAAAATAGATCAAATTAGACCACTCATTTTCGTGAGCGTGCTTAGTACAAGCCTGTGTGCCAGCATAGCCGCATTTGCTCAAACGGCGCCCCCGCCCAGCTTAGGCCAAGACACCAAAGGGCAACCCGCTATTGAAGAGGCTGTTGAGCCCAAGGCGCAGGAGCCAGCGGCCGATTCGGCCTTACCAGACAGTAACGCGATTGGCGAAAAATCCGAGAAAAATAGCGGAGGACCGCTCGGCACCGCGACCATCAAAGAATCTCGCCGTGAAAATGGTCAAGTGTATTTGATCGAGCTAGAGCACTCGGCTGGCGCGAAGCAATATATTGAAGAAAACGACTCAGACGGTAATATTGAGCTAAAATCTGACGATCTCGACGAAACACCTAATCTACCAAAATGGAAAATCGGCTCTTGGTAAAACACGCATTTATTGTTAGTTGTCTTTTAGTTTGCACAAGCGCTTTTCACGCTAGCGACGCACTCGGAAAAGACCGACAAGACATTCGTTTTTATAAAATCAATAAAGACGAAATCACCCAAAAATTACGTTTTACAAATCGTAAGGCACGCAAGCCCGGATGCCATAATTTTATCAAACGAGCACGCTTACACCGTACTGTTCAGTTTGGCTACAAAGTGTGTCGGGTTTACGCCAAAAAAAACTGTAAAGACGAATCGTTGATGAGTTTTTATCGCGAAAAGGAACCCGAATTCAAAACCACCGAACTTAGCCAAGGTTACGGATGGTATCCAGTAGGAGAGCACAAACGAGGCGAAAAGGTCAAATCTTGGTATTGTGAATAGTACGTTATCGCTAAGCGCTTTCACTCTGCCCACGAGGGCCTAAATTCATCAACCAGCTTTTTGAGAAGCCGATATTTTTCGAGAAATTTAGACTAAAGGCTTTGAGAAAATTCGTAACCGTCCAGCCCAGGCACTCATTCTTTGTTTTCAATTTCAACGATAGCTGTGCACCATTTTTCATAAGAAGGCTGATCAGCCTCTATATGATTTATCGAAACACGCTCAACCAGTTACCTTTAAACCTTATGGCTCAACGCTAAATAGTCATGCGATTGCATTTCCTGTAACCGGCTTATAGTTCGCTTGAACTCAAACGCCACACGCTTGCCCGCGTAAAGCTCAGTTGCTTGGGCCTGGGCTGAAATTATTAGCTTTACATTATGATCGTAAAAAACGTCGACCAAGTTGATAAAGCGTCGCGCTTGGTCTTCGTGCAAACGATCCATTACCGGTATGTTCGACAACAGTACCGAGTGAAAGGTTTTTGCCAATTCGATGTAGTCGTTTTGAGATCGAGGCCCGTCACAAAGCTCGCTAAACTCAAACCAAATTACGCCGTCCGCGCGTTTGATGAAATCTAAATCTCGACCTTCGATTTCAATCACCCCCTTGTCAACACCCACATCGGGCGCGAGGTGCTCGAAGTTATAAAGCATGCCCGCACTCGCCGTCTCGTCTACTGGGTGGAAGTAAGTTTCGGCTTTGTCTAGAAAACGCAGTCGGTAGTCAATGCCTGAATCAATATTCACCACATCGGTGTATTGGTAAATCATATCGATTGCGGGTAAAAACAAATCGCGTTGAAGGCCGCCTAGGTATAGGTCTTTCGGCTCGACATTGCTGGTAGCAACTAAGCTAACACCCTCGTCGAACAGTACCCGCATTAGCTTCACAAGAATAACCGCATCAGCAACATCGTTAACCACGAACTCGTCGAAGCACAACACGCGGGTTTCACTCGCTAAGCGTTTGCCTATCACTACCAAGGGGTCAGCCTGATCGCGCAGTTGCTTCCGATCTAAATGCACCCGATGCATAAAGCGATGAAAATGCATGCGTCGCTTTTCTTCAAAAGGCAAACATTCAAAAAAGGTATCGACAAGGTACGTTTTACCGCGCCCAACTCCGCCCCAAAAATAGAGCCCTTGAACCGGTGGCCTAGGCTTCGAACCCCAGCCCAGCTTCGCGAGCAAACCTAATTTTTCAGGCGGTTGTGCGACCAACTCATCGTACAATCGCTGCAGGTTATCCACGGCAATGCGCTGCGCCTCATCGGGCTCAAATTCGGGGTTTTCTAGGTCTTTTTGATACCGTGAACGAGGGGTATTTGGCATGAATCGCAAGGTTTGCTATTGCGGGGAATCGAGTTTACCGTATCGTATGACTTTTGTTAGAGTATTTATTTGTAAGCATGAGTATTGAATTGCCACTGTTCCCTTATCGCGGCGTGTTACCGAAAGTGCACCCACTGGCGTTTGTCGCGCAAACGGCTGCGATAATTGGTGACGTAGAAATTGGTGCGGGCTCTGGCGTCTGGTATGGCTGTGTGATACGCGGCGACGTCAACGAGATCCGCATCGGCGAACGCACGAATATCCAAGACTTAAGCATGATACATTGCGCTGAACTTGGCCAAGGCACCTATCTCGGTAATGACATTACGGTGGGGCACTCGGCAGTGTTACACGCGTGCACCATCGAAGATAACGCACTAATCGGCATTCAAGCCTGTGTGATGGATGATTGTCTTATTGAAAGTGGCGCAATGGTCGCCGCAGGTGCTCTGGTTACCCCCGGAAAAATTGTGAAATCTAACGAGGTATGGGCTGGACGACCCGCGAAAAAACTGCGCGACGTATCGGAAAAAGATTTGGAGTTTTTAGAGATTAACCGCAAACGTTACGAACGCATGGCACACGAATATCGACATGAACAGTATGAACGCTAAACAGCCAGCGACGATGCAAAAAGAAGCTCGCTGGCAACTATTACCCATTTTTCTAGTTGTTTGCTTCTTGGTATTTGCCTTTGGAGGCTTGTTCCAACCTGGGCCATGGTATCAAGCGCTGATTATCCCGCCATGGACGCCGCCAAATATCGCATTCCCGATTGCATGGAGTATTTTATACCTATTTATCGCACTGGCAGGCTGGTTAATATTCGCGAGTGGCAATCGACCTTTACAGATACTCTGGATAAGCCAACTCGTGCTTAATGGCTTATGGTCATGGATTTTCTTCGGTGAACACTGGGTTCTGCTTGGTCTTGTCGATATAATATTAATTGACATTTTGGTGATAAATCTAGTTCTCAAAACGCGCCGTGCGGGTCTAAACTGGGCCGCCGCGCTGATGTCGCCTTACCTCATTTGGCTGCTACTCGCGACCAGCCTAAACGCCTATATCTTCCTCGCTAATTAGGAAATGCCTAGCTTAACGATTACCGTGGCGCGGTATTGTCGTAACCAATTTAGGCTTATCGTCTTTATTAGGCCAAACAATACACATAAAAAAAAGCGAGGCCGCATCCCCATACAGACCTCGCTATTTTGACCCGCTCCCTCGTCATCCTGTAATGAGGATAAACCAAAGAAAATGTTAGACATATGACCCATATGGGGTGTTTTGAGTCTCAGCGCCACAAGCAATGGGCATTTACCGTCGAAACGAAGAGCAAAGAAATGACAGACAACTCAATGAAAGCCGTCGTAACCATTGGTAACGGTGGCTATGAAAAACTGGTCTATCAAGATGTGCTAATTCCTGAAATAGAAACGGGCGAGGTGCTTGTCGAAGTGTTGGCTGCTGGTGTTAACAACACAGAGATCAATACGAGATTGGGATGGTATTCATCTTCAGTTAGTGGTTCCACTATCGAAACAGTAGAATCAAACGTAAAATCACCTCCTTCAATTAATGACGGGGGTTGGAATAAAGAAACCCCTTTCCCATTGATACAAGGAACAGATTGCTGTGGGTTAATTCAGAGTGTCGCAAACGATGTTGACACCAAACTGATAAATAGACGAGTGATTATTCGCCCTTGTATTCGCAAGTTCGGATTTGATAATTTAGATAATATTTGGATGGGCTCCGATTTTAATGGTGCTTTTGCTCAATACTTAAAAATTAAAGCAAGTGAGGTGTTTCCGATAACTTGTGATTGGACAGACTCAGAACTTGGCACCATTCCGTGCTCTTACGGAACCTCGGAAAACATGCTTCACAGAGCCAATGTGAGGTCAGGAGAAACGGTGCTGGTAATGGGGGCATCTGGAGGCGTTGGTTCCGCTACGGTGCAACTTGCAAAACGCAGAGGAGCAAAGGTTATCGGGGTTGCGAGTGAGAACAAACATGAACAAATGTCTAAATTTGGAGTGGACATCTTGTATGGACGTTCCGCCAATCTAATCGATGAATTAGGCGAAGAATCAGTGGACGTCGTGATCGACAATGTCGCCGGTGAATCGTTTCCGAGCATGCTCAAACTACTGGTGCGCGGAGGAAGGTTAGTGTCGTCGGGGGCAATATCCGGCCCCATTGTCGAGCTAGATATGCGCGACATGTACTTAAAAGATATTACTCTTATCGGCACAACCGCTTGGGATGAAACAGTATTCCCAAATATTGTAAAGTATATAGAGCGAGGAGAGATACAACCGATCTTAGCAAAAGCCTTTCCGCTATCATCAATTGCTGAAGCTCAAGCGGAATTTCTCCTAAAAAAGCATGTGGGGAATTTTGTGCTAATACCGTGATCCAGAGAAATGAGACACGTCAATCTGCTTAATTGTGACTGGCGACTAAGATTAATTAGCCAATTTTTCTCGATATTTCTGGGCTTGCTCGGTATCGCCACTCGCTTCATACGCGCCGGCCATCAGCACCCAATTTTGGCGGCGTAAATTTTCATTCGCTTTAGCTAATGTATTCGATTTCGCGGCGAGCTGAATCGATTTTTTCCACGCTTTTTGATCATATCTAACCTCGGCCAAGCGCGCCCAAAGAGTCGCATTCCGTGGTTCAATACGCAGGGCTCGCTCAAGTAAACTCGCAGCACCATCCCAGTTCTGGGTCTGGCGCTCACGCCGAGCATCCGCCAACAAGCTCTTGACCACCGGTGACATTACTGGCTCACCCATTAGTGGCTCGGCCGTGACCACTGTGTCGTCGGGTAAGGGTAAAGGCTCGCCATTGACGACCACACGGTCCTCAACATCGGCGGGCGGTTGTACCGGCACATCTATCGAACGAGTGCTAATACAGGCGCTCAGCACTAACATTAGCGTGATCGCACCCGGCATTAGCGTGATCGCACCCGGTAATTTAAGGCGCGGCACTAAGTCTAAGAGTGGTGTTGAGCCACTAGCCAAATACACGTTTCCACCAAGATTTTTTCTTGCTGCGCTTGGGGCTTGTTTCGGGTAAGGGTTCGAAGTGTTCAAGTTCATCATCATGCTCCAAATCATACTGCAATAATTCAGCACAAGGTACGTTTTCTATTGCTAACGAGTCTACCAAGATTGGCAAACGCCGTGAAAGACTACAATCTTTATTTACTGGGTCCAAGGAATAATAGACCTCTTGTTTGAGCACCTCCGAACCATAGTTTAGGTCGAGGCGCTCGAGCGGCATGCTTTGCATCGCTTTGGCCCAAACTTTAGCAGCACCGCTCGAACCCGTTAGAGTAGTAGACTTGTTGTCATCGCGGCCAATCCACACCACCGTCAGGTAGTTGCCACTAAAGCCCGCGAACCAGCTGTCTCGATAATCGTCAGTAGTGCCGGTTTTTCCAGCCAAACCATAGTCGAATTTAAAACCGGTGAGCACGCTTCTGGCGGTGCCGTTACGAACCACATCTTGCAACGCGTAGTTAATCAGGGTGGTGAAATCCGGCTCGATAACTTGCTCAATATCCAAAGAATAACGCGCTAATGGCTCATTTTCACCACTCAAAACTGCGCGTACACCTTTGATCGGCATTTTGAATCCGCCAGAAGCTAGACTCAGATAGAGCTGCGAAACGTCTATTACAGACATCGGAACGGCACCTAACAAGAGCGATGGCAGCTCGCTGAGATTGTCGTCAAACCCCACACGGCGTATGGTATCAGCAACCGCCGGCACACCGAGTTCTATGCCTAAATTCACGGTCGCTAAATTATACGAACGCGACAACGCGTCGATCATCATCACCGGCCCGTGCGGCAAACCGTCGTAGTTCTGTGGGCGCCAAGCCGGGCTGCCTTTCTGAGTCACAGTAATAGGTAAATCATTCACTAGACTCGCTAAGGAATAGCGCGCTGGGCGTTCTAACGCGGTCAAATATACGAACGGCTTTAATAAAGACCCAACCGGCCGCTTAGATTTTAGAGCTCGGTTAAAACCTGAGAAACTCGGGTTGCGATCACCTAACATCGCGGCCACTTCACCGTTGTCTGTGCGCAGCACCACAGCGGCTACTTGTAGGCTTCCCGACGCGATACTTTTACGCTTTTCAATTGCGTCTAGTTCACTGCGAACAGCCTGCTCTAGGCTCTGTTGAATTCGAGGGTTTAACGTTGTATGTATTTCTAAACCATCGCTTAGTAAGTCTTCTTGCTGATAATCAGCGGTTAAATTATCACGCACAAAACCCATAAAGCTCGGGTACGAGAGCGTCGCGGCACGTACCGCCGTAGCACTTACGCTATGCTTGGCGGCAATTGCGGCTTGGTATTCAGGCTCTTCAATATGACCTTCAGAAAACATAGTTGTGAGCACTAGGTTGCGCCGCTCTAGTGCGCGCGCCGGGTGCTTAACCGGATTGTAGCGGCTAGGGCCATTATTGATCGCAACCAATGATGCAAGTTGATGCAACTCTAGTTCAGCGAGCGGTCGTCCGTAGAAATATTCGCTGGCTAGCCCAAAGCCATGAATCGCGCGGTTGCCAGCTTGACCTAAAAATACTTCGTTTAGATAGGCCTGTAAAATTTCATCTTTGCTGTAGTGAAATTCCAACAGCATAGCCATGATCATTTCAACAAATTTACGGCGATAACTGCGCTCAGACGATAGGTAATAGTTTTTGACAAGTTGCTGAGTAAGCGTGCTACCGCCCTGAACCACTCGCCCCGCGCGCAGGTTACTGAACATGGCTCGCGCGATGCCCATCGGGTTAATGCCGAAATGTTGGTAGAAATGACGATCTTCATTCGCAATCAAGCCCGCAACTAACAACGGCGGAACTTCGTCGAGCTTTAGCAACTTGCGATCTTCGTGACTCAGAGGCGACACGCTCCCGAACAGCCTCGGCTCAAGTCGAACGATCTCGATCTCTCGCACTTCGCCCGCGGGCGATTGCATCGTAATCGCCTGAATACGACCGTCGGCAAGTTTCAGGCGGATTATTTGTTTTGGACGCAGCCCGTCCCAGAAACGAAACTCGCGCTGATAGATCGCCAGCTCGGAATCGCTGGCGCTAAAACTACCCACTCTATCTAGGCTAGGGCGATCGACGTAACCCAGCTCATCAAGCTCGGCCTGCACCAAGTCGCTGTCGAATTTCTGACCAAGATAAAGCTCTAACGGCCGCGTATAAACATGGGCCGGTAGCGCCCATTTTTGCCCTTCAAATTGCTTACGGATACTGATGTCTAAATACATCGTATACGCGAGCACCGGGATTAATACGAATAGCCCAAGCCTCAAACCCCAAAAACCGATGAAGCCTAGAATTTTCCTCGCAGTCGAACGACCAGCAGTACGCTTGCTAGCGCTATTAATTTTTTGAGTACCTTTACGAGTGGCGCGTTTAGATTTTTTCGCGGTCGCCTTTTTACTTGCGCGCGGTCGCTGCTTTGCGGCATCCGCACTGACGTTGATTACCCTTTTTTTACCCTTCTTCTTGCTTATCTTCTTGCTTATTTTTTTACTCACCATGTAACTCTTGGCATGTTTAGTATGTTCTCAGAAATAGCGTATTCTTTGCTGTGTTTGACAAACAAACTGCGTGAAAACCCCCGCCGCATAGTAGACCATAAATAGCCCAGTTACCCGAATTTGCTAACCTGCATTTAACTCGCGACTGTCAAAATTTGGCGAGACCCTGTCAAAATACGCCAATCAAACCTCTTAAAACATTATTTATCAACATGTTGCGAGAATTTTAAACAAATTACTTTAATGTTTTTTGACAAAGAGCAAGATGCTCCGATATTATGGCTCGATGAAACGCTAAAAGCTTAAATCTAAACCAAGACAGAGCGTGAGACGGGCAGAAAAAAGGGTAGAAGCCCACGCCTTTGCGTGATACAAAACAAGTCGCTTGTTAGCAGCACTAAAAGCAGCACTTAGAACGCCGGCTTAAGCTGTAAACGGTGCCGATAAAAATAACTCCGAATAACGACATAATTGTGGCCAACCAAATACTCAATACCGAAATTGAACAGTACTCTGACTGGCGCCTGAAAGTCAGTGGTGCCGTGCAAGACCTCAGCACATTCTTAAAGACCAACAATGTCACTGATTTACGCACGCACCATCAATTTGAAAATGTTCTGGGTGCCTTGGCAGACGATAATTTATCCGTCGCGTTTGTCGCGGAGTTCTCGCGCGGTAAATCAGAGATGATTAACACCATCTTTTTTGGTAATTACAAAAAGCGCATCTTGCCATCAGGCAGTGGCCGCACAACCATGTGCCCAACTGAGTTGATGTACGACCCCAACATCCCGAGTTGTATACGCCTACTGCCGATTGAATCTCGAGAAGACGATCGACCTCTATTTGAGTTAAAGAAAGATCATGAGCTGTGGCACCAGATTGACTTTGATGCTGACGATGTAGCCAGTATCAGCGGCGCGATGAAAGGCATGACAGAATCCAAGCTGGTGAGCAAATCCTACGCCAGCAAACTAAAGTTCGACCTCCTTGACGATGAGGGGTCCGAGCTTGGCTTACCCGTTAATAAATATGACGAAGTCGAAATCCCGAGTTGGCGCCACGCGGTGATCAACCTTCCACACCCGCTGTTGGAGCAAGGCCTCGTGATTTTGGATACGCCCGGCCTGAACGCGATCGGCGCTGAGCCAGAGCTAACGATCAACCAGCTCTCGACCGCCCACACTGTCGTGTTTATTCTGTCACACGACACCGGCGTCACAACCACCGACCTAGAACTTTGGGAACAGCACCTAGTAACCAACAAATCTGGCGCCGAAAAGAACCAACGTAAATTGGTTGCCTTAAACAAAATTGATTCGCTGTGGGATGGCATTCGTACTGAGGCCGAGATCGAAGATGAGATCTATCAGCAAGTTCGTGCCACCGCGAAAACATTAAACTTAGACGCTGAAAATATTTTCCCGGTATCGGCTCAAAAGGGGCTACTAGCAAAACTGTCAGACGACGACGAGCTGCTAAAACGCAGTAATATTGGTGCGCTAGAAGGCGCCATCGCGGGTAAGTTGATTCCTGAAAAACGCAAAATCGTGGTCGATAAAGTCCGCGGGTCCTTAGAAGAAATTCTGGAGTCAGCAGGGTCGATTTTGGATAATCGACTGAAGGATGCTGATGCTCACATCGCCGAACTAAAGCAGTTGAGCAGTAAGAACACTGATGTGATTTCTCACATCATGTTAAAAGTGCAGTCGGAAAAATCATCCCTTGAGAAAGATATGCAGCGCTACCAAGCGTTGCGCGCTGTATACGCGAAAGAAACCACTAAGTTGGTTAAGATTCTAAGTGCTGAGCGCCTTGAAAAATTGATTGCCATCACAAAACACAATATGGCGCGGTGCGCGTCGTCGATAACCCTGCAAAAAACTATTTCTAAGTACTTTGAACGCGTCAATCATTATTTAGACTCAGCGATTACGCAAGCGAATGAAATCGCAGTGCTGTCTGAAGGAATTACACGAGATTTCGAGCACGATCACGGTATTGCTAACTTCCGTGTTAGACGTCTCAGATTAGAGCGCTTTAAACAAGAGGTGGGGCGCCTAGAAGCCAAGCATAGTAATTTGAAAGACACTAAAACATTGTTCTTCAAAGAGCAGATGTCGATCACCAATCGCTTCTACGACTCTGTGTGCACAGTATCCCGCAAGATTTTTTCACGAGCATTGATTGACGCGACGAACTGGAACAACAATTTGATGGTGCCAATGGAAACTTATGTCCGCGAGCATCATACGCAATTGCGTCGCCGCTTAGAGAGTGTGAAGCGCATTCATAAAGCGTCTGACACAGTAGAGCAACGCTTACAAGAGCTTACTACTATGCAAACTCAACTGGTGGCTCAACACGACCAATTCACTGTGCGCCAAAATGCACTGGTCAACTTGCTGGTTGAGGCTGAAAAAGCCAACACACCGCCTGAACTAGAAAACGCAGAAACCACCGCCGACGTATTGTATTGGGACCATAGAGTCAAGTTCTAGCCCAATACTCATCTATCCCATACCCATACTGGCACGACCGTTACTAACGCACGTTTTGCTTAACCAGCAACAACGGCCCAGGCGCTGCTGTGCCTCATACAAATTTCCGTAGCAAACTTACCGATTGTTACGCTTAGTGAACAGTCGATCAAGCTGCAAACTTTACTATGCTATTATTTGCTCTAAATCAAAACTCACCACAATAATATGACTAACACATTTGTACTAAGATGCCGAAAAGCGTCGATTCTTAGCGTGACCATTGCGCTTTCTCTCGCGTTGTCGGCATGCGGCGCGCACTATGGCGCCGCAAAAATCGTCTCCACACCACCCGGCGCTGAAGTAATAAACCTAGACGACGGTACGGTAATCGGTAATACGCCGGTTACCATGCGCTGGAAGCATTCCAGCGGCGACCGTCAACACATACCTGTGCGCTTAAAAAAGCCTGGCTATTATGAAAAAGTATCGTCGTTTTGGCTAAGTATGCGCCATGGCAGCGAACAAGCAGCAAATGAAAATCCACAATTGGTTGAAATAACCATGCAAAAGAAAGGCGAATAAGGCCAGCCGAGATGACCATGAAAAAAACTATCAGATTATTACTCGTTTTAGCCGTCGCCAGCACCGTTTCAGCGTGTGGCAGCAGCAAGAAGAACTTTGCGATGAAAGTACATTCAGACCCACTGGGTGCCTACGCATTGATGCAGGTTAAATACAAAGGCGATGAAAACCCCGAGTGGATTTTTCTTGGCCCAACTCCGATCGTAGTCGATAAATCAATCAAGTTGAGTGGCGCAAGCAGTGTCTCGTTAAAGGTGATTCGACCTGGCTTTTTTGAGCAGGTGAAAAGTTGGAGTATCAAAGACTTTAAAAAGGAATACAGTCGAACCAAAAAAATCAGCTGGGTACCGAGTTTAGTTGAGCAGTAGGCGTTTTATTGGAGCGCATGAATTTTAGTCGTTAATTCGATGAGCGAACGTAAACTCGCTCATCGGTTCGCACAGGTCAAAGGGCGAATTTCCTAACCACGCTTTAGCGCGACTTATCGGGCCTTTCGAACCTTCGAACCTGCCCGACACGAGTACTGTGAGTCGATTGTGCCCCGGCTATGCATCTACCTAAGTTCTACTATGCGCTCTCAGGCCCTCTCAGCGTCGGCATTGAAGCTGCGCCCAGTAAGGCCTTCGAACTTACCTTGTAACTCTATTTGACTCTCTGAATGGTCGGGGTCTACCAAGATACAGTCCACTGGGCAAACGATAATGCACTGTTCTTTTTTATAATGCCCGACACATTCGGTGCATTTCGAGGCGTCAATCTCGTAAATTAACTCACCTTGATAAATAGCGTCATTCGGACATTCTGGTTCGCACACGTCGCAGTTGATGCATTGATCCGTAATAAATAAGGCCATGAGACAACTAGACTCTTTTGGTTTTCCATTTTTTCTCAAGAGCTCGGCGCACATGTTCTGGTACAAAGCTACTGATATCGCCCTTGTAATAGGATATTTCGCGCACCAACGACGAGGAGATAAAGTAATTAGCTTCTAGCGGCGTTAGAAAAATAGTCTCGATACTCGAGTCGAGCCGCCGATTGGCCGACGCCAATTGAAATTCATACTCGAAGTCGGACACCGCTCGTAACCCGCGAATAACGAATTTAGCGTTCTCTTTACGCGCCACAAAGTTAACCAGCAGGTCGTCGAAACTTTCTACTCGAACGTGCGGAATATCTTTAGTCGCTTCATCAACCAAAGCAACGCGTTCGCTGGTTGAGAATAATGGGTTCTTCCGCGGATTATCCGACACAGCAATGACTACTTCGTCAAAGATTTGCTCGGCGCGGGCAACTAAGTCCAGGTGCCCATTAGTAATGGGGTCAAAGGTTCCTGGATAAATGCCTACTTTTTTCATCCGTCTAGTATAACACCTCAAGCCTGATAGAGCGTATAGCGACTGTGACCGGCCTTACCCTCTTTAAATATCGTCCAGCCGGGAGTTTGTTGAGGATCTTGTTTAGAAGCTTGTTCAACATAAACTAACGCTCCTTCGGTCAACCAACCGTTGTCTTGCAACCTAGTCATAACACGCACCAGCAAGTCAGAGTCAAACGGCGGATCAAGAAACACCAAGTCAAATGGCTGCGGCGCAGCACGGCCAACAAAATCAAGCGCGTTCTGATTCAAGACTTCGCCGGTTTCAAGCGCATTTAATGTTTGTAAGTTCTGTTGCAGTTGCGCTGCGACGGATTGATCAACTTCGACAAACAACGCACTGTCAGCACCACGCGACAAACACTCCAAGCCGAGCGCACCTGTGCCGGCAAACAAATCAAGGCAGCGTGCACCTGCGACATCGTACATAAGCCAGTTAAACAAGGTCTCGCGTACTCGATCGGTGCTAGGCCTTAGGCCTTCACGTGCGAGCACTGGCAGTCGACGACCACGCCATTGACCAGAAATTAATCGAATGGTATTTGATTTAGCGCGCTTGTTCATTGTGATTTTTTGGACAATCCCTACAATACGGTTATCGAAATGGCTAAGTCGCCAAACACATAATAGCCTTATAGCAGCATGACCGAAACCAATACTCCGCCGGACAAGAGCCTTCAGCAGGAAGAAAATCTCGAGCCTAATAGCGATAACCCAGCGCAAAAAGCTACGAAACCATCCGGCTTTGCCCGCTTTTTTGGTCGCGGCAAAAGCACCACTAGCGAGCCAGAGCCAGAACCAGCACCGGTTAGTGTTGAAGAAGGCCTAGATAAAAGCCGCACTAGCTTAATGGGCAAAATCGGCAACGTCTTCAAGGGTTCATTCGACATTAACGACGACCTATTCGATGAGCTTGAAGAAGTCCTAATCACCAGCGATATCGGTTTGGATGCTAGTTTGGAGTTAGTTGAACGTCTACGAGAACGTGTGCAAGCGGAGAAAATTCAAGACGCACAAGGGGTGGTCAATGGCCTAAAGGCTGAGATAGCTCAGATGCTTCTGCCCGCCGAACAGGAGTGGAACGTGCTACACCAACGCCCCTATGTGATGTTGATGGTAGGCGTAAATGGGGTTGGCAAGACCACGACTACCGCGAAGATCGCCAAGCACTTTCAAGATCAAGGCAAGTCCGTGATGTTAGCCGCTGCGGATACCTTTCGCGCGGCGGCCGTTGAACAATTACAAGAATGGGGAAAACGCATGGACATTCCTGTGGTTGCTCAAGGCCACGGCGCGGATGCCGCTGCGGTGGCGCATGACGCCTTAAATTCAGCCATCGTAAAAGGCACTCAAGTCTTAATGATCGACACTGCAGGACGCCTACACACTCAGTCTGATCTAATGGAGCAGTTGCAAAAAGTGAATCGAGTATTAGCCAATCTGGACCCCTCGATGCCACACGAGGTGATGCAAATTTTAGATGCAGGTACCGGACAAAATGCTTTGTCACAACTTGAACACTTCAGAAAAGCGGTTAACGTGAGCAGTATCTGCTTAACCAAGCTTGACGGTTCGGCCAAAGGTGGCCTGGCGATTTCGCTTACGCAAAAACACAAACTCCCGATTCGATATATTGGGGTCGGTGAAGGCTATATGGACCTTAAACCGTTTTCAGCTAAAACCTTTGCAGATGCCTTGATCCCCGACACACTCGGCAACTGATAGGTTTATAATTTACCAACAATGATAAAACTAAGTCATGTAAGCAAACGCTACCCAAATGGCCACGAAGCCCTCAAAGACGTGAGCTTCGACTTAGCCGCCGGCGAAATGGCCTTTTTAGCGGGCCATTCCGGGGCAGGTAAAAGCACCTTATTCAAGCTAATTACACGCATTGAAAAACCGACCTCTGGGCAAATCATCGTCGATAACCAAAACCTAAGTCGCATGCGGTCATCCAAAGTACCAGCGTTGCGGCGTGAAATTGGCGTAATTTTCCAAGACCACAAACTTTTGTTCGATCGTTCGGTGTTTGACAATGTTGCTCTACCGCTAATAGTCATCGGCTTGCCTCACGATGAAATTCAAAAGCGCGTGCGCGCGGCCTTGGGCAAAGTAGGGCTAAGCGGAAAAGAAAAACAATACCCGGTAACCTTATCGGGTGGCGAACAACAACGCGTTGGCATTGCACGTGCAGTGATCAACCGCCCGAACATATTACTGGCTGACGAGCCAACCGGAAATTTAGATGAAGCACTGTCAGATGAGATCATCGACATATTTGCTGATTTCAACCAGGTTGGCGTTACGGTATTGATCGCAACCCACGATTTACGTCAAGTTGAACGCCTCAATAAACGCACGATTCACTTAGTTCAGGGCCAGTTAGTGGAGAACGCCATATCAAGCGGCAAGAGTGAGGTTGAGTAATGGGCACCTATATTGCACGCCACTTACAGGTTTTATTCGCAACGCTGGGAGACCTACGTCGCACGCCAATGTCGACGATTAATACCTTGTTGATAATTGCGATTACCCTGCTCTTACCGTGCTTACTCTATGTCACGGTAAAGAGTGCACAAACGCTGAGCGATAGCTGGGAAGGGCGGCCACAGATCTCTATCTTTTTGAAAAAAGAAATCAGTGACGACACAGCGACGCTTATCTTTGAAGAAGTTAAACTGCACCCGTCAATCGAGCTGGCCGAATTTGTCACGCCGGAGCAGGCACTCGCAGAGTTCAAAGTGTTATCGAAGGGCGAAGCCAATCTAGAGCAAGAGCTGGCATTTCTCGGCGAAAATCCGTTACCGCCATCGATTGTCGTGATGCCAGACAAAGCCTCGGCCAAAAGCGAAAAGCTGATTGCGCTTAAAGATGAACTAAGCCAATTCGATGGCATAGAGTCGGTTCGATTAGACCTTGATTGGACTGACCGCTTTAACGCTATGTTATTGGTCTTTAGCCGCGTCGCGATGTTACTCAGCGGCTTGCTTGCACTCGGTTTAATTTTGATTGTCGGCAATACCATCAAGCTATTGATTTTTAATCGCCGCCACGAGATTGAAATCACCAAGCTGGTCGGTGGCACCGATACATTTGTGCGTCGACCATTTCTTTACTACGGCACACTGTTTGGTTTGCTCGGCTCGATTATCTCTCTTGGCTTATTACTTGGTGCTGCAAGCCTAGTAGCACAGCCATTGAACCAACTCGCTGAACTCTATCAAAGCAATGGACTCATACATCAAGTGACCGCTTTAGAAATGCTAGCGGTAGTGCTAGTTGGCAGCCTACTCGGCTGGCTAGCCGCGCGTTGGTCAGTCGCGCAGCACTTACGCGACATTCAACCTAAATAGAAACGCGGATTAGCGCTTTAAAACAATCAACACCACACCCAATGCCGCCACCCAAGCACCTGCGTCGGCGAACGGTAAATCAATGAACGCTGGATGCTGCATAGCTATGCTGTGGGCAATACCCAAGATCGTGGCAGCGATACCGAGCTTAGTTTGGAATGGCAGGGTGGTCGTGGGCGCTGGCGTATTAGCGACAGCTTGACGCTCGATCGTATCTTTGAGTAGTTGCGGTAGCTGCGGCAACAAAGCGCGTATTTGCGGCCACTCGCGCTGTAAATCTTCGATCAACCCTTTAGGAGATAACTGCTGTTTCATCCAGTCTTCTAAAAATGGTTTGGCGGTATCCCACAAATTAAGCTGAGGGTAGAGTTGCCGACCAAGGCCCTCAATGTTTAATAACGTTTTGTAGAGCAATACGAGTTGTGGCTGCACGGGCATTTCAAAACGACGCACCGTTTGAAACAATTGCATCAATACATTGCCAAACGATATCTCACTGATTGGCTTAGCAAAGATAGGCTCACAAACAACCCGAATCGCCTGTTCAAACTCGATCGGATTAGTGTCTGCGGGTATCCACCCAGCACGCAGATGGGCTTGCGCGATCACGCCATAATCTCGATTGAAAAAACCCAATAACATTTGCCCAAGATAATGTTTGTCGTTGTCGGTCAACGTGCCCATGATGCCAAAGTCAATCGCAATCCACTTGCCCTTATCATCAACAAAGATGTTGCCAGCGTGCATATCGGCATGAAAGAAATTATCCTCAAACGCTTGTTTAAAGAACACTTGCACACCGTCTTCGCCAAGCGATTGCAAACTATAACCCTTGTCTTGTAGGGTCTTTATTTCACGAATCGACGTGCCGTAAATGCGCTCCATCACTAACACATTTTGCTTAGTGAAATCCCAGTAGATCCTGGGCACATAAATTAGATCACTGTCTTCAAAGTTAGCCCCCATGCGCCCACCATTCGCCGCCTCAACGCGTAAATCTAGCTCACCGTGGATAGTGTGATCATATTCTTTAATCACGTCCAAGGGCTTGAATTGCTTACCGCGAGACCAGTGCTTTTGTAAAAAGCCTGCGCCTTGATACATTACCTTTAGGTCGCTTTCAATTACCGCTTCAATGCCAGGGCGCAGTACTTTAATAATGACGTCGCTGCGTGCTTCGCCATTCTGGCCGACGGTCGCAAGGCCCTCGTTTAACACCGCGGCATGCACCTGGGCGACCGATGCCGAGGCTAACGGTTGTTCTTCTACGCTCGCAAAAATTGCGTCAAATTCGTCACCATACGCAGCTTTAATAATACCTAAAGATTCGGCGGCCGAAAAAGGTGGTACTTGGTCTTGTAACTTGGTGAGTTCTTCAGCGATATCGCCCGGCAATAAATCAGGCCGAGTCGATAAGGTTTGACCGAGCTTAACGAATACTGGGCCTAAATCTTCAAGGGCTTGGCGAATTCTCACGCCGCGCGAGTCAGTGTGTTCTTGCGCTCGACCAAACAGCAGGGACACGGCAAGGCGCGCTGGTTTAGAGAGCGTTAACTCATCGAACAACGACACCAAACCATATTGCTTGACGACGCGACGAATTTGCCACAGGCGAGCGGCTGATGAGCTAGCCATCGCTACAGCTTACGTTGTATACGCGTCAAGCGCGCGAGTAAACGGTCAGTGTCGGCCCGCACTGTATCAACCTCATCTAAAAACGCCTCGACACTCTGTTTATCGGCAACCAACTGCATGTCGTCTTTAATCAAGGTGTTTATGAAGCCCTTAAACTTAAGGCGCGATTCGTCGGCAAAAGACTTGGCTTGCCCAGCCGCGAAGCTCACTGCTCGCGCTGGCGACTCGCCAATATGTTCGGCTAATAAACCTTGCCAATCGATATCGAGATCAGAGATAACTTGCGCGAAACGTTGACCAACGATGGGGTCACCGACAATTTCTAACTCGCCCGGCTCTAGCTCAGCATTGTCCAAGCCGTCACGCGAGATTTTAATCATCGCACCAATAGTAACGCTCAAAGTGACGTCAACATGTTCCGGCACACGCTGCGAAAACTCTAACCCCTCAGGGTGCGGTGTCACTGACAGCGACTGACCAATGCTTTTGATATTCAAGGTCATGGTCTTACCTTGTAGCTTTAGTAATCGCGCCCTGGTCTGCGGACCATGCTCCAGTGTTTTATTACTAGCAAGTTCTAATAAGTCGAGCAACATTTTACGTTAAAGCCTTAATATTTATAGCCAATGTGCAGAGCGACCACTCCGCCGGTAAGGTTGTGGTAGCGCACGCGATCAAAGCCGGCATCTAACATCATTTGCTTTAGCTCTTCTTGTGGTGGGTGTTGACGAATCGACTCAACGAGATACTGATAACTTTCTCGGTCGTTAGAAATAAGCTCACCAAGCTTGGGTATCACATTGAATGAGTAAGCGTCGTACACCTTTTTAAAGGCGTCGTTAGTGGGCTGCGAAAACTCTAAAATAATCGCGCGGCCTCCGGGCTTTAAACAGCGCGCCATAGACGCCAACGCTACTTCTTTGTGGGTAACATTGCGCAAGCCAAAGCTGATCGAAATACAGTCAAAACGATTATCATCGAAAGGTAAATTTTCAGCGTTTACTAGACAATAATTCACATTTCCAGCTATGCCAGCATCGGTCAGACGCTTGCGCCCCTGTTCAAGCATGGCTTCATTAATGTCGGTAACTATGACCTGGCCTTCGTCACCCACTTTTTTGGCAAACTTTAGCGATAAGTCACCGCTGCCAGCCGCCAAATCTAAAACCTTATCGCCCGTTTGCACCCCGCTTTGCGCGACCGCAAACCATTTCCAGGCTCGGTGCACACCCATCGACATAGCATCGTTCATTACGTCATAGTTGCCAGCAACGGCACGAAACACCTCGCCAACTAGACCTTGCTTCTCGCGTTCTTCAACTTCTTGAAAACCGAAGTGCGTTTTATTTTGAGTATCTGACATTTCTAAATTAAATATTGGTCGTTACTTTGGGCTTCACGCGCAATGCCTTCGGCTTTTAGTTTGTTTAAATAGCATTGCCACTTAAGCAAACGCTGCGCACCAAGCTCGTGCAAATAATCCCACGAATACAGGCCAGAATTATGCGAATCACTGAAGATAAGGCGCACAGCATAGTGACCGACTGGTTCGATCGCAACAATGTTGACGTCTTCTTTGTGGGTTTGCAACGTTTCTTGCCCTGGGCCATGGCCTTGCACCTCAGCCGACGGCGAGTGAACGCGAAGATATTCACATGGCAATGTGAAGTGCTCATCGCTAAACGTGATTTCGAGCACTCGGGACTTAGTGTGCAAACGTATGTCAGTCGGTGTATTTTTCATAATATGCTCAGATTATACCCCTAACAGCTCTATAACAAATCATGCTATTTTGAGGTCTCTTATCAGTCTTCGATCGATGCTTATCGAGCCGCCAACTATACCTATCGAGTAATATATGGAACATCACAAAATTGTCCTACCCGCTGATCTAAACGACTACGGCAATCTGTTCGGTGGCACCTTACTCAAGTGGATTGATGAAATAGCCTACATTCGTGTCAGCCTAGACTTTCCTGGACGCCATTTTGTCACCATTGGTCTCGACGGTGTTGAATTTCGACACCCAGTGCGCAGCGGGCAAATATTGCGCTTTCGATGCAAAGCCACGCGCGTTGGCAACACGTCGGTCAGGTATAACGTGAAAGTATACGGTGCTCGTTATAATAGCGAGTCAGAGAACATTCTCTTTGAAAACAACATCACCTTTGTGTGCTTGGACAACGATGGCAATAAAACTAAAATCGGAAAGTCTGAAACCGCCGTATAACGAACAATAATGCGTCACTCGCTTTCAATTTTTGCATTAGTTGCGGCTAACCTTATACCGCTCTTCGGGGTGCTGTTTTTCGACTGGAACACGAGCCTAGTACTGGCGTTGTTTTGGATTGAGAACCTAATAATAGGCGCTTTTAACCTAATTAAGATGGTCACCGTCTCAGTTCATGGAAAACGCGTAAACGACTTGGCGCTTTGCGCTTTTTTTGTCCTGCATTTCGGTATATTTTGCGCGGCTCACGGAGTATTCCTTTGGGATCTGCTTGGCTTTGATGACATTGACGCTGGGCATTTCTTTGCAAACCCTGAGTTCGGCCCATTTTCGCTGCTGTTTGACGGCGCAGCGGTATTCCTAAGCTTTATAGAGATGCACGGCCCACTGATCCTTATTGGCATTAGCGCGTTGGTGTTGAGTCATCTTGTTTCATTTATCGAAAATTTCTTACTGCGCGGCGAGATATTCGAACTCAAAGCAGGCACGTTGATGGGCCAACCGTATGCCCAAATTGTCGTCATGCACGCGGGGCTCATGCTCGGTGCTCTCGCAATTGATAAATTCGGCTCGACCGTTTGGCTATTGCTAGTTATGGTGTTGTTTAAGCTTGCCGTTGACGTAAAGCTGCACCTTAAGCGTCGTAAAAAATATAATGAAAACCTTACTAAAGCCGACTAAGGCTCTATTCACAACCGATGCTTAGTACACAATAACCGCGCCACTACTTTACTCAAAAATTATGTTCAAGTTCATTGCTCTAATCTTACTTATTATCGTAATTGCTGGCGGTGTCGCGTGGTACTCTGCACAGTCTTTGCCCAGCTGGTTCGATGAGTCAGTCTCACAAGAAGACGTTACTATTGAGCACCTAAGCGAAGAAATTAGGCGCCAGGGTGTTGCCAAGTTTCTCGGCGCCAAATTTTCAGATGTGCTGGACGGGTCAGTCGCGTTCAACGAAACCGAGTTCAACGCTATTTTGCTCGCTAGCTTAAAAGCCGACACTGACGGCCAGAAATTATTATCCGTCAGTGACGCGGTGAAGGCGTTTATTCAAGACGATGAAATTGAGCTCACCGCCATTATTAATCTAGATAAACTTGAGAAAGTTGAACCTAAGGCGCGTGAGGCAGTGGAAAAATTTGATCGTATTTTCCCGTTTTTAAACGACTCGCGCGTTGCGCTTACGGTCTACGGCACGCCCGTTGCGCGCAATGGCAACATAGCGATCCGCGATGACTTTCATATTAAAGTTGGCGCCATCCCTATCTCGAATGAATCATTGCGAGCACTGGGCGCTCAAGTAGAACGAGCAAACACAACCGACTTAGAGTTAAAATACTTAGCGTTGCAGTCAATCAATTTAAAAAAAGGGGAAATTGAATTTGGCGTGTTACCGAGATTTTGATTGCCAGCTGTTATAGATGCCGATCAAAGAAGCAGTAATCCAAAACAGCTCGATTATAAAACTGGCAACATTAAAGTGCACTAGTAGGCTGAGTAGCAAAAGGATGGCACCAAGTAGATTTACAACATTAAATGCCAGGTCCTTAGAGTCAAGTTTGTTAAGCTGCATTAGCAGGTAAGCGCTAACAACCAAAAAGGTGCCCATCACGCCAACAATATTAGCCGCTAATTCAATATTCATTTTTTTACCTGCCTTGCGTTCACAATGATGGTTGGCTGAACGCAGTTACCATGACGTCAACCTTAACCTGCTCGCCCACCCACGATGTGTCGGCCCAATCACCAGTACCTATATTCCACAACAATCGATTCAACGAAGCGGTGCCCGTCAGTACGGCTTTGCCGTCTTTCTCAGTAACGCTAAAGTTGAGAACCGTATCACTGGTAGCACCTTTCATCGAAAGCTGACCTAAACTTCGAAACTGATCGCCGGCTTTTTCAAAGCGCTGAGCTAGATAACGCGCTTCTTTGAACGTGGCCACGTCGAAAAATTCGGGCGATGCAATCGTCTCATCTCGCTCTTTGTCATTTGAAAACGCGGAGCTGGTATCAATCGTGACGTTGAAGCGTGCTTGCTCAAGTTGCGCGGCGTCGAATTGAATATCAGCCGACCAGACCTTCCAGTCGCCAGTAAACGGGGCGCCCGCTTGGTCACCGCTAAACCTGATATAACTGTTGTCGTAGTCAATTTTCCAAATAGGTAACTCGCTGCTACTCATAACTTGCACTGCATTGTCGCTGCCGCTCACCGCAAGATCCACACTGTCCGAACTTTCGAAAAATCGCCCAAATAATGCGATTACGAGAATGCTCACACCCAAGAATAAAACCAAACTACTAAGGCCAGCCATCCGCCGAAGTACATTATCTTTGTCAATAAAGTGGTGTTTCACGGCGGCAAGGATATGCAACAGGGCAATCACAAACAGCGCCTCAGCCAGATAGTGGTGCACGGTGTGCAATGTATCGGCTAAAGGCTCGCTGGGCGCTACAAAATCAGGCAAAGCGAATAAGTTAAACCAACTGACTGAATAGGCTTTTGCGGACGACATCAACCAACCACTAATTGGCATAGCGAACAGCAAACCATAAAGTAGGGTGTGTGATGCGTGCGAAGCACTCTTCTGCCAAGCGGGGATGTCGCGCGGCAACTCGGGCGCTTTATTAACACAACGGTAAGCTAGCCGCAGAACCGCTAAGGCCAAAATGGTAATGCCAATTGACTTGTGATTAGCCAACAATGCCAGCTGTTCGAGTAAGCGATCATGGTGTTTCGCACTTTCTGCTAACTTGGCCAATACGTACTGGCTAACAATGAGGCCGGCAACTGACCAGTGGAAGAAACGAGCAATACCAGAATAACGAGTCATAAATTTATTTCTTTTTGGCACGAGGGTGCGCGTCATCATA
This sequence comes from uncultured Arenicella sp., assembly GCA_938048185.1. Lineage (GTDB taxonomy): Bacteria > Pseudomonadota > Gammaproteobacteria > Arenicellales > Arenicellaceae > Arenicella. The sequence continues at coordinate 52,907 of CALIVT010000002.1, forward strand.
AACTTGCGCGAGGTGTTGAAAATCCAAATGCGTGTAAATTTGCGTGGTACTTATATTCGCGTGCCCAAGCAATTCTTGTACCGCGCGCAGCTCACCGCTTGATTCGAGCATGTGGCTCGCGAAAGAATGACGTAACATGTGCGGGCTCACTGAAACCTCAACGCCTTGTCTGGCCGCCCAATACTTAACTCTTGCTTGAATACTACGAACACTGATACGGTTACCATGCTGGCTCACGAACACCGCTTGATAGTCTTTTAGTGGCAAAGTATTGCGTTGAATCAGCCAGTTTCGTAGCGCCTGGTCAGCCTGCCTGCCAATCGGCAGGTCACGCATTTTATCGCCTTTACCGGTCACCCTCAGCATTTTGTCGGGCAAGTTAATGTCGTTCAGATCTAAAGAACAAAGTTCGGATAAGCGTAAACCAGACGAATAAAATAATTCAAGAATAGCCTTATCGCGATAGCTCAATGGGTCATCTAGCTTAATTTCGACCAAAGACGTGATTTGGTCAACGCTGAGGGTTTTTGGCAAACGCTTCTCAGACTTTGGTGCACGCACGTCATCAAACGGATTAACGCTGAGTTGCCCTTGCTGGATTAGGTAAGCCGCCAGACCACGGCCCGCCGACAATATTCGCTGTATGCTTTTTGGGTGCAATCCATTGGCATTTAAGCTCGCGGAGAATAGCCTAATAATATGATTCGATAAGCCTTGCCATAACAATATACCGCGACCATCACAAAAATCTAATAACTTATTTACGTCGCGTCGATAGGCTTTAATAGTGTGAATTGATAAGCGCCGCTCAACCGACAATACTTGTAGGTACTGTTCGACGTAATCACGTGCGGTATCAGCCATATCACCGCTTAGCTAACGCTTGGTTGTAAACGCGCTAAACAAAGCCCTGACATTAAGCCGAGGCGATCAAGGTGTGCTGTGCCCAACTCGTTAGTATAACGATCAGGGTCTTGCGACCCTAACGCGAGAATACCAAGTGGTTGATTAGCGTCGTAGGTGCGCATTGGAATTAGCGCGGCAGAATTAATATCAGCTGAAAAGAATAAATTCATTATCGAGCTTGGCCAGCGGTTGTCACACACCGCCCTATTATTAACCATGCGGCGCACAGCATCATCATAACCCTCATTATCACTAGGTCGGCGTACCGCCGCTTGTGAGGTCTTAAACGTAACTTCGTCAATATTGAACGTATTGCGCAGCTCCGAAGGAAATTCAGTCGCAAATTGTGAAAGGTTAGTAAAACCAATCAACTGACAAATAACATGCGAAAAACTATCGCTAATTTGCTCGTTCTCGCGCGCCACTTGCATAAATTGCGATTGCTGGTTTTTGTGCTCGCCTAAGCGTTCTTTCAACATCGCCACCTGACGCTCTAATAGAGACGCCGTGCCGCGACTGTCGGTTAAGGTGACGAGCTCCAAAAATTCAGGGTACTGCTGAAAAATATTAGGGTTATCTTTTAAATATTCGGCTAACTCCGCTTTGGTCATAGTGTGATCACCCCTTCAAACGATGTCTCAGCAGGCCCGGTCATCCTGACACTGTGACCCTCGCCTACCCATTCTATTATTAAATCACCGCCGGTAAGATGCGCGGTCACTTTATTGTCTAACTGGCCTGCTTGAATACCCGCGACAACCGCCGCGCAAGCACCAGAACCGCAGGCTATGGTCTCGCCAGACCCACGCTCAAACACCCGTAAGCTAATATCATTACGGCTGTTGATTTGCATAAAACCAATATTGGCTTTCTCTGGGAACATCGGATGCACTTCTAACGCAGCGCCCAACTCAAGTACCGGCGCAGTAGAAACATTATCGACCACTAACACCGCATGCGGATTGCCCATAGACAAGGCCGCGAAATCTATAGGCACGCCATTGTGCTCTAACTGATAAGCTGGTTCGCGCTGCGGTCTATCCAAGGGAATATCTTGAGGCTCGAAGCGTGGTGCTCCCATATCTACGGTGACCGATTTACTCGCATCATCGGCACTCAAGGTCATTTCGCCCGTCAGGGTCTCAACGTTAATGGGGTTCTTGCTAGAGAGGCCTTTTTCATGCACATAACGCACAAAGCAACGCGCGCCGTTGCCACACTGGCCAACTTCGCTACCATCGGCATTTAAAATACGATATTTAAAATCAAACGCTGCTCGTGAAGGCTGCTCAACTATCAAAATCTGATCGCAACCCACGCCAAAATGTCGATCAGCAATACGCGCGGCCTGCGCAGCCGAGAGCGGTACAACGTGCTTGGTAAAGTCCAAGACCACGAAGTCATTGCCAAGCCCATGCATTTTGGTAAATTTAAGTTCCATGCCCGTATTTAAACACAGTTTAGGTATAATCGCGCGCATGCAATACGATTGGCAAAATATTGATACAGTGCTGCTCGACATGGACGGGACGCTACTCGACTTACACTTCGACAGCCATTTCTGGTTGGAACATTTACCGCACGCATTCGCCCAGCGCAAGAACCTAATGCTCGAAGATGCGCGCTATAAGATATCGCAATTGATGACCGAGCATGCAGGCACACTAAATTGGTATTGCGTCGATTTCTGGAGCGAGTCTCTGGAGGTCGATATCATGCGACTCAAGAGCGAAGTAACGTATAAAATCGGCTATAGGCCAACCGCTGAGGCCTTCCTAAAGCATTGCCAACGTGAATGCAGTGATGTGCGCATGGTAACCAACGCCCACCGTAAAATTCTAGACCTAAAGATAGCCAAAACCAGCATCGATCAATACTTCGATCAATTGCTTTGCTCACACGAACTTGAGCACCCCAAAGAAGATGTCCGCTTCTGGCAACGACTTAACGAAAACAAGCCCTTCGACCCTGAACGCACTTTGTTTCTCGATGACAATGAAGCGGTACTCGAGTCAGCAGAACGCCACGGCATTAAGCACCTTTACAGTATCGCTGAACCAGATTCACAACGAAAAAGAAAAACGCCAAGCCGCTTCCCAATGTTAGCCAACTTAATTTAAACGCTAGAACAACGAATTATTCGGTCGCTCTTAAAAAAACTGAAGCGTGTATGATCTACATTTCTAGAGATAAATTTATCGCGATACTTTGTTATTGTTTGGTGAATACCGCCGTTTATCTTCGCGGTGATAATGAGCAACTACGAACGTCCTTGCTGATTCTAGGGGTGATTTTAATCCCGATCTTTTTGTCACGTATCTACGCGTGGTTTTCGAGCTGGGGTTTTATGGAAAGCCTCGCCAGAGATTTTGGCAAAGGCGTTTCCGCGGGCCATATATCGTTTTTCTACTGGCTAGTGTTCGCAGTGGTGTCCTTGTTTTTTCTGTTTAACTGGCGTTTGTACTAATAAACACAGCTGGGCATCCCTAATCCCTAATCCCTAGTAGACAATAACTCACTCGGCGTCTCGTTATAACGCTAAGTGATATACATCAAGCTGAGTACCACCGTCTTCTATTTTCACACTTGTTTTGTTAAACCCTAGTTTATTGAGCAGGCCAAATGACGCTAAATTTTCTCGCTCAATACACGCCCTTACGCTTTTCACTCCGGGCTTAAATTTCAACGTGGCCAGAAGCTCAGTCATCGCTTCTATCATATAGCCTTGGCCCCATACCTCTTTGCTCAGCACATAACCAAACTCTAAGCTTTTATCGACATCGTTGAAATTGAACACAAGACAGCTACCGATCACTTTTTTATCTCGTAAGCGCTCTAAAACATATTGTTGAGCGCTTTCTTCAAGTCTACGATGCTGTACTCTGGCAAACCAGTCTTTGGCAGCGTCCCAATCTTGCCAGGTGTTATACGGCAAATATCTATTTACTTCGTCGACACAGTGCATGTCATAGATTGCGCGCAAATCGGTGTTGAGCACAGGCCGAATCATTAATCTTTCGGATTCAACTGTTAAATTTTCAATGGCGCTATACATAAATCCTTGCCTTGGAAAAATCACTCACGCTTAAATTGACCGGATTTCAAAAACTGTTTTACCTGTGTGATTACCCGTCGGTCAAGCATCATAAAAGTATGATCAACGGGTAATACTAGATGGTCAGCCATTCCCTCGACTTTCGAACTATCGACAGTGACCTTACCGTCTGACTCGTTGTTGAGTATCCGCCTATAGAAGAGGTTGTAATTCCGTGTGCCTGCAATTACGCCAAGCGGAAAATCGACAGCGCCCAATTGGTTTGGCCGGCTATATTCGCCGGTACCCAATTGACCACCAGCAGGGCCGTTAAGAGTGTTAAAGGTTAAGCTAAGAAAGGGACTACTTTGAAAAAAATCGACCAGCTCACTACCCTTGTTAGGTGGACCCAACATCACGACGTTACCCATATTCTCGAGCTTATGTTCGCTAAGGTATTGCCGTAGCAAAATGCCGCCCAGTGAGTGCGTGACGAAATGAATTTTCGCGTATTGCTTTGAACTGTCTTGACCGCATTTAGCTACGGCACCACCCACCGCAAGCCTCGCAAGTGCTTCAACGGTATAGCTTCTTGAGGGATAGGTTTCATTAACAATATCGTAGTCGGCTCGTAGTTCGCTTGCGAGTTTGCCAAGTGAATATTTAGTGCGTGACAAACCGTGCAGCATTACAACGCATTCGTTTTTCTGTGCCATGCTCGCTCCTTAGCCTTGTTGTTGCGTATTTAAAGTTGAGTCAAATTAGCGTAGGCAAGCACTAACCATTTACTGCCTACGTCACTAAAATTAATTTGGATGCGTGCATATTCCCCGTGGCCTTCTAAGTTGACCACGGTACCGTCACCAAATTTAGGGTGCCTCACGTTCATGCCTACCGCGATCCCGCTTTCATGAGCACTTTGGTCATCCACCCAAGCCGAGTGCTTGCGAACCGGCGCAGAGTATGGATTTTTGGGTTTAACGCGCACTGCCTGTAGCAGCTCGTCGGGAATTTCACCTAAGAAGCGTGAGGGGCTGGTGTATTTTTCTGAACCATAGAGTCGCCTTGACTCCGCGTGAGTCAGCCATAGCTGCTTCATTGCCCGAGTCATACCAACATAGCAAAGACGGCGCTCCTCTTCGAGTCGGCCCGAGCCTTCTTCAAGTGAGCGTTGGTGTGGGAACAAACCTTCTTCTAAACCAGTGAGAAAGACCATCGGAAACTCCAAACCTTTGGCGGTGTGCAAACTCATTAACTGCACACAGTCTTCCCACTCTTCGGCTTGGCCCTCACCGGCTTCAAGTGCGGCATGAGCTAAGAACGAAGACAATGGAGGCAAGTCATCTTCAGTTTCGTCAATTTCATACCCGCGTGCCGCGGTCACTAACTCTTGCAAGTTCTCGACCCTGGCTTGGCCCTTCTCGCCTTTTTCTTTCTTGAAATGCTCTATAAGCTGACTTAAATCCAACATGATTTCAATTTGTTGGAATAAATCTTGGTCAACAATTTGCGAGCGTATTTCTTGAATCAAATTCACAAAACCAGCCAAAGCCGATTGTGCTCGACTAGTGAGTTGCGTGCTGGCAAGTAATTGATTAGACGCATCCCACATAGAGAGTTGGTTTTGCCGCGCGTACTCGCGCACGGTGTCGATGGTCTTGTTGCCAATGCCGCGCGTGGGAGTATTCACCACACGCTCAAAGGAAGGGTCATTATCGGTGCTGTCAGCTAAGCGCAAATACGCCAGCGCGTCTTTAATCTCCGCACGTTCGAAGAAACGCAGGCCACCGTAAACGCGATACGGCATTCCGGCATTTAGTAATTTTTCTTCGAAGGTGCGAGACTGTGCATTCGACCGATAAAGAATCGCGGTCTCACTGCGCAGCCCGCCATCTTTCACCCACGCATGAATTTGATCGATGACGAATTTAGCCTCGTCCCCTTCGTTGTACGCGGTGTAGAGTTTTACCGGTTCACCGTCTTCGCCAGCGGTCCATAGATTTTTGCCGAGGCGCGTGTCGTTGTTTTCGATGACCGCATTCGCCGCATTTAGAATGCTAGTGGTGGAACGATAGTTTTGTTCAAGCCTTACAACTTTGGTGTCGGGAAAGTCTTTTTCAAATTGGAGAATATTTTCCACTTTCGCACCGCGCCAACCATAAATACTTTGGTCATCATCACCCACTGCAAATAGGCAATGTGACTTTTGCACCAACAATCGCAGCCACGCATATTGAATGGAGTTAGTGTCCTGGAATTCGTCGACTAACACATGTTGAAAACGGTCTTGGTAGCGCGCGCGCAGTACTTCGTTGTTTTTTAACAACTCGAACGCGCGCAGCAATAACTCCGAAAAATCGATTAGACCAAATCGCTGACACAAGCCTTCATAATGGCTATAGACCGCCAGCATAGTTTGCTGTTGTTGATCATTGCTTTGCGGCACACTACTGGGCCGCCGACCCTCTTCTTTATGGCCGTTGATATACCATTGCAATTGTTTGGGCGGCCAATAAGCTTCATCCAATGCAAGCTCTTTTAGGCTGCGCTTCACCATCCGCAATTGGTCGTCGCTGTCTAAAATTTGGAACGCTTGCGGTAAGTTTGCTTCTTGGTAGTGCTGGCGCAGCAAACGGTGCGCTAGGCTGTGGAACGTGCCAATCCACATACCAGACATCGGCAAGCCCAACATGTCTTCAATTCGCGAACGCATTTCACGACTGGCCTTATTAGTAAAGGTAACCGCCAAAATAGCCAATGGCGATACCTGATGGCCTTCGACTAAATAAGCAATGCGCGACGTCAGCACGCGTGTCTTACCACTGCCCGCACCGGCCAGTATTAAGATCGGCGATGGCGGCGCGGCCACTGCCTCACGTTGAGCATCATTTAGCTCATTGAAAATATGCGAAATATCCAAACTATTCGACCGTCACTGATTTAGCCAAATTTCTTGGCTTATCAATGTCAGTCCCCTTTAAGAGCGCAACGTGATACGAGAGCAGCTGCAGCGGTATGGTGTAAATCACCGGCGCGATGTAATTGTTAACCGGCGCCACTTTTAATACCAACGTGCTCTCGTCCGACTCTAAATCAGAATTTGCATCCGCGAAAACATAAAGCTTACCGCCGCGCGCACGAACTTCTTCTAAATTGGACTTAAGCTTTTCTTGTAATTCGTCGTTAGGCGCGACGGCAACAACGGGCATGTCTTCGTCAATCAATGCCAACGGACCGTGCTTAAGCTCGCCGGCGGCGTAGGCCTCTGCGTGAATATAGGAAATTTCCTTTAGCTTTAACGCCCCCTCGACCGCAATAGGGTAATGTGCGCCGCGACCGAGGAACAAGGTATGGTTTTTATCTGCAAAGTGCTTAGACATAGCGATTATGTCATCTTCTAAGTCTAAGGCGTTTTCAATTTGTTGCGGCAGACTGCGAAGCTCTTGAACAATCTCCGCCTCCATCACGTCGGCACTTCGCCCATCGCCCAAGCGACGGCGGCGCAGGCAAATTGCAAGCATTAATAAGGTCACCAGCTGAGTGGTAAACGCCTTAGTAGACGCCACGCCAATTTCTCGGCCGGCGTGCGTAAAGATGGTTAAATCGCTGGCGCGAACCAATGAGCTCTCGGGTACATTGCAGATACACAAGGTATTGATATAACCCAGAGTCTTGGCCATTTCTAAGGCGGCCATCGTGTCGAGCGTTTCGCCCGATTGAGAAATGGTCGCAAACAAGGTACCTTCGTTGACCACGTGTTTACGATAACGGTACTCGCTTGCGATTTCGACATCACACTTGATGCCGAACTCTTCGAACCAATAGCGCGCGACACACGCAGCGTTGTAGCTTGTGCCACATGCGATAATTTTTAGCTCTTTGGTTTTATCAAAAATTTCACGGGCGTTTTCACCGAAAGGCAGATCGAGCACACTGTCGGCGCCTAAACGACCCTCTAAAGTTTCGGTAATCGCGCGAGTTTGCTCGTGAATTTCTTTTTTCATATAGTGCGCAAAGCCACCTAAATCGGTCTCTTCGTCACTGAGTGTGCTAATCAATACCGCCCGTTCAACCGGGCTGCCCTGGAAATCAAATATCTCGATCGAAGTGCTCGTGATTTTTGCGATATCGCCGTCTTCCATCACCATGTATTTTTGCGATACCGGAATAAGCGCCGACATATCAGACGCGATAAAATTTTCACCATCGCCTAGGCCGACGAGTAGTGGCGATCCGCTGCGCGCGGCCACCAATACACCAGGTTCATGCTTTGACACGACCCCTAAACCATACGCGCCGTGCAATTCCGATACCGTCGTTCTGACTGCATTGAACAGGTCTTGGCCTTGCTGCATATGCCAATCAATTTGATGCACAATCACCTCAGTATCGGTTTCTGAACTAAACACAAAGCCACGCTCTTTTTGCACCAGTCTTAGTTCATTGTGGTTTTCGATAATACCGTTATGCACCACCGCAACTTGCGACGAACTGGTGTGAGGGTGCGCATTGTGTTCGGCTGGGCGCCCGTGAGTCGCCCAACGCGTGTGCGCAACCCCAATTTGACCGCTAATACCCCCGCAAATACTTTCTAGGCTGGCGACACGACCAACACTGCGACGTAAATCGAGTTCATTGTTCTCAGCGACAACCGCCAATCCGGCCGAATCATAGCCGCGGTACTCCAGTCGCTTTAAGCCATCAATTAAGGTGGCCGTTACATCACGGCTTGCCACCGCGCCTACAATTCCGCACATAGAGTTTCCTGAGTAAGGTTTTGAAAATTACTGTTGTTTATGTTTTGTTCTTAGCTGGTCGGTGCCAGCCGTCGATTTGTCGCTGCTTAGTACGACTGATCGCGAGCTTATTCTCGCCAACATTCGCAGTAATGGTCGAGCCCGCGCCAATTGTTGCACCATCGGCAATCGTCACGGGCGCAACTAACTGACAATCAGACCCTACAAAGACGTCTTTGCCAATGGTGGTTTTATGCTTATTAGCACCGTCGTAATTACACGTAATCACGCCGGCACCGACATTGGTGTTGCTTCCCACTGTCGCATCACCCACGTAACTCAAGTGATTCACTTTCGCACCGACGTCGAGCTGGGCATTCTTGGTCTCAACAAAATTACCAATGCGCACATTATCACCCAACACCGTGCCCGGGCGTAGACGCGCAAACGGGCCTACATTGACACCGGCACCTAAGCTAGCGCTGTCGATTACGGTATTCGGGTGTATGTTGGCATTATCTTCAATCGTACTGGCCGTGATGACGCAGTTTGGCGCAATGTTCACAAAGCTACCAATGCGCGTCGGCCCCTGAATCACGACGTTAATATCAATGACGGTATCTTGACCAATTTGCACGTCGCCGCGAATATCAACTCGCGAAGGGTCGATAAAAGTGACACCTTGCTCCATCAGCGCACGCGCACGCGCGCGCTGATACAAGCGCTCCACTTCGGCCAATTGCACTCGACTATTTATACCCATTACCTCGGCGTTGTCCGTCGGGTGGAGCGCCGCTATCGGGTTACCGTCAGCATAAGCGAGGCCGATCACATCCGTTAGATAGAATTCTTTTTGCGCATTACTATTATTAACCTTAGATAGCCAGCCGTCTAAACTTTCCTTATCTGCGCAAATAATCCCTGAATTAATTTCTTTAATGGCCTGCTCATTAGCATTCGCCTCTTTTTGCTCAACAATGCCAGTAACTGCATTCGTATCATCGCGCGTAATTCTGCCTAAACCGTCAGGATCACTCAATATTGCGGTAAGTAGCACCAGCGGCGAGGTTGCCATAGCGTCGACCATGGCGCGCAAGGTACGTGCCTTGATAAGCGGCACGTCCGCCGTCAGCATCAATACGTTTGCACTACCACTGATCGATGGCAACGCCTGCGACACGGCATGTCCGGTACCGAGCTGTTCCGTTTGCTCGACCCAGTTAATCAGCTCAATTGACGGGTACGTCTTGAACGCGTCAATGACTTGCTCCTTACCATGCCCAACCACAATATGTATTTTCTCAGGCTGCAGCACCAGCGCACTGTCGACCACATGCATTAGGAGTGGCGTATTGGCAATACAATGTAACACCTTCGGCGTATCTGAACGCATTCGGCTACCCTTGCCAGCGGCGAGAATAACGATATGAAGTGGTTTTTGGCTCATGGTAAATCCGAGAAGATCTAAAGTATGGATTCTAGCAAACCACGACCACTCTAACGAGACAAAATAAGCGCTAGTGTTGCTAGGTCACGTTATAATGCGGTAATGAAATCGACGCACAAAATCGCCTACACCGTCGGCGAGCCCGCGGGCATTGGCCCGGAACTTATTCTTCAGCTCGCGCAAACCGACGATCTAAGCGATGTGATCGTAATAGGCGACGCTCGACTACTCAAGCAACGCGCTGAAACCTTGGGCCTCAGTCTCGACAACCTAGCCGTACTCGACACCCCCGTTAATGATTTTAGGGTCTGTGGGCAGCCAGATACCAGTAATGTTGATGGCGTTATTAACATGCTTAACCGCGCCATAGATGGGTGTTTAAATCATGAATTTGCAGCCATGGTCACCGGCCCACTACACAAAGGCATTATCAACGACGCTGGGATAGATTTCTCGGGGCATACAGAATACTTGGCAGAGCGCACTAAGGCCGCCAAACCGGTTATGCTGCTAGCCACCTCGTCGTTACGCGTCGCCTTAGTGACCACTCACCTTCCGCTTAAAGACGTGTGCGCCGCAATTACCGAAGAGTTGATCATTGAAATTTGTCAGATTATCAACCAAGACTTACGTCAAAAGTACGCCATTGATGAGCCAAGACTGATTGTGTGCGGCTTGAACCCTCACGCCGGAGAAGGGGGCCATTTAGGCATGGAAGAAATCGATATAATCGAGCCGGCTTTAGCCAAGCTAAAAGAGCAAGGCATTAATGTTGTGGGCCCGTTACCCGCCGACACCTTGTTTACGCCTAAATACTTAGATAAGGCCGACGTGGCGGTCGCAATGTATCACGACCAAGGGCTGCCAGTGTTAAAGTCACAAGGTTTTGGTGACGCGGCGAATATAACCCTCGGCTTACCGATTATTCGCACATCAGTTGACCATGGAACAGCGTTTGATCTCGCGGGCACTGGCCACGCCGATGTCGGCAGCCTGCGCACTGCGCTCACTGTCGCCAGAGAGATGGCGGTGGCCTCATGAGCAGTTTCGCCGCTCCGCGCAAGTCGCTGGGCCAGAATTTTCTGCAAGACCCGAATATTATCAACAGGATCGTAGCGTCACTCGCACTGAGCGAGAACGACACGGTTGTTGAGATTGGTCCTGGACGCGGCGCGCTGACCGAATTAATTATTCCGCAAGCTGGGCAGACCCATCTAATCGAGTTTGATCGAGACCTAATCGAGTATTGGCAGAATCGAGCCGACACTGCCGACTCTCTTATAGTACATGGGCAAGACGTGTTGCAATTCGATATGAACGAAATCACTCAGTCGAGTAATCGAAAGATCAAAGTGATCGGCAACTTGCCGTACAACATTTCCAGCCCAGTGCTATTCCACCTAATGCATTATGCTGACCAAATTGATAGCCAAATCGTCATGCTGCAAAAGGAAGTCGTCGAGCGCATGGCTTCTGGTCCTGGTAGTAAGCAATACGGCCGCTTATCGGTAATGCTGCAACAGCGCTACACCATCGAGAACCTGTTCAAGGTGCCACCGACGGCGTTCTTTCCGCCACCCAAGGTCGATTCAGCGATTGCACGGTTAACGCCGTTAACTAACGTTGCGCACCCAGTGGACAGCCAACTGGATTTTGAAAAACTGGTGAAACAAGCGTTTAGCATGCGCCGCAAAACCTTAAGGAACACTCTCAAGGGCTTGCTTAGTTCGGTACAAATTGAGTCGCTGAATATTGACCCCAGTGCACGCGCCGAGACACTCAGTGTTGAGAATTTTTCGGCACTTACGAATCTGTATACATCCAATTCAGCAATCGCCTAATTATTGATCGCTTCCGACGAAAATAGGCTTGAACTGAGGTAGGCTTTACCCTATATTCGCTCACCCTGAGTATGAACTCGCGCCAAATCACGAGTTCGATCTCTAATAATCGGAGAACATCATGAAAGCAGACATTCATCCAGCATACGGCGAAATCAAAGTCACCTGTGCATGCGGAAACACATTTAATACAGGCTCTACGTTAGGCAAAGACCTACATGTTGAAATCTGTTCTGATTGCCACCCGTTTTATACTGGCAAACAAAAGGTAATGGACACTGAAGGCCGTGTAGGTCGATTCAAGAGCCGTTACGGCAAGAAATAAGAGTTTCTTACTATTAAGAAATATCATAAAAGGCGCTTTCGAAGCGCCTTTTTTATTGGGCGACGAGGCGAGGACCATTAACAAGAACGGCTAAACAGTTATAACTTCCAGTTATAAAAAAAGCCGCTGTTAACAGAATTTAAATTTATTAGCACTCAACCACCTCGAGTGCTAATATTGAGCACATATTCACAGATTACTAGCTGTTTAGTGGTCTGAACTACGCTTAATAAGTGCCTAGATTAGGGCTTAGAAAGTTTTTTAGGAGAAAAAATATGGCAACTGCTAACCCAGTATCTCTTCCATACAACAGTAATTTAGCGGGCTTTTTGAAAGTCGCTAACAGTGCTCCAGTATTAACCGCCGAGCATGAAGCTCGTTTAGCTCGCAAGTTCCGTGACGAGGAAGACGTCGACGCCGCCCGCGAATTAGTTCTGTCCCAGCTGCGCCATGTAATCCATGTGGCCAAAGGCTTCACCGGTTATGGCTTACCCGTTTCGGACCTAATTCAAGAAGGCAATATTGGCTTAATGAAAGCGGTTAAAAACTTCGATCCAGAGCGCGGCATTCGCCTAGTATCTTATGCGGTACATTGGATTAAAGCCGAGATTTATGAGTATGTTCTTAAGAACTGGAAAATCGTAAAAGTCGCAACGACCAAAGCACAGCGTAAGTTGTTCTTTAATTTGCGCAAGGCTAGAAAATCACTCAGCGCGATGACTGAGCAAGAAACACAAGATTTAGCCAGCAATCTCGATGTGCCGGTGAAAACCGTTCGCGAAATGGAATTACGCATGACCAGCTCTGATGTTGCCTTTGATGGCACTGATAGCGATGACGACGATTTCGTAACCAGCCCGTCTGGGTATTTGCCAGACATGCGTTACAATCCAGAAGAATTAGTAATGAAGAGTGAGACCAGCGACAACAATCGAACCTCGTTGTACGCGGCCATTACCGATTTAGATGACCGTAGCAAAGATATTCTACAACGTCGTTGGTTGGGCGAAGAGAAAGCGACATTGCATGAACTCGCTGCCGAGTACAATGTATCTGCTGAACGCATTCGCCAAATTGAAAAACGCGCAATGCAAAAAATGAAAGGTCAGCTCGAAACCTAGGGTCTTAGCAAGACTGACCGTGGATCTGCATTAAGCCCTTTCTTCGGAAAGGGCTTTTTTATTGAACAAAATTGAGTTTATCGACGAACTCATACTTTAAGCGAGTAACACTTATGAACACCTATGATTTAGTAGTAATTGGTGGCGGCTCCGGCGGCGTTAGAGCAGCGCGCATTGCCGCAGGCCATGGCGCCAAAGTCGCGATTTGTGAAGAATTTCGATACGGCGGTACCTGCGTGATTCGCGGTTGTGTACCAAAAAAAATGATGGTCTATGCTGCACACTATCACGAAGACTTCGAGGACAGCCGCCACTATGGCTGGAACACCAACGTCGAGAGCTTTGACTGGTCTCGCTTAATAAGCAACAAAGACACTGAAATAGATCGGCTAAATAGCATCTACGAGAACCTTCTAAAAAATGCAGGCGTTGAAATCCTCTACGGTACTGCAAGCCTACTAGACGCCAACACCGTCAAACTGGGTGACCAAACGCTCAACACTGAGAAAATTTTAATCGCTTCAGGCGGAACGCCATTCCTACCTGAAATCGACGGCATCGAACACGCAATCAGCTCGAATGAGGTATTTCACTTAGACAGCCAACCTAAATCAGCCGTGGTCGTCGGTGGTGGCTACATAGCAGTCGAGTTTGCTGGCATATTCAATGGCATTGGCACCGACACGACTTTGGTCTACCGTGGTCCGCAGATATTACGTGGCTTTGATGAAGACATTCGCAGTCACTTAGCCACCGAAATTACTAAGAAGGGCATCGATCTGCGCCTAGAAAATAACGTCGAGAAAATTGCGTTAGACACCAACGGCGCTAAGGTCGTTAGCTTTACTGACGGCACGACTAAAACCGTAGACTGCGTGCTATTCGCTACCGGCCGAACGCCAAATACCGAGGCGCTAAACCTGCAAAACGCGAACATTGAACTCGGTCGTAAAGGTGAGATAAAGGTCGACAAATATTCGCGCACCAACGTACAAAATATATTCGCGGTAGGCGACGTAACGGATCGTATTGCGCTGACACCAGTCGCGACCATGGAAGGCCACGCGTTTGCAGATACTTTCTTTGGTAACAATGAGCGTTTCGCCGATCACACAAATGTACCGTCAGCCGTATTCTCGCAACCACCGATCGGCTCAGTGGGCTTGAGTGAGCACGACGCGCGAGATAAATATGGCAACGTCGATACCTATTCTTCGGAGTTCAAAATTCTAAAGCACACATTGACCGAGAATACTGAACGCACCCTGATGAAGCTGATCGTCGCGACCGACACTGATGTTGTTGTGGGTGCACACATGGTTGGACCTGACGCCGCGGAGATTATGCAAGGCATTGCCATCGCAATTAAAGCGGGTGCTACGAAGGCAGATTTTGACGCAACCGTAGGCATTCATCCGAGCACCGCAGAGGAATTCTGCACCATGCGCACTAAAGACTCAAAGTAGCCAGGCTTTAATACGACATGCGCTACAGAGAGGGCGAGATCCCAAAAGAGCAAATGGCGGTGCACGCCAGTGACGATATGTTGCTGCTTAGCGCGATCTTGGGATTCTTTATTGGCTTTGTGCTGGTTTATCTGGGCCGCAAGGGCCGGCAAATGTGGATGTGGGTCTGGGGCCTAGGTTTAGTCGCGTGCAGCATTTATTTAGGCCTATCGATGACGGTTGGCCTCAAGCTCTTTGGACACTTTTAATTCAGATGCTCAAAACCACCAAGCGGCAGGTGATTAGTCCTTAGTCATTTACTGACTGGATCGAGTTACCGATCAATTCACTGTTACGGATTAGCTCGCACCTACTGACGCGGCAAATTCTGCACTATTGCGTACAACGCGTCGGTTAATTCTTGTCGATGTTCATAGTGCTGCAAATCAGTCCAGGCAATAGGGTTGCCAATGGTGACATCGAGTGAGCCGCCGAACTTATTTAACGCCTCATGCATCAACAAGCCAGTCCTTAGCGGCAACGCAATGTGCGACGCAATGTGGAACTTACGACTGTTGCGGCCATGAAAATGGATCGGTACTACGGTCGCTTTCGATTGCCGAATCAGCTTCGCCGCGAAGGTTGTCCAAGGCGCATCTTTTACGGACCCAAAACCGAATTTTCTAGCCGTTGAAACCATTCCAGCAGGAAAAATCAACAGCGGCACGTCATTCGAGATTGCTTCGAGTGCGAGCTGCTTAGAGCGAATGTTGGTCTTTATCGCATGCTTCGTTTCATTAAAATCAACCGGCAAAAAATAGGGCGCTAAATCCTCATCTTTACACAAAGCCGCATGAATCATGATGCGCAGATCGCCTCGTACTTGAGCCGCGATATCGCACAACACCATGCCATCGACTATGCCAAAAGGGTGGTTAGCAACAAAGATAAGCGGCCCTTGTGTCCGAATCTCAGACGGCGTTAGGCCACGATGGTTAATATTAAGCGAACCGGCATCAATGGCATTTTTAAAGAACGTTCTAATATCAAACGGCTGATCTTTTAGCTGATGATAGACTGACTCCAGTTTTTGCCGCCCCATTGCAATCTCCAAACGATCAATAACCAGCTTCACCATGGCTTTGTCGTTAGGCTGCACGTACGACAAACTCGGCTTTTGCTCAAGATAACTTGCAAACTGAGGGTCAAGCTCGGGTCTTGTCATCGCCTGGGCCCTATTTTTTTATGCCATGCGCAAGAAACATGAACGCGTACTCTTCGGCATAATCTTTTAAACGACCATAGCGACCGCTATTAGAGAAATGCCCTGCGCCCATATTAATTCGCATCACCAACAAATTATCATCAGTTTTCAACGCACGCATGCGCGCGGTCCATTTTGCAGGCTCCCAGTAGGTAACACGAGGGTCATTAATACCGCCGCTCACAAACATAGGTGGGTACTCTCGCTCAGCGATATTATCGTAGGGTGAGTAACTGGCAATTAGATCATAGTCATCCGCGCTCTCAATTGGGTTGCCCCACTCCTTCCACTCGGGCGGAGTGAGTGGCAAAGACGCGTCTAGCATCGTGTTCAACACATCGACAAAGGGTACGCCTAAATTTGCAGAGCGCCATAAGTGAGGTGCTTGAATAACAGCCGCCCCCACAAGCTCGCCACCAGCGCTGCGACCGGAAATGGAGACATTGCCGGCACTGGTGTATTGCTCTTTAATTAAATGTTTGGCGACATCAACGAAGTCGTTAAATGTGTTGGTGCGCTTATCAAGCTTACCGTCCAAGTACCACTGATAGCCCATCATGGCGCCTCCTCGAACGTGTGCGACCGCATACACGAAACCTCGGTCAAGTGCACTCAAGCGCATTGTAGAAAAACCAGGATTAATCGTTGCCGAATACGCGCCATACCCGTATAGCCACAGAGGCTGACTACCGTCTCGCTTCAAGCCCTTTTTATAGACGAGTGATACAGGGATCATTTCGCCGTCGCGCGCTGGGGCCATGATGCGCTGCGTTTGGTACTCGTGCTTGTTGTAGCCAGATGGGATTTTTTGCACCTTGCGCGGGGTCATACGCTTGGAACCTATTTCATAATCAAAAACGCTTGCAGGCGTAATCATTGACTCGTAGTTCAGCCTTATAAAGTCCTGATCAAATTCAGCGTTAATACCTAGGCCGGCCGTAAAAATAGGCTCTGGAAACTGCACAACGTGATGTTTATTGTCATAACCGCGAACATGAATCTTCTCTAAACCGAGGTCGCGCGATTTCACAACCAAAAAATTCTTAAAAGTTTTCAGGCCCAATAAATAGGACTCGTCAGAACCTTTGATTAAGGTCTCCCAATTTTCTTTAAGGGGACGTTTATCACTGACCTTAACTAAACGAGAGTTCTTGTGTGTATCGTTGGCTAGAATATAAAATTCGCCATGCGCGTGATCGATCGTTTGTTGAAAACCTTCATCTCGACTAACTAGTTGAATGGGCTCCCCTGAGAAATCTGCGGGTAGAATATGGCTTTCTTGTCTCTCACCTTGACTAGAAACAAGCACAATGAACTCTTTACTGCTGGTGATACTAAAGCCAATAAAGTAGCCGTCGTCAGCTTCGTGATAAATTGCCTTATCGTCAGTTTGCTCGGTACCAATAACGTGGACATTAATGTATTTCGAATGCCAACGATCCTTCTCAAGTAAGGAATACATTAATTTGCTGCCATCGGAACTGAACTCGATTGAACCCTGAACATCGCTCAGTACGTCGGCTAAATACTCGCCCGTTTTCAGGTCTTTAATTCGAACTTGATAGCGCTCGTCACCGGCGGTATCAAACGAGTAAGCCAAATAGCGGTTATCCGGACTAATCTCCCAGTCGCCAATGACAAAGTATTCATGCCCCTCGGCCAGCGCAGTTTCGTCCATAAAAACGGTTTGCTCACCGGTCGCCAAATTGGTTCGGGTTCGAGTTCGGTACTCTTCGCCCGATCGGAAGAACCAACGGTATTCGTAGCCATTGTCAACGTAGGGCACAGACGTCTCCTCTTCGTCGGTACGGCCTTTGAACTCTGCAAATACTTTGTCGGCAAGCGATTGATTTGGTTTTAGAAATTCTTGATAGTAGCTGTTCTCTTGCTCTAAATAATCAATAACCTGCTTGTCATCTACGACCGGATAACCTTTGTCCTTAAGCCAATGATACGGGTCGTCCAAGCTACGACCGTGATGCACTTCTCGATGCGGCGCTTGTAACGCAGTGGGGGCGGTTTGATCTAGCTGCTTAAGACGAGAAAAAGTAGAATCAGTCATAGAAGGGTTCGAACTACAAGAGGCAAAGAGGGTTAACAGCGGCAGTATAATCAGCGGGGCACGCATCGAATTCACCTAAATTGAGGGTTGGAAATAGCATAGAGCTTAACAGCAGTTATTGTTGGCTTGGGCAAGAAAAGCGTAACTATAATTAAAATCTCTGGCAATAAACACAAAAAAAGGTGTTGCGCTGGGCAACGACTTTGGACTTAATAGGCGATCCGCACCGGTAGCAAGGCTCGCCAGCGCGCGCATACACTTGCAATGCATGACGAAAATACCCGGGCTTGCCATCGGTTTGCGTAAAGTCATTAAGGGTAGTGCCGCCGGCTTTAATGGCTTTTGCGAGTACACGTTTAATTTGCGTCGCAAGTTCGCGATAGCGAGCCCTGCTGACACGTTTAGCGGCCACCGTAGGTCGAATGTTAGACTCATAAAGCGATTCACTTGCGTAGATATTACCAACACCGACCACTATTTTGCCGTCCATTACAAAACTCTTTATCGGCTGCGCTTTAGATCGCGAGCGCTCGAAAAGATAGTCGCCGTCAAAATCATGGCTCAACGGTTCCGGCCCAAGGTTTGCGAGTAGCTTGTGCTGATCAATAGGCTCATGCACAACCAAACAACAACCAAAGCGTCGCGGATCATTGAAGCGCACGACCTTATTGTTTGCGAATTCTAGATCAAGATGATCATGCTTAGCCGGTGGTGCGCCATGATCGAGCACGCGTAAACTCCCAGACATACCTAAATGCAATAACACACAACCCAGCGATGTATGCAGCAATATATATTTCGCTCGACGTTCGGCGCGCGTTATACGCTGCCCCTCCAATGCTGCAAGCGCAGCAACCGGTATCGGCCAACGTAAGGAGGCATTACGCACGATAACGTTGCTTAAAACCTGTCCGTCTACATGCGGCTCGATACCACGCAATGTGGTTTCAACCTCGGGAAGTTCGGGCATAACTAGCTGTTTTTTAACACGGGCATCAGCTCGCCCTCAGCGGCCGCACTAAGACTGCTTGTCGCCGCCTGATCTTTCTTAGTTTCGGCCAAACCGACCATTCCCGCACGATACAGCTGTAAGGCTTTTGCAGTGTCATCTAAGGCCTCATACACGCTACCTAACAAGGAATACGCCTTAGGCAATTGACTCAGCTCAATGGCTTTTTGTAAATACTCTTTAGCTAAATCGAGATTTTTCTCGTAGATAGCGAACTGACCAGCGGCCAAATGCAGCTCGGCGTTTTCAGGCCGTGCCAGTAACCAGCCTTCTACAACGCGTCGTAGTTTGGCAGGCTTGCCTGTTTGTAAGCTTCCATACAGGTGTGCCAAGTGATCACTCCACCCATTTTTTAAGGAGGTGCGAATTAACTTCTCAGCCGCATCATTACTGCCAACGCGTAGCAAGTGATCAGCATAGACCTCGACATTCTCAATGCGTTGGCGCTGCTCACGTGGCAATGACTTCCAGACTTGCTCGAAATCTTGCGCACCCAACAAAGATGCTCTATAGCCTTGGTTTGCGATGTCACTTAATACCGCATCCGGCAGCGCAGATTGCTTGCGCGCGGTCGTCATTAGGCCGTTCGCTTTTTCCCACTGCCCAGTATGTTGATAGGTTTGTATTAACATAGCGGTAAACTGAGCGTTCTTACGACCGAGGTCAGCAATATCGTTCAATGTCGCTTCTGCTTGCTCATACTGACCAGCAGATTGGTGCAACTTAGCCTTAATAAGGCCAATCGCTAAACGCTCTTTAGGGGCCGCTTGGTACGCCATGTTTAGGTAGTCATCGCGCTGGGCCATACGCCCCTGTTCTTGCGCCGCTTGCGCTGCCGCCAGGAAGTTTACATACGGTATCCGGCTAGCATCAGACTTGGTGGTTAAGTGCTTTTCAGCAAGCCGCCAGTCGCCTTTTATCAGAGATAAATAGCCAGAACCCAACGCATCGGCCGCTTTTCTTTTGTTGCTATTAGAGCGCCACAACGAAAAAGACTTGGGCGCCTTCCATGCCGCGCCAAATAACCGTAATAAAATATAAAGCGCTAATACGGTAAGCAATAATATCAAGATGAAACCGAGCAGATTTAGCTCAACTACGTACGAGCCGGCGTAAATTTTAACGTAATTACCCGGTTGAATTTGACCAATGAAAAACGCCGCATAACCACACACCGCCGCCAACAAGATCAGTAGTATGTAACGCATAATTACTTACCACCCTTGACTGACTGCAGGGCTGCGTAGGAACCAGAAATATCAGGCAAAGTTGATGCCAAACGCTGCCCTTTTAATTGCTCGATTTGCGCTAACACATCGGTTACAGCGGTATCACGCGTATCGAAGTACTCACGCAACATGGTGGTCGCTGCACTCAAACTTTCTGTATAAACGGTCGCTCGTTGCTGCAATAAGCCGAGCTCGGCTTTGGCTAATTGCAACTGAATATTCTGATCGAGAAAGTAACGCTGCTCTGGCACTAATAGAGGTTTGGGGGCTTGATCAATGCGCTGCACTTCGACCAAATCAACAATGTCACTCAGCACTTTCTTCGCGTTGGCGGCAAAGCCTTGGGGGTGTTCTTGTGCATCAATCACAAGCTCGCCGATAACCGGCGTATCGTTTTCGAGCTTTAAACCCGGCACCCGGTTGGCAAGGTTTTTTAATTTGACGACTGTACTTTCGACATCCACCAGCTCAATTGACTCAAGCGACCCGATCTCTTCATTTATTTTGCGTCGCACCCCTGCATAACGAGGGTCTGCAAGCTCTTTCAATTGCTCGTCAGCCAGCTGTAAAGCTCTGATCGCTAAGCGCGAGTCACCTGAAAACAGGGCACTATTATTCGCCAATTTCAGCAGTTGAGAAACTTCATCAAGCACCAGTTGGTTGACACCTGTTTGCAGCCCTTCGTTGATCTTCTTAACTGAGCCAAGCAATTGAGTTTGGCCTTCATTCAGGTCTCGAAATTTTGTATCCAAGCTGCTATTCGCCTTTAAGAAGCGGGTATCCAATTGCTCTTGGCTAACGGACTTAGTTTGCTCGGTTTGCAACCTTGTTACGGAGTCAGCGAGACGGGTAATTTGTCCGCCTATTTGCGCCACACCAACCGCTAGATCAGCATTATCCAACTTGCCTTGAATTTTACTAACATACCAATTGTAGCCAGAACCTCCGAGAGCAACTAAAGACAATAGAATTGCGAAAAGGCTTAAACCCTTGCCACCGCTTTTACTCGGTGCTGCTTGTATTTGAACTGCTGCTTGTTGCGCTCGCTCGCTCGTACTCTCTTGTACCACCTTAGCCTCCTTTGCCTTGGGCTTCATTTTTTTAGACGCGTTCGTCGAGCTGTTACCAGAGTCGTCTTCAGCATTAGTTTTAATTTGATCGGTCATAATCTGTTTGCGTAATACGTTACGGCCGCAGGAACTGTGCTGTTAACGCTTGGCAAGCAAGGCATGAATCAGCGGATTAATCATGGGACCTATTTACTCTAAAAAGTGTACCACAGCGGGTGGCACAGAGGAGTTACGCACCGCAGATTTATCAATGATTAACCTGAAAAAGCGATCATCATATGCTTGTTCGACGGCGAATCAGCAACCCGAATCTCACCTTTCCAACCAAGCTCCTCAGCGGCTTTCGCTATGTTGTCACTGCCCGCGACCAAAGTAGCCTTTTTTAGCGCGTCTTTACGAGCATCATGGGCATCGCAAATCTCCATTAGGTTAGCCAAAGAATTAGAGCTGTGCGCAAATACGCCGGTTATAGGAATACCGCTTTTAATGATGTCGTCGAGCTGCTCGGCACTGCCGCTTGGCACCGACTGGGTATAACAATAGGCCTCATCCACCAACGCACCGCGATTGCGCATTTCTTCAGCAGGCCAGTCAAGCCCTGCGTCGCCGCGCACAATGAGTATCGAGCGTTCGGTAAGATCACTTAATTGTTTGACTTTTAATAAAGCTTTAGCGCCTGTACCTGGGCTAGGAAACAACGCATCAACACCGTAGCGGTATAGCTGCTTCGCCGTTTCCGCCCCCATTGCCATCACCCGTATATTATCAGGAATACCACCTTGCTCTTCGATCATGGCCATGCCGACCTCAACCGCATTACGCGAGACAAACACGATATCGGTATAATCGCTTAGACGGCCAAACACAGTTAGAAAATCAGGGTCGTAGTTTGGTTCAATATTTATCGTGGGAAAGTGCACCGCTTGATAGTCTAAGCGCTGCAAAATTGCCGACATATTACCTAAATATCGCTGCTGCCGCGTTAGCAACACCATCGGCTTGCCGGGTGCTTTGTGCATCGGCACATTGCTGTAGATAGACGCTAATATCTCGCCCGCACCTTGCTTTAATAAATCATCCGCCAGCTTTTCACCTAGCTCTTTAGCGCTGGCACTGGAAACCTTGTCACTGGTTGCTTCAGCAGCCAACACGAGCGAGCCATCAGGCTCGCCGACAGCGCCGCGCATGCGAATACGGCCATTGTCGATTTCGGCATACCCTGCGATGGGAACTTGGCAACCGCCTTCAAGACTCGCGTTCATTGAGCGTTCAGCAGCCAGCACTAAGGCGCTCTCTGCGCTGTGTAGTGGCGCGATCAGCTCACGAGTTCGCTCATCATTGTCGCGGCACTCTATTCCTACAATGCCTTGGCCCACCGCTGGCAAACACAACTCTGGAGAAATAAATTGTTTAATTCGATCAACCAAGCCTAGACGAATCAGGCCTGCCGCAGCCAGGATAATGGCATCGTATTCGCCACTATCCAACTTGCTGAGACGCGTATTTACGTTGCCACGCAACTCTAAGAACTCAAGTTTAGGGAAGGCGTTTTTCAATTGTGCCACACGCCTTAGGCTAGAAGTGCCTACACGGGCGCCCTGGGGTAGGGCGTACAGGTTTTGATAATCAGTTGAGACAAACGCATCGCGCGCATCTTCTCGCGGACAAACCACGGGAATACCTAAACCTGCGGGAAAATCGACCGGCACATCCTTCATCGAGTGCACCGCAATATCAGTCTCGTTATTAAGTAACGAGACTTCCAACTCTTTTAGAAACAACCCTTTACCGCCTGCGGCCACCAAACTGCGATCAAGTAACTGATCACCACGTGTGGTCATAGAGACGATTTCAACCCGTATTTCTTGGTGTGCTGCTTCTAATTGATTTTTTACAAAGTTCGCTTGCCACAATGCCAACGGGCTATTGCGCGTCGCGATGCGAATTAAATTCATCTATTAGTATGCGTTAACGTTTTCTTTTTCCAACCCAATTTGAAATTAGACTGTAACATAAGGTCTTGTTGCTAGTGTATTTTTTACAGCCATATCAGGCCGATTAAGGAGTATATCTCTGTCATTATGTCGCGCGAACAGCAGCGCACACGCTATACTCCGCTGCTCATATAAAACGTGTATTAACTCACCCAAAAGAACAAGTAATGGCAAGCAGCAAAAAACCGTGGGGCGGACGCTTTACCGAACCGACCAATGAACTGGTAGAAGCCTTCACCGAATCAATTAGTTTTGACGCACGGCTGTACAAGCAAGATATTCAGGGCTCGATTGCGCACAGCAAAATGTTGGCGAGCATCGATGTAATTTCTGAATCGGAAGCGCAGCAAATTGAAAACGGCTTGTTGGCCATCGCCGAGCAAATCGAAGCGGGTGATTTCGAGTGGTCAACCCAGCTAGAAGACGTGCACATGAACATTGAAGCGCGCCTCACCGACGCCATTGGAGAAGCGGGTAAAAAATTACATACCGGCCGGTCTCGCAACGATCAAGTCGCAACCGACATTCGACTTTATATGCGCGAAGCGGCTGATGATGTAGTCGCTCTAATACACACATTGCAACGCAATTTGCTGGCGGCGGCTGACAACGAAATCGACACCATCTTGCCCGGCTTTACCCACTTACAAGTTGCGCAGCCGATCAGCTTGGCACACCACCTACTGGCATGGAACGAGATGCTTGAGCGCGATGTCGAGCGCCTGCAAGACTGTCGTAGACGTATCAACGTGATGCCGCTAGGTTCGGCTGCACTGGCGGGCACCAGTTTTGCATTAGACCGAGATTTAACCTGTGAGTTGCTGGCATTTGACCGACCTAGTCGAAACTCTTTGGACGCAGTGTCCGACCGTGACTTTCTAATTGAGTTCGCGGCAGCAGCAAGCCTAATCATGATGCACCTATCACGCATGTGCGAGGAGATCATTTTGTGGGCCTCGGAGAGTTATAAATTTGTTGATATCGGCGACGCTTTTTGTACTGGCTCGAGCATAATGCCGCAAAAGAAAAACCCCGATATCGCAGAAATCGTACGCGGCAAGAGCGGGCGTGTGATTGGTAATCTACAAGCGCTATTGGTGTTGATGAAGTCGCAACCATTGGCCTATAACCGCGACAATCAAGAAGATAAAGAGCCCATTTTTGACACCGTTGACACGGTAGCTCGTTCACTGCAGGTGTTCGCGGCGATGATTCCGAGCATCCGCTTTAATAGCGAAACAATGTATCAAGCCGCATTAAAGGGCTATGCAACGGCAACCGATCTGGCCGAATACTTAGTGCGCTTGCAAGTGCCGTTTAGAGACGCCCACGAAATTGTTGGCAGCGCGGTGCACTATGCTATCGAGCAAGGTAAGCCCTTGTCCGACTTGAGCCTTAGCGAACTGCAATCGTTTGGTGCTATGATTCAGGACGATGTTTACGACGTGCTGACCCTTGAAGGCTCGGTTAATGCTCGCTCGCATTTTGGCGGTACTGCGCCAGCGAGAGTTCGCGAAGCACTTGCCGCCGCGAAGCAGCGACTGAGCTCTTAACTTTTTATTTCCAATTTCAGAAAAATACCATGAAAAATTTATCGACCCTGCTCCTCATTATTGTCAGCGTAATAGGTTTAAGCAGCTGCGGCCAAAAAGGCCCTCTAATTCTAGAAGAAGTGCCCGTTGACCAAACACAACCGCCGCTAGAAAATTCTCTTGACGTCATTCCGGTTGAAACGGACGGCGCAAACGAAGACGATGCTGACGACAGCGCGGATGAACCCGACAGCGCTGAGTAATACACCGCCAGCTAATTTGGCTCTATCAGCAAGCCGAGTCTCGGCCATAAGTACTATGTCTTTTTTTAATTATTCCGACGGCGAATTACACGCCGAGAACGTCAGCTTGTCGTCCGTTGCACGGGACTATGGCACACCTTGCTATGTTTACTCCCGTGCCGCATTCGAGAAACAGTGGCGCGATTTAGATACGGCGTTCGGCGATCACCCACACACTATTTGCTATGCGGTGAAAGCCAATAGCAACATAGCTATTCTGAATTTACTCGCCCGCTTAGGCTCCGGTTTCGATATTGTATCCGAAGGTGAGCTACGACGCGTATTAAAAGCCGGTGGTGACCCAGGCAAAGTCGTGTTTTCCGGCGTCGCCAAATCTGAAAAGGAATTGGCTTTCGCAATCCAGAATAAGGTGCGAAGCATCAACATTGAATCGGTCGCAGAGCTCGAACGCGTTCAAAAAGTTGCTGCGTCGCTGAACGCTACTGCCTCTATCGCGTTTCGAGTCAATCCAAATGTAGACCCAGAAACACACCCATACATATCCACCGGGATGGACAAAGCGAAGTTCGGCGTAACGATGGAGGCCGCCTACGATGCTTATCAACGCGCCAACGACTTAGCTAATATTGACGTGCACGGTATCGCCTGCCATATCGGCTCGCAAATCACTAAAACCAGCCCGTTCACTGACGCGCTCGAAATCGTGCTAAATATGGTGAAACGTCTTAGCGAAAAAGGCATTCATATCAAGCAGCTCGACTTAGGCGGCGGACTTGGCATTGACTATCAAGGTGAAACGCCGCCTAGCGCTGAGGCGTATGTACAAAGCATGATCTCAGGCATCAAGGCGCATGGCATTGACTTGCCCATCGCAATCGAACCCGGCCGCTATATTGCTGGCAACTCTGGCGTGTTGTTAACACAAGTCGAGTTCTTGAAGCATAACGCCAGTAAAAATTTCGCGATTGTCGATGCCGGGATGAACGATCTCTTGCGGCCATCACTGTATCAGGCTTTTCATACCATCAAACCAGTCGCCGAAGAATCACAAGCCGCGACACAGGTATTTGATGTGGTAGGCCCGGTCTGCGAGTCCGCTGACGTGTTAGGCTATGACCGTGAATTATCGGTGCAAGCCGGTGACCTGCTGGCGGTTTGCTCCGCGGGCGCATACGGATTTGTAATGGCCAACAACTACAATACGCGCCCAAAACCGCCTGAAATTTTGATCGATGGCGAGCAAGCCCACCTGATTAGAGATCGAGAAACTTACGACCAACTACTTGCAGGCGAGCGCTTACTGCCTTAGTCTTGTCATCAAATCACTAGAAATAAGTTATTGATATTGCATGAAACTTACTCGCAAACATCTACTTGCAGCCGCACTCGTATTCGCTATTGCCAGCACCAACGCTAACGCTGGCAAGCTGTATAAATGGGTCGATAAAAATGGCGTGGTGTCATATCAGGATCAGCCGCCGCCAAAAAACGCCAAGATATTGAGTGAAAAGACGGTTAAATCAGGTTCTGACTCAGGCGCCAGCGCGCAAGCAACAGGCTTGCCAAAAGTACGTATTTACACGGTAGAAGATTGCGCTACGTGCGAGCACTTCGTGACTATGATGAGAAAAGCGAACGTGCCGCATATAGAATTACCGCTGGAGAGTGATCGCGACGCTCAACGAAAAATATTAGCTAAGACCGATAGCTTGAGCGCGCCCGCGATTTTTATAGGCGACGAGATTATTCAAACTAATAGCGGCGCGACGCTCAGAAAAGCATTAACGACCGCGGGCTATAAAGTCGAAGAAGAAGACGACGCCAGCTAGTACGCGCTGGGTAAGGCCTCTGAGCTCGACCTTGCAAGCAACACCGACACGATACCCTCTTAAATGAAAATTGCATCATGGAATGTTAATTCTCTGCGCGTGCGCGTAGAACACGTAAGCGACTGGTTACAAGCCAACTCGCCTGACCTATTGTGTTTGCAAGAACTCAAAATGGTCGATGAAGACTTTCCAATTGACGTGTTTTCAGAGCTCGGGTACCACAGCCAGTTTACCGGACAAAAAACCTATAACGGCGTTGCGATTCTAAGCAAAGAACCGCTGACAAATGTGGTGATAGACATGCCCGACTTTGATGACCCAATGCGGCGCTACATCGCGGCAGATTGCCCGCTTGCTAACGGTGAGACCTTGAGAATCGTCAACGTCTACGTGCCTAACGGGCAAGCCTTAGATTCGGACAAATTCCAGTACAAACGCGCTTGGTTTGCGAAACTTCAAGCAGCGATGAAGAACTCTTTAAGCGCCAACCCCAACACAGTTCTGGTTGGTGATTTTAATATTACCCCCAGCAACTTAGACGTGCATGACCCAAAACGTTGGGAAGGAAAAATTCATTGCAGCGATATTGAGCGATTGATGCTCCAGAAGCTAATGTCTGAAGGCCTGTACGACACGTATCGACATTTCAATGCCGATGGCGATCAATTTTCATGGTGGGACTATCGCGGCGCGGGTTATCGTGCCAACGAAGGCTTGCGTATCGACCTAGTGCTGAGTTCATCAGCAATGCTAAATAAAGCCATTGCCAGCAGCATCGATGAAAGCCCGCGAAAACTCGAGCGGCCGTCTGACCACACACCGGTGATCGCGGAATATAACTAAACGATCAGAGCTGCGAGTTCTGGCTTACAGCTACCGCATTTTGCACCACAACCCAAGCGAGCGCCTAATTCAAACACACTGCTCGCGCCGTTCTTAAGTTCTGCTTTAATGGCTTTTTCTGACACCTTAAAGCAACTACAAACCAATCGATCACGAACGCCACTCTCAGAGCGTAAAAGGCTGGGTAGCTGGGCTGCATCGTTTAGGTCGAAGGCCGCCCTTAACCAACTAGCGCTGGGCAAGCGCTCTACGTTTTTATGCGTATAAATCAACGCACTAATTTCCTGTTGCTCGCCCGTGGCGAGTAAGCTCGAATGCTCGTTATTGGCCCCTGAATACTCAATGGTACGCGCGCCACTGGGAATCAGGTCACGCCAATTGAACGAATGCTCGACCCCAAGCAAACTGATGTAGCCGCGACTCGTTCTTGCCTGCGCCCAGTATTTAAAACCCTGGTTTACTATCGGCAACGTAGAAGCAATTCGCGCCCAAGCCCAGCAGCGAAAAGGCTCGATCGAGACGGCTGACGCCTTGAGCTGAGGCTGACCCGACACCGGATCGACTTCTGGGCTGACTATATCGCCGACAGTCGCGCTGCTAGCAAACGTTGAATTCCAATGGATAGGACTAAAAAATTCGCCGGGCTTGGTTGCCGCAGTCACGTCCACACGCGCAACGTATTCGCCGCTATCGGTATACAATCGAGCAAACTGATCATTAACCAGTTTTAACTGTCTAGCATCGATTGGGTTTATCTGTACAAACGGAATATCGCTATGACCGCTTAAACTCGGCGCCAAACCGGTTCGACTCATCGTGTGCCACTGATCTCGCATGCGCCCAGTATTCAGCAGGTAAGGGCTTGCTACGCTGTCCGCCAAGCGCGCGCGATTGGAAACGAAATTAGCTTTGTTGTTAGGGGTATAAAAATGACCATTGGCGAACATTCTAGGTGTGTCCGTTATCGCGTGCGCTTGCGGCACAGACCTAACCGGCCATTGAATTGGCTCGAGCTCACGGTAATCAGCTTCGCTCAATGCGCTTAGTCCACTTATATCAAAATCTCGAGCGCCATCATTTTCAAAGCCCGATAGGCTCGCGTGTTCACTAAAAATAGCGTGCGCGCTGGGGTAGTTGAACGCCTCACTAAAACCCAGTTTTTTCGCCACCTGACTCACCACCCACCAATCCGCTTTGGCGTCGCCGGGCGCATCAACAAAGGCACGCTGACGACTAATGCATCGCTCGGAATTGGTCACGGTTCCGTCTTTCTCGCTCCAGCCAAGCACCGGCAAAAGAATATTAGCGTAGCGCGTAGTATCAGTATGCGTAACATCCGACACAATCACGGTTTCGCAACGCGCTAACGCATCGCGCACCTTGCTCGCCATTGGCAAGCTGACCGCGGGATTGGTCGCCATAATCCAAATAACTTTGATGTCACCTGCCGCAACCGCATCGAATAACTCTACCGCCTTCAAGCCCGGTTTCTGCGCAATAGTCGGCGACTGCCAAAATCGTTGCACCCGTGCTGTATCTTCTTCAGCGAAATCCATATGCGCCGCTAACTGGTTAGACAAACCACCAACCTCGCGGCCACCCATGGCATTGGGTTGACCGGTTATTGAAAATGGACCCGCACCCGCATAACCAAGTTTTCCTGTCGCAAGATGGCAATTGATTATCGCATTGCACTTGTCAGTCCCGGTGGCAGACTGGTTAATGCCTTGCGAATAGAAAGTCACGACCTTTCTGGTGCGAGTAAACCAGTCATAGAAACGCGCCAACTTAGATTCATCTACCCCGGTCTGTTTACAAATATAAGCCGTATCAAGTGTCTCAACGTCGCTCTTCGCTTTCGAGAAATGATTAGTATGTGCTTCAATATAGTCGAGATCGAGCGCCTGCTGGTCTATCAGGTGGCGCAACAGGCCTTGAAATAGAAACCCATCAGAGCTGGGTGTGATTGCCAGATGTAAGTCAGCCAAATTAGCGCTGGCAGTGACTCGAGGGTCGATCAACACCACGCGCAGATTTGGGTTAGCCTCTTTAGCGGTAACCATGCGCTGATACAATATGGGGTGAGTCCATGCCGCGTTCGAGCCGACCAAAATGAGTAGATCTGCGTGGTCTAAATCTTCATAAGAGCAGGGCACCGTGTCTGATCCGAAGGCGCGCTTGTAGCCTGCAACCGCCGAGGACATGCAGAGGCGAGAATTGGTATCAACGTTAGCAGTGCCGATAAACCCCTTCATCAACTTATTAGCGACATAATAGTCTTCGGTCAACAACTGCCCTGATAGATAAAACGCAACACTGTCTAAACCATGCCGCTCGATACTGTTCGCTATTTTTTCGGCGATTGCGTCGGTAGCAACATCCCACGACACCTCATTACCCTCGAGCGTTGGTCGCAACAGTCGGTTTTCATCAACTAAGGTTTCTCCCAAGGCACTGCCTTTGCTGCACAAACGGCCCAGGTTAGCTGGGTGCGCTTGATCACCACTAATGCTTACCGTCGAGTGCTCTTTGAGCTCGATATTCACACCGCAACCAACACCGCAGTACGGGCATGTGCTTCTTACATTTTTCACGCTGGATTGACCACGCTAATAATTCGATGAATGTAGCGAGCCCGCAACCACGTTAATGCATGTCCAGAATCCAGAAAAAAAAGGAGCGACGACGCCTTTGTCGTCGCTCTAACGAAGGAGACTTTCATATGTTAGTTGGTGTGCATTCTGATCATCTTGCTATCAAACGCTTCACGCAGTTTTTTCGCCTGCCGCCAATTCAGGCGCGCCAGCAAGCTTTTTCTTGGCTTGATCAAAGTCGACCACGCCTTTCTTCTCATATAAGAACGAGAGCACTTGCTGACGGTAAAAATTGAATTGGTCGCTTTTCGCCAATGCGACTCGCTCGCGCGGACGCTCGAGTTCAATGCTCAGAATTTCACCGACCTTAGCGGCCGGCCCATTCGACATCATCACGATTTTATCGGACATCAAAACAGCCTCGTCTACATCGTGGGTGATCAATACGACCGTGGTGTTTAATTCTTTCTGAATCTCCATCACAGAATCTTGCAAGTTAGCACGAGTCAATGCATCTAGCGCCCCAAACGGCTCATCCATTAGCATGACTTTAGGTTGCATCGCCAAACAGCGAGCAATGCCCACTCGTTGCTTCATACCGCCCGAAATTTCATGTGGCATTTTCTTCAGAGCATGGTCCATCTTAACTAGTCTAAGATTATGCTCTACCCACTCTTTCATCTCAGCGTTCGTCTTGCTCGCCTTAAATACTTGCTCAACGCCAAGCGCTACGTTCTCATAGACGCTAAGCCAAGGCATCAAAGCATGACTTTGAAATACGACCGCTCTATCCGGCCCGGGGTCATTGACCTCCTTGCCGTCTAGAATGACACCGCCGTAAGTTGCCTGATAGAGGCCAGCGATAATATTCAATACGGTCGATTTGCCACAACCGGAGTGACCAATAATCGAGACGAATTCACCCTCGGCAATTGCAAAATCAACGCCCTTAAGCGCGCAAAACGAACCGTTTTGAGTTGGAAATTCAATGCCAACTTGTGATATCTCTAAGAATTTTTCCTTCGATAACATAATACTGAGTTCTTACCTGAGAACCGCTAGTTTGTCCCAACTGGCGGTTTTCTGTAGCGTTAAAATTAGACGATCTAAGGCAAAACCAATTAGACCAATGACGACCACGGCGACCATAATGCGAGCCAAGGAGTTGGATGATCCATTTTGAAATTCATCCCAGACAAATTTACCCAAACCTGGGTTCTGTGACAGCATTTCCGCCGCAATCAGCACCATCCAGCCGGTCGCTAGTGACAATCGTAAGCCCGTGAAAATCATCGGCACAGACGCAGGAAGAATAATTTTGCGCACATGCATCAGCGGCGGAAGTTTGATGACAAGGCTCACATTGAGCAAGTCTTTATCCACGTTGGCAACGCCTACCGCAGTGTTAATCAGAGTCGGCCACAAACAGCATAGAGCCACTGTAAAGGCTGAATTCAGAAATGATTTGTCAAAATAAGGATCGTCAGAAACATACACCGCACTCACCACCATGGTGATTAGAGGCAGCCACGCTAATGGAGAGACCGGCTTAAATATTTGAATAAGCGGATTCATTGCTTGATACACGCCGTCACTGAGGCCGCACACGATACCAAGCGGAATAGCGATCGCTGACGCAACTAAAAAACCGAACAACACGGTCTTAAGACTGGTTAGTATTTGGTCGAAGAACGTTTCTTTGCCGGTGTAACTGCGAGTTTTGATCTTCGCATCTGGGTTCTTCGCCAATTTTTTCGCATTGCGCAGTTCTTGACGCTGATAGAACGCATCCGCTTTCTCACCCTCAGCTTGGTGCTCATCAATCAACACTAGGGCCTGATCATAAACCTGCGACGGCCCGGGAAACTTACCAAGTGATGTGTCTATTTTACTCGCGCTGAAACTCCACAATAGACAGAACATGATCAGCCCTAAAAAGGGGTAAACCACGCTCTTAAAATCTATCGCTCTTAACGCGTTGCTAATGCGCAAACGAACTAACTCAAGGTCCGACATTTGCTGTTTGCTGGCTTGCGCATTGCTGCTCATCTTAATAATTCCTTATTTCGGCTACAGGTTGGTTAAAGTACGTCTTGTTTTAAACCGATTTTGAATTTACCCAAATATTCATTTGGCTTGCTGCCGTCGTAACTAACGCCATCAATAAATTCGGTTTGCTCGGGCTTAAAACCACTCTCCGTGTCTAAATCAGGAAATTCAGAGGCTTTTAGCTTACCTTCCGCGATTAACTCTTTAGCCGCGATAGCATAGATGCCTGGCTTGTATACATCGGCAGCGACTTGCTTGTACCATTCATCAGACTTAGGCTCTGATATTTGTCCCCAACGTCGCATCTGCGTAAGATACCAAATCGCATCAGAGTAGTATGGGTAGGTTGCGTTATAGCGAAAGAACACATTGAAGTCAGGCACAGAGCGAGTGTCGCCTTTCTCATACTCAAAGGTTCCCGTCATCGAGTTTGCAATTACATCGTAATCTGCACCAACATAGTTCGACTGAGCCAAAATCTTAACCGCGGCGGGTCGGTTCGCATTGTCATTCTCGTCTAACCACTTCGCGGCGCGAATAAGCGCCTTTACAACGCGAGCCGTGGTGTTGGGGTATTTTTCAGTGAACTCTTTGGTCATACCAAACACCTTTTCAGGGTTGTTTTTCCAAATCTCGTAATCCGTGATCACCGGCACACCAATGCCTTTGAACACGGCTTGCTGATTCCATGGCTCACCAACGCAGTAACCGTTAATTGTTCCGGCTTCAAGAGTGGCAGGCATTTGCGGTGGTGGCGTAACAGACAACAAAGCGTCAGCATCGATATTACCAGCGGTGTCGCCTTTGTGTGGGGCGTAATAGCCTGGATGAATTCCGCCAGCGGCTAACCAATAACGTAGTTCGTAGTTATGAGTCGAGACCGGAAACACCATGCCCATCTTAAAGGGTTTACCCTCTTCTTTAAATTCGTCGACCACTGGTTTCAAGTAGTCAGCCTTAATTGGGTGCGCAGGCTTGCCATCTTTGATTGGCACATGCTTTTTCATTTTTTTCCAAACTTCATTTGAAACAGTAATTCCATTGCCGTTTAGATCCATTGAAAAGGGCGTTACGATGTGCGCTTTAGTGCCATAACCAATAGTGGCGGCAAGCGGCTGACCAGCTAGCATATGTGCGCCGTCGAGCTTACCGTCAATCACACCATCGAGTAATACTTTCCAATTAGCCTGCGCCTCGATCGTGACATACAGCCCCTCGTCTTCAAAGTAGCCGTTTTCATAAGCGATAGCGATTGGCGCCATATCAGTAAGCTTGATAAAGCCAAAGGTAAGCTCGTCCTTTTCAGGCTCGCCCAATTCCGCCAACGCTGGCGTGGTGGTTAATAGAAGTGTTGTTATCAGCGCGCTTAAAATAACACGCAATGTAATGTCTGCCTTGGGCATGAATAACCTCAGAGTTTGTCGTGTTCACTAAAAATCTTAAGAACACGAGTGCCCAAAACCGTCAAAGATGTTCAATTTAGGGCGGGTTGTTAGGAGCCAGTCACTGCTGGCTAGAACAAAGCAACGTCGTTGCCACTCTGTGAGACGCGAATATTGCCGCGCCCCAATTGATCAGCACAAAGCGTGCCAACTTTTTAAGCCAATAGTTTGACTAAGGCTGATGCCGACTGTTCAGCGACGCTTGCGCCAAAAAAGTGCAGGCTCGGTTTGTTGCGCACATTTTTGACTCAACTAAGATCAGATCCGCTGATCGAAAACGGAGACCACACTCTTTGCCAAATCAGCGATCGGGCGCCCTTGGTTCATCGCAGAGCGACGTAATTGTGCGTAGGCTTGGTCTTCGGAAATTTTCTTCTGCAACATGATAATTCCCTTAGCTTTCTCAATCACCTTGCGCTCTACGAGCTTTGCCTTAGTCTTGGTCAGTTCTAGATAAACCTCACGTTCTTGGACAAAACGGGCCTCGGCTAAATCTATTATTACGGGGATACGCGAGGGTTCTACGTCGTCAACGATATAGGCGTTAACGCCCGCGTTTACAACAAGTCTTACCATTTCTTTTGAGTGTTTTTGAGCGAACACAAGCACCGGAAGCGGTGTGTTTTCTTTGACTAGCATGAGGCTTTGTAAAACCTCATCATCCAACGCGTCGAGCGAGAAAATCAATACTTCAGGTTCAGTCTGCTCGATAGCCGCGAGCAAACCGCGTGTCGAAGTTAAAGCATTCGCAGGTCTTAAATTTTGAGCTGAGAGCTTCGCAAAAAGTGAATTTTCAAACTCACCCTCGGGCTCAACCAAGAGAATTCTGCGGGTTACGTTTAAGCTTGTTGAAGAGTTAGTTGGCATGGTTACTGAAAAGTTGAAACGGTTTATACCGTATTTAAAGCATGAACCATGCCAATTTTTTTCGCATTACTACACCTTATGATCGCTGAGAAACTCGTCTACCCAAACAGGTAAGACGTCACCCGCTTTACCGTAAATCGCCGTATCGAAATTATTTGCGACATTAGACTCTTCCAAATTAATTTCCAGGGTTCTTGCGCCAGACTGGCTCGCCATTTGCACAAAGCCCGCGGCGGGATACACATTGCCTGAGGTACCAATCGAGATAAATAGATCGCAACTCGATATAGCGCGATAAATATTCTCCATGTAGAGCGGCATCTCACCAAACCATACAATATGAGGTCTTAGGTTACCGGCCTGACCACAACAATCACATAGGTCGGCCACCTCAATATCGTGATAACAGTCAAAAACCTCGCCAGTTTGCCGGCAGTGCATCTTTAATACTTCGCCATGCATGTGCAATACATTGTCCGAACCACCGAGTTCATGCAGGTTATCGATATTTTGAGTCACCAACAAAAACTCTCCGTCAAAGCGCTGCTCAAGTTTTGCCAGCGCTAGGTGTGCCGGATTCGGAACAACTTGGTTTTCCAACAAGGGCCGTCGACGCTCATTATAAAAACGCTGCACTAATATGGGGTCACGCTCAAAAGCCTCCGGTGTCGCCACATCTTCGACACGATGGTCTTCCCACAAGCCGTCGGCCGCGCGAAAGGTTTTAATACCCGATTCAGCGGAAATTCCCGCGCCAGTCAACACAACGATCGAATTCACTTGATTCATTTATTCCCGCTTCTGTTCATTTTGGTTCAGTTTTGGTTAATCTAGCCTGCGCTAAAGTAGGCACACTGTAATAAATAGGAGACTCCTATGAAGCTTTTCCATAAACACCTTGTTGCCTCTCTCGGTCTACTTATCGTGATAGCAGCAACCCCAACCTCAGCGTTTGCAGGCAGCTCAGTGCACATCGATCTACCTGGGCTGATTATAGGAGTGCACGACAATCATCGCCACAAGTACAAGCACCGCAAACGTCATCACAAAAAGTATCGTCATAAAAATCAATACAACGATTATTACTACGATGACCGGCGCTACGAAAAACGCTATGGCAACGACTATCGCTACGAAAAGCGCTATTACGATGATCGACGCGATAAAAAACGCTACTACGAAAAACGCCGTTATAACAACTATTACTACGGTGATCGACGCAATGATCGCGACTATTACAACGGGTATCGTTCACAAGTATGTCCGCTAGATGGCTATTCACGCTACTACGACCGGAATCGCAGCTGTAGTAAGCATAAAGGCCACTTTCACTGTTCGTAAGTAAGCATCAAAAATTAACACGCTCGAGTTAGTAGGGCCGAAGGTCGGTTTTATACCGGCCTTCACTTGGAATCGCGTTGCTGAGATGGTTAGCTCAGCAACGCGATTTTTTTATGCGCGCAAGCCGTCTTTAAAATCAGTGTGCAACAACTCTACGCCAAGCTCAGACAACATTTTACGATTCGATATTTTGCGCGACTCGCCCAGATAAGACAGCATACCCTCAGAGAGTTCAGACTTAGCTTGTCGCATACTGATTTCGGGCAACGGCGGCAAACCAACAACGTTCGCGGCTGCCTGTAAATACTCAGTAATCTTGCCTGGCGTACCATCCGTGACGTTGAATAACTCACCGCCTGCGGCGTGCCGCATACTGATTTCGCAGACCCGCGCAAGGTCGTCCGCATGAATTCGATTGGTAAAACCGCACTCGCTAGCACGCACCACGGGGGTTCGCTTTTCGAGTCTCGCGCGCGGGATTCGACTAAACGCGTAAATACCCGGCACACGTAATACCACAACGTCGATCGCATTAATATGACCCCAATTCAACCATTGCAGCTCGGAGTCTAAACGCCGTTTACCACGCTCAGTTTGCGGTCGCGCGGGGGCTGTCTCATCAACCCAGCCTCCAGCGCAATCGCCATAGACGCCCGTTGTGCTAATTAACACAACCTTAGCGGGGCGAATTGATGCACGGGTAAATTGGTTTAATACCGCACGCGAGCGCTCATCAGTTTGTCCTTTTTTTTGTGGCGCGACGGTGTAGTAAAGCCGAGCCTGGTCACAGCGCACAAGGTCATGCTGCAAATCATCTAGGTCAATAACCTGACCATCGACACCTAATTCGGCAGCGGCCTGTAAGCTTACGTCTGAGTTTACGT
>CALIVT010000003.1 GCA_938048185.1 uncultured Arenicella sp.
CATCCATGAGTCGCTTCGCTTCGCGACCGGCCTGCGGCCGTCCAATTTCATTCCCGATGAAATTGTCGAACGTAAGCATCCAATCCGACACGCCAAACAACGCAAATAAAAAAACCGCCAGAAGGCGGTTTCTTTGTTTGAATGGTGGGGCGTGGGCGGCTCGAACGCCCGACCACCTGATTAAAAGTCAGATGCTCTACCAACTGAGCTAACGCCCCGCACTCAAATGAGGCGTGATTATCTTTTTTTGCTAGGCCTTGGTCAACCTTTTTTATTGGTTTATTTGCCTAAATACTGCGCATTTCTCGACTGCACGCTTTACGTCAGAATTATCACTAATTCAGCAAGAGATATCGCTAGCGTCGAATAGATTATAGTCTTTGTCGTGTGAATATTGAGCTGATGAGCGGTTGTTTTAGGCGCCAAACCAAGGCTAACCACGGTTAAGGCGACCAAAACGCTGTAAATCACAGTCTTGGTAACGATTAAGCTCTTTTTTAGGTCGTATTCAGTCAATGCCATCACCGCGTTAGTATTGGCCAAATCAAATAAATGATGCGCAGTGAGCACGCCGCCCGCCCACACACAGAAGGCAAACCAACTGATGGCGACCAACATCGAGATAAAGAGTGCCAGCACTGCGGGGGCTGCCAAGTACTGCTGGGGTGAGACACCCAGTAGCTTTAAGGCTCGAACTTGACGACTCCGCGTCATTTCTCCAAGCCAATTACTCACAATACTGCCCGACCGAGCGGCGAACAGCATGCCACCGATAGACGGCGCTAAATAGAGCACGTAGCGCCCGCCCATCATCGACACCAGGCTTTCGGGTTTGACAAAAATGCCGACCCAGCCGCTTAGAGCGTTGTCAGACAACATTTTAACCACGG
Organism: uncultured Arenicella sp.; assembly: GCA_938048185.1. GTDB lineage: Bacteria > Pseudomonadota > Gammaproteobacteria > Arenicellales > Arenicellaceae > Arenicella. The sequence goes on from CALIVT010000003.1 coordinate 891, forward strand.
CCATGGTCGTGGCCCCGAGCATTAAACCGACTAAGGCGAAGAAGACGATGCCAGTGATTAGGCTTAAATAGCTGGTATACGCGGCAATATGCAAAGCGTCACGCGGCGATCGCGGTAACTGAAACAAGCTGCCAACGGTGAACACCAGCCCGATTAGCCAGCTCAATACCGGCCAATCTGCTCGATGCGGCGTATCGGCCTGCTTAGCTGACTGCTCGGAAACTATGCTGAGCTCAGCTTGCAAGTACCGTTGTCGTTCTTGCAGCTCGCTTTGCGCGGTGGATTTCGGCCAGTCGGCTATCAACACCAGCTGCTGCCCTTGCAAGCGATAAACCTTGGTCGCGACGCGGGCGATATAAAATGGATTATGGGATACGGTAAGGCAAGCCTTGCTCGGGTCGGCGATTAGACCGTTTACTGTGTCAGAGAGGCTGATTAAATTGGCAATATCTAAACCCGCGTCAGGCTCATCAAACATCACAAGGTCGGGGTGGCTAATAAGCGCTCTAGCAATCGCAACTCGACGCGTTTGCCCACCGCTTAGTTGGCTTATCGCCGCGTTATGCAGCGATGGTTCGACGTTCAACGTGGTTAAAATTGCCTCTATTTGGCTGAGCTCGATCTTGCGTTTGGCAAAACGCGCCACCAGTTTGAGATTATCGATTACGTTTAAATGGTCCAGCAGTGCGCCGTCTTGCAGCACCATGCTTGAGGTTGCGTCCTCGCTGAGTGTGATTGCCTCGTGGTGGTCGGCAATCAGGTTCAGTAGGGTTGATTTGCCGCCCCCGCTGTCACCCACAATCACCACATGGTCACCTGCGGCGACGTGCAGCGACAGCTTATCGAATATAGGCTTAGACCCGTAGGCGAAGCTTAGACCCGAAATATCGAGCACTAGATATTAGCCGGGTCCGGTGTGCCTGCTGCTTGAAAACCAGCTTCGCGAATTCTGCATGAATCACATTCACCACAAATTTTGCCGTCGGTGCGCGGGTTATAGCAGGAGATAGTCTGTGAATAGTCCACGCCTAGCGCGAGCCCCGCCTCGATGATTTCACCTTTACTCATAGTAATAATGGGCGCTTCGATCTTTATTACTTCGCCCTCTACACCGGCCTTGGTCGCAAGTTTAGCGAGTGTTTGAAAGGCTTCGATATACTCTGGGCGGCAATCAGGGTACCCCGAATAGTCCACGGCGTTTGCGCCAATAAAGATGGCATTCGCGTGCAATACTTCGGCCCAACCCAACGCAACCGACAAGAAAACCGTGTTACGAGCCGGCACATAAGTTATCGGAATGTCGTCAGTGGCCGCGGTGGGTACGCTTATTTCTTGGTCCGTTAAAGCAGAGCCCCCAAAGTTACCGATATCAATACGCACGACACGATGCTCCTTTGCGCCATTGCTTACCGCCACTTTCTGAGCGCGATCTAACTCAATACGATGCCGTTGACCATAGTCCATACTAAGGGCATAACATTCATAGCCTTGGTCAATGGCCATGGCTAATACGGTCGCTGAATCAAGGCCGCCGGAAACGAGGACTACTGCTTTTTTACTCATTACTATCACACTCTATTTTTGCGTTGCAGGGAGATGCTGCCACCTATACCGACTAACGCCCGGCCTCGTTTTCCCACAGCACTTTGTGTAGCTGAATTTGCATACGCACCGGTATTTGATCGCGTACTATCCAGTCAGCTAACTCGGTGGCCGATAATTCGTCGGCGGATGGAGAAAAGAATACATCGCACTTGTCACTCAGTGTGTGTTCCTCGACAAACGCTTTCGACCAATGGTAGTCAGATTGATTACAGATCACAAACTTTAGACAATCGGTGGGCTTGATGAACTTCAAGTTCGAATACGTATTATTGGGTTCTTCATTAGAAGCAGGAGTTTTGATGTCAAGCACGACATAAACCCTAGGGTCAACATGACTGATGTCAATCGCACCACCGGTTTCGAGTGAGACCGAATAACCAGCATCGCACAAGGCGCTCATCAGGGCATGGCACTCGGGCTGAGCCAGGGGTTCGCCGCCGGTCACGGTAACGTGTTTGGTTTTGTACTGCGCTACGTCGGCTAAAATATCCGCGAGCTCGCGCTTTTCACCCCCGTGAAACGCATAAGCAGTATCGCAATAACTGCAGCGCATGGGGCAACCGGTTAGGCGCACAAACACGGTTGGATAGCCAACGGTTGCTGACTCGCCTTGGATGGAAAAAAATATTTCGGTGATTCGTAGCGCCACGACTAAACGAGCCAACAAGTGGCTCGCCTCTAAAATTTAGTTGGGCCGATAATAAACTAGTTGGCTGCTAGCACAAACCAGTAAGCAGAAACTAATTAGACGACGCTAGCTGGTTTTTGGCGGCAATAGCGGCGTCTGACTTCGGATGATAATTCACAATTTCCTGAAACAGAATACGCGCTTCAATCTGGTTACCCTGACTTTGCTCTATGTAAGCCGTTTTTAACATTGCGTCTGGCAAGCGATTACTCTGCGGAAAATCTTTGATGATTGTTTTCAGGTGAACTTTAGCAACGTCAAGTTTGCGGCTAACGTGCATCGCTTCAGAAATCCAATAGTGCGCATCGTCCGCACGATCGCCGCGCGGATACGCGGCAATTTGTTGCTCGAAAACAGTTGATGCTTCTTCGTACTTCGACTGCTTGAGTAGTTCGAAGCCTTGATTGTAAAACTCCACCTCGGTTAAACCACCTGACGCCGCGACAGGGGCAGCAGAGTTAGTAGTAGCAGGTGCGGCAACAGAGTTATTTGCACCAGCCGAGCCAGTAGACGCTGAAGAGCCTGACGGGCCGACAGGCACTGTGTTGGCGACAATTGCGCCATCTGCTGAGCCTTGAGTCGTCGGCACAGCAATAACACCACCGCCAGACGGGTAGCGTTGCCCTTGAGGGGCGCGCGGCGCTTGTGCGTTAGTGCCAGGCAAGTCTTGAGAATACACTGACGTATCTCGCACTGTATTACCACTGGTGTTAATTGTTTGGGACTCAAACTCTTGGGAGCCACGCGACTGGGTTCCGGCCCCAGTAACCGGTACATTTTGAACCGGGCGACCAATACTACGATCAACCACCGGCGGATAGTTATCAGCGGCTTGATTGCGATCAAGAGGCGGCGCATTAATCACGCGCTCCTCGACACCTTCACGGCTGCCGTAATTAGCATTCGCAGCCTGGTCAACCACGGCCCCACCTGCTGGATTAGAGCCGTTCGCAGGAGTAGAGCCGTTCGCTTGATCAGAATAAGTGTCTGCATTGGGACGCCCACCTTGAACTACCGGCTGATATTCTGGATTAATGCCAACATCTTCCCACTCTGGCTTAGCTTGCGCAGGCGGGATAGTGCCAGAACCACGTTGTACCGAAGTATTGCCGCCTAAAGTGCTTTGGCCTGACGTACTTTGATCTCTAGCGCCTTGATTTAATGCGCTTTGGTCTAAAGACCCTTGATTCAATGGCCCTTGATTTGGCGTATTAGCGCCTGGGAAATTCCCGACGGGTCGATTGTCGTACCCACGTTGAGGTTCATCTGAGCGCGGTTGGCTGGCCAGCTGTCGCTGTAATTTGCGCATTTGAAACTGCTGTCGCTCAACCATGTCGCGCAATTCCGCAATTTCTTGTCGCAGATTCTGGACTTCAAAAATGAGGTTGGCTTGACCGCCGTTTTGTTGTGCATGCGCAGAATTAAAAATCGGGGTAACACTGAGTGCAACCCCGACCACTGTAATTCTGAGTGTACCTACAACTGCGTTAATTCGTTGCATAATAGACCTGTAGAAATACCCTTTAGAAACGCCTAGGGATACCGTTAAAGTATCCCTAGCGTATCACTCTCACTTACCCCAGCAGGGAAGGTGAGAAAAACTTAATTAGTACTTAATTTCGACGCGGCGATTCGCCTGCCATGCTGCTTCGTTATGAGCAGGATCAGCTGGACGTTCTTCACCGTACGAAATAGTTTGAATAGTACTTGCTGAGTTAACCGCATTCATTACCTGAGACACAGTTTGTGCACGACGCTCACCCAAGGCTAGATTGTAATCGCGTGTACCACGCTCATCAGCGTGACCTTCTAGATTCACTTGCGCACCGCCCTGTTGACCTAGGTGTTGCGCGTGACGCGTGGCAATCACTCTTGATCGCTCGTCCATCGCCGAGCTATTGTATTCGAAGTAAAGCGTGGTGTAATTTAGTGGGTCACCGTTAATGCCTAAACGCTCTAAATCAGACAAAGAATATTCGTCTAAGCCAAACGCGCCTTTTGCATTACGGCTGTCGGCGTCAGATAAGGTAGAAGTAGTGTCATCTTCAATAGCAACAGGTGCTTCCTTTTTAGAGGCACAAGCTGTTAGCACCAAAGCCATTAATATGGTCAAGATAAGACCTGATTTACGATTCATAATTTCACTCCGAGAATGATAGTTTTTTGTTGGCCGTGTTATTTTATTTTCTAAGCGGTGACCACGCCGGCTCACGCACATCACCACTTACAAGCTCTAACCGAGTTCGCACACGGCCATCAGCAGAAGCCACCATCAAGGCCGGCTCAAACTGTTGTTCAGTTTTATACAATACCATGTCTCCATTAGGAGAAAAACTAGGACTTTCATCGAATTTTGCCAGTGTTAGCGGCGTAATGCGACTTGTTTCTTCATCCATTACCACGATTCTTCCGCCTTCGTGCACCATCACAATTTTGCGCCCGTCTAAATCGTAAGACGCGTTGGCACTTTCGTCGCCTTCAAAGGTCATACGAGTAACTGATTTATCGCTCATGCTGTAGCTGTAAATTTGGGGCTTGCCCGAGCGGCTAGAGGTGAATAAAAAGCTTTCTCCTCTGGGCGACCACGACGGCTCGGTATCAATACCGTAATGCGAGCTAATGCGTTGATGCTGCTTAGTTAACACGTCGTATACGTATATATCGGGGCTGCCATGGCGCGACGTAGAGTAGGCAATTTTGCTCCCATCTGGTGACCATGCAGGCGCCGAGTTAACCCCTTTAAAATCAGCGATGACTTTTTCTTTACCAGTGTTTAGGTCTACAGTCTTGATGATTGGGCCGCGACTCGCATAGCTCACAAACGCGAGTTCCGTGCTATCTGGTGACCAAGATGGCGACAATATGGGCTTCCAAGACGCGGCCATTTCTACGGCACCGTAGCCGTCCCAGTCGGAAACCATCAATTGATAACGAAAGCGCTGATACTCAACCTCTTTGCGTTCAACGTAAGCCATGCGTGACTGAAAGGCTCCCGGGCGCCCGGTAAACGCTTCATAGACATTATCGCTAACAACGTGCGCTGCGGTTCTAAGGTTGCGCATTGATAAGCCGCTGATACGTTTGCCACGACCAATTTGTTTCTGACGCGCGATATCGTATATACGAAACTGAATTTCATATTGATCAGCACCGAGGGTGAGCACTTCACCAATCACAAGAATCTCAGCGTTGATAAAACGCCAATCTTTATAGCGAACCTCTTCGTCACGTGATGGTTGGCTTAGAAAGCTTGCGGGCGGGATCGATTCAAATTTACCCGACGCGTTTAGATCAAACGCGACAATTTCATGAATCTGATGCTCAATCAACGAACCGTCGGTCACTTTAAACGGAACAATGGCAATGGGTATGCCCTTGACCGCGGCCCCGGTTATATTTAGCTCAACCTGCGCGCTACTTGCACTCACCCAAGCAACACTGGCAATGGCGAGCAATACAAGAAAAGAACGAATGGATTTTAATTTACTCATTGGTTATACGCTTATTGGTTCTGACATCAATTATTTTTTAAGGTTGATATTTAAGTTCTGTAATTGTTGGTGAGCGGTCGCGTCTTCTTCCTGGCTAGGGAACGGCAGAGGACTTGCCTGTAAAATAGCCGTTTCGACACTGCGATCAAAGTCAGGCAAGCCGCTCGAGTTTATGACACGCACCGATTGCACATCACCAGATGGAGACAGTTTAATATTTACTTTTACCACGCGCCAAGCTTCTGTGCCGGGTGCTACGCGCCAGCGGTCTTTAATCGCCTGCTCAATACGCGAAGAATACAAGCTCATCACGGTTGCACTGCGCTCTTTGGCAACCTGATCTGCCGCCTGGCGCTGGCGCTCGGCTTCTTCATTCGCGAGCTCTGCCTCTAAGCGCGCTCGGCGTTTAGCATCTTCGGCATCGCGAATACGTTTTTCTTCAGCGGCCTTAGCTTTGCGTTTCTTATCTGCTTCGGCCTTTTTCTTGCGTTCGGCATCGGCTTTCTTCTTCCGATCAGCCGCTTCTTTTTCTTCTTTCTTTTTCTTTAGGGCAATGGCTTCTCGCTCACGCTCTAACTCAGCTGCTTTCTCTTTTTCCTTCTTTTGCTGATCTTTTAGCTTTTCGATTTCCAGCTTTTCTTTCTCGGCTTCCTGCTTGAGCTTGTCTAACCGTTCGCGCTCGCGTTTTTCTTTTTCGCGCTTCTGACGCTCGCGCTCACGATCTTGTTGCTTTAGCTTTTCTTGTTGGTCTTTAATATCCGACTCATTAATCACGCTGGCATTAATAGTGTCAACTTTCTCGGCATCAAACGCGTCAACCGTTTCGCGGTTTTCCGTATAGTTAAACACCATGGCCCCAATGATAACCAAATGCACAATACCCGCAGCGATATACGCAACGGTCCTGTTCTTTAAGCCAGCCTTTCTTCTATTGCTCATTTTTTGCTACTGTTTTGCTGGTAGTGGATCAGTGACTAGACTAACGCTCTCTACGCCGGCATTTTTCAATAACACCATGGCTTGTAAGACATCATCATAAATCGCTTGCTTATCACCGCGCACCAAAAAATCGGTGGCCGGCTTCTCTCGAAACAACGCGGCAGCATACAGTTGCACCTCAGGCCCGGTCTTCTTCAGATCGTCTATATACAGCTGACCATCCGCATCCACCGTCAAAATAAACGGCTCGGGTGATTCCTCGTTTAATTCAACCGGGTTCGCGGTTGTTTGTGGCAACTCAATTTTCACGCCTTCAGTTAACAGCGGGGCGGTCACCATAAAAATGATGAGCAGCACCAGCATCACATCAATGTAGGGCACTACATTGATCTCGGCGATGGGTTTGCGTTTACGGTCGCGATATTTACTCATAACTCAGCGCGCGATTAACGTTCTTCAATCGCAAGCTGACGATTCACGATGCTCACGAACTCTTCCATAAAAATTTCATATTTACCAACCAGTTTCTCAACTTCATGAGAATATCGGTTATACGCTATTACCGCCGGAATAGCGGCGAACAAACCCATGGCGGTTGCGATCAAGGCCTCGGCAATGCCTGGCGCCACACTGGCAATGGTCGCTTGCTGGGTAGAAGAACCTAACGAGATAAACGAGTTCATAATCCCCCACACAGTTCCAAACAGGCCGACGTAGGGCGAGGTAGAGCCCACGGTTGCAAGAAACGGAATTTGAGATTCAAGATGGTCTATCTCGCGGCCTAGTTCAACACGCATAGCGCGCTGCACGGCGTCAAGCAGATCATTATTATTGGCATAACCGCGTTCTGACAAGCGCTGATACTCGCGATAGCCGGCGACAAAAATTTCGCTCATGCCCGACGCTTTTTTGGTTTCAGCGCCCCATTGATTGTACAGCGCCTGCATGCTGCCGCCCGACCAAAACTCACGCTCAAATTTGGCGGTTAATCTGCGCTCTTTCCGCAGACTAAAAAACTTCGAAAAAATTATTGACCAAGAGAACAGCGATGCAAGCAGCAACAGCAGCATCACCAACTGTACGGTTATACTCGCCTCACTGATGAGCGAGATGATAGACATACTGTCAGCAGCGTGCGCACCGGCTGACTGACTGATGGCATCAGCCGCCGCGCCCAGTGTTTCGGCTTGAAGATCTTGATTTTCGTTTGGCATTGTTAGTGTGTTCTCGGCATTCAATTCACTGATTTTCTAGCGCTAATTTTAATTGTCGTTAGCAAGCGCCTTACGCAGTGTTTCAGGCATGGCGCTTAATTTAAACGAACTATGTTCCAAAGTCGCTAGTTTTATCAGCGCTTGGCAAAGTAATTGCTGTTGATTATAGATTTTCTGCTCTAGCACCAGCTTAACCTTACCCACTTGCAATGGCTCAAGGGTAACGGTTAGCTCGTCAAACAGCCGTGCCGGCAGGTCGTATTTAATGTCCGCTTCGCGCACCACAAACACGAGGCCACTATTTTCTTGAATATCAGCAATATCGAAGCCCAGAGAAGCAAGCCAATCGCAACGGCAGCGCTCCATGAAGTTTAGGTAATTTGAATGATAGACAATGCCGCCGGCATCGGTGTCTTCGTAGTAGACACGAATTTTTTTCTCGAACATTTAGTGCTCGTCGAACAATTTTGCTTGTGGACTTACAGCGACCTCAGTATTTGGGTCACTCGGCGCTTGTAGACCGAAGTAGGCCCAGGTGCGTTTGGTCACAACTCGACCACGCGGAGTACGCATCATAAAACCTTGCTGAATTAAGTAGGGTTCAATAACGTCTTCAATCGTACCGCGTTCTTCACCAATTGCGGCGGCTAAGCTATCTATACCGACCGGGCCGCCGTCAAATTTCTCCATGATTGATTTAAGGAGTTGCCGATCCATCCAATCAAGACCATGCGGGTCAACCTCCATCATGTCGAGCGCTCTCATTGACATTTCTTCGGTGAGTCGACCGGTGCCTTTCACTTCCGCGTAGTCCCGAACCCGACGCAACAAACGATTTGCGATTCGCGGCGTACCGCGCGCGCGATTGGCGATGGTTCTTACGCCGTCGTCCTCAGTGGGCACGCCAAGGATGTTCGACGACCGTTGTACAATACTGGTTAGATCGTCGGTATTGTAATACTCCAAACGCTGCACTATACCAAAGCGATCACGCAACGGTGACGTCAACAAACCCGCGCGCGTTGTTGCACCGATCAACGTAAAAGGCGGTAGCGAGAGCTTGACGGTACGGGCGGCAGGGCCTTCACCAATCACAATATCTAACTCAAAATCTTCCATCGCTGGGTAAAGAATTTCCTCAACCACAGGGCTCAGGCGATGAATTTCGTCAATGAACAATACATCATTTGGTTCAAGGTTAGTCAACACCGCGGCCAAATCACCCGCACGTTCAAGCACTGGGCCAGAGGTTTGGCGCATTTTGGTATTAAGTTCGCGCGCGATGATATTAGACAGCGTGGTTTTGCCAAGCCCTGGTGGGCCAAATAGCAATACATGATCCAGCGACTCTTTTCGAGAACGTGCAGCTTGAATGAAAATAGATAACTGCTCTTTTAGCTTGGGCTGACCGACGAAGTCTTCTAAATATTCGGGCCTCAGTGCGCGGTCAACCACCTCTTCGTCGCCCATTTGTAGCTCAGGATTAATTGGGTTCTCGTCGATCATGGTTTACAACACATTCCCAGAAAGCGTTCGTAGGGCTTGGCGAATGAGGTCTTCGCTTGAGAGGTCTTGCGGTAAACCACGCACCACACGACTGGCGTCAGCGGGCCGATAACCTAAGGACGCAAGCGCTTCGATCGCATCATTGCGAGCACTATTCGCACCACCCGACTGCGCAGCGGCTTCAAGCGCGACGTCACCAAACTCTTTTTCCAAGCGGTCTTTCATTGCAACCACCAGCAAGGCAGCGGTTTTCTTGCCAATGCCAGGCACTTTGCAAAGCTGAGCGACATCTTCGTTTGCCATGCATTGCAATAACTCTTGAGGCGATAAGGTTGATAACACCGCCAACGCCACCTTCGGGCCAACACCGTTGACTCGAATTAAGTTTCGAAATAAATCCCGTTGCTGCTTGCTGGAAAAACCATAGAGCAGCTGGGCATCTTCACGCACCACCATGTGCACAAACACGGTAACACTTTCGCCTTCCGCCGGGAGATCATAAAAGGTGGTCATCGGCGCTTCGAGTTCATAGCCAACGCCGCTCACGTTAATCAATAGCGAGGGGGCCTGTTTTTCCAGCAAAACACCGCTTAGCCAAGCAATCATACGGTGGCCTCTCGCAACGTGGTATTAATATGTTGATGATGAGCATGGCACACAGCGGCCGCTAAGGCATCAGAGGCATCTTCATCGGGTGCGACCCGTAAACTCAATAGCACTCGCATCATATGTTGCACCTGCGCTTTATCCGCTCGGCCTCGACCGACCACGGTTTTCTTAATTTCAGTGGCACTGTACTCCACCACCGGCAGGCCATTATTCACGGCGGCCAGTACCGCCGCGCCACGCGCATGGCCTAGCACCAACGCCGATTGAGGGTTTCTCGCTAGAAATACTTTCTCTATAGACACGACGTCAGGGCGAGTTTGCGCAATGATCGTCTGTAAGCGTGCGTAAATATCATGCAGGCGAATCGCTAAATCACCTTTGGGCAACGTCAACGACTCAGAGTAAATGTGCTTTAAGTCATTACCACGCGACTGAATAACCCCGACGCCAGTAATTCTAGAACCAGGGTCTATGCCCAGAATAGTGATCGCTTTAGTCACGCGCAGGGGCCTAAGCCTCGTAGACCGATTCAGGAAAATCCGCGTTGGTATAGACATCCACCACGTCGTCTAAGTCCTCTAGGGCATCAACTAGTCTCAGCACTTTGACACCGTCGTCGTGACTTAGCGTAATTTCGTTCTCAGCGCGCTTGGTAACCTCAGACGACTCAACCGCCATGCCAGCAACATCTAATGCGCCCATTACCGCAACATAGCAGTTTGACGGACAATTGATTTCGACCGTGCCATCGTCATGGGTGACGATATCTTCAGCCCCGGCATCAAGCACAACATCCATCACCGCTTCTTCGTCGGCACCCTCGGCCATGATAATCACACCGAGAGATTCAAACATATACGACACTGATCCTGATGTGCCTAAATTGCCGTTGTATTTGCTAAACGCATGTCGCACTTCGGCGACGGTGCGGTTCTTATTGTCGGAACTGCATTCAACCAAAATCGCAATGCCCGCTGGCGCATAGCCTTCGTAGCTCATGTCTTCGTAGCTAACCCCTTCGAGGTCACCGGTACCGCGCTTAATCGCCCGCTCGACAGTATCGCGCGTCATATTGACGCCTAATGCCTTGTCTACCGCAATGCGCAGTGCTGCGTTTGAGTCTACGTCGCCACCGCCTTCGCGTGCGGCCACCGTGAGTTCACGAATGTGCTTAGTAAAAAGTTTTCCGCGTTTCGCATCTTGCGCCGCCTTGCGGTGCTTAATGTTAGCCCACTTACTATGTCCTGCCATGATGTTACCGTTCTGGTGTTGCTTAAAACACCCTATTCTAACATTGGCGACAGACCGTGCGTAGATCAATTACTACTTTGAGCGCTATCGACTTTGCGGTTAACCTTGGCGAGACAGTAACGCTTAATTCAACGATGCCGAGCTGCAATCAGCTCAGACAAACATCAATCTAAACGAAAACCCACTTTCAGGGTTACTTGGAAATGCGCCACGGCACCATCGACAATATGGCCTCGAGTATCGATCACCTCAAACCAATCTAAATTTTTCAACGATTTCGACGCCTTATCAATCGCATTTTTAATCGCGTCATCAACACCGGTCTTCGATGAACCAACAATTTCGACTTTCTTATAGGTATGTTCACTCATACAGATTGCTCTATTATTATTTAGATTAATGAAGCGTAAACGTAAAACACGCCAACTGAGTGTTTAGTCTTCGAGTTTTTCCTTACGCAATTTCTTGATCCACGTGCCCGGTTCCGCCTCACCTTTCGGGTAATAGCCGTTTAGTACACGCAGCGCAGTCTCTACATCTTGTCCGTCAAACCCCTTGGTTTGTCGCGCTAAGCTTGAAAATGATTGGCCCGGCTCTAAACGCTCGTAATAGAGCTTGGTGACCATCGTTGAGGTCTTGTCTTTCGGATTCATACGTCGAAAGCTACGAATGATGCCGACAAACGTCGCATCTTGCTTTGCGGTAATCACGTTGTTTTTCGCAATGCCTTGGAAATGAAATGTATTCCTTGCAACCTTAGCAAGTGCGACACGCTGGGCAGGAACAGCGCCGAGCGTCCCTAAATCACGCTGAGAATCCCGATGAATTTTCTCAGGGTTCAGCAAATTTGGATACTTTGCTTTAATTGCGTCCAGACTGCTTTGCTTCTTATCGACCGTGCGCTCAATCTCAATTTTCATCTGTACGGTTTTATCCGCGTCCTTGAGAATAATCTTTGACCCTTTGAGTTCAAAACTCCAGGTTTCGGGACGCAAAAATGTTATCCCAAGCGTTTCGTTGCTGTACCGCTTGAAACCTTTCGGGTTCACTTTTGCATAACTGGGCCCGAAAATTAAGCCTTCTACGGCATCACGGTATTCATCGCGGCCAATAATGCTTTCGCCTGGGGGCAGTTCACCTGCGGTATCGATCACTCTCTGCAGACGTCGATCTTCGCGCGGATGGCTCGCCCGCAAGCCGTGGTGGGTCACGGTATTGGCACCCACACCTGCAACAAATTTCGAAACATCAAATACTTGAGACAAACCGGAGATTAGGGCGGTCGGTTCATAGCCAGCCTTGTACATATAACTGGCACCAAATTGATCGGCCTCTAATTCAGCCGCGCGGCGATACTTAGAGAAACTAACCTGATTTTGAGTGGCGATTGCATTGCCAACGCTACTGTTGCCCGCCAAGATACTGGCCAGCGTTGCCAATACACTCGAACCAATCTGTTTGCGGCGGCTCTCAGCTATATGCTGGCCAACGTTATGCCCTATTTCATGGCCTATCACGCCAGCAAGCTCTGCTTCCGAGTTAAGCGCCATAAACAGACCGCGATCTATATAAACCACCGGAATGCCGATTACCGAGGCGCCTGGCTGAGGGTTATCACGGATAATAAAGGCATACTTACGCCCCGCGTGCGCGCTTTGGGCTAACACGCGCTCGCCCACTTTGGTGACGTATGCCTCTAGCTTTTGGTCACGATATTCAGAGAAAGGTTGCAGGTATTGAAGGTGTTTTTTCAGCTGCGACTTCGAGAGGTGTGCGAGCCTCGCGTCGACACCTCCTTGATCTGAGCGCTCTTTATTTTGATCCGCCAACGAAGTGACGCAATACAAAAGGATAATTAGAGGTAGAAAATATTTCATTGTAAAAAACTATTGATTCACCTTTAGGGCATTCGGATCTTTGGCAAAGAAGCGTACCAACTGCTTCCCCATACCTTGACAGGCGTCACCTTGAACTTGGGCCAACAAAGGAATAGGTATCACGAACGCCGGCATGTATGACGTGCCTACGGCCTCGGTGCTAACGCGGCCGACCTCGTCGAATGTTTTTAAGTCCCAGATCGTAGTTTCGTAGTCGCTGGTGTCTTCCCAAGTGCCGAAACCAAAACAACCACCACCGCCTGGCCCAATTGAACAGGTCATGCTGCCTGACGAATTGGTTCGCTCGGTAGAGCCTTCAACCCAAACAAAGTAGCGAATGTTCATTGCATCTATTTTCTCAGCCACCAGCGGATTGTCTAACACCTTACGAAGCTTCTCGGGGTGCAATGGTGCTGTTCGAGCCTCGAACCAAGGGTAAAACGCGTCAACAAATTCGGGCTCAGGAATAATACGAACATTTTGAGTGCCGCGTTGTAAACGCCCACCGATGCACGCTACCAACGAGCCTTCAGTTTGAATCTCAGCCGTTTGGTGACGCCCTAAGACGACCATTGCGTCGCCCTCGATAAGTTCGACGGTGTCTTTGAGGCGTACTTGATCGATGTTAATTGTGGTACACGCTGATAGCACCAATAGATATGCGCTTAACGCAATTAATTTTAGACTATGTTTCATCATTCACCTCGTCGGCATTCGGTTCGACAGTATCTGGCTCATCGGCAGTTGATTCGCCGGCGCCGGTGACTGCCGGCTCTACCGCCTGGGCTGAGTCCAGTGTCGGCTTGGGCGTGGGCTCGACTTCGGGCTCGGGCTCGGGCTCGACTTCGGGCTCGGAAATAACTTGCGGCGTATCGCCCGCGAGCAATTGCTTAATCGTGCGCTGTTTAGCAAAGCGAAGCGAGAGCTGAGCACCAACGTCACGCAGGGCAACGGTAGCCGCCGAATTAAACGCACTGCTTGCCGACGTTAATAACCCGGTGGGAGTTTTTCCATAGCCCTTGATCGTCCAATCAGCGAGCTTTTGGTTATCCTGGTTACTGAGTTTAAGGCGATACTTAATCCAGACTTCATATTGCTTGAGCTTAGTTTCGCCGGGGGCTGAATATTGGAAGTCTAAAATTTCAGGCTCAATTGTTAAATCTTTATTCGGCTCCTCAACACCCACCAGCGTCATTAGAGAACCAAAGACCCTATCAAAAAGTGATATTTGGGCGGCTGCAATATCGAGACTCTTCAATGAACGACGTTTCTTTTCAGCCTCAAGGTAAACGTAATTTTTGAACCTCTCGGTGTAAACCATGGTTCCGGTTATCGGTAGTTTTTCCACTAAAGGTGTAGGAATATCCGCTTTTACGATCACGTTATTCGCGCAGCCACTTAACACAGCCAACGAGGCCATTAGCATTAATAGCCGTCTTGAAACGCCAAACAATTGCACCCTATCTAACATTATTAAGCCCTATAAATGTTCCGTTATTCTGCTCAGCCAGTTCGCGCATCAAAGTTGCGTAGCGCATTTGTGAGCTATTAATACCAGGGTCTTGCATCAACAAAACCGGAAAGCCAACCCCGTGTATGCGCACCAACGTATCACCTTTGCGGTTACGTTTGTTCAATTCTTCGACAATTTTTGTGACACGGCGAATGGATCGACCTTGGTAATCATCGCCCATTACATACAAACTTATTTTCTTGTTCTTATCATAATGCTGGCGAATAGCATTAGTAATGCCGCCTACCGGTGTTGAAGTACTGAACGCTGACCAAGTGGACAACTTACTGACAATGCTGCGACGACGACTGGGTGAGTCGGGTAGAAATTTACCGCGATAACTCGGGAACATATAAATACCCTCATTGTTCATCACCTGTATACCCTTAACCGTCGGATAGATCGCCAAGATGTTCCGGACCTCTCGAACCAAACGCCCCCAAGCGTTCGAGGTCATACTGCCAGAACTATCAATAATAAAAATAATATACTCCGAATCGACTGGAACGCCAGCTATGTATTCGTTTGCCTTTTTCCGACCTTGCAACAAACGCTTCATTTCACGGGTGAGTGTTTGCAGCGCAATTTGCAAGTCTTCCGCCTGCGTGGCGTCTTCGGCACCTTGATCCTCGGAGCTTGGTTTACGCGAATTCAGTGTGTCAAACTCGCTACGCAGAATGGCAACGCGGCGCTTATCTTTACCCAGCTGTTCTTGTTTCGCGTTTAGTTCGGTTTCTAAAAAATTCACTTGGCCACGAATTTCAAACAGGCGCTCCTGCAATGCGCGCACCAAGCCTTTATCTTGAATTAGCGATTCTTCGAGCACCACCGGCGGATTAGGCCGCACGATAACCAGTAGCAACACGATGGCACCAAAGCCACAGCAAATAATATCCAAGAAGGATATGTTTGCATCTTCTAAGCCGCGACGACGCCTTCGACTCATGGCCAATCTCTCGCTGGTGTTATGTAGGAACCGCGGGTTTGAATCGCTAAGCGCCAAAAGGATGCCGCCGCGTATGGGTCGCCTTCGAGCGGCAATAAGAACGTATTCACCGGAATACCTGGAATAAGTGTCTTGATGGCCGACCGAAAAGTCCGCAGTCGCTCAATGCCGCTGATCGTGCCCGATTTAGGACTTTTATCGCCAAGAGTTGGTAGACCGTCGGTAATCAAAAATATGTTGTCGGGCTTAGGCGTCATCGCCATCGCCATTGCAAACACTTTGTGCATATTCGTGCCGTTCTCAGGCACTACCTTGCCAACACCTTGCACGGCTGAAGCGACGGATGCGCGATCACCCACTTCGTACCATTCATTAACTTCGTTACCAAACACAGGCTTCACATCTTCGTTAAAGCTCAGCACTTGAAAGTCGCTAGACAATGGTAGGTTAGCGACAACCCATTGCGCAATCGCGAGTGTGCGCTGCCATTTTTCCGATTGCCGCTTAAGTGAATCACTCATGTTGCGGCGACGCAGAATATTAACAATGGTTTCATCGAGCATACTCGATGACGCATCAACAAGAATAAGCACATTCTCACCACCAAGCTTAATACCGGTAAGGTATTGTCGTTCACCCTCGCCCGTAAATTCGTACGCTTTGTTACCCGCCGGCACGGTAGTTTCAAGTGCCTCTTTTTGTTTTTCAAGACGCGCAATTTTGGCTTTTAAGCCGGGCACGTCGATCACCGAGTCTGGTTGAATTTCTTCGAGTAAACTTTTGAGTTCCTTAATTTCTTCAGAAATTTTTCGCGCCAAACCTTGCGCGGTTACAGTTTCGTCGGTGACGTCACTAATCGTGTTGCGGATACGAACTAAGTTTTTCTCGCCAACCAGAATTTCTTCTTCTAGCAAGCTAATTTCGGACAGGTCTTGCGGGTCTTGATTGGGAACCGGTGAATCAACCACGTGCTTTAGCAATAAGAAAATCAACACGGCGGCACCTAAGCCACAGGACATAATATCCAAAAACGACAGGCTAAAGGTTGACGTGTTGCGAATTTTCTTGCGTGCCATTCGTTCTAAGGCCTCGTGCTAAATCACCTGGATGACAGTAATTACACCGTCAGCCAAATGTGACCCTAAGCGGTCATTGGGCTTTAACATGGTACGGCCCTCGTCATTCATGACGAACAATTGACCCCCGGTCAGCAAATTGTTGACGTTCGCTGCGCCGCCGACTTTCACGCTTAAGCTATTGTCGTGCATTGATACTTCTGCCTCACTGATGGCAATCGCTTTGCCAGCGCTTAGTAAGTGCGTAGCGGCGTGTGATGCGACACCTAAGACGCTTGCTTCTTTGCTCGCGTTTGGCTTTGCGCCTGGCGTTGGCTGATGGCTCGTTTTGCGGTCTGCACTTGGTAACGATACGTCGGTTTGGTACACCACTGAACGTCCGTCACCGGCATCACTTATCAGTGCGTCAATGTCGCGTTCAGGTGCGCCCTGCACTAACTCGATACCTGCAGCGTCTAAACCTGCGAGCGACGCACTGCCAAACGCAGAATTAAGATCGATTAACGTTTTACCGGCACTGGCTTGTGCTAGGCGTTGAGTGAAGCCACTCAATAAAGCCTGCCACTCTTTTGTGTCTAATGAGGTGCTGTGCAATTTACTTTGATGCTCGACGCCGATATTCGCTTTACCATGCGCGGCAATTTGCTCCGCAATTTTCGGCAGCTGATCAAATAATTGCTGCTCGGTGCTGGCGTCATGTAAAGGGTCAAAGCGATCATTCTGAATGAAGCTATGTTGCAAACCCTTCAACAGCGTTTCTTGCATAAGGTGTATGCCAACGTCTTGAATTATCTCGACCTCGCCTAAGGTCACCGAGCCATCAGCAACAGTAAGACGTGAACTTACAGTTTGATGTAACTGCACGTCATGATGAAGATAGTCTCCCTCATTAGCCTGGTCGGACGACAACGCACCCGATGCAAGCGCCAAGCTCGCTTTGTTTAGCAACCCTCTGATTCGCAAATCGCAGGCCTTAGCGACACCTAATAGCAATTGCAAGTTTTCGGACCGGTAATGGGACGGCACAACTAAGACCAAGTCGTCTAGATTAAACTGCTGCTTGAGTTGGCTTAAGTGTTGCCAAATCAAATCGGCTGCATGCCGCATACCGGCGATATTGCTACTGATGGCACTTTGGTCACACTGCATCCAATAGCGGTTATTGATCTCTTGAGGTGCCAGGCGACAGCGTTTTATCGCTGAGCTCTGAGCATCGCCGCCGAGGTCAAAGTGTACCGACTCGTTAGCTAACCACGCATAACCTTGGCTCGCAAATTGCTCGCGCTCTTTTCGCAGCAGCAATTTATTGTCATTGATGTGAAGCACGTCGACCATGATACTTAGCTCTGCAGATGTCTAATTAGATTGTGATCGCAGTAGTCCTGCGCTTCGAGAACCATGCGCTCTTGCATCAATGTTATTTGGTGCATTAAAAACATGATTACGATACTGATCAACAGCGCCACAAAGGTAGAGTTAAATGCCACCCCTAAGCTCGCCGTTACCGCGGCGATGTTACCCGCAACCGCTTCATGCGCATTACCTAGGGCGGTGCCAATACCCCGGACGGTGCCGATAAACCCAATTGAGGGAATTGCCCAGGTTATGTAACGAACCATCGAGAGTTCTGAATCAAGACGATCGGCTTCGGTGTCGCATAAATCACGCACAACGTTTGACACGTCGGCCACCGAGCCAGTGGAGCCATAACGATTCAGCGCGCCACGCAGTGCACGCGGCAATAAGAAGCGACGCTCCGGCTCTGGCAGTGCCTCTAAGGGTCGGGCTAATTTTCGCGCATCTTCGGGCAACACCCTGCGACCTTCTTCAATACTAATAAGGGGCTGGCTTAACATACGGCGCTGCGCGCCTACGCCTTGGGCTTTAAGCCCCATGATTGCCATCACCCACAGCATTAGTATAAAACACGACTCTTGCTCGTAATCTTTCAGCACCACCCATGCCGAACGCTCAATGCTAACTATTTCACCAGATGCCTCTTGCTCGGCGATCGCTTGCTGCTCAGCCGCAAGCACCGCTTCAGCATTAGGCCTAACCAAACCAACATAAATGGTATGCACCACGACGAACGATAATATCAAGGCAACAATTTGATAGAAAAATTCTGATTTTTGAAGTTTCATAATGTGTGCTTTAGTGAGACCTATTTTTTATTCTATTACGCGCAATGTTGATTTTTCTTCTTGATGGAATATTTTTACCAGTAAGCCTAATGTTAAGTACAAGCTGCATGCGAGCTGATTAAAGCGTCAAAGCGCATAGTTAGATATCAGCGTTAGATATCAACGTTAGATATCAACAGGAAAAGGCACAGGTAAATCTTCAGAAATCTCTTCACTAGGTTTGAAGACCTTTTTCGGCGGTTTGGCATTACTTTTTTCCTCTTCGGCCTTTTTTTCGGATCGTGCTCGCGTGTTCGCAGACTCGTCGGACTTGTTCTGCTCGCCCGCACTTGTCTCGCTGCGCTCAGTAGCGCTATCAGTTTGGCCAATGGCAACTATCGACAACGAAAAAGCAAGCACGGACACACAAAGGGCTAATGATAATTTCATGTTATTTCTTCTTATTCAATCCAGCATAGCGCGCAATGCGAAAACCTATGTCATGCTTACCCTTGGCGGAATAGTCTCGGTAGGCCAAACGTAACTGCGGCAAATGACCCTTAGCCCAACTCGCGCCACGAACCACATGGAATTCGCCAATGTCTGGGCCAATCGGGTCGCGCAGCGCTCGCGAGCCCTTTAACTCACTGTTGCCTTTAGAGCTATACCAGTCGTTGACCCACTCCGAGGCGTTACCACCAATGTCAAACAAACCGTGATGGTTCGCGCCAAAGCGGCCAACCGGCGACGGGCCTTTATAACCATCATCGTAGTCGCTAAGTGTAAACGCGAGTATGTCGGCTGCCTTTTTATCAGCAAAATTGCCAACTCGTTTATTCGCCGCAATTGTTTTGGAATTACCCCAAGGATACGTCATGGTGGCGCCATCTTTATTACGCGCTAACCAAGCCCATTCAACCTCAGTTAGCAGACGATAGCCATTTGCGTTCTTTATATTGCCAGAAATAAAACCTTTAGTGGTCTTATAAAATGGATCAAGCCCTTCTTTCTTGCTCAACCAATTACAGTAGCGTGCCGCATCTTGCCAACTGATATTTACCACTGGTGCTTTTTGGGCGTCTAGACTCTTAGCTTTATAATTCCCGGAATTATGCGAACCCCTAAAAGCTCGAAATTGCTTGTTAGTCGTTTCGTGCAACGCCACATAGAACGGTTTGGTAAGCTCAGCTTGATACACAACCTCGTTCGCGCGCCGACCATCCTCTCTACGCGATGACCCGAGCGCTACCGAACCAAGCTGTTTAAACAGCTTCATCTGGTGGCCCGCGTTATTAGTGTATGTGTCGGGCACCTGAGCCCAATAATGTTGCTCTTCAGTAAGCAAGCTAACACTGATAATTTGAGTATTTCGGCGCGACGGAATGATGTCATTATTTTGAGTAACGTAACCCGGTTTGCGCACGCTGATCTGATGCGGCAAAGTGTTTAAATTTAGGGTTTGACTGCCGCGTCCGCGTGCCACACCATCGACGTAAACTTGTGCGTCACTCGGTGACACACTGATGCGTACAGGAATAATATCCGCACTTAGGCTGACCGATTTTTCCACCGCCTGCTCGGGTTCTAAGTTTAAGGTTTGTTCCGCAAGCTCAAAGCCCGCCTTATATATCTGCACCTGCTGTTGCGTGTTCGGCGCGACACTCAATTTCATCGGTGTAACACCACGAAACTCATTATTCAAAATAACCGCAGCGCCAACTGGGGTCGAACTTAAATTCAATTCGCCGTCGGCCGGAATAAGCTCGATGGTGGGAATGGTCAAGTTTTCACCCGCAACCACGCCGATTTCTTGAGTGAAGGTTTTAAATTTATCCGCCTGTAAGCTGAGCTGACGAGTACCTTCTTCGACTTTCAGCAGCAAAGGTGTGACGCCAACGTCTACACCGTCAATGGCTACGCTTGCGCCCGCCGGTTGCGAGCTAACCTGGTATTCCGCCCATGCGGGCTGCAAGGTCAACGTTACACTCTGCGTCTCGCCCCGACCCTTTACCAACAGGCTTTGTGAAATAGGTCGATAGAGGGGCGCGTCGATGGTAATTTGACGTTTACCCGCAGCAATATTTTGAATCGTACCCGGCAGTGTCGCAAACGCAACACCGTCTATCAGAACATCAGCCTTAAGTGATTCGCCACCCTGATTACTAATTTTGATCTCTAAGTTACCCGGTAAGCGCGTTAACTCGATTTCAAACTGTTGATGACGCTCGGAGCCAACTTGCAAGCTTTGATCTACTGGCGTAAACCCGTCGGCAGCAAGTCGCACACGGTGCTCTCCGGGCAACAACAGCACACGATTCCCAAGCGGCAGCTTGAGCATCGTGTCGATATTGATCTCGGCCGATTGTGCGAAAAATTTTGCAGGGTCACTTAAATCTACTTTAATCGCACGCACTTCGATACTGCGTGCAAAGGTTATAAACCCGATAAATAAAAGACTCAGAAGCGCAATAAAAAATAACCCAAAATGTGCGGCTGTTAATTTAAAGCGGGTAACGGCAATCTCGCCCGTTGGTGCTTGAAACTCGGCGGCACTAATCTGTGCGTTGTTTAAGGCACTATTATTGTTAATCGGCTGATTCATACTAATTGGTCGCAACTCCGGCACTGACTACCGGCGTAGTACAAGCAATACTAAAGCTTTGAACATCCTCGCCGTTGGCACGCAATTCAATTTCCTTGCGCTCATCTCTATAACCCAAACGCTTACCACTGACGACATATCGCCCTGGCTTAAGCGCCAACTTCTTACTACTGAACTTACCAAGATTAATCCGCTTTGACCCGGCCTTGACTAAACTTACATCGGTAAGCTGGTTCGAACTAAAACTAACCTTAATTGTGCTGTCGAGCTGTTTGAGCGAGGCCTCTAACTGTGCAACTTGACGACTGAGGACCTTGCCTTTTACCTTAATCGCGCGTGCATCGGCCAATACCTTCTCGGCACGCGCTCGTTGGGTGGCGCGGCTGAGCGCTAGTGGGTCCGCGAGCACATCCACAATTGATTGATTCAGCTCTTTACGAGCCTCGCTGCGAATTTTACCGAGCTTCGCGCCAACTTGGTTTGGGTCGCGCTGCAAAACGGCTTGATAAGTGCTTAGCGCGCTGGCCCACTCCTCCGTTTGCTCTAAATTTTTCGCGTTGCTAATCAGCGAGCTTAACGACGAGCGCTTATCGGACGCAAGTGATTGGCGATAGGCTGAATTCGCGGTAGTGTCATTCGGCCTAATTTTAAGCGCTTGCGAAAACCCAGATTTTGCGGCGCCGTAACGCCCAGCAAATAAAGAGTTAAAGCCGATGCTCATTGCATCTCGATATTTCTTATCGGCGATAAGCTCGGCAACGCGTTGCGCACCACGCTTTGCTTGCTCAGTACGTGGATCTAGCGCTAGCGCCTGTTGATATTTTTGATCCGCTAGCGTTAAGTTCTCTAGTTTATCGGTGTTTGCGAAGGCCTGTTCGTCTATGTCTGCCGTCCTAAGCAAATCGAGCACTTGATTCAGCGTGTTAGCTCGATCAATACCTCGTAGCGCCGGAATATGATTTTGATCTAGCGTCAGTGCCTCTTGGAATTTTTCGCGCGCCAATTCAGTTTTACCCTGCTCAATCGCTTGCAAGCCTTGCGTAACAAGGCTTTTTAGCACGCTCGGAATGAGGGCATCTAGGCTCTGCATTTGATCAAGCGCGGCTTGATAGGTTTTTACCGCGTTTACAAAATCTTTACGCTTATAAAATTCATCTCCTTCAGCGGCTTGCTGCAACGCAAGACTATAACCTTCGGCGCCCCAGTCGCTTACGTTTCGGCCTTCAAGCTCCTTTTTTACTTTCAACAAGTCGGCTAAAATATCTTGCGAATCAGTGCGCGCCTGTTTGCGCCGGCTCTCATCCCATGGTGCAGCTTCATCGTCATCGCTAACAACACTTTGTCCTACGCTGGTGCTTCCTTGAGATGAAACAACGGTGTTTTTATTCGGCGTGTTGGGTGCTGGCGTAAGCAGTACAAACAGCAATGCAGCAAGGCCTAGCAAGCCGAAGACGCATAACATTAGGTTAAACTGTGAGTACCACCAAGGCGCGTCGGCGCGTGCGAGCAACAAAGAACCCGAGCCGCTCGATGTGTCGCTGCGCGAAAAGGCGGCATTTGTTGGCGCGGCGTTGCCAGCCGCCGGGGCGACAAAGTCGCTGGCTTCGATGGCCTGCTTGCCATCGATATCATTCGAGTCAACCATCAGCTACAGCTCGTCTAACTCTGATTGAGCAGGCACACGGGTTACTGCTTGAGTATTTGAAGAATTGGTTTTCAGAGTAGACCTTTCAGTCGCTCTCGAGTCAGTGCTTTGCGATTCTGCTTCGCCTGAAGAATCGCTGTCACCTTCCTCCAAACGAAACATTTCCGATAGGATACGCCGCCATTCTTGGTATTGATCGTCTACGGTACCACTTAAGGTAATACTTCTGTCTTGCAGATCTACAATGCTTGGCTCTAGTTCGGTTTCAAGCGACGCTGATAACTCGCGTAACGTCGAGCTATGCGACAGCGCTTCTTCACTTTTTAAGAAGCTATTAGCGAACACGCGCGCGCCGCCAATAATACCAATATGACCCGCGCCCCGCGTTGTACGGCTATTACCGTTAGTCGCGGCGGCGATGCCACCGGCTATGGCGGCAACGCCGGCGATTTTCTCGCGCCTTGCTTGCTCTTTTAATTGACGGGCATACAGCACTTCTTTATAGCTCAGCTTACGCCACTCTTGATACGGGCCTTCCATTTTTCGATTAAAGGCTCGGTAGTAATCTTGTACCACGTCGAGGAATAGATCGTTTCGAGAACGAATTCTATCAACGCGTTGCATCATCGGGTCACTGCTGGCCGGTACGCGAAGCAATGAAAGCTGACCCTGTTCGTCGGTACTAACAAACTCGTTAAATGCGTCCGGCACAAAATCGCGCGCAAATAATACTTTCGAGATACTACGAATTTCAACAATTTGCTCATCACTTAAATTCGCACGATAGTTAAACAGATCGTTTGCAATTTCGTTGAACGTCGCTTGAAAAGGGTCGCCAGGCAAATTGACTTCGGGGTTGTACGCATAGGCACTGGCGCGCTGCTCGTACTCCTTTGCGAACCATTCGGTGCCACTCGCATCGTTCGCGCGGACAAGTAATTTAACAACTTCACCATTGGATTCAATCAACGTACCACTAACGGTAACATCCATTCCAAGGCGCTCGCCAGGAAGCACACGCACCAAGCCCCAGGCGTTACTGGTTTCCAGAGTTTTCTTTAATTGGTTAGTAAACCAAACCGACTCGCTTTGGCGCACATTGGAGTAGTCAACTTGGTCTGAATCTAAATCAACTAAACCCGGATCAAAAAGCACAACACCCACGTCGAGAAACAACTGTTCATCGATCAACTGCTCTTGGCTTTCACTGACTCGTTCAATCGATACCTGTTTGGTCTCGTGGTACTCGAAGGTCGTGCACGCACCAAGCAACGCAGTACACAATATGACAGCCGCTCGTAGGTAATAATTCAAGTGCGCCACCTATTGCTTTTTGTAGTTGTAATATTCCTCCCAAAGCTTCTTTTTCAGCTCAGGGTCGGTTTCATTTTCAGCAGCTTCACGAATTTGGCGGGCAACGATATCGTCATTCTTTCTTAAATCAGCTAAATCGGGCGCGTCATCTTGTTTTTGATTCTCGTCAGCTTGTTGCTGTGATTTGGATTCGCCTTCACGCGCTACACCACTGTCAGCACTCTGACCACCCGCGCTCTGCGAGTCAGATGAACTGCTAGACGCGCCTTGCTCGCCTTGTTGTTGACCGCTTGCAGACGGTTTACGTTGACCCTTGGCAACGCCATCTTCTGTCTCGTCGTACTCATCAAAAGCGCCTTCGTTATCAAAGTCACCGCTGCCGCCAGCATCACCTTCTTCGTTGGCGCGCCCCTCAGCATACTCTTGCTCACGTTCGATTTCTTCGTCGAAATCGCCCAGGGTTTCGTCTAATTCTTTCTCGAGTTCTTCCAATTCTTTCTCGCTCAAGCCGCCTTTATCTTCAAACGAAGGCTCTTCAAACTCTCCCTTAGCCGTAGCGTCAGTTTTAGGCTCTTCAAAACTCACATCGTTTTCGCCAGCGTTTGCACTGCCACCGTCATCACCCTCTTCTTCCCAGCCTTCAGGAACATCACCTTGTGCGCCGTCTTTGCCCTCGCCTTTTTCGCCGTCGCCGTCGCCCTCTCCCTTGCCTTTACCTTCTTCGCCTTCTTCGCCTTCTTCACCTTTAGTGTCACCGCTCTCACCACTGCTACCTGATGACGGTTTTCCCGGAGGTGTCGGTGGGGTTGGTAAGCCGGGCGGGGTTGGCGCGCCTGCGCCACCGCCCCCAACAGGCGGTACAGGCAATGGCAGTGATGGCCCACTGGGACCGCCACCACCGGACGGCCCAATAGGTTGTGCGCATGCAGTTACAAGGGCGATAGCACCCAGGAGCAACGCTAACTTTAGAGCAGGCACCGGGCGCAGCCCGCTTGGTGCGACGGTGCTCTGGACTATGCCCTCTTTGATAATACTCATATTACTTGTCACGTTACATCCCAATTTCATTTCGCTATGGCTGTGCTTCTCAGAGCCAAGCTAGCCGGTATTTTTGCTTGAATTACCGCCACGAACTTTGATTTTTATATCTTGTTGGTGGCCGAAGCTTCTGACTAACTTACCACTATCTATAATCGGGCGAAACTTCATTTGCCGTGCAATCCTCTTCGCTCGAGATAATGACCAGCCCTTGGTGCCATCTGACGCCTCTCTTTGTATGCTTTTAACATTGCCATCGGTGTCAATATCAAAGGTAAGTGGCACTAATTGAAATTCGTCGTTCGAGCCAAATGTCTCAGCGCTTGCACGTGTGTCCGGGCGCTTGTTAGCAAATCTAAACGCGGGCAACAATTGTGGCTGTTCAAAACTAGCGATTAAGGGATGGCCCAGCGGCAATGCATCCGACGCATCCCATGCTTGTTCATAGTAGCGTATCGCGCTGACTCTTCGACCGAAAAGTATATTCAGGTCACCTAAATTCAGTAAAGCTTGCACCCTGTGCTCTTGTTCATTTTCTTTTTCAGCTTTAGCAAGGTATTCCCTTAAGTATCGTTCACTGGTACTGAAAGAGCCGCCTAGTGAGGTGCTAGACTTAGCGCGTTGATCGAGCTCTAGAAATGAACGTTGACGAGTCGTCTCTTGACTACGCGAGCGATCAACCTCTGCCTGGATACGGCTTTTCAAAAAATGTGAGTAAGCAAGCTCGCCGTAGGGCATAAATAATTCAGCCAACGGCCGGTCACCGTAACGATTAACGGCCAGCCTAAAGTAGAGGGTTGCCTTACTTAGGTTGGATAAATTGTAGTCAGTGACAACGGGATTTTCTAAATACAGATCAAGAAAATGGTTCCCAAGACGCACCACCATATCAAATGAATAGTCATCCGCTTGCTCAGGAATTTTCTTCTCAAGCCAAATAATTCGGCGTAAATTGCCTTCTAATTCTTCAGTATTTTTAAGCGCTAAATTCATTTCAAATAAGGCGCGCAGCACTGGCCGTTGCTCAATACTATTAACGCCGTTGTTCACCTTGGCGATGTGCAGAGCATTAACCAACATTTTACGTGCTTCATCGAGTCGGCCCGCTTGTTTGAGCAATGTACCGTAACTTAGATAAACCTCACCTAGGGCTTCGCTAAACGCTTCTTCGGTTTCTAGCAGCTTGCGCACTTGCTGGAACTGACGCTCAAGCGCATCACGCAATTCCGGGCTTAAGTCAATAACCGGCCTTGTAGGAATGCCCCTAGTGGCCTGCACATTCTCGTTGCTAGCAGCGAGTTCGGGGTCTAACTCGGCGTTAGATTCAGTGCTCTCGGGATTAAACTCGGCACCAACGTCTTGGTTTTCGTTTGGTGCTTGTTGGGCCTGTAATTTTTGCCGCTCGCTAGCCGCCTGAATATCAAGCGTTGGCGGCGCTGCTGTTTCAGCCTGCGTGCTTTCACTTATCGCTGTGTCTCTTTCTTTTTCGCGAGCCACAGCGCTTTGGTTTTCGCCAGCCGCAGCGCTTTGGTTTAGGTCCCAACCTGTCGCGTTTTTAGCGTCGGCGATTGACTCACTTTGGTCTTGAGCAATACCTGTTTGATGGCCAGCGAAAAAGAGAGCAAGAAGCAGCAGCGATTTTCGGCAACTGTTGGCCCGCACACCCGCCCCCTCGTAACCAGGATTGGCACGCGGATTGGCTTCGCGAAACGCCATTGCATGGATGCGTTTAAGCAACAAATCGGAAGTTTGGTCAGACATTAAATCGGCACGCTCTAAAAGTTCGTTTCTATAACCTTAGTACTGACCGTGTCACAAATAGTTTCACCATTACAGAATGTTAACCTTCATGCCGATAAATCAATAGAAATCAGTCTTTCTATTGATTTATCGGCAGGCTTGCTAGCGTCGCCCAATTAAGGGCTTAGTAGAGACGGGGCTCTATTTCTAATTCGACTGAGAAACGAGTTCGTACGTCTTCTTGAATGGCTTGGGCTAGGGCTAAAACCGACTCACCAGTGCGCTGCAATGGGTTAGTAATCACCAAAGCATGATCATGATGCACCTTCACCCCATCAACTGATTTTGACTTCCAACCCAGATGCTCAATCAACCAAGCGGCCGCCAGTTTAAAGCCGTCGCCATAATCGAAACCAATTAAATTCGGATGTTTCACTAACAATGCATGGTAGTGCTCGGCACTAACTACTGGGTTTTTAAAAAAACTGCCGGCGTTCGGAATATCGTCAGGACTCGGTAGTTTGTGTTGGCGGATAGCGCAAACCGCGTCGAAGACCGCTCGGGGGCTCGGCGCACCACCGACTCTAGACGCGAGCGCGGGATAGCTCAGATTACAGTTGGGCGTGCGTGAGAGCACAAAGTTAACGGCAGTGATAATGGCCTTGCCGGCTAATGCATGTTTAAAGATACTGTCACGGTAGGCGAACTGACATTGCGCATTAGTGAGTCGGCACAACTCACCTGATTCTATGTCTAAATAATCGACTGAGCTAACAAAATCTTTGACCTCAACGCCGTAAGCGCCGATGTTCTGAATCGGAGACGCACCAACCAAACCAGGGATTAACGCAAGATTCTCAAGGCCAAACCAGGCTTGGGTGATGGCGTACTCGACCAGCGCGTGCCAGTTTTCGCCGGCCGCCACTGAGATTTCAATTTGATCATCGTGCTGTCCTAATGTCTTTACGCCGCGCAAACGATTTAGTATCACCAAACCAGCATAATTCTTGGTAAAGACAGTGTTACTGCCCTCGCCTAAAATTAGGACGGGTAAACTTCGTTGTTGTGCGAAAGCTAAGCTTGCTCGCACTTGATCCACGCTCGTACACGTGACACAAAAAGCGGCGGTCGCTGGAATTGCGAGC
Source organism: uncultured Arenicella sp. (assembly GCA_938048185.1). Classification (GTDB taxonomy): domain Bacteria; phylum Pseudomonadota; class Gammaproteobacteria; order Arenicellales; family Arenicellaceae; genus Arenicella. Next base: position 29,213 of record CALIVT010000003.1, read on the forward strand.
GTATTCAGCGCCAATAAGCTGACACCTGTTTCAATACTCGCTTGCGGCATGTTTAGCGAGCGATCACTGCGCCTCGTCCGGCGAGCTTTGCTGAGCCGCTTGCGCCGCTGGGCTTAGGCGAATATGTAAGTCTCGCAATTGAGTTTTATCCACTGCGCTCGGTGCCGCGGTCAGCAGGCAAGACGCCTTCTGTGTTTTTGGAAACGCAATCACATCTCGGATGGACTCAACCTCAGACATCATCGCAACAATACGGTCTATACCAAACGCGATGCCACCATGCGGCGGCGCGCCATAGCGCAAGGCATCTAATAGGAATCCAAATTTCTCTTCTGCTTCTTCATCACCAATACCCAACGCCGTGAAGGCTTGACGCTGCACATCGGTTTGGTGAATACGAATTGAGCCACCACCCAGTTCAGTACCGTTTAGCACCATGTCATACGCTCGCGACAATACATTGCCTGGGTTAGTCGCCAATTCTTCAATCTGATCAAGCTTAGGCGCGGTAAACGGATGATGAAGTGACGTCCAATTGTTGTCCGAGTCTTTCTCAAACATTGGGAAGTCGACCACCCACATCGGTGACCACTTAGTATCAATCATGTCTAGATCTGTACCGACTTTGACGCGCAAAGCAGCAAGCGAGTCATTCACTACCTTAGCGCTGTCAGCACCAAAGAAAATCAAGTCACCATCTTCGGCACCTATGCGCTTCATCACATTGGGCAGCACGTCGCCACTTAAGTTCTTAACAATGGGTGACTGCAAGCCATCTAAGCCAGCGGATAAATCGTTAACTTTGATATACGCTAATCCTCGCGCGCCATAATTGCCAACGAACTCAGTGTAGATATCAATTTGCTTACGGCTTAACTTGCTTGCACCGCCAGGAATGCGCAAAGCCGCAACTCGACCGTCATCAGAATTGGCCGGGCTTGAAAATACTTTGAAATCGACGTCTTTCATCAAATCGGTAACGGACACTAACTTAAGCGGAATACGCAAATCAGGTCGATCAATACCGTACTCTTCAATCGCTTCGGCGTAGGTCATGCGCGGAAATTCGTCTGGCAAATCAACGTCAAGCTTAGCCTTGAACAAGCCTCGAATCATGCTTTCCATCATGTTCATGATCTCTTCTTCATTCATGAACGAGGTTTCTACATCAAGTTGAGTAAATTCAGGCTGCCGGTCGGCACGCAAATCTTCGTCTCGAAAGCACCGTGCAATTTGATAATAGCGCTCAAAACCAGCGACCATTAACAATTGCTTAAACAACTGTGGCGACTGCGGCAAGGCGAAAAAATCGCCTGCGTGTACTCGGCTAGGCACTAGATAATCTCGCGCGCCTTCGGGCGTTGACTTAGTCAAAACTGGCGTCTCAATATCGCAAAAATTCTCGGCTTCTAAAAAGTCGCGAAAGTATTTGGTTACGGCGCTGCGCAAACGAAAGATTTTTTGCATCGGTTCGCGACGCAGATCTAAATAGCGATACTTTAAGCGTACCGCTTCACTGGTATCGTCGTCGTCCAACTGAAATGGAATTGGGTCGGCGCGATTCAACACATTGATCTCGGTCGCATAGACTTCAACCATACCGGTTGGTAAATCAGGGTTCGTGGTACCGTCGGGTCGCGCTCGAACTTTTGCTGTGACCTGCAACACATGCTCATTGCGTACCGTGTCAGCGACCGCAAAGGCGTCCGTCACGTCAGGGTCAACCACCACTTGCAACAAGCCAGAGGCGTCTCGCAGGTCAATAAAAATGACCCCACCGTGGTCACGACGGCGTTGTGCCCAGCCCGAGACGGTGATGATTTGATCGATTTGGCTTTCGTTGATATCGCCACAAACGTGACTGCGCATTGATTTCATTTTCTTCTCTAAATTATTCTTGCTCGTCTTGAGCGGCTTTTCTTGCTTGCTGCTTATGCTGCATTTCGGCGGCGATTTTTTCTGCCTCAACAGGGTCATCAAAAGGATTAACCACACCCGCTGACAAAATCATTTTCAAACCTACTTCCACTGGTATGTCCAAGCGTTTAATGTCGCTTGGCGGTACCATAATGTAAAACCCTGACGTTGGGTTTGGTGTCGTAGGCACATAAATATTAATTAGGTCTTGCCCGGCTACTTGCTGAAAGCGGCGTGGCGTATCGCCGGTGACAAATGCCAACATCCATAATCCGCGGCGTGGATACTCAACCAGCACTACTTCGCGAAACGATTGACTGGCGTCGGCAAATAGGCTGGAAGTAATCTGCTTAACAGCGCCATACACCGAACGCACTAACGGAATCCTTGACAACAAGGACTCCCATGCGAGGATTAAACGACGACCAAAAAAATTGGCGACAATCAGGCCGGTAAGTAACACCAACATCAGTGTCAGGATGACACCGAGGCCCGGAATTTTAAAACCGATTAGGTTTTCCGGTCGCAAGTTTGGTGGCAGCAGCAATAGGCTGCGATCGATCAGGCGGATCGAGAACGCTAATACCAAATAGGTTGCCACCAGCGGCAACCAAACTAAGAGCCCGGCAACAAAGTAGCGTCTGAGTCGAGCCATCATAAATTACTCAGTCGCACCCACGGCGGCTTTCGAACTACTGGACGTTGCGTCACCCGCAGAGCTGGGCGTTGAGTCAGTCGCGGAGTCTGATTTTTTGCTTGCGGCACGATCACCGCCTTGACCGCTGGCGCTGTCATCATTCGTCTTCTTAGCACCGGCGTCAGGCTTTTTACCCGAATTTTTAAAATCTGTCTCGTACCAGCCAGTGCCCTTGAGTTTAAACGCCGCAGCGGTTACCTGTTTCTTTAATGCGGGCGCCGAGCACGCAGGGCAATCCACCAACTTGGGGTCGCTCATTTTTTGCAAAGCCTCTAGGCCATGACCGCATTCAGTGCATTGATATTGATAAATAGGCATAACTTGACAATCGGGGGTAAAAACTAGCGGCGCATTATAGCGCTAACTTCCGGCTACCGTCATATTTTCAATGACGATAGAGCCACATTCGGTATTGCCTCGGCTATCGTAATCATTACCGATGGCGACAATATTACGGTAAATATCGGTCAAATTACCGGCAATCGTGATTTCTTCGACTGGATATTGTAACTCGCCGTTTTCAACCCAAAAGCCTGCAGCCCCACGTGAATAATCACCCGTCACCATATTGATGCCTGAACCAATAAGTTCAGTGACGAGCAAACCAGTGCCCATTTGCGACAACAACTCAGCGAAATCCTGACCCGTGGTCGACACGCTTAGATTGCGCACACCACCCGCATTAGCAGTCGATTCTAGGCCTAATTTGCGCGCGGTGTAGGAACCCAGAACGTAGCTTTGTAAACGACCAGCCTCCACAATGGCACGGTACTCTGGTGTTGCTACACCTTCGCCGTCGTAGGTTGCACTGCTAGCAGCTCCGAGCTTGTGCGGATGTTCCGCGATGTCGACAAAGTTGGGTAAGATATCTTCGCCGACTTTATCCAGCATGAAGCTGGCTTTCTTGTATATTGCGCCGCCTTTTATCGCGCCAATTAAGTGACTGACTAAGCTCTTGGCCATACTCGGGTCAAACATAACCGTCGCCTGGCAGGACGCAATTTGGCGTGCACCCAATCTAGCAACCGTTCGCTCCGCTGCTTTTAGACCAATCGCTTGCGCAGATTCAAGCTTGGCCGCGTTCCGATTGGAGTCGTACCAATAGTCTCGCTGCATGTTTTCGCCTTTGGCGCCGATAACTGAGCAAGAAACACTGTGTTGGCTGCCGTTACTGGCGCTTAGAAAACCATGAGAGTTAGCGTAGACAGCGCTGCCTGCGTAAGAGCTGACAGATGCGCCTTCCGAGTTCGTTATCAAGGTATCGGCTTGCAATGCCGCTTGCTCGCATTGCAAGGCAATATCTACCAACTCGGAAACTTCTGCTCGCCATTCGTGGTGTAGATCCAAGTCTCTTAGGTCCGTCGCCATGCGCTCAGCATCGGCCAGGCCTAGACAATCATCAGCTCCGGTATAACGCGCGATCGACATAGCGGCGTCAACCGTCGCTCGAATGCCTGACTCACTCAGGTCAGCACTGCTGGCTGAACCCGTTTTATGATCTCTATATACGCTAATAACGAACTGTGCGTCGTTGTGCTTCTCAACCGTTTCCAACTCTTGTTGGCGCGCTGCGATCGAGATGCCGGTGCCTTGGTGTAATGACACTTCGGATTGATCCATGCCCTTTTTCTTTGCGTAGTCGATGGCGTATTCGGCGGCTTTGGTTAAGAGCTGTTCGTTCATGGCTGAACTTTCTGATTTTTGGTCGTTCATAACTGAACTCCGCCCACAGTTAGTGCGTCCATTTTCAAGGTGGGCTGGCCCACACCAACCGGCACGCTTTGGCCGTCTTTACCACACACGCCAACCCCGGAGTCTAAGCTCATATCGTTACCAACCATACTGATGGTTTGCATCGCCTCAGGGCCGCTGCCAATAAGGGTTGCACCTTTTACCGGGGCGGTCACCTTACCGTCCTCTATTAAGTAAGCTTCACTCGATGAAAATACAAATTTGCCGGATGTAATATCGACTTGGCCACCGCCGAAGTTCACCGCGTATAAGCCTTTCTTGACGCTCTTAATGATCTCTTCTGGGTCGTGCTCGCCGGCGTGCATATAGGTATTCGTCATGCGCGGCATTGGCAGGTGCGCAAACGACTCTCGTCTGCCATTACCGGTTACCCCCATGCCCATCAGGCGGGCATTATGCTCGTCTTGCATGTAGCCTTTTAAGATACCTTTTTCGATTAACATGGTATTTTGAGTTTGATTACCCTCATCATCGACACTCAGTGAGCCGCGCCGATCCGCGAGCGTACCATCGTCGACCACGGTGCACAGTTCACTGGCAACTTTTTCGCCAATGCGACCAGAAAAAGCCGACGTACCTTTGCGATTAAAGTCGCCTTCTAGGCCATGTCCTACGGCTTCATGTAATAAAATGCCAGGCCAGCCAGCGCCAAGCACAACCTCCATAGTGCCAGCTGGCGAATCAATTGCCTCAAGGCTTACAAGGGCTTGCCGTACGGCTTCGTGTGAGTAGTGGTTGATCATCTCGGCATCAAAATAGTCAAAGCCCAAACGTCCTCCACCGCCCATAGACCCGCGCTCTCGCTTACCATCTTGCTCGACAATTACTGCCACGTTAAGGCGGACCAGTGGCCGCACATCGGGTATTTGTCGTCCATCACTGGTTACGATCAACACCACTTCATAGACACCGGACAAACTCGCCATAACTTCTTTGACCCGGGGGTCGCGCTCACGCGCGGCACGATCAGCGTGTTCTAATATGGCCACCTTACTAGCGTCGTCAAGCGCGGCAATCGGGTCTAGTTCAGAATATAAAGGCTTGACCCCTTGAGTTTTCCAAGTCTGGTTGGCAGTGATATTTTGACCCTGACGGCCAATCGCGCTGACGACGTCAGCGGCGTTCAAAATCGCCTGAGAATTTAGGTCTTCGCTATACGCAAACGCGGTTTTCTCACCACAAACGGATCGCAAGCCTACGCCCAAATCAATATTAAAACTGCCCGTTTTAACCTGCCCTTCATCCAGCGACCAGCTCTCATGTTTGGAGTATTGGAAATACAAGTCTGCAAAATCGCTACCCGATACATTGGTCAGCTTCTGCATCACATTATTTAAATGCAAATCGGACAAGCCGGTCGGCTCGAGCAAGGTTGCTTGCGCGATAGAAAGATGATCTTGATTCATAATGATTTAGCTGAACGTGAGGCGGCGAAGGCCAACTCTGAAGGGTCGATAATAACAAAAGTCTACGTTTATGTAGTTCTATTTGCGGGGCTGAAGAGGTCGATTCCAGGTGCTAATGACGCGCTAACATTTTAGCCGCTACTAGTGGCGTAACTAACGTCGCCAACTAAGCCGCCAACTAAGCCGCCAGTTAAGCCGCCAGTTAAGCCGCTGAAATAATGCGTCAGCTACGCACCTGCCTTAAGGAATGGGGCTGGCTTCTAACTTTTCAAGGTCCGGCATAGGCTTTTCTGGCTTGGGCGCGGCGTGCTGCTCAGAAGCCTCGAGCTCGGTCGCGTCACTCTGTAGTATAGAGTCTGGAACATCTCCCTTTTCAGACGCCTGTTGAAGCTCTAGATCTGAGCCTAATTCAGCAGCAACTTCATCAGTTTGAGCGTCGGCACTCAGGGTCGCACCAAGCTCGTCGCCAGCCTTCATTTCGACCATTTCAAAGTTTTCCCACGTACCCAAAGCACGGTAACTTTTAAAGCTTGATTTTCGCATTTCATCTTTAAATATGCGCTGAGTTAAAAATACAACGGCGCCTGCGGTCGGATTCGCTAGGGCACTTAACAAGGCTAAATTGCCACCCAATTCAGGAGAGACATGCACCTCCATGTCAATCAACTCTTTATCCAAATCCACCTTGCCCTCCATCCGTACAAATACCGCTGGGGCTAATATAAAAGCGTCACGCAGGATAACTTCGCCCTCCGCCAGTATTGCGGAGTAACGCATGCGGTCAAAAATCAGACCCGACGCAAAAACATCACGAAAGTCGAAAACCAGCCTGCGGGCAATCGCGTTAAAGTTGAGCAGGCCCAGAAGCTTACCGCCACCGGGCTCCACCTTCACTAACTCGCCATCTTTAATAAACGCCTCAAACTCGCCGTTCAAACGCGCATACTCGAACTCATGTGGTGCACCAACCCAGCTCAGTTTACCGTCGACATTGCCCATACCCTTACGTATTAGGCCATCGAAATCCATGTCAATGAGCGCGCCCTCGGCTTCGTCAATGACCGTTGAAAACTCGAACTCAGACACCGAACCGTCTTGGGTATTATTTCTCCAGCCACCAGTTGCGGTCGTCTTGATGCCATTGTGCACTAAGTCAAACATCTCGATTTGCCAAGCATCCTCGCTCGGCTTGGCAGAAAAAGACAGACTGCCTAAGTTTTTACCCGCTAAACGAAAGCGATCAATACTCACCGCAACGGACGGAAACTCAGCAGGCACCAAACTATAATCAACAGGCGCGAGAGGCTCGTCGTTTTCAAGTTCCTCCACTAGATTGAGGTAGGCGAGTTTAAAACCATAGTGCGCCAGCTCATCCCTGGGTTGCAATTGCATGGTGCCATCAACATTCTCGCCGTCTAGGGTGCCTATCCAGTAGCGACCATCAACCGACATTGCAGTGACATTCAAGGGACCAATGCGCCGCCCAAACAACAGCGGGTCCTTCGCAGAAATATTGATTGACCGCATCGCGTCGAGAAAATCAGTATTATCGGTCGCAACCTTAGGCTGGTAAGACGCTAGGTCAATTATCGCGGATAACCATTTATCCAAATCAACCGCGTCTTCTTCAATTAGAAAATTGATCCCGCTTTTGAGAGGCGCGGCACTCTCACTGCCGATACTGATCAGAGCGTTATCAAGCAAAGACGGCACCGAGGACGAGCCCGCTGGGCGCGCATTCGCCTTAAAACTGGCTTGCATCATATCGCGATAACTCACGCGCAACGACGGCGGCGTGGTTTTACCGCCGAGGGTCATCGACAACGCGAAGTCTGCGGCGTCGTCGACCGGCTTAGCCAACGGCGCCGGCGCGCTAACCTCAATACCGACTAGGTTTGAGCTGCCGTTTATATCAACGTTCCCACCGTCAATCAGCACCGACCCTTGCCAAGGCGCTTTGCCATCAAACCAAGTTAATAGATGCTCACCCACCCACGGTGTTAAATTGAGCGTATGCGCTTCACCGCTGGCGCTTAACTTCAACACCGGCGGTTGCGCTTGCTTGAGGGTTTCGAGCTTGCCAGACGTTTCACCGCCTAAGAATTTCGCGCGAATATTGTCGGAGGTCACGCTGCGCTCGGTAAACTTTACGGTCGCCTCGATATCACTCAACGCGACATCGCCGGGTAACACGCCAAGACCGTCTCGAATTACAGCGGTACCGTTTACCCGACCTTGAGCAACGTTGCTTAGCGGTATTTCAACCTCAGTAGTAATGTCGACTGACCCTTCTTTAGGCAAAATGGGCAGCTCATCGAGCTGCTCACTGGGCTTAATTAGCGGGCCCTTGAAGATAAAGTCCATGCCCTTTATTAGCGACGTCGTCGTATTACCCTTAACCGTCAGCAAGCGTTTTTTGTCAAACAATGATGATATTGTTAGAAGTGCGTCTGTGACCGGGTCGCCATTGAGCCAAATTTGATCAGGGCTGATGGTAAGCAAGTCGTTGCGCACCGTCGCGACGCCTTGACCTTTTTCTGCCGCAGGCCAATTGAACTTAGGTGCATAATCAACGATCACATTGTCGAACTGAGCGGTGGCGTCTAGCGTTGCGGTACCCGATGCGATTGCATCAGCCGTTGCCTCGCCTTTGTAGGTCACAACCCCATTCTTAACGGAGCCTGATCTAAACGCCGCTTTTGACCAGCGACTAAATTTATCCAAGCGCTGAATATTTGGTAAATATTCGATCAACTTACTAATGTCAGACACTTCGAACTCGGCGTAGGCGTCGACAATGATCGGCGCTTGGCTTCTGTCAAGAACGGGTGATTCTAGCAACTCGCCGTCTTCAAAGCGCAAATCGGCGACCGATTCGACTTTAAACAATTGTCCAAAACTTGATACCTTGCGCGCGCTGGGATTGAGTTTAACCTCGGCATTGATGTTGGAAAGTTTCGCGTTGATATCCTCAAACTCGCCATTTCTAAGATTGACCGCAACGCCGCCATCATCACCTATAGTCCAGCTAAACTCTCCCATCGCGCGATTGATTGGAAAGCTCCTTTGATACCAGCGAGCCCACTTAAACTCAGAATCACGGGTCGCGAATACGAAACGACCGCCGTCGATTGACGCCTTTAGTTCACCTCGTAAATTGTTCATTGCTGGCGCTCGCCCCACCGCTCTAAAACCAATATCAGATGCCGACGCCTCTAAGCCCCAAGACTCGATTGCCAGCAACGGCCCAGAGAAATCAAAGTGCACATCGTGCAAACGGCCAGCCAATTTGGCGTCAAGTAACCATCCCGTATTCGACACTAAACCAGATAGCTTAACAAAATCACGGATGCGCGCGATATCCAAGGTTTTCAGCAGTACCCGACCTTTGCCCTCGTTAACCCGCACCGAAAAATCATTGGGTTCTAGCAGTCTAGCGCCCTCCTCGCCTAGCACCTCGAGCGACGCATCCCAATTACTTTGGTTAATTAAATCGCCATTAGACGTCGCAATAAAAGCCAGTACGCCTTTGGGCGTTGTGATCTCAGTTTGTAACTTACGATATTGTTCATCGCGCTTATAGGAAATAGAAATATTTTTGAAGTGCTGAATATCGTCGACATCTCGCCGCCAAATAATCTCTCCGCCTTTCCAGGTTGCTGCTCGTTGGTCTAACAACCACGACAGAACACGCTGGGTGAATTCTTTACTCCGACGCTGCCCCTTGAGCTTCAAACCTGCGATCTCGACATCACTGCCATCCAGCGTGACAATCTCGAGTACCGGCTTAGTCACTTCGAATTCGGTAAAGCTTGGCCACAGACGCAATACCGATAGCGGGCTAACGGTGGCCGACAACGATTCGAACGCGAGCGCGGGTTGGCCTTCATTGTCGCCTTCTACTTGAAAGTCACGCAGTTGAACTCGTGGCGCGACACCTCGCCAAACCGTTTTGATGTCAGCAATACTAACGGGGCGGTCAAACGCCTCGCTGAGCTTAGCTTCGAGTTCATTTTTATAGCGATCAGCGTAGGTGAAATACGCGGCAACAGAACACCAAAACAAAACGTATACGAACAGCAGGCCGAGTATTATTTTAAGCAAACGTTTCATATTATGTGCAGGCGATACTAGGCAAGCGCAATATCGTATTGCTGCTGTTGGTAATGGGGGTCTACCTGCACGCTAATCGGCCGGTCAATAAATTCCTGCAGATCGGCCAGGCTGCTGGCTTCGTCGTCGGTAAACAAGTCTACTACCTGGCGTGAGGCGACAATGGTGTAAGCCTGTGCTTTGTACTGACGGTCTTCGCGTAGAATTTCGCGCAAAATTTCATAGCATACGGTTTGCGCCGTTTTAACAGTCCCTCGCCCGGAACACACCGGGCAGGTTTCACACATTACTTGTTCTAAGCTTTCGCGCACACGCTTGCGCGTGATTTCAACCAACCCCAATGGCGAAATATCAGTGACATTAATTTTGACTCGATCTTTGGAGATAGACGCATCCAATGCTGCCAGCACTTGCTTCTTATGTTTGCTACTTTGCATATCAATGAAATCAACAATGATAATACCGCCCAAGTTACGTAATCGCAGTTGATGTGCGATCTCGGTCGCGGCTTCCAAGTTAGTTTTAAATAAGGTGTCTTCTAAATTACGGCGCCCAACGTACGAGCCGGTATTCACGTCGATGGTCGTCATCGCTTCAGTTTGATCGATAATCATATCGCCACCCGACTTCAGCATTACCTTGCGGTCCATGGCATTTTCTAGCTCGCTCTCGATCGAGTACAAACCAAAAAGTGGCTGCTCGCCCGGATAGTATTCTAGTTTGCCGACAACTTCGGGAATAAAGTCTTTTGCGAAGTCGAGGGCCTTATCGAATGTCTCCTTAGAGTCGATCCGAATTTTTTCTAAATCATCGTGCACCAAGTCGCGCATGGTCCGCAATGACAATGGCATATCCTCATGAATTTGCGTGGCCGGGCTGGACTGTCCCATCGCCGTACTTACGTACATCCAAACGCGTTGCAAAAAACGCATATCGTTAGCAATATCAGCGTCCGTTGCAGCCTCGGCCATGGTGCGAATAATAAAGCCGCCGCTCAACTCATTTTGCTGTATGTGGTCAGTGACTAACGCGAGCAAACGTTGGCGCTCTTGGTCATCTTCTATTTTTTGTGAAATACCAATATCTGAGCCATTAGGTAAGTAAACTAGGTGCCGTGATGGCACGCTTAATTCCATCGTCAGGCGCGCGCCCTTAGTTCCAATTGGGTCTTTGAGTACCTGCACGTAGACGCTCTTACCTTCATGCACTAGGTCTTGAATTGGGGGCGTTTCTTTGTAGTGACTGCTCGCAAATGCAGGGTCATTGCGAGCGATGTCGGCGGCGTGTAAGAAGCCATTCTTATCTAAGCCTATGTCAACAAACGCGGCTTGCATACCAGGTAACACACGCACCACCTTGCCTTTAAATATATTGCCGACGATGCCGCGCGCTGATGATCGCTCTAAATGCAGTTCTTGTAAGCGCCCATTCTCAACCACCGCCACACGGGTCTCGCGCGGGGTTACGTTGATTAAAATTTCGTCTTTAGTCGCCACAGCTGCTTACTTGAACCTGGTTAATTGTCTCTGTCTCTATTACTTGACCTGATTTAAACGATTGTCACAGCCAATTTCTGTCGATTGTGGCTAATAATTCATTTACTTCGCGCAGCGGCAAACCAACCACATTGCTATAACTACCATGGATAAGCTTAACCCAAGCTGAAGCAAAGCCCTGTATTGCATACGCGCCGGCTTTGTCTTGCGGTTCATTACTGTCCCAATAGCGCTGCATTTGCTCCTGCGTAATGCTGCCAAATTCAACATCGGTAACCCCTAACTTTATTGACAGCTTATCACGATGCATCAAGCATACTGCGGTCATGACCTGATGTTTATTGGCACTCAACGTTCGCCACATCGCACTCGCGTGCTCAAAGTCTCGGGGTTTACCAAAAATTTTGTCAGACTGCACAACGATGGTGTCTGCGGCGAGAATCGCAATATTATCGGCTTTGCTGGTATTCGAAGCCGCATCGTCTACAAGACTGGCAAACGCCGCGCGTGCTTTGTCGCGTGCAAGTCGAACCACAAAATCTTCAGCATGCTCACCGTCGTGTCGGCTTTCATCGGTATTGGTCACGTGCACAGAAAACTCGACGCCCATGCTTTGCAGCAACTCTTTGCGACGCGGCGAGCCTGAGGCCAGCACTAGCGTTATAATTGGCATTTTTAATCGCCTCGATGATAGGGTAAATTTGCGTTAATACTCCACGCTCGGTATAGCTGTTCAGCTAACATTACGCGCACCAGCGGGTGCGCAAAGGTTAACGCCGAGAGCGACCACTTACGATTTGCTGTCGCTAAATAACTAGGGTCTATACCTTCCGGCCCGCCAATCAAAATAGCAACGTCTTGGCTTTCGTCTATCCAAGATTGCATGTTGCGTGCCAAATCTTCGGTGTCGATATGCTTGCCTTTGCGATCTAAGGCAATGACTAAGGTGCCCTTTGGTATAGCCGCCTGCAACGCGTGCGCCTCATCGCGTAAAATACGCGCAGTATCAGCATTTTTGCCACGTTTTTTAGCGGGTATTTCGAGCAACTCTAATTCGCAGAGCTTGGGCATCCGCTGTGCGTACTCCTTAAAACCCTGTTCGACCCATGACGGCATTCGAGTACCGACCGCCAGCAACTTAATACGCACGTCGAAAGCTACGCTGGCGGCATTGGGTTGGTGTTGAAGTGCGCTTAGTCGTCTTGCTCTGCGCGGTGCTTTTTGACCAAGGCTCGAACATCTTCATCCCATAATTTTTCCAAGTCATAGTACTCGCGCACTTCTGGACGCATTACATGCAAGACGACATCGCCAAAGTCGACTAGCACCCACTCACCCACGTCAGCGCCATCTTGGTTCAGAGGCTTGACGCCTTGCTTGCGCAAACTATCCGAAGCCGAGCGCGCTAGAGCTTTAACGTGGGTGTCAGAGGTACCGCTGGCAACCACCATAAAATCGGCGAAATCGGAGATATCAGCGATATCGATAACTCGGATGTCGTGGCCTTTGATGTCTTCAAGCGCGGCAACAACCTGGTCTTTAACTTGTTCTGGTTTCATGCCGCGTATTCTATACAGTTGCTGAGTTTTTATATAGTTGAAAACGGACTCACTTAGGAATTCTTTGCACAATTTTAACGGTTTATGCGCCAACCGTTCTGTTGCTGGTCCGACACTCGGTTGATTGCTAAGTTCTGCCCTGATTTCGGAGGATGAAATCGCAAACTCGCTGTGCTGGAAAACCCATATTTGGCCATCGTTAACACTATTTAGCCCAGCAGGTGACGCCACTAAGCGTTGCGCTAACTCGGCGGGCAATTGCAATTTAAAACCGGGCCGATTTAGTACCACCCAGTTACTCTGATCAAGCAATTCTGCGTACCGATGCCAAGTCGGCAAGCTGAGCAAACTATCGCCCCCAATAATTACGCTTATCGAGCAATTCGGATAGCGTGTCTTGAATGTCTCAACGGTATCAATGGTGTAAGATTTCGTTTGCCGTCGTATCTCAGTGTCGTCGGCAATGAACTGAGGGTCTCCATCAAGAGCCAGTTTCAGCATCGTAAAGCGATCTTCAATGCTGGCGCTAATTTCTCCCTTGTGCGGCGGCCTCGCACTTAGAACAAAGTGAACTCGATCGAATTCAAGGTGTTCACACAGCAGCTTAACCGAATTTATATGCCCCAAATGAATAGGGTCAAAAGTGCCGCCGAAAATGGCGATTCTGGGCTTAGGTGCGGATATGTCCGTCACCATAAACCACATATTTCTGAGACGTAAGCCCCGCCAAGCCAACCGGGCCGCGCGCGTGTAGCTTGTCAGTGCTAATGCCAATCTCGGCACCTAAGCCATATTCAAAGCCATCGGCAAAGCGGGTAGACGCGTTTACCATAACCGAGCTCGAATCAACTTCGGCAATAAATTGCCGCCCGGTGGTGTAGTTTTCGGTCACAATGCTTTCGGTATGAGCCGAACCATGCGCGTCAATATGTGCCACCGCCTGCGCAAAGTCAGAGACGACTCGAATTGCTAAAATTGGCGCGAGATACTCGGTATCCCAGTCTTCGTCGGTCGCAGCCTGCATCTCAACAAGTGCGCACGTTTGTTCACAACCACGCAGCGCAACGCCCTTTTCAATATAAGCAACGCACAAACGCGGCAAAATATCATTCGCCACTGAAACATGCACCAAAAGAGTCTCCATTGCGTTGCACACCCCGTAACGATGAGTCTTTGAATTCAGCGCAATTGCGAACGCCTTCTCCAGATCAGCATCTTTATCTATGTAAACGTGGCAGATGCCGTCGAGGTGCTTAATCACCGGCACCGTTGCGTCGCGACTGATTCGCTCGATCAAGCTCTTGCCGCCCCGAGGGACAATCACATCGACAAATTCAGGCATGCTAATCAACTGGCCGACCGCGTCGCGATCAGTCGTCTCAATCACTTGCACTGCATCACTTGGCAAGCCAACGTCATTTAGGCCTTGCGCAATACACTTGGCAATTGCCATGTTTGAATGAATTGCTTCGGACCCACCGCGCAAAATAGTGGCGTTACCGGACTTTAAACATAAAATAGCCGCGTCGACTGTGACGTTAGGTCGTGACTCGTAAATAATGCCAATGACGCCAAGCGGAACACGCATCTTACCCACCTGAATGCCGCTAGGGCGATAACTCAAATCGGTGACCTCACCAATAGGGTCAGCGAGCGCAGCGACTTGCCGACAACCGTCGGCCATCGCAGCGATGCCAGCTTCACTCAACTCTAAGCGATCTAACAGGGCTGCGTCCAAGCCACTATCGCGCCCCGCACTAAGGTCTTTAGCGTTCGCCTCACGCAAAATCGTAAGCGAGGACTCTAGCCGTGCGGCAATAGCGCGCAAGGCGGCATTTTTGTCACCACACGTAGCACGCGCCATCTGGCGTGCTGCGACTCGGGCGTTCTGCCCAACGGATTGCATGTACTCTACTACGTTCACTTTAGTCTCTTGGTTTTCGTTATACAGCGCGTTTAGATTTTGCGCTTTGATAATCGTTTATATTTCGAACCCTGATTATTTAGGTGAGTATCTAAATTAAGCACTCACGGTACTTGCCAATTCAACGCCACAGAGTTTGGCGCAAAGCTGTTCGATTTGATACCAGACATTGCCTACTTCAGAATAGCGCTGACCTTTTACCGTTTGGTCAAGGTGTGCCGCGTGTTCTAGCGCGTCATACCACGCCGCTGAGGACAGTCGATTTAACGCGGCATTTACTGCGGGCTCACGCTTATTCCAAATACGATTTTGTTTAAACAACATGCCACGATTTTGGCCTTGCTCTACGCCCGCTGCGATCGCTGCCAATACTCGAATTTCACGCACCAAGGCCCACACAACGATAACCGGCTCGATGCCCTCAGACTGAAGGCGGCTTTTAATTCTAAGCGCTCGAGTAAAATCGCCAAGCAGGCAGCCGTCGGTTAATGCGTATACGTCAAAACGGGCTTGATCGGCTAAGCTCTCATTCACTAACGTTAACGTCACTGCGCCATCTTTAGCTAATACTTGCAGCTTATCTATTTCTTGTGCTGCCGCCATAACATTGCCTTCGAGCTGCTCACTCATCAACTCAATAACGCCGTTTTCAACACGCAACGAGCGACTTTGTAAGCGCTTTTTTAACCACGCGGGGAACTGTTGTTGCGACACGTCATAACCGTCGGCTAGCCAACCAACCGATTCAATCGCGCTGACCCATTTAGCCGAGCGCTGGCGCTTGTCTAACGCCGGCATTAGAATAATCAAAATATCGTCTTCGGCCGGGTTTTGACAGTATTCAGTAATGGCCTTAGTGCCGGGCGCGCCAAGCGCCTTAGGCACGCGAAACTCGATGATACGTCGCTCGGCAAATAACGACATTGCCTGGCCTGCACCGGTGAGCTTATTCCAGTCAAAGCCAGCTTCGAGCTGATATTTCAATCGCTCAGTGAACCCGTGCTCGCGTAGCGCATTACGCACGCCATCCAACGCCTCTTCTATTAATAGGGGCTCGTTGCCATTTAGTAAAATAACTTTTGGCAGTTGTGCGCCGCTGGCTTTTAAACGAGACGCTAATTCTTCAAGTACAACGCGCATTGCATTGAACCTTTGAGTTACTTACCAGGATTATTATCACCAGACTCGCGAGGCTTTCCCGGCTGGTAGCCAGTAATAGTCGAAAGTTGACGTACGATGCGCAATGACGCTTCCTCTTCCATACTTTCCAGCAGTTCAGCTTCTTCTGCCTCAGACTCAACCACTCGTTCTGGGTCGAAGTTATAGCGACGAGATTCCGTGAGACTAGTCACCTTTCTCACTTTTTCACCGTCAAGGCCATCCAGAGAGTAGGTAACGCTAAAAACTAAGTTATAACTATTTGCTTTGCCACGTTCATCCAGGGTGCCGACCGTACGCTTGACGGAGGCATTGCTTACATTTAGAACCACATCGGCGGCGCTCCGAGCACCCGCAACTTCAGCGCCCGCTTTACTCACGATACGCTCGAGCTGATCTTTAAAGGTGCCCTCGGGCGCCAGCACAAACATATTTTTAATCCCCTCATCGAGCGGAATATTGCCACGCAAGTGAAAACCACAAGCCGTAATCGAGACAGCCAAAGTCAATAGAAGTGCGGTGCGCGTCATAGTGTTGAGCATGTTGAGACCCTTTTCTTAAGAGGTTTTTTTGATGTTATCTAATTTATCAGTCGATTTTATCGCAAGCTAAGACCTATGAGGAATTAATTCGCGACAATATTGACCAGCTTATTCGGTACCACAATCACTTTACGAACGGTAACACCTTCTAGAAAGCGTTGCACATTCTCGTCAGCCAGCGCCATGACTTCGACGTCGTCTTTGCTGGCTAATGCGGCGACTTCTAGCTTGGCACGTAGCTTGCCGTTAACTTGCACCACGTAAGTAATTTCATCTTTCACCAGCGCCGACTCATCAACGGCTAACCAGCCACTGTCATATAACGACTTCGCATCGCCATAGACCGACCATAAATGTTCACATAAATGTGGCGTTACCGGTGTCAATATTTTAATCAAGGTATAGCACGCCTCTGCCAGCACCGCATTCGCATGGTCAGCCATAGATGGGAAATCGGCTTTTTCGATTGCGTTAGTGAGTTCCATTGCCGCCGCCACCACGGTGTTAAAGTGTTGACGTTCATAGTCAAATAAAACCCGCTGCGTAATCGTGTGCGTAATCAAACGCAGAGCTTTAGCCCCACCGTTTGCATTTTCAAGATTGTCTATTGGCTGTAAATTTACCGTCGCTAAGGTCTCGGCATGCTTATCGAATAAATTCCACACCCGGCGCAAGAAACGAGAGCCGCCGGCAATAGCGTCGTCATTCCATTCCAGAGATTGGTCAGGCGGCGCCGCAAACATGGTGAACAGACGCACCGTATCAGCACCAAACTTATCAATCATGCTTTGCGGGTCAACACCGTTGTTTTTTGACTTGGACATTTTCTCAACGCCGCCGATTTGCACGGCCTGACCGTCAGCCATCAACACGGCGGCCAATGGCTTACCTTTGTCGTCCAGCGTTAGTTCAACCTCTTTGGGGTTATAGAACTTTGTTTTACCATCAACATCTACTCGAAAGTAGGTCTCCGCCGTCACCATACCTTGAGTCAATAAGCGGGTGAATGGCTCATCAGAACGAATCAGACCGACGTCGCGCATTAATTTATGAAAGAAGCGCGCGTATAAAAGGTGCATAACGGCGTGCTCAATACCGCCCACGTACTGATCAACCGGCAACCAGTGATCGGCCCGTTCGTCTAACATCGCTGTATCCAGCCCCGGGCAGCAATAGCGCGCGTAATACCAAGACGACTCAAAGAAGGTGTCAAACGTGTCGGTCTCGCGCGTTGCTGCCTCGCCCGTCAGCGGATGTACCGTGTCGATAAAGGAACGCATTTTCTTGATCGGCGACCCAACACCATCCATCACCACATCGGTTGGAAGCTCAACTGGGAATTCGGTTGCCGGAGTTGGGTTACCATCCGCGTCGTAGATAAACGGAATTGGACAACCCCAATAGCGTTGACGAGAGACTCCCCAATCACGTAATCGGTAGTTGATTTTTTGCTCACCCTTGTTGTTTGCCTGCAACCATTCGGTAATGCTGATTTTTGCTTGCTCAGATGTTTGACCATCAAATTCGCCAGAATTTTTCAACACACCGTAATCAGTGTAAGCCTCGGAGCTTATATCCAACTCACCATCAACCGGGTATACCACTGGCTTAATTTGGATGCCGTATTTCGATGCGAACTCGTGATCACGTTGATCGTGTGCGGGCACCGCCATAACCGCACCGGTGCCATAACTCATCAATACAAAGTTCGCGCACCAAACAGGCACCGCATCGCCACTTATCGGGTGCTTAGCAGTAACGCCTAAACTCACACCAAGTTTTTCCATGGTCTCCATGTCTGCCTCAGCGGTTGAGCTTTGGGCACATTGCTTGCGAAATGCAGCAATCTCGTCACTCGTCTGCGACGCGTTGATCGCAAGCGGGTGGTCGGACGCAACCGCTAAGTAGGTTACTCCCATGATAGTGTCGGGCCGGGTGGTAAAAACACGCAGGTTATCCTCACCATCGATTGCAAATTCAGCCTCGGCACCTACCGATTTGCCAATCCAGTTGCGCTGCATAGTTTTAACCGCATCTGGCCAACCGTCTAAGTCATCTAAACTACTCAATAACTCCTCGGCGTAATCAGTAATTTTAATAAACCACTGCGGGATCTTTTTCTTTTCAACGAGCGCGCCAGAACGCCAGCCGCGGCCATCGATTACTTGTTCATTCGCCAGTACTGTTTGGTCGACCGGGTCCCAATTGACCTCACTCTCTTTTTTATAGACCAAGCCACGTTCATAAAGTTTAGTGAAGAACCATTGCTCCCACTTATAATAGTCAGGCTTGCAGGTTGCTAATTCACGCTCCCAGTCATAGCTAAACCCCAAACGTTTGAGCTGCTCGCGCATGTGAGCGATATTGTCATCCGTCCACGGTGCGGGTGCAGTATTGTTTTGAATTGCCGCATTTTCAGCAGGCAGGCCAAATGCGTCCCAGCCCATTGGGTGCAATACGTTTTTGCCCAGCATTCGCTGGTAGCGACTGATCACGTCACCGATGGTGTAGTTGCGTACATGCCCCATGTGCAGCTTGCCTGAAGGGTATGGGAACATCTCTAGGCAGTAAAATTTTTCCTTACTGCTGTCTTCTACCGCTCGATAGACGTTAGTTTCAGTCCAGTGTTTCTGAATGTCGAGTTCGATGGCTTGCGGATTATATTCTTGCTGCGTATGTGGCATTGCTACGTCGTTACTTTTCTCAATTGACTCGCGCGAGTCAATGGCTCAAATTTAGCCGAGTATTGTAGCGTTTTTGGCGCGCTAGTGTAGAGATTCCTTAATTCGCGTCATGCGGCAGGTAACCCGCAAGCTCAGAATAACCATCGACGGCTGAGCGCTGCTGCTGACCCAAGATGCCATTGTTGTAGCGTGGCGCCTTAGCCGCGTCGACTCGGTAGCTCATGTCTTTAAAGGCCGTATCAAAACGCGCATCGGTAACGGCGACGTTACGAGTTTGAGACGAGAAATCACCCAGCTTTTCTGGGCAGAGTTCGTGACTAAAACGCTTAAAGCCATCAAAGCTAACGTTTTCCTCGATAAAGCGATCACTCGCGTGAATCAGCGTGCGGCACAATTGATGCAGGAAATCACCGCCGTCACCATGCTCGCAAACGACGGTCAGTGCGCCACCAGATAATTCAGGAAAATGACTTGGCTCACCAGAGTTGAGCAGCGTGACCTCAAAGACCTGCCGACTACCCACCATTTGCGACGCCACTACTCGTAACTCTTGACCATCAATACGCACTTGGGCCAGCAACTCATCAATCGGTTTAACCACCGCCTGGCAAGCGAACTCGGTGCGATTACCCGCCATCAACGGCAAGTCTAGATGGCAGTTGAATGGGGTAGTAACACGCTTAGCCTCGCCCACTCTGAGAGTGAGCAGCTCTCTGACTTCGTGTTCACGCGCTTTTTTCACAGCAAGCATCGCGGTTTGTACAATCTCTGAGGTTGGTGCCGTGTCTTCGATTAGCCAGCGGCGGCCGTATACTAATTTAGTTTGGGCAGCTATTTCAGGTGAGGCCGGATAGTTTTCTTTGCCAAAAACACCCACGATTAAATATAAGCCAGACCCTTCTTGGCCCGCGAATAGCTGATAACCATCAGGAATCGACACGCAGGCGAGCACATTTGCTAGATTGTCTAAATTCCGTTCGACGTCCAAATACTGTTGTGGCACGGCCTGCTGCCCATTGGCCAAGGAGATGGTCGGCGCGAACGCCAAGGGCACTTCACCAAACTCGTTAGTGCGTGCACGTCGATTGCCTTGAATAAGCTGAAGAATAGGAACGCTCATCTAAAAGTCTCGCCTAAATTCCGGTTATTTATTTACTTAATTAGACCGGAATTATGCCCACATCTCGCAACGACAGTGTGAATATAATATTGCAATAAAGTGACAATTGTCAGGCAGGCGCACTGCTTTTTGCTCGCGGTTTTAGTACCCCGGTAACCAGTGCGGTACCAATCAAAACGATACCCATACCAACAATCATAGTCACGCTCAACTCTTCGTCGATAAAAAGTACGCCCCAGAGTGCGCCGAATACCGGAATCAAGAAGGTCACCGTTATCGCACGGGTGCCGCCCACGTCGGCCAACAATCGAAAAAACATCACGTAAGCAAAGGCCGTACAAGCAATCGCTAATACCAGTAGCGAGAGCCACGCATTTACGCTCGGCATTACAGTCGGCATGAAGTACAAAGCAACGGGCAGCAACAACAGCGACGCGCAAAACATCGTAAACGTGGCAATCGTTAGCGGGCTTAGATCAGAAAGCTTTTGAGTCGTGTAGTTCGCTGCAATACCATACATGATAGGGGCCGAGCCTGACGCGAGAATGCCGAGAGTCTTACCACTCAGGGAAAAACTTAAATCACCTGACACCAACACCACAACCCCACCAAAACCGACGACCAAGCCGAGTGTGGCTGACTTTGATAAACGTTGATTTAGCCAGAACCAAGCAACGACGGCACCCCATATCGGCGCTGTGCCGTTAAGAGTCGCCGCCATACCGCCGCTAATGTAGAGCATGGAGTACGCAAACAGAACGAAGGGGATGGCCGAATTTAACGCGCCGATGACAAACAACTGCCGCCATTTCTTGCGTACGATCGCGTTCTCTTCAATGCTCTTATTCAACCACCAAAACGGCAACAGTATGAGCCCCGCTAGCAACACTCGAAGTTCGATCAGAACCACGGCTCCAAACTCCGGCACCGCAATGCGCATGAACATAAACGAGGCACCCCAGAGAGCCGCTAGCAAAATTAATTGAATACTGTTTTTGGTCGACATCGGGCGCTTATAAACTGCGTGGTAGTTACCCGCTAGTGTACCTTCTTTACCGAGTTAAGATTGGGTTGGCTTAGTGCAGGTAGGTTAGTGATAGACTAGTCGTCTACTAAACCAATACGAGTATTCTGAACATGCAAAGCAGCCGCCAGCTATTTTCCAACATCACGTCAAACGGCGAACTTGAGTTCTCCTTATTGGAAGTCGAGATACCAAAGCCAAAGCCACACGAGGTTGTGGTGCGCATTGAGGCCGCGCCGATTAACCCGTCCGACATGTGGCCGATGTTTGGTCCAGCCGACCTATCTGCGGCTGAACTAGAACTTAGCGACTCGACCAAGCGCCTAAAAGCGCCACTATTTCCAGGCATGCTGGCGCGCATGGGGTCGCGCATAGACCAAGTCTTACCCGTTGGCAATGAAGGTGCGGGCACGGTTGTGGCTGCTGGCGAAAGCGATGCAGCACAAGCAATGCTGGGGAAAACCGTCGGGGTGCTCTCAGGCGCGACTTACGCGGATTATTGCAAGGTAGCGGTACAGGCATGCATTGTGCATCACGACGCCACCACTGCCAAACAAGCCGCCTCGTCGTTCGTCAACCCGCTGACCGCACTGGGCATGGTCGACACCATGCGCATGGAAGGTCACAGCGCGCTAGTGCATACCGCGGCAGCATCAGGCTTAGGCCAAATGCTAAATAAGATATGCCTTGGAGAAGACGTTGCACTGGTAAATATTGTGCGCAAACAAGAGCAAGTTGAATTATTAAAGAATATCGGTGCAAAACAGGTTTGCGATTCATCCAGCGACAGCTTCAAAAAAGACCTAGTAGCCGCCATCGACAACAGCGGCGCGACCTTGGCATTTGATGCGATCGGTGGCGGCGAATTAGCCAGTGATATTTTGTCCGCAATGGAGCGCGTCGGCAGCAAAGATGCGGTAGGCTTTAATACCTACGGCTCACCAATGCACAAACAAGTGTATATCTATGGCGGATTAGACTTTTCACCCACAATATTAAACCGGGCATACGGCATGTCTTGGGGCATTGGCGGCTGGCTGCTGATGCAATTTCTAGGCAAGGCCGGGCCAGAGCGTGTTGCCGAACTGCATCAACGCGTTGCGGATGAAATCAATACCACGTTCGCCAGCCACTTCACTGATGAATTGAGCTTCGAGCAAGCCATGACGCCGAGTTTTGTGCACCAATATAACGCGAAGAAAACAGGTGAGAAATTTTTAATCAACCCCTCTTTGGGCTCCTAGATTTTCAGACTCTTTAAAACATCGCTCATGGTGACTATATTATGAGTCATGAGATGGTTTAAATAAGAAATGAACGTTTTCCGCAACAGCCGCGCTTACCGAAAAGCCAAAAGCATGGTCGACGCAACCATTGAAAGTCCCGCAACGCTGCTGGGCTTGATCAGCGCTGCGCAGACCAAGCTTACCGCTAAGGCCAGCAGCAAAATGGCGCAGGTTTTAGAGCCGCTAAGCGCGTCATTTCGACTAGTCCACGCCTATGCAACGGGTAGCTACCGTCAGATCAGTCTTGAAAACTTAGGCTTAATCGTTGCGGCAATCACCTACTTTGTAATGCCTGTAGACGCCTTACCGGATTTTATCCTCGCGCTTGGGCTGACCGACGACGCGGCCATATTGGCCTGGACCTTCAAAAAAATTGGTGATGAACTGCAACGGTTCACGCAATGGGAACGCGAGAATATTAACGATTCCTGAAAAATAGACTCAGGGCTCAGGGCTCAGCGCTCAGGGCTTAGGGCTTAGGGCTTAGGGCGTTTGATTCAGCAACAAGTCAACGATGGGTGCGACGATAACTGGCCCGACTTCGGCCGGCGCTTCGTCATCAACCAGAAAACTAATGCCTTGATGATTTTCATTTGGCGACAGGCCTTCTGGGAACGTTTGCGCCTTGGCGGACTCGCCAAAGCAATTAGTGCACCGAACGCTGACCGAAAATAAATTGGCTCCAATTGCTCGACGCAAGCCAGTCACCTCATAACTAACGACCGACTCGCCCTCAAGCAAGCGGATATTCGGCTCCCGCGCATAAACGATATCCGAATTTAACGAACTTGCGATCACTATTTCATAGACCAAATCACGCGCCGCGAGCGCGCCACCCGCCAAGCTGATCTCACCGGCAATGGTCGCGTCGGTGATGATTGTAGTATTGAGAACCGGGCCAAGACTCGGCGGATCAAGGTAGACCGAGTTCGCAAACCCAAACCGGTTTCCACCCTCGCTGTAGTACTGAGTACGAAAGGTGTCTCGACACCCCACACACCTAAACTCCACCGTATAATCAACTGGGTTAGTAAGAATGTTGTCGACGAAATAAAGCGCGCTATCCTCGCCCTGCCTGAGAGTAACGCGTCGCGTCTGTCTACTGGTGATCGGACGAATAATCGTAAAGCTCGGAGGCACCACTACGAACGAATGATTGTTTACGGTTACATCGACAGCCAAGTCTGCAACGGCGACACCAACATCAAGACGTATCTCGCCTGCCAACGTTCTTACTTGCTGGGCGTATGCATCGTTGAGAGTACCGTGGCACACAATGGATACACCAACGACCAAACAAGCTAATAATTTAGACAAACTAAACATTGCGACACCCCCCCTTTATACTCATCAACTCCGCCATACTCATCAACTCCGTCGCTCACCGATTTAACAAAAACGTTCAAATTAACACTCAAGGCGGACAATCAAGCCTAACCTTACATCGCCGTGACCGCCGATTCAAATAGGGGCCTCATCTCACTGGCTGAAGGACAACTAGAGCGCAAACGGCAGGGTAGCCATGCGTATAACAGGCGAGCCATGCATGTAAAGGGAACAACCAGATCAGAGGGTCGTGCCAACGCTAGGCCAACTCAGAATTCGCGCAAAACCCGCACCAATCACTTCTAACCTACCCAAATTTTGAACAAATATAGGCAGACAGACCGGCAATAAGGTGATTTTCTTGCATTTTAATTGTATGATAAAGCAGATTAATCGAGCTGGGTAAGCTAGCTGATTAAATTAAAGAGTTCGCATCACCAAGCTTTAGTTAATGCTTTGGTGTAAGCAACCAACACGAATTTACCTACCTGATCGCTGTTTTACCTATTTTTATTATTAACAAACGGTCGATTACAACTTGTTTTGTCAACTGCCTTGCAGGTTGTTAGACACAGTCAGTTGGTAGATAAATCATTTGGAGGATGATAGCTGTTTCAGCCAACGTTAGCCGTATTAGTAGTATGGGTAAGTCTACATATGCCCGGCAACGTGTGCCGATGTCTTCCGACAAATACATTAAATCAATAATAATTTCGAAGGAGCACCGTAATGCACAACATACCAACTCAAACTAAAACAGCGACGTTTAGACGCACCGCACTCGCAGTCGCTATCTCAGCGACAATCCCTATGCTTGCGCCAACCATCGCAACCGCCCAGGAAACCGAGCTATCACTAGAAGAAGTCGTGGTCACTGGTATCCGCAGTTCGATCAAACGCGCACAAGATATCAAACGTGATGCGTCCGGCGTAGTTGATTCAATTGCCGCAGAAGATTTGGGTAAATTCCCAGACTTAAACGTGGCCGAATCGCTGCAACGTATACCGGGCGTCGCGAT
Organism: uncultured Arenicella sp.; assembly: GCA_938048185.1. Taxonomy (GTDB): domain Bacteria; phylum Pseudomonadota; class Gammaproteobacteria; order Arenicellales; family Arenicellaceae; genus Arenicella. The sequence goes on from CALIVT010000003.1 coordinate 54,236, forward strand.
TGACCGATCTGGCGGCGAAGGCCAAGCCGTGACCGTGCGTGGGCTAGGGCCACAATTTAATACCGTGCTTTTAAACGGTCGACAAATCGCAACCGACACCGGCGGCCGCGACTTCAGTTTTGATGTACTTGCCGCCGAGCAAATCACCGGCGCAAACGTATATAAAAGTGCAAATTCGTCATTGCAATCAGGTGGCATTGGGGCAACGGTTAATCTAACCAGCGCACGCCCACTGACTACGCCTGGCCTACAAATTGCCGGATCAGTAAAAGCTATTTACGAAACATTATCTGAAGATACGGCACCTGCGGCGTCACTTTTAATCAGCAACACATTTGCTGATGACACTATAGGCATCGGCTTAGCACTTAGTCGCCAGGAACGTGACGTGCAAATTAACCGTATTCAAACCGCTGGCTGGCGCCCAGGACAAACTATTTCAAACGGCCGTGACGGCGTGTTGTTTACCAACGCGTTCATCCCCCGTAATTGGGACCAAATCGTTGACAGTCAAGAGCGTACGCGCACCAATATTGGTTTGACCTTGCAGTACGCGCCTTCGGACGACTTAACCATCACGCTAGACGGTTTCCAATCTAAGTTTGAGATTGATTCCTTGGTAACCGACTTGGCTTCTTGGTTTGAACCTGATCGCGTTGGCGCGGGCACCATCGACCCATCAACCGGCACGCTGCTTAACTTCACTCAGGAAATTGGTTTAAACCAAGGTTCCGGTGACCCGGCAACCGACTTCGTATCACACACACGCAATGGCCGCGACTCTACGACCGACGGTTTTGGTCTGAACATCGATTGGCAGATCAACGATAAGTTATCCGCCAAATTCGATGCCTCAAATTCAACCGCCGAAGATGACTCTGCTGGCCAGGCGCGTTTCAACGTGATCGGTATCATCAACAACTATCAGTTCGCCGGTAATGCCGGTGCCACTCCGGTGGTTACCCATGACGGTTTTGGCAATGGTCAACTTGCTAGCGCTGACCGTACTCGCTTGCACTATAACGAGCGCGGTGGCGTTACCTTTGAAGACGAGATCACCGAGCTTAAAGCGGATTTCGAATACGTGCCTGATTCAGAATTAGTCACCAGTGTTAAATTTGGCGCCTATTCATCCGAGCGTGAGAATAATCGTTTTCAATTATTCGGCAACCAATGCGCATTCTGCGGCTATCAAACAGCGGCTCCCAATGCGACAGTCGGCTTACGTCAATTTGATGCAAACAACTTCTTCCCAGGCTTGATCGATTCGTTCTACACCTACGATGGTGATGCCTATGAAGCGTTCTTAGCGTCAACTGGCAACCCCGTCAGCCCAACGTTGCAAAACAACCGCTTCACAATCAACGAAGACGTTACATCGCTTTATGCTGATGTTACCTTGAATATGGAATTGGGCGCTATGCCGTTGCAGTTGAACGTGGGCGCGCGTTACGCGGACACGGATATCAGCGTTGCCGCCGTGCAAAGCTTTATTGCCGATGTGGTACCAACCACTGACTTGACGTTGTTCGCAAACCGCTTTGGGCCGGCGACAAACTTCTCTGAAGGCAGTTCTTACGACAATATCTTGCCAAGCTTAAACGCTAAGTTAGACTTAACTGATAGCATGGTTCTGCGCTTTGCAGCGTATGAGTCACTAACCCGTGCAACCTTGTCTGAGTTATCTCCAGCGACGACGTTCAACGAGCCTCGCCGCCAGAACCTGACTGCACAAGGTGGTAACCCTGGCTTAGAGCCGTTTGAGTCAACCAACTTTGACCTCGGCTTTGAGTGGTATTATGGCGAATCCAACACCTTCTCTATTGCGTACTTCAATAAAGACGTAGGTAACTTTGTAACTACCTTGACTGGCGCTGAAACATTTGAACTAGCCAATCGTAGTGCGGCAGATGGTTTTCGCTGTGCTGACCCGCTCTGCGCGCCAGGCGCGTTGGTACCGGGGCAAGATATCGTGGCCACCACTGACGAGCTCAACGGCCAGTCAGAAGTGTACACGGTCGCGCGTCCACAAAATGGCCGTTCAGCTAAAGTCGATGGTATTGAAATCGCGATCACACATCTGTTTGAAAACGGCTTTGGTATTTCGGCCAACGCTACATTTGTAGACAGTAATGTGAGTCTCGGCAGTGATACAACAACGAGCTTTGCGTTAGAAGGTTTAGGCGATTCACAAAACTTGGTGCTGTTTTACGAGAACGATGTTATGCAAGCACGTATCGCGTATAACAATCGTGATGCGTTCTTACGTCAGATTGACAACGGGTTTAATGGCGAACCAGTCAACACTAATGAGTTTGGCCAAGTCGACATAAGCGCTAGCTATGACGTCAGCGACCAACTCACTGTGTTCTTCGAAGGTACCAACATCACCGAAGAAGAGCTCGTACAAACTGGTCGGTTCGCTAATCAAACGTTCAATATCGAAGACAACGGTGCGCGTTATGCGATCGGCCTTCGAGGCAAGTTCTAGGCAGCTAACGTCGAACGCGCCTATGCGCTGGGGTTTGACGCTTTTTCAAACCTCAACGCTGGTGCTATCAGGCCAATAAGGGCTCGCGATTATTAGGTCGCGAGCTTTTTTTTGCAAAAAATAGACTCGTCATAGAGTACGATAAGACAAGTGAACGCTAAGAGCCCTCTCAATGTCCAACGCAATTAAAACCCTCGCGATAGTTGGCGGCGGCACTGCCGGCTGGTTGTCGGCGGCAGTCATCGCCGCGCACCACAAGTCCAATCACGCTGACCGCTTGCGGGTCATCTTGGTTGAAGCCTCAGATATTCCGACCGTTGGCGTTGGCGAGGGCACGTGGCCGACCATGAAAAACACCATCCGCCGCATTGGAATTAAAGAAAGCGATTTATTTAGTCAATGCCATGCGGCCTTCAAACAAGGCGGCAAGTTTGTCGACTGGGTGCATGGTAACGGCGACTTTTACTATCACCCTTTCACCGTTCCCTTGGGCTATGGCCGTTTAGATCTCGCGCCCTATGTATCGTCAATTGAAGATTTTGCTGTGCAAGCAAACTTTCAGCATCACGTGTGTGAAGCCGGGTTAGCGCCGCGCGGTCTAAACGAGGCCGAGTACTCAGGCCAATGTAATTACGCCTACCATCTCGACGCAGGTGCTTTTGCCGAGCTACTTAAGACGTTTTGCAAAGACAAACTAAGCGTCGAACATATAATAGGGACCGTCCAATCCGCCAGCAAAAACATCGACGGCAATATTGATTTCATTACCTTAGACGACGAACGACAGGTCAAAGCCGACCTCTTCGTTGACTGCACCGGATTCAGCTCGCTGTTACTGGGCAAGGAAATGGAGGTGCCGTTTATCTCGGCCGACAAGTATTTGTTTAACGATTCGGCGCTCGCACTGCACATGCCGTATGCCGACGACGAAGACCCCATTGCGAGCCACACGATCGCAACCGGCCAAAACGCAGGTTGGATTTGGGATATTGGCTTGACCCATCGCCGCGGCGTTGGGCACGTGTATGCAAGCGAGTTTCTCAGTGATGACGAAGCCGACGCGAACCTTCACCATTATCTAGGCCCCAGAGCAGACGACCTTACAGCGCGCAAAATAAGCTTTAAGTCAGGTCATCGCGCTCAATTCTGGAAAGGGAATTGTGTTGCCGTAGGCATGTCAGCGGGTTTTGTCGAACCACTCGAAGCCACCGCGATTATGTTGGTTGAAATATCAGCACGTTACATAGCGGAAAACCTTCCACCCGACCAAAACACAATGCGCATCACCGCCAAACGATTTAACCAACAAATGGATTATCGTTGGGGCCGCATCATCGATTTTCTAAAACTACATTACTTGCTCACTAAACGTCCCGAACCCTATTGGCAAGCGCATACAGAAGACGCTAGTATTCCTGATTCCTTGAAAGAGGACTTACAAATTTGGGGGCACCGCGGCCCAATCAATACCGACTTTGATAGCGCAATTGAGCTTTTCCCCGCGGCCAGCTACCAATATGTCATGTATGGCATGGGCTTTAAGCCAAATTTTGACTCGCAGGCATACTTGTATCAAGAGCAAAAACAGGCCGAGCGAATCATGCAACAGAACGAAAAAATTACCGAACAGATGCTGCAAACTTTACCGCCGCATCGTGAATACATTCAACAATGGCTGAGAACCAGTCGTTAACCTTAATAAACATAGAAGACGAAAAATGGCCGAGCAAGCAGAAGCGACAAAATTAGTAGAATTAAGTGCAAAAACACACGCCGACTTAAGAGTTGACCCCGCGTGTGCAATTAAGGTGGCTCAGCACCAACATCTTATTAATCTAAAGGTCAGTGAGGTGAGCATGGCGGTAAGCAGCTCGCCCGTATTTTTTAGCCGCATGTCGGACAAAGGTGATTGGACTTTATCCGCGATCAATAGCTTTGAAATGAATCAAAATTTGTTCGTAGAAAACGATCAATGGACCGCCACCCACCTACCGATTGGCATGCAAACGTTTCCGTTTTTTCTGATGAAAAAGGATGGCGAAGAAAACAACTTCACAATTGGCATCAATGAAGCCAGCGACTCGTTCTCAAAAGACGAAGGCGAAAATTTATTTGAAGATGGCAAAGCATCGATACGACTCAGCCAGGCGACCGCTCAACTAGAAGTCGAAATTAAAAACGACATACATACTTACCAGTTTGGCAAGAAGCTCGATGAGCTCGAGCTGATTAAAGCGGTTGATGTGCAAGTAGTCTACCAAGAAGGGAAAATTAACACCCTCAAAGGCCTAAACACGATCGACGAAACCAAACTAATGGATCTAGATAGCGAACAGTTCGAAGAACTTCGCAAGCTCGGCTATCTTGCGCCAATTTACGCAATACTTATCTCAATTTATCAGTTCAACAATCTAATTCGTCTGCACAACGCGCAACACGAAAACAAGGTAGCCCAGGTCAAACTGGAAGTGCCTAAAGATGATGCGGCGGCGTAACTCACGCAAGCGCATTAACGTGATGCCATTGTCGGCTTACTTTGGCATCACTAAAATCTAAGCGAAACCTGGTGAAATAGGACCAGGTTTGTCGCGGTCTACTGAGCAATACAGATTCACTCATGCGCGACAACGCCGCTTATGCCCAATGACGTTTTTAGCCTAACTCAAATTTAGGAGAGCTCACTTTATGAAATCTATCGCACTATTTTCTGTTATTGCACTCTTGTTGTCCGAGTCCGTGCTGGCGAATTCAGACAACTCTCTGAGTAACCAAAAAAGCATCAGCGAAACGACGAGTGAATTAGGTACTGAGCTAAGCGCCGATGAACAAAGTGCGTTGTTAAGACTTATAGACAGCGAGCAACGCTCGGAGAAACTACGGGCTCGCAATCAATATCGCAACCCGTTTCATACGCTCAACTTCTTTGGCGTAAAGTCTGACCAGACGGTCGTTGAAATATGGCCAGGGGGCCAAGGAGGCTGGTATCGAAGCATTCTTGAACCCTATTTAGAAAGCACCGGGACCTATATTCCAGTGCGTTCGAATTCCGCATTTCCAAATGCAATAGCAAGCGTTCCAGACGATTCTGCAGATCGGGTGCTGGTGTTCCGCGCACACGGATTTATGATTTACGACAAGCCGGCCCAACAGTATTTCGATGCACTATTTAAAATGCTAAAACCCGGCGGCGTATTCGGCATTGTCGACCACCGAGGCGATGAGTCGATTCCTCAAGACCCAAAAGGCGAGAGCGGCTATGTGAATCAATCTCACGTGTTAATGCTTGCCGAGAAAGCCGGGTTTAAATTGATAGCCAGCTCAGAGATAAACGCCAACCCGAAGGACACTAAAGATTATCCCAAGGGCCTGTACTCATTACCACCGAGTTTAAAGGGCTCGGCATTAAACAAATCGCTAAGGCAAAAAATGTTGGCAATAGGCGAGAGCGATCGTATGACGTTGAAATTTATCAAACCCGAATAAAATTCGTACTAACCGTTACTGAATAATTGCCGAACCATTGCTTTCTGAGTGCGCGCTAGTGCGAAAGACTAATCCTAGACTCATCGTGATAGCGTTGCAGTTCCTAAGAGCATTTTGATCACGCTGCGCTCTGCCCCTGAGCGAATGACACGATTGCAGACGATTTCATTCTAATCCGTACGACCATCGCAAGCAGCGATGGTAAATACATTAGACTGCGGTAAATACTCTGCGGCTACCGCTAGCTAACGTTGATGATAAAACACCTTCCCACACACGATCATTTATATTTGGCCCACGACCTCTGAACGAGAAAAAAAAGCGATACGCGGTGAGCGTATCGCTTTTTAAGACGATAATTATCTAAAGCCTAAACCTTAGAAATCTCCTCGGATACCGAACGTGTAACGTGCGCCTGTGTCTTCAAGCTCAAGGAAACGATTCGAGAATCGAGAGAAATCGCGACGCGTTTCGCCAAAGATATTAATGCCTTCTACAAAAACCTGATAAGAGTCATTAATGTTGTAAGACGCTGAGAAATCCACCTGTGCAAATTCTTCACGTTCACGCGGCTCACTTTGAACATCGAAACACTGAACCAAGAACTCGTCGCGGTAGTTATAAGACACACGAGCTGACCATTTATCAGATTCATAGAAACCACTTAGGTTCAATACGTTCGGTGACAAACCGTTGTAGTCACAATCTGATGCGCCAGACCCTTCGGCGCGATCAATGCTACTGGTTACGTATGTGTAGTTAAGTGACGCGCCAAGGCCGTTATCCCAACCTTTTTGCAACGCAAGCTCTAGACCGCTTAAGTTACCCGTTTCACCATTACGTGTCCGCGTATCTTGGAAGTTCACCGAAACAACCTGATCGGTTGGGCCTGGGTTCGAAACGTTGCCAGCAGGAATAATAATATCTCGTGCGACAGGCAGGGTTTGCGACTCTAGGAAGTTATCGAAGTCTTTGTAGAACGCTGACACACCGACAAACGTAATGTCGTCAATATACCACTCAAAAGATGCATCAAAGTTACTTGCTTCGAACGCTTCCAGATTCGGATTACCACCACCACTAGTCGGTGCATTTGAACGCCCACCAAAGGTATTACTAACACCCAACGCGGTTAGGGTTGGGCGCGTAACCGTTTCTGAATAGGCAAAACGCAACACTTTGTCGTCAGCAATATCTAACTTGATATTGGCCGAAGGCAAGAAGTTTGTATAGGAATTATTAATCGCCACGATTGTCGATGGCGCGAAATCAAAATTCAATTGCGTATCACCCGCCGACTCACGAATGCTGTTGATCGGTTGGTCAACACCAATCGATGTTGTCTCGGTACGAGCAACACGAAAGCCCAGGTTCGCCGACCAAGGTGTGTTTCCAAAATCGCCAGTCCATTCAGAGTTCAAGAAGAATGAGGTGATTTCCTCTTCGACGATGAAACCACCCGCCGCATTTAGTTCAGGCTCGTAGAATCCGAAGATCGAACCATTTGCCGCCGCCGCGTCACGACGCGCGCGCAATTCGGCTGACGACAAGCCAGCGGGACGATTCGGATCATCAATAGCGGCGTCTGAATTCAGTTGAGCGAATGCTTGCTCAAACGTCGAATTTAGGAAATTAGTTGGCACCCGGTCAGCACCGGAAACACCACTTAAGAAACTGCCTAAGTTGACTTGAGAAAGAATTGCATCATCGAAGTCGACTGTGTAGCCGCAAAATGCGCAAAAGATTCCACCACCTTGCGTTGGTGAGAAATTGTCAAACAATACACGCTCTTTGGTTCGATCTGTTGCCGCAACACCAAACGACAACTTACTCAATGACCCTTCGCCAAATGACCAATCACCACCCAGTTTAAATTCATTGATGTCGTCTTCAACTTGGGTGCGTGCGACGTTAACGAAGTGCAAGCGTTGTATTGACGTGTCTTGCGCTTGAACAACATTAGTAATGGTTGAAATTTCAGCATCACCTGGCAGTGCAATCAACGGCGATGCTGGCGCCAACGCACCCAGTACGACAAACGGGTTGGTGCTTTCACGCGTCGCATTTGACGTTGAGAAATCTAGGTTGACTGAGAAATTATCGGCAATGTCATATTTGAAGTTTGCACCCACCAAATAGCTTTCGGCTTCGCGCTCATTCGCGGTTATGACGTTATCGTTTTGCGAGAGACCAATGGTGCCGGCAATCGCTGGATTGCGATTTTGAAAATCGATACCAGGGCGGTTAAACGCGGTTACCGTGCCGTTGCCATCAATTTGTGGATTAATAAAAGGTGGGCTAAAGAAACCTGAAAACTGACTCGCGAAAGAACTGACGTTGAACTCGGTGTAAAGCGCGTCTAAGGTGATTTCAAGCTTATCCGATGGGCGGAATTGTAGGCCGCCGTTGAGTGTAGTGCGCTCACGTTCTTGCTGATCTCGCTCGACAACTACTTGCTGCTGTACTCGGGTGCCGGCCGGTAATGCACCGACATTTGCCGCGGTCAAACCGCTAGAGTTCTCCGGTGCAAAGACTGCAGTCGCGCCGCTTCGCTCTGAAAATCCGTTAGTGAATACACGATCAAGCTGGCTTGTACGGTCTGAGTACGAGATACCGCCGACTGCGCCAAATGTACCCGAATCGTTTACCCAAGTTCCGAGTAACGATAAATCAGGGCTAGTTTCACCGCTCAGTTCATCGTAGATACCAGACGCTGAGAAAGAGACGCCAGACTCTGTGCTTTCGAGCGGCCGGGCCGTAACGATATTAACCGTCGCGCCAATACCACCTGATTGCAGATTCGGAACTGCGCTTTTAAATACCTCGGCGCGTTGAATAATATCCGACGACAAGACGTCAAACGAGAATTCGCGACCGTCGTTATCGGTCGCCAAGGTACGACCATTTAGTAAGACCGTATTAAACTCTGGGCCTAAGCCGCGAACAGTAATGAACTGGCCTTCGCCGCCAGTTCTATCGATCGCAACGCCGGTGATGCGCTGCAATGACTCAGCCACGTTGGCGTCGGGGAACTTACCGACGTCTTCCGCAGAGATGGCGTCAACAATTTGAGTTGAGTTGCGTTTAACGTCCAGCGATCGCTTTAAACTGCTACGAATACCAGTAACGACAACCTCTTCTAATTCGATGCCTTCTTGCGCATGCACTATTTGCGGCGCACCAATTGTGGCGACCACACTTGCCGCAACCAACTTAAGCGTTAGCGCTCTATAAACGTTACGGCTCTTATTAAGATCAGAATTAATCTTATTCATTTTCATACTCCTCACGATGGTTATTCTGTTTATATGTTTTATCATACAAATGATATACAATCAGTTGTGAAAAATATGCGGCTTACTCTAATAACGCCGATTTTTTACTATTCCATGCCGATTTTTTTTCAGTTAAGTAATAAGATATAAGGCGCTCCGGTCTCAATTAATAGCCTTTTTCGTTATTAGTAGTCAATGACGATTAATTTCATCAAATAAAAAGAAAAAACTTATAAATTAGGGAGTATATGCCGGCGCACGAAACTTGCTCGCTGCTAGACACTTAAAGCCTTCACCCAGCTATGGAAATTAACGAAATATCAGATCTGCCGATCCCTCAAGTTTTAAGTGCTTACGACCTATTAGCCGATGTGCTGTTCTGGATTAAAGACCGATCCGGCAGAATTATTCACGCAAACGGCGCCTATTTAGAGCACGTTGGCGCGTCGTCAGTGTCACATGTCATCGGCAAGACGGATTTCGATTTCTTACCAGAGCATTTGGCTAAACAATATTTTGAAGATGATAAAAGACTAGTAGCTCGGGGAGAGCCCGTCCTAGATCGATTAGAACTGAATCAATTTAACAATACAGGAGTCAGTTGGTTTAGCACCTCTAAAAAACCTATATACAATGCCAACAACGAGATTATAGGCTTGCTGGGAACTTCCCGTCACTTGCAAAGTACGTCCATTTCATTAACGAGCCTCAAAGTACTAAAAGAGCCAATAACCTTCATTCGACGAAACTATGATAGAGATATTGCGGTTCAGGATATTGCCGAAGCAGCGTATCTTTCAGTCAGCGCACTCGAAAGACGGTTTAAAAAGCACTTACAAGAAACACCAAAACAGTACCTGACGAGTGTGCGGCTTGAGCAAGCGCGCCGACAACTCATCGAAACCGAGCGTCCTATCAATACTATTTCTATCGAATGCGGTTTCCACGATCACAGCTATTTTTGTAAACGATTCAAACTAAGGTTCGATCAACTGCCATCTGAATGCAGAGCAAAAAATAAACACACCTTGAGTAAGCATGCGTGATGTCCCAGCCCTATCCAGACGCCAAGCCCTAGCTTTCGCACAGCTGGCAGCGTAGACTTTAAGTTAAGATAAGGCTAGCAATGACGAAGCTTGTTTTACGGAGAGTTTAGATTGCCCGATAGCAACGACAAAATCCCGCGTTTCAACGACAATTACTCAGCTGAAGCGGTGACCCGGCGAAGAGTATTTATTGCCGATAAAACTGGCGTCAAGCTAGAGCACGTAGCCCACTCGTCGCAGCGCCTGGAAAGTCTAAAAGGTAATATCGAGAACCCAATTGGGGTGGCGCAAGTACCCATCGGCTTAGCAGGGCCAATACGCATTAACGGCGAGCATGCAAACGGGGATTTTTATATTCCAATGGCAACCACCGAAGGCACGCTGGTTGCCAGTTATAGTCGTGGCATGCGCGTGCTATCGGATATCGGCGGCGTTAAAACGACCGTCATCGAACGCTACATGCAACGTGCACCCGTATTCCACTTTGATGACGCGCGAGCCGCCTGCAAATTCGGCATATGGTTTGACGACAACCTCGACAAAATTCGGGCTGTAGCGCAAGCGACTAGCTCCGTAGTCAAACTCTCACATGTAGAGCAATATGGTGTATCGCGCATGCGGTTCGCGCGCTTCAACTACACCACTGGCGATGCGGCTGGACAAAACATGTGTGGTAAAGCGACCTATGCAGCCTGTAATTGGATCGCCGAAAATTACCCACAACTCAATCGCTATACATTATCGGGTGCGATTGATACGGATAAAAAACACTCGCACATCAACACCTTGCATTCTCGTGGCGCTAGAGTTGTAGCCGAGGCAGTATTGAGCCGCAAGGTTATGTTAGAAACCATGCGAGTGGACACCAAAACGTTGTTCGCGGCACGGCAAGTTTCAAACGTTGGAGGCATGTTAGCGGGCACAACAAATAACGGCCTACACTCCGCTAATGGTTTAGCCGCCATGTTTATTGCTACCGGTCAGGACGCCGCGAACATCGCGGAGTCACAATCAGCGATCGTGTACGTCGATCTACTCGATAACGGCGATTTGTACTGGAGCATAACGCTGCCTTCCGTGATCGTTGCCAGTTACGGTGGTGGCACCGGTTTAGCAACGCAACGCGAATGCTTAGAGATAATGGACTGTTATGGCGAAGGTAAGGCGCTAAAGCTGGCTGAGATCTGTGCGGCGACTGTGCTCGCCGGAGAACTGTCATTAGCGTCGGCCGTACTCGCTGGTGACTGGGTATCTAGTCACGATAAGTTGGGGCGGAATCGCCCTTAAGACCGTCTGTTGTAAAGACACCATCAACTGCGGGCGCACCGTCTAATATACCCTCATTTGTAAGCTGATCCTCTGCGGCTTCAAGGTACGCATCCTGCGCGACCACCCATTGGTTTGCTCTGGCAAGCACCTCATAGCGATCAGTTACCGGGAAACCGGGCGGGCGCAGATTTTCAAGTCGCTTATCAAACACGATATTAGTCGCAAAACGTGGCTCGGTCGCACTGATCGTACTGGCACTGACACTTCCGAAAATATTCAAAGTACCCATTCTTGGACCCGCTAAACCTTTGACAGCAAAACGGTTACCGGCGTAAATTGCAGCGTGAACGTTTAAATCGCCGGCGCTAACCTTATCGCGACCAGCAATGACAACACTGCGCGGCGACACCAATCCCAAAAAGTCACCACCATTTTCTAAGCTCTCGATACTCGCGTAACGGATATCCCCTTCAATATACAAGCGCTTTGGAGAGTAAACCGCCACTGCCCCATTAACCACACCGCTCAGCCACAGCGTTACGCCTGGGGCCGCTAATAAATACAAGGGCGTGTCACCAATACTGAACTTACGCATTGGCCCCACCTCGTCAATTGCTTGCCACAAATAATGCCCGTCTGCGGTAAAGATCAGGCGCGCGTTTTGCTTTATCAATACAGCGTTGCGCTGGTCTGCATCCGACTCATCAAACAACTGACGTGGCTTAGGCATTAGAATTCTCTTAACCCCGGTCTCAAGCCCACCTTTAAAGGTTTTTTTCTTCGACGCATTGCCCTCATAGTTGACTGAATGAGATGCGGTGGTGGCTTTGCCACGAAACACCGGCCCTCGATTTCGATCACCGACTATATTGATGCGAGTATTGGAGTGGAAGCGACCATCCATAACATCGTCATGAATCGATACGTTTGGGTCCCATCGGTGTACAAACTGAGCGAAGTTAGAGAACGCCAATTTTTTCAAACGCAAACTGGTAGTAAGCTGCTGCCCGTCTTTCTCAGTCTTTACTTCGACCAATAGTTCATCAGTTTGCATATCATTTGCGGCCAGAACCTGCTTGAGTCTAGCCGAGTAAACCTGACCGCCCTTAGTCCAACTTATTGGTTTTTCAAGGAGTTCATTGTTTTCAACAAACTCGGTATTTTGCAGCTTGCTCGCTAATTGCTGCAGTTTCTTTTCAAGCATGCGCTCTTGAACTGGGCTTACCGCTTGCGTAATCGGCGGCGGTGATACTTTCTCTAACTCGGCCGATTCATTCTCTGAGCTAAATAAATTCGTAAGAATATTCAGCTCAGCACTCTCATCCGCGACCAATAATTTTTCGTAGTTTGATGGCAAAAATTGTTTAACCATCTCAATCTCTTCAAGCGGCGGCACCGGCTCGGAGGCTGTTAACTCAAGATATTCGTTCTCAGCTTCAGCCGGTTCGACATTTGCCTCAGCGCTGATATCTGATGCCACGCTAGCCTTATCAAGCCGCTTAGCGTTTACGAGAGGTGCCGTCTCTTCGATTGATTTTGGCAGCTCGATTATTTCTTTCGGGCGGGGTCGGGGCTTTTCCAGCGGAACATCGTTTACCGTCTCGGCATCGGCTACCGCAGTTTCTCTTAGTCCCTCATACGCCGTATTTTCAAGCGTAAGGGTAAGCACCCGGTCTTCCTTAGACGGCGCTGAAAAAAGTAAAATACCCCAATCGCCACTAAGTAATAGAACGAGGTGGGCTATCAGCGCTGCGCTTAACGCCAAAAAAAGCCGTCGATAACGACGGTGCTGAAACAATGTTTGTAGGCTCAAAAATTCCCCAGTCAGAGTTTTCCTTAAATATAACCAGCTACGTAATCTACATCTTCAGACAGTCTAGCACACTCAACTGGTGCAGCACTTGCCTTCAATATCGTTGCTCAAACAGCGTGAGCAAGCACAAAGAAAGTATGAGCCGAACGGTCGTCATCCTTTAACGACCGTTCAAATTCAATATCGTCCCGCCAGTCATCCAACTGACTTTCCAACGCTTGCCGGTGTTGTCGGCGAGCGCTGGTTTTAGACGTTCGATGCACGCCACCTCGTTTTAATAGGGGCGAACGTGCAACCGGATTCCGTGGGACCAAGGTGGTCCCTATTTTTTTAGACATAAAAAGTACCTCTTTGACTGAAAAAGTTTTGTTACAAAATCTCGAGAACTCTCTGAGCTAAAATAGGGCCGCCGAAACAGCCCTATTCTTAGCCTTTGATGCAAATAACTTGCTTCAACGTGTGAACCACATCAACTAAGTCAGTTTGATGTTGCATGACTTTATCAATGTCTTTATACGCAGACGGAATTTCATCGACTACCGATTTGTCTATGCGGCATTCCACCCCCATGGTTTGCTGCTCAAGATCATCGACGCTAAACAAGCGCTTCGCCTTGCCGCGACTCATCACTCGCCCAGCACCGTGTGAGCATGAACAAAACGAACTTGGATTACCTTTCCCACGAACAATGAATGACTTTGCGCCCATGCTCCCAGGAATGATTCCTAACTCTCCTTCGCCCGCACGAATAGCGCCTTTGCGAGTAACAAATACTGACTCACCAAAGTGGTGCTCTTCGGACACATAGTTGTGATGACAGTTAATCGCTTCTTTGGTTACTTTAAAGCTCGGCAGGCGCTTAGTCAAAACACGCACAACTAAACGCATCATTTCGCGACGGTTAACCATGGCGTAATTCTGCGCCCAATCGACCGCTTCAATGTAATCATCAAAATGCGAAGTACCTTCTTTAAAATACGCTAAGTCACGATCAGGTAAGTTCATCTGGACCTTCTCCATATCGCGCCTTGCCATCTCGATAAAGTACTGGCCGATTGCGTTGCCAACACCACGACTGCCAGAGTGCAGCATCACCCAAACATCGTCGTTCTCGTCCAAACACAGTTCGATGAAATGATTCCCGCCGCCCAGGGTCGCCAGTTGACGAACCCAAGTTTGATACGGCTTTTTCTGTTTACTTACCAACTTGGGGTGTTTCTCCCAAATAGACGATAAGCCGTTCGATAAAGACCGGATTGTAGAATCGGGAACCGCATCGTATTTGTGCATACTAAAGCCAACCGGCACGTCACGCTCAATAGCGCTTCGTAAACCGCGTAAGTTATCGGGCAATTGGTCTGCCTTTAGACTCAAACGAATTGCGTTCATTCCGCAACCAATATCCACGCCGACCGCCGCCGGAATAATCGCACCTTTGGTTGGTATAACTGAACCAACCGTGGCACCTTTTCCACAATGCACATCTGGCATTGCGGCAATGTGCGAGTGAATAAATGGCAACTGTGACAGGTTCACTAGTTGTTGGTAGGCGCTTGGTTCGACCTCGTCAGTGTAGATTTTTACCGGCACCCGACCTTTACTTATTGTTGTTAAAATGGGCATATCGCCCTCCTAATTTATATTCTTTGCTAATCCTTCGACAAAGTCTCAGGATGACTATTCTATTTCTTGGCTTGCTTCAATTGGTTTCATTTTTCTTCTCCGGTTATTAGGTTAAGCATTGTTTCTTTACTCGAAACTGCGCAGGCTTAGGACGATCGCAAGTCACGTCACATACGGCTGATCGAGCGGTGAGGTCTTAGACAAAAAAACCTCGGAGGCCAGAGGCAACCGAGGTTTGAAAAATCATTCCAAGAAGGTTGCCAACGCAGCCTTCGATAAAGATCGAGCTACGTACTCAACTAACCCTAAGCTCCGACTCAGCAAAAGTAGCGAGATCGCTCAAAACGAGGGCACAACGCTGCGCGCTCGATGTGACTGGGTTGAGTTGTTGATCTATCGTTTTCATGTCGCCGGACTATACTCGGAAATTTAGTTGCGTCAACAACTTTTTTTAGACCTGTTTTTAAAATTTGGTAAACGGCATAATGATTTTATGCCTAACACCAGTCGACTCACGCCGTCAGTAAAAATTCTAATAGTCACGTCGTGCTTGCTGGTGATGATGTCATTTGGCTTTCGCTCGTCGTTTGGGTTATTCGTTAAACCCATTAGTGAATTTCACACATGGGGCCGCGATGTTATTGCCACCGCCTTAGCAATCCAGAATTTAAGCTGGGGCATTGTATCGGTATTCGCCGGTGGTTTAGCCGACCGCTTTGGCAACGTTAAAGTTATTCTGAGTGCGGTATTCCTCTATGCTATGGGCATACTTTGGATGGCCTTCGCCAGTGATGCATGGTCACTCAACGCGTCCGCCGGTGTGCTTGTTGGCGCAGGCGTTGCCGGCACCTCATTCGGGATTGTCATTCCAGCGCTGATGCGCGCTGTACCTGAAGCGCGCCGACAATGGGTAGCGGGGGTTGGCACCGCCGCTGGATCAATGGGCCAGTTTATTATCGTGCCATTCTCCCAAACCTTGATCGACGCGTTCGGTTGGTTTTCCTCGCTACAGATACTATCGGCGGTTACCTTACTCATGCTGTTTTTAGCAATGCCGCTAGCACCCTACTCCGGCGCAAGTGAGGTTCTAGACAAAGACAATGATCAATCCATATTCGAGGCACTCAAAGAAGCTTTTGCACATAAGCACTATGTTCTTTTGTTGTTTGGCTTTTTTGTATGCGGCTTTCATTTGGCCTTTATAACGGTGCACCTACCCGCCTATTTAAGTGACTTAGGCTTTAGCAGCAACGTAGCCGCGTGGAGTTTAGCCGTTATCGGGGTCGCGAATATGGTCGGCTCCTATATGTCTGGAGTTTGGTCGAGCCGCATACCGAAGCAAACCATGCTCGCGTGGATTTATTTATTGCGCGCCTTAGTCATCGCCATTTTTATCGTGCTGCCACCCACACTTTACAGTGTTGTTTTCTTTAGCGTCGGCATGGGGCTATTGTGGCTAGCAACCATTCCGCCAACGTCTGGTTTAGTCGCCGTGATGTTTGGTACGCGGTACATGGCCTTGCTCTACGGCGTTGTATTTTTGTCGCACCAACTCGGAAGTTTCTCAGGCGTGCTGCTGGGCGGCTATTTGTACGAGCAGTCGGATGCCTTTGCTGTGATCAGTAGCTTTTGCGGGCAATATCTGGGCTTCGCTAGCTACGGCGACGCCTCGCGCTACAACTTAGTGTGGCTGATTAATATTTTGCTCGGGGTTCTCGCCGCGGTTATCCACCTACCAATCAAGGAAAAAGCCGTAGGTCGATTTTCGACGGCATTGGGTTAGCGCACGCGTTTGCGCGGTCTAGGCTCCGTTAGCTATCCTCTGTAATATTTAGATTACTTGTTGGGCACTATTTTTTTCCCAATAAGCGAAAGCGCTAAGGTGCCAACAACCGGCAAACAAATGGCCAACCAATTAAGCCCAAACATGCCTTTTCCGGCGACGCCTAGCCCCGCTAAAACAGCGAGACCACCGCACATACCAAGGCCAATGACAATAACCACAATACCAGTATTATGCTTGCTTGAACCGCCGCCAATTTTCTTCTCTAACCACAAGAAAATCGGCAGACAAAGCATCATAACCACGAAATAAACCGCCACCCAAACCGGACGGAACGACCACCACTGACCGCTGCCGGGCACGACCGTAAAAACCAGTGGGAACAACCAAAAGCACAGCCCGATCATTAGCATCATGACCGTGCTGTGCCATAGAAAGATCGGCATGATAAAGCCATTGATTAATACAGTTGCGGTCCAAACTCGCGCTTTGTCCAACCAGCGACGCATGGGTTTCTCAAAGGTCAGTAGCAAACCAATCTGAGTCAGCCCTAAGGCGATCAGTGGTAACTTAGGCGGCGTGGTATTACTGAATTCTTGCCCCGGCACGCCGATGAGGCTGATCGGATAAGGACCGAATTGGGTCAGTAATACGAGGCACGTAGCCGCCGCCACGGCCAAGCAAAAACTGGGTAAGGTGCCGCCAATACGTTGCTGTTGCCAGGCGTAGCCAAGCTGATGCACCGCACCCCAAATAAAGAAATAGTTAAACCAACCGTACCACTGGTGAGTCGTATTGAAATACACCAAGTCGCCAATCACGGCCATGCACAAAGGCAAGCTGACACTCCACAGACCGAGTTTGCGCCACAGCGCGCGGGTCACTGGCACAAGCATCACAATAATGAAATAAATCGACAAGAACCACACCGGCACAAGGGAAATTTGCGAACCAATTTTGATCATCTGATTGGGTACCGCCAACGCATACCCAACAATTCCCAGCGCAGCCCACAGTATCACCAGTGGTATTACCGGGCCAAGCAAGCGACGCAGTCGGGACTCTAACCAAAACGAGTAGCGCACGCCTTTTTTCTGAGCGCCGTCCCACGACACGCCATTGGAAAAACCCCCAACAAAAAAGAACACCGGCATAACTTGAAACACCCACGTTAGCCAACGCGACCACGGTTGAATTTCCAGCAAATGATCCAAGCTACGTACGCCGTCGACAAAGCCGGGCGCGGCGATTATCCAATGCCCGAGAACCACGGCGCTAATTGATAGCGCCCGCAATAAATCGACATAGCGGTTTCGTTCCACTGGTGTTTGTGCGGCTATATCGGCTGCACGCGCCCACATTCCGGGCTTGATGTTCGACGATTCACTCATTCTTTTTTTCCAATTGGTTTTAATCTTGTATGCGCTCCAAATCAGCAAAAATACTGACGTGCCAATTACGTATAGCAAGAATCATAGTAATACCTTTGCGCTCTGACGCCGGCAGTTTTCGCTCTTGTTCTGAGAGCTCGTCGAAAAATGCATCGAGCATTTTTAAGCGGTTGCGCAAATCCGCGTGGCTTTTTACGGTAAGCACTCCATTTTTAACAACCCGTAAAGCACCATCTTCTTCAAACGTTGAGTTAAAAAACTCGGTCTGCACAATCGATCTAAAATACTTCTCAATAGGCCCATTCGGGTTCCACGAAAAATTATTCGCCATAATCAGGCGCACACGGTTATTGGGTTGCAATTCAATTAAGCGCATCTTATCAAGCCGTGCCAATAGGGTAACTATTTCAGTATCGCTGATTTGGTAGCGTGCAACAATCTCGTGAACCTTCCAATGATTAACCAAGCAATACGCGACCACTAACAGCTTCTTATCTTCGATCAAAGCCTGCTCTTGCTCAAGGCTCAGCGCAGTAACACGGTCTTCTAACGACTCTGAGAGTTCCAGTAACGCAGTGATATCGAGCTCGAGTAATTCACAAATGGCGTCTAGGCGGTTCAAACTAAAATTTCCATTCGCGAACATTTGCTTCACCGTCGACTCCGATACCGCCAATTTCTGCGCGAGTACGCGATACGTGATGCCCTGCTGTTTGAGCGCAACTTTGATCGCGTCAACGATCTGTTTCGTTCTTGCCACTGGCCTTTTCCTCTTTCCTCTCTAAACCCTCGACTCTTCGATTAACGCTTAAAAAGTACAATTATTCTAAACCGTTCGTTCAAATTTTCTCTACTTTCACCGAAGTAGTTGCTCCTGTCAACACCTCACGTCACGATGTCGTCAGTCTTAATCAACGCTATGCCGAATCAGGAGGCACTTATGAAATTGATAAAACGACTATCAACAACGATCTCAGCAACTCTAGACTCTGCGGTTGGCCAATTAGAAAATCATGACGCAATTGTCGAAGCCAGTATTAAACAGACCCGGCAATCGGTGGCCAAAACCAAAGCCCGTATTAATACCCTCAGACAGCAACACACCGCCTATCAAAGCCAACTAAAAGAAGCGCGTGAGCAATATGATGTGTGGACCGAGCGTGCAGCTAAGCTAGCCAGCACTGAACAGGAAAAGGCGCTGCAGTGCGTTGCTAGACGCAATCAATGTGAAGCCGATATTGGTCGCCTAAGTTATTCCGAGAAACAACAAGGAGAGCTGATTCGTGAAGTCAGTGCCAATCTGCAAACGCTGCAAACCAAACTCGATGAGATGACGCAAAAACACAATTTAATGCGCTCACGACAAACGGTCGCTGATGTAAACCGCGCCGTTGCCTATGCCAGTACCGACGACAGTTTAAGTGACACTTTCGAGCGCTGGGAATCGGCGGTACTCGAGCACGAGTTCGCGGTCAGTGATGCCTGCGCCCGCGACTTCTTGGATGTGGAGCTAACGCGCCAAGAGGACGAGGCTGATTTACTCGCGCAACTCGCGATCATTACTCAAAACGAACAATCACCGGAGGCCGACAATGAACGTTAATACCATGCACCCGACGGCGGATATAGCCTCGAATGAGCCGGT
Organism: uncultured Arenicella sp.; assembly: GCA_938048185.1. Lineage (GTDB taxonomy): Bacteria > Pseudomonadota > Gammaproteobacteria > Arenicellales > Arenicellaceae > Arenicella. The sequence continues at coordinate 74,055 of CALIVT010000003.1, forward strand.
CGAAGAACGTGCGATGCCGCATCGCCAGAAACGCTCATTGAGTGAGCGCTTAGAGAGCATTGCGTCGCTGTCACAGCTGATTCGCATCTTCGGCGCCTGCGCGATCTTAGTCTCTATGTCCTTGTTCATGCTCAAAGGTTGGAGTGACGGTAACGATATTAGTCGCTACCTAAAACTGTTAGCACAAACCGGCTTATTGTCGGGCGCCGGTTTATTACTTACGTTCTTGATCAAAGAGTTCAAAGGCGCACGGGTATTCTTTGGCCTCGCCTTGGTATCAGTAGTCGCGAACTTTACTATTTTAGGGTCACTGACCTATTCGCTTTTTGCGATCGACACGATGATCGTCGACTACCCGGCAATGATGAAATGGGAGGTGATCAACGCGACCACCTTCGCGCCGGTGTTCCTCGGCGCGGTCGCCTTGCTGTCGCTGGTTAGTTTCTTTGGTTTTAGCGTCTTTGCTCGGCAAATTTCCAAACCACTGACCATCGGCTTCTTATCACTGTGCACACTATTGCTAATACCGGTTCGCTCATCGCTGGTGGCAACATGTTTAGCGGCGTTTGCCTTGTGGGTCGCATGGATGCTGATCAAGCGCCTGAGTAAGGTTGAGAAACTGGCGTTTACCAAAGAAGCCAAAGCCGCGCTTGGCATGCTGTTATTGCCAGGTCTGATTATTATTGCTCGCGCGTTGAGCTTCTATCATATCGACGAAATCACTTTGTTGGTCGTAAGCGCTCTCGCGTTCGCAGGTCTGCGCAGTATTACGATGGAAATGGGGGTAACGGCTGCGCGCATGCTTGAGATTGCTCAGTACGCCTTAGGCATGGTTATTGCGTTACTGGTCGGCGACATTCTACCGTCCAGCTTTGGCTCGTTTTCGTTCTTTATCCCAATGCTTGTGTTTATTGGTTTTGCTACGGAGCAGCTTATTAATGGCCGCGAGCCGGCGTGGAAAAGCGTCATGACGACGACGACAACGGCAATAACCGCGCCGCTTATTCTTCTGTTAGCGGTTAGTGAAACTCAGTTTATCTACTCGTTGCAAGCGTTAGTGCTGTGCGGTACATTGCTTGCGCTCAACATTTACGCGAGCAAGACTCTGCACAAACCTGTCGCCGGCCAGGTTATGTCAATTATTAGCGTGATTGCGGCGAGCCTGATCGTATTCTTTGACTTGGTGCACTTGGCACAACTCGGTAGCTGGATGATTATCGGCCTAGTCGGTGGCGGCCTGATATTGGGTGCATCGATTTACGAACGCTATGGCCTAAGCTTAAGCAAGGAATGATTTAAGTCACCAAATAGCGTTTATCTAGGGCGAGGAACATCCTCGCCCTTTTTTTATTTATCAGATACTGCCCCTTTTTGCTTTTTTTTCGCCCCCATGTAAACCTTTTGCGAGCAAACGCTGTCTTACTTCTAAACATATGAGATTTAATCTTGCTTGAAGACGAATCGCAGCTGGTGCTTCGTAGCCAAAATGGCGACCAGACTGCCTACGAAAAGCTGTATCGAGCTAATATAGGGAAGGCTTATGCCCTGTGTTTGCGGCTTTGTGGACAAAAAGAACTGGCCGAAGACCTATGCCAAGAATCGTTTGTAAGAGCATGGCAAAAAATCGGCAGCTTTCGTGGCGACAGCGCATTCAGCAGTTGGTTATTTCGTTTAACCAGTAATGTCGTCATCGGCCATCTACGTAAACATAACAAATGGCAAATAGAGAGTTTAGATGATAAAGACTATGACCAAACCATTAGTACAGACCGGCCGCACGGCGAGCGGCGCGACATCGACACAGCGTTGAAACGCTTACCTGCCACTGCTCGCGTGGTGCTCATCATGTACGAATATTTAGGCTATCAACATAATGAAATTTCATCGATAACGGGTATGGCAATTGGCACATCGAAAACACATTTGCATCGTGCCCGAGCAGCCCTAAAAGCGAACGCAACACAATTGACATGACCGACAAGAGTAGACCAAGCAACGCCTTAAGCGACTTAGACTGGGACGACTTAGGCTGGGACATACAACCCGAGCGTGACTTGTGGCCTGAAATTCAGTCTCGCATTCGCTTTACCGGCAAGCCAAAACGCTCGCTTTGGCTAGTAAGCTCAGTCGCGGCGAGCGTTATGCTCGCGATCGGTGCCTTCATCTTATCAGCGCTGTCATTCCAACGCGCGCAACAAACCTACGAGTTACAAGCAAGTTATGTCGAGTACCAAAAAAGCCAAATTCAATTAATCGAATCGCAACACGATCAGGTTCGAGCTCAGTTTGCCGCGCTACTGAACGGTGAGCTTGGCGAAATCAATCCTGATACAGTTGCTGAAGTGCAAGCGGTGCTATTGACCATAGACCAGGCTTCGCTGCAACTTAAAGAAGCCATTTTGGCACACCCTATGAACGTCAATTACTCCACTATGCTGGCACGTACTTACCAACAGGAGCTCAAGCTTCTAAACAAATTCAAATCAGTAAATGGCTTGCCCATTTAGCGAGGAAATACATGCGAATACTAATAACTCTACTACTGCTAGGCCTACCATTGGGTGTTTACGCAGAGCGCATTGAGCAATCTTTAGAGGCCGATCTACACGGTAAACTTGATATTGAGATAATGGATGGCATGGTCGAGCTTATTGGCTGGGACAAGCCTATGGTACAAATTCAAGGCGAAATTTCTGGCAAGATTGATAACTTCGTTTTCGAGCGAAAGGGTAACACCATCAGCATTGAACTTACTGGCAAGCACGGGTATTGGGGGCACCGCAAAGATGACAAAGTAGATATTACGATTAACGCACCGCGGCAAAGCCAGGTGAGGGCCGACGGACACTCAGTGAGCTTTGATTTTAAAAATCTAGTGAACTCAGTGCGTGCCAATACCATGAGCGGTGACATTGAGCTTGCAGGAGGCAACGGTAGAATTGACTTAGAATCGGTTAGTGGTGACGTAGTCGTCAACGGTGCATCAGGCAGGCTTAACTTATCGTCGGTCAGCGGCGACATAGACGCGAACGCAAGCGCAACGAATTTCGACGCGCGGTCTGTCTCGGGTGCCATCGAAGCAAGCATCGGAATGGCTGAGCGTGTCGAACTTGAAACTGTTTCAGGCGACATCGATGTTCGACTAGGGCTCGCAGATAACGCTCGCTTGGACGCCGACACCGTCAGCGGCGACATTGACTTGCATCTTGAGAACCAAAAGCTTAATGCCTCATTCGACATTGAGACAGGGCCCGGCGGTGACATCAAAAATCGCCTGAGTGACGATGATCCATCAAGTAGATCAATATTCTCGGGCTCGCTGGAATTTAGGCTCGGCGACGGCAACAGCACGGTCAAGCTTGAAACGATGAGCGGCACAATCAAGCTCGATAACTGATCAGCATTGATAGGCGCTAGGCCTTGCACACGCGATTGAAAGTTAGATTATTGACTCTTGTAAACCCTAAAGTAACAACAAATGTAAAATCGTCTAGTTGAGCTGCGTTAAACCACTTCAATTGCTCTAGAATACTAATAGTATGCTTGAGGAGACACAGACAAATGGTTGATATATTTAGAATTTTAACGGGTGAGCCCAGGGAAACTAAAACGCCCCATAATTGGGTTATCTTTAGTAATCCGCGTAATGGCAAGATCAAAATCACGGCCTGCCACGCCTGCGGCGTCATGCTGCCAGAAAACTCGGCTGCTGGAGTGTGTAGTGGCGCAAGTAAGAAGCACCCGATCTTAAACAAAGGTTGGACGACTAACGGCACGGCTGCTTTTGTTCCAGCTCAAGCGGCGCAACCCAAACGCCAACAAGACGCGGCGTAAACCGGCTCAAAAATGAGCTTGGGAGTGCCCACTTGCGTAAACTTGTGTGCATGGAAGCAACTTATAGCAGCATCGCCGCAGCTTCATCCACATCGCCTTAGCGACTCAAGTCTAACCTACATCGGAATCTTACCTAGCCAGGGAAGTAAGGCGCTGCGCTAGAACAGATGCTAAGCCCTGTCACGTTTATCAATTAGTCACGCCTGTGTGCACCTTTGGTGCCGACCTAGATCAAAGTATAGAAAATGCGAAACCGCCACCCAAGCTAGCAATAGCCGATTGGATAGCGGTTAAAGTCTGAGAAACTAAGTTAATTACAGCAAATCTCTTGGGTTGAACCGTTGTGCCAATTCAGACGTTAATAAGTCATCGATTGTTTTATTGATTGTAGTATCAGCAACAACTGGCCCAACCACCTCACTCACCAGAACATAATAATCATGCGCAATATTCTGACATGCATCGACTGATAAACCGCTATTTAGACTAATATCAATCAAGCCACTTTTGCCCCAGGCCCGTAAGCTATCTACGGCGTCAGCCGGTGCGTTAGGAAGGCTCTCATCACTGAGAATGTCCGCCAGTTCATTGAAACTACCAGCACTGCTGCGCTTGAGGTATTGACTCGAGAGCTGTAAAAAGCGCTCTAAGGTTTCGACCTCAGGTGGTCTACCACTGGTAGCAGCAGGCTCAACAACGTCGTTCACTGATTGAACAGCGCCGCTACCGATGCTCTCCAACAGCACGCTCGGGACCGGTTCCAACTCGGCAAAAAGCTTAGATGATGCTGAGTGCATGCCGAGCATAAGCGCCTTCTTCTCAGCCACACCCACGCCCAAATGGGCGACGAGATCGGTTACGACCTCGATCACATCAAGCGGTTGTGACCCGAATTGTTGGTACCAGCGAGTAAAGCCTGCGCTGATTTCATTGCGCGAGGACGTCATCCTGCGCAAGCCATAGTAAACCACACGTTGGTTTAGTTCATTTTGTTCAGCCATCGTAGCAGCTCCTATTGGTCAGCGCGAACGTGCGTTATCACAAAGTCGCTATAGCCAATTTCTTTGTGCTCGCTGATATCCAAACCACGCTGTTCCATTTTGGTAGAAACACGCAGCGTAAACACTTGGTTTAACGCTTTGAAAACTAAGAACGACGCACCAAATGCCCACACGAATGCCGCAACAATACCGACCACCTGAGCCACGATTCGCTCAAGGTTGAACATATCACCTTGATAAAACAGCCCGGCGACTAAGGTTCCCCACGCGCCACAAAAACCATGCACCGATACCGCGCCAACAACGTCATCTATTCGGAATCGGTTTAGGCTTTCAGCAGAAACAACAACTAAAATCCCACCGAAGAAAGCCGCTAAAAACGCGTACTGCGGCTGCAATATATCAGCGGCTGCAGTAACGGATACTAGCCCGCCCAAAGCGCCGTTCACAATCATCACCATCATAAAGCCGCGTTTTGTTAGTGCTAACCAAGCAACCGATCCGCAAATGCCACCAATTGCGCCTAGATGAGTATTCAATAGTATTTGCCCTAAGTTTGATAGGTCGGTGTCAGCGGAACCGCCGTTAAACCCAAACCAACCAAACCACAAAATAAACCCACCCAGTGCTACGAAAGGCAAACTATGACCTGAAATATTATGCACGTCACCTTTTCGACTAAACCGGCCCGTGCGCGGACCTATTACGACTAACGCACCCAACGCACACCAACCACCCACTGAGTGAACCACCGTGCCGCCCGCAAAGTCGATAAAGCCTAAACCGGCCAACCAGCCTTGATTCTCGCCACTACCACCCCAAACCCAAGAGCCGAAGATAGGGTAAATTAACGAGGTAACAATAAACGCGCCAATAATGTAGGGCAGAAAGCTGAAGCGCTCGGCCACGGCGCCAGACATAATTGTTGCCGCCGTGGCGGCAAACATCATTTGATACAACAAATCGAGCGAACTCAGACTGTTATCGAAAATCGGCAAGAAATTTGATGTGCCAAACCAGCCTGACTCATTCGCGCCAAACATCAAGCCAAAACCAAATACCCAATAGCCGACGGTGCCTAAGCCAACGTCGGTAAAGTTTTTTAGGATTACGTTGATCGCATTCTTAGAACGCACCATGCCGCCTTCAACCAATAAAAAGCCAGCCTGCATGATCAATATTAAGGCACAACAAATTGACAGCCAGATCAGATGAACCACACTGAAAACATCGTCTATCTTAGCCGCTGAATCAGGCACATTAATGCCCTCACCGAATGCAGTGGTTGACAACATTAGCAGCCCCACAGTCGCCAACAAAAATTTTAAATTTTTCATTTCTCTCTACCCCTAGTACCCAACTACTCTTCGTTAAGGTTAATAATCAGATGGGCCTTCATGTTTTGCCACATTACCGGCACCACATAAATATTGGTCACATCGGACACCCTCATATGCTGACTTTTACCCATAAACGTAATGGGGGTGGTCAACATAAATTGATCGCCAAACTCTCTGCGCGCATTACCAGACAAGGTATTACTTACTTCACCAACCAGGTCTAATAGCTTGTCGTCACGCGTGGTTTGAGCACTGACCTCCGAGATCAGTTTCACCATCATAATTCTCGGAGCCGAAAAGAAGATAGAGCCCTTGTGGTTACCAGAGATACCAATAATGCCGGTGAAATCAAAGAGGTACTCATTGATGTCTTGAATTAAGAACGGCGTGCTAACCTTGGCTTTTAGCGGTGAAACCGTGTCAAAGTAATTGGTTAGCCCGTCAACAAAAACGCTTAAACTTTTCTCTTTCATTAGACAATGTCCTCAATCAATTCTTCAATTGCGTCGACCAATTCAATATCTCGAAATGGCTTGCATAAAAACCCGTAAGCACCTAAGTGCATGGCTCTAATTAGTGTCGTTTTATCGGCCAATGCGGAAACCACTAGAATTCGCACCTCGGAATCGATTTCCATAATTTTCTCAATCGTTTCAATGCCGTCCATTAACGGCATAGTGATATCAAGCGTCATCACTCTAGGTTTTAGCGCCTTAAATTGCTCGAGTGCCTCGAGGCCGTTTTGCGCTGTACCAACGATTTCAAAATTTTCATCCTTTAGAATATTTTCAATTTTTTCTCGAATTACCATCGAGTCATCTACAACCATAAATTTCATAGCTACCCCTACCTAAATATTGTGTTTTGATCAGCCACCACCAACTCAGGAGACGTTCTCCTGAGCCGATATACCACCAGGCTATACGTTCTTGGGAATTGTTACTTTAAACTGACAATAGCGCCCAGCCTTATGCTGAACCGCAATCGCACCACCCATATCCTTAATCATCTTATGCACAAGGTCTAAACCCATGCCCCGGCCGCCATCCAGGTCGGCTTCTTCCAAGCTAGTAAAGCCCGGGTGAAAAACGAGCCGAAAAGCATTATTCTCATCGAGCTTGGAAAGCTGCTCCGGTTTGAAGAGGTTAAGCGCAACAGCGCGTTCGATAATTTTCTTGTTATCGAAGCCTTCGCCATCATCACGAATAACTAAGACATGACTGTCGTCGGTTTCGCTTAAGCTAGCCGCAATATTAATGAAGTCTGACTTACCAGACGCCAAACGCTCCTCTGGCGCGAGCGCTCCGTGCACAATGCTGTTTCGCACGAGCTGTACTGCGATGCTCTTAAAGGATTCTTGGCGCTCATCGTTGACCGACGCCGGCATGTCGCTTTCGCTTAAACCAAACAAACTCAAATGCGCTCGCTTACCATTGCGTTTGCTAACCGTCGACGCTAAGTCGCTTAGCACACCCGCAATGCCAGTGGGTTTAGTACCGAGTGTTTGCGCTGCAGCAACGTCAGCTTGCTCCGAGCTTGGCTCTGCGGTTAGCAGATCGCCTGGCCCATGACTACCCAACTTAGCAACCATATTTTGCATCTTCTTAAGCTCAGAAAATAAATCTTTAAGCTTAGTAAGTGAAGGCAATAACTCTTTGCCTGACAAGGTTTGGTTCTCGTTTTTCGCTCTCGCAAGTTCTTCTTCGAGTTCATGTGCGGCGAATTCGAACTTATGCAGACCTAGTGCGGCTGAGTCACCCTTCAGTTTATGAATAATGCGCGAGATACTGACAATTTTATTACGAATCTCAGAATCACCGTGGCCACGACTTTCAAGCGTTTGATTCGCCTCGTTTAGATCAACCTCAGCAGTCTCAAAGAAAGCCGCCAACTGCTTGCTGTCGATGTGCAATACACTCAACAACAAGTCGATTTGCGCTTCTTGCTCGATTTTAGTTTCTTCAAGTTCGCGTTCGAGTAGAACACGCTTTGTTTCATCAGTCACTGATACTAAAATATGACTTAGTTTTTCGTCTTCTAGTACGCGATTAAACTGGAAATCGAGATAACGATTCTCGTAACTGCCGTCACGACGAACGAGATTGATTTCTACCTCATTCAGCGGATTTAAGTCTTTCACCAATTTTTCTTTTACACGCTCACCGTACAACAAGCCTAAATATTCACGCGCAGTCTGCACCGTGTGCTGTGAAACATATTGAGAAATAAAATCAAAAAAGTCGCCCTCTAAATCACGTTCAGACTTAAACATCTGCTTAAGCGACGCTGATTGCTCGATACCGATAGTTTGATCCTTGTCGAGTAGAAACAAGCCCTCGCTTACGGTATTCATAATACCTTTACTTTCCTTAACGACTTCTGCGCTGGTTTCTTCGTTCTCAGACAAACGCATAATCATCGGTACAATCACTAGCAGATACAACATTACACAGAGCACCGCGGCCGCTATTTGCATGTACTTAGACAAGCTTAGCTTACGATCTAACTGACGCTGAACGCCACTCGACAGTAGCTGCGCTTCAACCGACGCTTCACTGAACTTCGATTCGCTCAAAAGCTTTAACACTTGGCTAGCATTCGATTGGTTCGGCGAGAAGAATTTTTCAATCGGTGTTACCGAAATATCGTTGCCAGCAACACGCACAACACCGCCTGAGATAAAACCGTTCAGCGAGCTAGTCAGCCGCTTAGCTTGTTGCGCACTCATATTTGAATTCATCCGATCCATCAGATGCGACACCGAAGCCGCGTATTGCGTATCCGAGACGGCCTTCGCCTGAATCACCGAACTTAGCAATAAGTACAATAAAAAAGCTACAACCAAGGAGAACGTAGCAAGGGTAAGCCCCTTGTAACGCATTAATCTTTCTAACCCCATTATAATTAGCCCCACGCTAGTAATGTCATATATTCGAATAGAGACGATTAGCTAACGGCCAATCCAAGAAACTCTAGTCACTTTTCACTTATATATTTGCGTTAATTATGATCCAACCATTACCGAAGGTAACCCCTCATTTAAAGCAAACACCCTCTCAAGACATTTGTCAGTTAAAACGCTGTCTGGAGACTGATAGTATTCGTAATGTTCTTAACAATCAAAGCTTTAGCTGTAAAAGAATGTGAAACCGTACTACCAAATTCAACAATAACATCAAAATTTGTATTTATTGACACCTAGGCGACATGTCAAATATCGTTCTAAGCTAAACGTTGTTTCCTCATTCGATGTGGTTTATTATTAAATACGGGTAGACTGCTCTTTAAAGTACACATCAAGGATTGTTTACTTTAGACCAGTTCGGGTGGCGCGGGGTGCGCCGTTTATTTGGAGACATATCGTGAACAGCGAAACTAAAATTAATCTCACTGAGATTAGAATTCAGGACGTGGGCGCAACGTGCATTATGCTTGTGTCAAAATTCAGCCGGGTTATCAAAGCAAAACATGGGGTGACGATTCAACTTCGCGACCCAAACGTGCTTAACAAAGTCGCGTCCTACGCGAGGGCATCGAAGAGCGCAGAATTAAAAACAATCTATCAACAAATCGAAGACGAGATTCGTCGATACGTATTCGGTGTTGACTCTGCGTCTGCAAGCAAGATTGTGCTTAAGCCGCGATCGACCGTCACCAAGAGCAAAAGCAAAGCCAAAGACGGGAAGAATGGCTTTCGACGAATGTAGGTTGGACACACCAGACTCAGCGTTTAGC
>CALIVT010000004.1 GCA_938048185.1 uncultured Arenicella sp.
GCATCCTGCGCCCGCTGCTTTAGTGCATCCATGCACGTCAGCTCGGTAATTCCGTGTGATAAATCCGCATGGAGCGGATTTAAACGGCCAAAGGCCGCCCCGTAGGGGTGAGTCGCAGGGATGCGACGAATAAAGTAGGACCCCGATGCCCCACTGAATTATTAAGAACGATACTGGCTTTTTATACATTTGAATATTGCGGGGTCTTATTCGATAGCGCTTAGGCATCCTGCTCTCGCTGCATTAGTGCATCCATGTACGTCAGCGGGGCAACCGTGTGTACCCCAAGGGTATCTAAACAAAGACCCCAGGAGCATCTTTCGATCCTTCGGTCTGTAAACGGCACATCCATGTACCACTCCTGGACGGCCAACGGCGGGTCGCGTAGCGATAAACCATAGGAATGTAGTTTACAATGCAGGACTCTAATACCCCACAGAACTATTAAGAACCTTGCTAGCCTTCGCTAATAGCATAATAAGGCTAAATTTGTCCAAGGGTGGTCTCTTGGTAAGAAATCACTAAATTGAAATCACAAGCCTTCAGTGCGGCACACCGAGAGTCTTTTGTTTTAAAACGTTGATGTTTCTTATTTGTAAACACTCAGGCGGCCATCACGCAGGCTAAACTAGTACCTCTTTCGGTTCGCAAAATTCAGCTTGCAGCTTGATGCTCTAGGGTTTGACGCATCCATATACCACACCTTAGAGGTCTTGTTTCGCGGATTCGAGTAAGCAACAGTTAACGTCAAGGCGAGAACCCGGGAGCTCTTCTCGGGCAATTCTAAGATTTGAGCACTGCTGTGAACGCGTGCGCCCAACCAGCTTTGTAAAATATGTAATAAATCTTTGGCAGTAATGATTTATATGCTTAAGCGTTCTTATATAATCTGTGCACTGATAAACGGCCGAGTTCGGCTCATCTGGCTATAGCCGCTGCCATTGTAAATGACATCATTAACTGCAAAGCTGACACTTTTTATCTTCCTCTTCTGTCTGTCGCCTGCTGTGTTCGCCGCGCTCGCGGAGTCGACTTGGATAGAATCGTTTGAAGGCGAGAAAAGTATTAGATTTGCCCGATATGACGGCGAAACTTGGACCGTCGATGACGAGGCGATATATCGCAGTGATAACCCTTTAACCTCGCTTGCATTGGGCACCGATTTGAGTGGTGTCAAGACCCTCATTTGGACAGAGCAAATCCGCAGCAAAATGGTTTTGATGCAGATGCGGGCCATTCTGAATGCAGATGGTCTTCTTTCTTGGTCGCCAGCTGGTCTCTTTAGCGATTTTGGTCGAGAAAATTTTTCCGCTTCAATTGTTTACGATCTTGGCGGGCAAGGTTGGGTTTTCTGGTCGGCCAGCACTCATTCTTATAGTGACGTTGTCGTGAGCCGTAATATTGGCGGTACCTGGAGTGAACCGGAGCTCGTCCACGAGCCAAACGAAACGCCAGACAGCTTGCCTGTTTCGTCGATGAGCGAGACTGGCGACGTAATTGTGGAGTGGCAGGCGTTCGATCAAAGTTCAAATAGCTATCACACTAAGATTAAAAAATTCTCTATCAATGCTGATTTAGAGCTACGCCAGCAATCTGAGTTGGTTGACTCACTCGGTCTAAATGATGTTTCTTTACCGAGTGATGCGTCGACTGAAATCCAAGCTGTGTTGCACTTCCCAAAGAATCAAATGCTTCAATCGGTCGTGATTCGCGACAATTATTAGAGCTCTGAGAGCAACTGAAATTTATCAATGTTTAACGTATTTAAAATTACTGTATCGCTGGTTTCCCTATTTGTTGGACTCATGGTCGATCAAGCTGCGCTCGCTCGCGAGGTTAACCTTATCGCTTTATTTGGTGACAGTATCACTATCGGCGAGAACTCCTCGTTTCCACTGGCTTTAAGGCCTGGACGTGGTTCTGGCAGGTTGGGGAATGACGGCGAATTTCCAGCTTTACCTGCGAGTGATAAGTTAGATAGCTTAATGAGACAGGAGCGTCGGAACTCTATTGTCTCGAATTGGGGCCGCGGAGGTTCAAATACTGGCAATCGTCCCGGAAATGGGGCCGAGCGAATTTTTCGTGAGTTACAGATTACTCTTAATACTCACCCTGCCGATAACTATTACGTACTGATTATGTACGGAACCAATGATTTTGGTTCTGGCTTGTCACCATCCGATACCGAGTTCAACACAAAACTGATGATTGACCGAGCCCGTTCAGCTGGGTTTGTTCCTGTCATTGGAACAATAACACCGCGCATAGACCGTAATGTCACTCCATACAATAGCCGAATCGTTGCGGCGGCCCAATCGAGACAAGCTCCGATAGTCGATCATTATGCTCGCTTTGTTCAAGACGGGAACGGTGGCTTGAGCTTACTTGATGTAGAGGTATTTAACGGGCGGACGCTGCGTTTACATCCTACGTCTGAAGGGTATGACGTTATTGCTAGAACGTGGTTCGATCAATTTTTGAAAGATGCAATTGAACCAGAACGTTCGGGGGCGTCGTCTCTCGTTCCCGTGATAACACTTTTGCTAGATGAGTGAACATCGCCAGTCCTTGAATCGATGTGCGCAATCAATAAAGAGTGATGGTAAATTGACTCTATTCTGTTCTTAACAGGTAATTTCGACTTTTTCCGTCACTAGCTTTTTGTTGTTAACTCTGATTTCAACTTGCCAGGGGCCAATGAACTCTTCCAAACCCGCCGCTGGGTTTATCCACTGAATCATACCTGCTCCTCTTGCTCGCGAGAGACTTAGCCAACTCCACAACTTGGTCGTACTCTCAGTCACTGTGAAGGGGTACTCAGTCCTCTCTCGCTCTTCACCGTTAGGATCGACCCACGTAAATGACACCGTGTATCTTTTTTTCTCGAAGTTGGCGAGACTTAGCGCGGCGTAGATTTTGTCGGTGCAATTAAAATTAGTTTTACGATCGGCGCTCGGAAACCCGTGTTTATCGCCAAGCGCGAAATACAAATCGATTGCTTGTTTGCCTGTTTCTTCTGTGGAAGGCTCGGCAGATAGTTGCCCGTTGAAAAAAAACAAAAAGGCCATCGTTTTAATGATGGCCTTTTCTAATTTTAATGTACTACTTTTCAACATGTTGCCTTAGCACACGCTCTTACCGTATTAGGTTTACGAGCGATTCAGCGTTGCTTCACCCGTGCCAGTGCTGTTACTGCAAAGGTCGTCGCTGGTGGTATAAGTTCCGGATAAAGTATTGCCATTATTACTAATCGCAAATTGAAAGTTAATCGTGCCCGTCACGTCTTCTTCTGCGACGGTGACGTCAGTAGAGTTACCACGACCATCGCTGCTGCTGCTGGGAGATACTCTCGTATCCGAAAATCTGACACTTTCAGATGTCGCTGTGATTGGATTGCCCATATCATCCATGCCAGTAACGCGTGTGCGTGTAGTAGTCACCACAAAGCGCCGTCGGGCCTGCTCTGACATCAAATTTAGGTTGAAGCCGTTGTTGACTCCGGTAACCGTTCCGTTCGCAATGCAGCGACCAAATCCAGTACTCTCGATTATTACGTTGCCAGTCACTGCACCAGCGTCCGTTTCAGCGATATCTAACCGTATTGTGCCTGCTTGGCTATTATTCTGATTTACGAATGAGCCGGTAAATTGGCTGTTAACTGTAGAAGGTAGCGGTGCTACCGTTGACCCACTGCTACACGCAGCCAGCAAAACAGTCATTGCTAAAGAAATGGCTATATTTTTCATAAGATGGATTCAGTATCGTTTATATGTATTTGTTATTTCTACAAATATATCTTAACAGGATGGGGCTGGGCAAGCACCAAATGCGTATTTCACTCGTTTTGTGATTATTCTTGATTCTTGCCGTCTTGTCTATCGTGATGACAGACTTTAGACGTTAAGCTTCTTTAATCGTGCAACGTGCACCGATGTGTCACGAGTTTGTACAATTTCTACGGTGTAATCGTCTACCTTAAAACAGGTTGCCGCTTCCGGGATATCTTCTAACTGGTTAATTATTAAACCATTCACTGTTTTTGCGTTTTCGGTCGGCAGGTCCCATTGTAGTTGACGATTTATATCTCTGAGGTAGGCATTACCGCGTACTAGATAGGACCCATCTTCTTCTTTTGTGATTTCATCATCCATCCCAGGCACTATCGTTGTAAAATCGCCGACTACCTCCTCAAGAATCAGCTCGAGCGTAACAAGGCCTTTGATGTCACCATACTCATCAACCACGATGCCAAAGCGGCGGCGCTGTTCTTGAAGGTTTGTTAGCGCATGAGTAACCGATGTGTTTTCCGGAATGAAATACGGTTCGCGAATCATGGTGATCATAGTTTCTTTATTAAAGTCGGCGAGTTGCGAGAGGTAAAACATTTTGCGGATATGCGCTATGCCGACAAAATTATCCATGCTGCCCTTGAAAACGGGTACGCGCGTATGGTGAGAGGTGGCGAGTTGTTCGACAATTTCGTCCCATTCATCATCTAAATCAATGGCTTGCATGTCTGCACGTGGCACCATTACGTCTTCAACCGTGACTTTTTCCATCTCTAGTACACGCAACAACATGTTTTGATGAGAGTTGTTGAGTAACGCACTGGATTCGTTCACGGCCGCCCGCAATTCTTCATTGCTAAGCGCGTCGGTTTGCACTTCTACAGTCACGCCAAGCAGGCGTAGTAAGCCGTTCGAGAAAATTTTGACCAACCAAACAAAGGGCGTGAGTACTACCTGTAAGAAAGCGAGGACCCAGGCAGCGGGGAAGGCGATACGCTCGGGATTGACCGCGGCTAGAGTCTTGGGTGCGACCTCAGCGAAGATCAGTACTAGAAATACTAATAACATCGGTGCATACGCTAAGCCAACGTCACCAAACATTCGTAAACCAATCACGGTTGCGAGGGTCGACGCAGCGATATTGGCAACATTATTGCCGAATAGAATAGTCCCCAGCAACTTGTCTGGGGTCGCTAGCAAGCTTAATACCAAGCGCGCACTGCGATTGCCTGATTCTGCTTGAGTTCTGATACGGTATCTATTGACCGCCATCATCGCGGTTTCCGACGATGAGAAAAATGCCGACAGCATAATCAATAGGAATAATGCGAGAGATAAGACTCCCAGGGGAACTTCGTTCAATGTGTATTCACACTCATGATAGTCAAAATACGCCGAATCTTGTCGGCTAAGCTAATAGTATCACTTCAAACTTGGGTGCGTGTATAGTAAAATTTGCGCCCTAAATCGGGAGGCTCTGGTTTCTTCGAATCCACGAATTCACCCCTTCATTCGCTAAATAGCCGAGGAATTATTGTGTTAGAAGCATATCGCGCGCACGTCGCTGAACGAGCTGAAATGGGCATTGTGCCTGAGCCTCTAAATGCCAACCAGGTTGCTGACCTAGTTGAATTGTTAAAAAGTCCTCCCGCAGGTGAAGAAGATTTTTTGATGGATTTATTCACCAACCGCGTCCCGGCTGGCGTAGACCAAGCCGCTTACGTCAAGGCTAGTTTCCTCGCCGCAGTAGCTAATGGCGAAGCCAGCTCGCCACTAATTAGTGATGAACGAGCCACTGAAATATTAGGCACAATGCTAGGTGGTTATAATATTGAACCGCTGATCAAAGCATTAGATAACCCCAAGTTGGCTGATGAAGCTGCAGGGTCGTTGTCACACACCTTATTAATGTTTGATGCCTTTTACGATGTCAAAGAGAAGGCTGATGCCGGCAACGAACATGCCAAGCGCGTGATTCAATCATGGGCGGATGCCGAATGGTTTACCTCAAAGGAGCCTGTTGCTGAAAAAATAACTGTTACGGTCTACATGGTGCCTGGCGAAACGAATACCGATGACTTGTCGCCCGCGCCAGACGCATGGTCGCGCCCTGACATCCCCCTGCACGCGTTGGCTATGTTGAAAATGCCTCGCGATGGTTTTGATGTTAACGGTGACCCGCTTGGCAAAATTGAAGAACTTAAAGAGAAGGGTTTTCCAGTCGCGTATGTTGGTGACGTAGTCGGTACTGGCTCGTCACGTAAGTCAGCAACTAATTCGGTGTTGTGGACGATGGGCGACGACATTCCACACATTCCCAATAAGCGCGATGGCGGCTATTGCTTTGGCAACAAGATTGCGCCCATTTTTTACAACACCATGGAAGACTCTGGCGCACTACCAATCGAAATGGATGTGTCCAAAATGGAGATGGGCGATGTGATCGAAGTCTACCCGTATGAGGGTGTCGTCAAACGCCATGGCACTGATGAAGTGATTTCTGAATTCGAGCTGAAGACCCAAGTGTTATTAGACGAAGTTAGAGCGGGTGGTCGTATCCCGTTGATTATCGGCCGAGGTTTAACCGCGCGCGCTCGTGAATCACTAGGCCTTGAAGCGTCAGACTTGTTCCGTCAGCCAGAACCTGTCAGTCAAAGCGACAAAGGCTATACCCTTGCTCAAAAAATGGTTGGTAAAGCCTGCGGTTTAGACGGTGTACGCCCAGGGCAATACTGCGAGCCAAAAATGACCACGGTAGGCTCTCAAGATACCACGGGCCCGATGACTCGAGATGAGCTTAAAGACTTAGCATGCCTTGGATTCTCTGCAGATTTGGTTATGCAATCGTTTTGTCATACTGCGGCGTATCCAAAGCCAGTTGACGTGCAAACACACGCTAATTTACCGGACTTTATTCGCAACCGTGGTGGCGTTTCTTTAAAGCCGGCTGATGGCATCATCCACTCTTGGCTAAACCGCATGCTAATGCCCGATACAGTTGGCACTGGCGGTGACTCACATACACGTTTTCCAATTGGCATTTCGTTTCCTGCCGGGTCTGGCTTGGTGGCGTTTGCCGCAGCAACGGGCGTGATGCCTTTGGATATGCCTGAGTCGGTATTAGTGCGCTTTAAAGGAGATATGCAACCTGGCATTACCTTACGTGATTTAGTGCACGCAATTCCGTACTACGCTATTCAGAAGGGTTTACTGACGGTTGAGAAAGAAGGCAAGAAAAATATTTTCTCTGGTCGTATCTTAGAGATTGAAGGCTTGCCGGACTTGAAAGTAGAGCAAGCGTTCGAGCTCGCGGATGCGTCAGCTGAGCGCTCAGCAGGTGGTTGTACCATCAAGCTAAATAAAGAGCCAATAATCGAATATATTACATCGAATATCACCATGTTGAAATGGATGATCTCCGAAGGTTATGGGGACGTGCGCACGATTTCGCGCCGAATTATGGAAATGGAAAAATGGCTGGCAACGCCCGATCTATTAGAAGCCGACGCTGACGCTGAATACACTGAAGTTATTGAAATTGATTTGAATGAGATTAAAGAGCCAATCCTGTGTTGTCCTAATGACCCCGATGATGCGAAGACGTTATCTGAGGTTTTAGGCAGTGGTGAGGTGAAAATCGACGAAGTTTTTATCGGCTCATGCATGACAAATATCGGTCATTTTCGCGCAGCCGCTAAATTATTCGATGAAATGGGCACGCTAGTCCCGACTCGAACCTGGATAGTGCCGCCGACTAAAATGGACGAGGCACAGCTAACGGCTGAAGGTCACTATGCAACATTTGCTAAAGCAGGTGCGCGTACCGAAATGCCAGGTTGTTCGCTCTGCATGGGCAACCAAGCGCGTGTAGCTCCGGGTTGTACGGTGGTTTCGACGTCGACGCGTAATTTTCCAAACCGTTTAGGCGATGGCGCGAATGTTTACCTCGCGTCGGCTGAGCTGGCCGCAGTTGCTGCAGTCAAAGGTCATTTGCCCAGCGTTAAAGAGTATTTAAAAATCGCCGAAAACCTAGATATGGTTGCAGGTGATATCTATAAATATTTGAACTTTAATGAGTTGCCGAGTTATCAAAAAGCGGCCGATGAAGTTCAGTTAAGTACGTAGCTGAGTTTTTATGAATGGTGCGAACAGAAATAATTTTGCTGGCTTACTTGTCGCAATTATTCTGTTCGTAAATCCTGTGCTTGCTCAAAATGATTGTAGCGCGGTCATTGTTTCCTCTACCTACCAACCAGAGTCGAGTAAGGTCGAGCTATGGGATTATACGGCGGGCCGATTAGGGTTAGCACAACTTGTATACCAGAGTAGCAATGAAAACTCGGGTGCGGTTGCTGCGCAGCGTGAGGAAGGTAAAGTCGTAGTAGCATGGATTGAAAACAGTAATTCCAGCAGTAGTTTGAATTTGCGAATACGTGATAAGTTTGGTGAGTGGGGTGACGTTGTGTCTCTGGTTGAGACAAGCAGTGAAATATCTTCTCTAACCGCTCTATATGATGGATCGGAAACAGTGTATCTAGCCTGGGCTTCTGCTCAAGATGGCGATGATGATATATATCTATCGCGGCTAACGTCTAACACGTGGACTTCTTCAGAATCGATTAATAATTCTAATGCTGTGCCTGATATTTTACCGCGTTTACGATTCCAACATGACGGTCGCCCAGTGATGACTTGGAGAGCTTTTGATATGGGCTCTTTACGGTATCAATTGATGCAGAAAATAGTAGGTGAGGCGCTTGATCGGGATACTTTGAGTGCAGCTCGAGAAAATAATTGCAAGGAGAAGCTATCGGGCATGACATTGCCCAACACAGTTAGCCCTTTTTTTATAAACTATCCACAAGACATCTTAAATAGCTATCAAACGCCACTTGATCAATAAATAGTTGTTTTATCTACTTTCACCGCTTCGTTCTGCGCGGTAACCGAAGAACGGTCGCTCTATAAGGCTGTAACTCAATATAGCCATGCAGTAAGTAATTGAAAATGAGCCGATTACGAATACCCAGCTGCGTTCAGCACCGCTGGACACTCCAAAGTATTGAATCTGTATTTGCTCAAATAGCTGCATCCCCAGTCCGTGAAGAATGTAGAAGCTAAACCCGATAACGCCCACCGATCTAAATAGCCAATTGCTAACAATTTTACGGTAAAACGAATTGGGCGTATTCAACGCCATAAGGATAATTAAACCGCATGAGAGACATTTTACCCAGAACTGGCTTAGCCAGTTAAATATGGCTGTCGGTGCGACCAAGGGGGCTGACCAAGCTATTGCAAAAAAGGTAAATAGTAAGGCTACTAAGCCAAATGTTTCTTGTCGCCAGCGAGCGCCAGTATTAACAATATTTGGCTTAGTCAAAAGATCGTATTGCAGGTAGGAAGCAAGCACACCGATCAGAAATGAGAACAGGAAAAACTGTTGATATCCGCTGCCATTATAATACGGGGTCCAACCACGCATTGATGTAAACGCAAAATATATTGCTGTAACTAGCACGGTTATTGGTAAAAAACGATGTAAGCGGTGACACAATGATGTCGCTAATAGCACTAGCGGCAGTAGCATGTAGAAAGTAAAGATTTGTGGCATAGGCCACAAATGGCCTTCGCCTTGCACGAAAAAGAAGTGTCGCAGAGCTGTATCAAACTTGAGTGCAACCACGTAAATCAGAAAGACGTAGAAATAGTACATGGGTAAAATGCGTTTTAGTCTTTTCGTCAAATAGTGTTCAATATTTGCCCAGCTAAAAATTTTCGTATTGTCGAGAACGAAGGGCTTAGAAAGCAAAAAACCACTGATTACGAAGAGCAGGGCAAGCCCCATTTGTAATGCCTCAAACCCTGGCGCTGTATGACTTAAGAGAACCAATAGCGCAGCCATGCCTCTTAAGCCGTTGATAGTATCGAACTCTCGGCTAGTGGAGATTTTATTGCCCAGCGCTATATCGCTAAAAGCGGGTAATGAAAGAAGCCTTGAGCTACGGGCAAGCAACAATACGCCAAAGAAAAACAGTAATGGAATCCCTGCGACTACCTGCCAGCCAGTTCTGCCTATTTCGGAGATCGAATTTACTGTGACGCTTTTCCCTTGTGATTCGAATATCAGTTCTCCGTTATTTCGTAATTCGCCTTCATTTGCAACAAAAAATTTGGCTACGTTTTCGCCGTTAAAAAAGAAGTGGGTCTGAAACGGTTTGATTAGTTGTATTGATGTGAGTACGGAGTTCAACTTCTGATCAGCAATGGTGCGCGGACCCGTCTTCGTGAACCTGATTTCGAGTTCTCGTAGTGGCATATTTATATTGTCGCTACCTTGTCTCTGCTCGTAACGTCTATTCTGACCAGGGATTGTGAAACTGTCGAATAATTGGCGTTTTTCACTCTCTGAGACACGATAAATTTCTACCAAGGTGTCCTGATAAAAGTAGCCTTTTATAATTACTCGAGCGGTAGTCTCCTGAACATTAAACGAGACCAGTAGCCATGTAAGCAGGCTGACCACAATGGCAATTGCTAGAGAAGGATATCGTTTTTGTATGCTCACTGACTTCAGTCTTGGATTTTTTAATAGCTGGCGCGAGTATACTGGATTGTTAGTATCGGTTATAGGTGAGTTGGCAAAGCAGCATGCCGTGTGTATATTGCGCACATTATTTCACCTTGAATCTCAAGTGATTGTATTTTTTGCATTGAACGCCTGCTATTGGATCTCGCGTTTAGCTAAATCTTGCCCCATAGAACACGAGTATAATAATGAGTAAAACAACGGTTGGAGTTTTCTTCATAGCATTGGCAGCGCTTTTGCTAGAGCTTAATTTAATCCGTATTTTTGACGTGCTCTGGTACCCTAACATGGCGTACATGGTAATTACGCTTGCAGTTTTCTCATTCGGCCTTGCTGGAGTGTATTTGTCCATTAAGCCTCTTCAGAACGTCCAAAGCCTGAGTCGAACATTGACAGTTCTCTCTATAGTGATGGCCGTTTGGGTGCTCCTCATGCAGTGGGCGATAGACCGACTGCCCTTTGACTACACGCGACTCGCTGGCGAACAGTTTGGCGAGATGTTAATAAATTTTTTGCTTATTTATACGGTTATTTGTGTGCCTTTCTTGTTGGCCGGGTTAGTTTTATCACTGGTTTTTTCCCACTACGTGAAGCAAATTCGCGCGTTATATTTCTGGGATCTTATTGGCGCGGCGATCGGTAGCGTAATGTTAGTCCCACTATTGCCTCTAGTCGGGACAGCCGGCGCTCTATTCGTTGTCGCCGGATTAAGTCTTGCTGCGGGCGCCTGTTTTGTCGCGGAGTATACAAGGCGCTTCAGCGCTCTGCTTGCTGCTGTTGCTGTCATCATAGCGTTGCTGCCATTTACGCGTGATTCGATTGACACGTTTACACCTCATATGGAAAAACGTGGTTTTAAGTCATCGCTGAACGTAGGTGCGGAGGGGACATGGTGGGACCCAATATCGAAAATCGATGTGTTTGATTTACAAGAGATTAACCAACAGAAGAAAAAGTGGATAGCATACGATGGTGGCACACAATCGAGCTACTTCTACCCTTTCGATGGAGATTTCCAACGCATTCGTGAACAGATGCCTTGGCAGGCAAGAAATCACTTTTGGCATGTATATGTATTGGTATCGCACTATCTGAAGCGAGATACAGATGCGCGTGTACTCGTCATTGGTAGTGCTGGCGGTCAGGAATTGAAAGCGGCTCTAACGTACGGCGCTAGCGAAGTCGACGCGATTGAGTTAGTTGGCAAGGTTGTTGACCTGGGTAAAACAGATTACGCAGATTACATCGGCAATATCATGACGGATTCGCGCGCAAATGTAATACGTGGCGAAGGGCGGAGCTTTTTACGTCAATCAAAAAAAACTTATGACATTATTCAAATGTTCAGCAACCACACAAGTTCAAGCATCGCCGCGGGCAGTGGCTCCATGCAATCATCATACTTGCAAACGGTTGAAGCTTATAAAGAGTACTTCACGCATCTATCGGGTAATGGGGTCTTGCATATCAATCATCACGTATATCCGAAGATGGTTGCTACTGCCTCTCGTGCTTGGGCTGAGCTTGGACGGGGCGACTTCCGAAAGCATGTGCTGGTCGCAGAGGTAGACGGTGTAAGGGATGATTTGCCAACGATGCTGATTAAGATGAGCCCTTGGTCGAAGTTTGAAGTAGATACTGTAAAGAGTTTTATGAGTCGCGTGCAAGCGTTCAGCTTTCCGGTTGATCCATTGCGTTCCAGTGGCTCTTTTCTTAGCGATGATTTTTTTTCAGGGCGTTTGCCCGCACGATTGCTAGCCAGCGTTCCGTATCGGATTGAAGAACCCACCGACAACAAACCTTTTTTCAATTCGCTACGTTTATCGCTAGACACATTGCCGATTCAAGATAAGAGTCGTTTCGTTAATTTTGGTGTGTCTGAGTTATTAAACTCGCAGAAATCTTCAGGCTACCCAATTGATGTCATTCATTTATTTGTCAGTGCATTCGCCGCTTTTGGGTTCGCTTTTGTTTTTACTCTTGGACCGTTACTTTTAGCGAAAACTGGCCGTGAAAAATGGGTGGGAAAATCGAGTTTTGTTACCTATTTTTGTTGCTTAGGTCTTGGTTTTATTATTCTTGAATTGGTTTTTATACAAATTTTCATGAAGGTGATCGGTTTTCCGCTTTATACCTATACAACTGTTCTTTTTACTTTCTTGTTTGGGGCTGGAGTCGGTTCATTAATGTCAGAAAAAATGAGATTAATCGAGCGAGCGAAATTTTGGGTGCCGTTTCTAGGGATTCTTTGCGGTACGGTATTAGTGTTTTTATGCAAAACATTTTTGTTCGATAGCTTATTAGAACTTTCGACAGTGACGCGTATTTTAAGTTCTATCGCGATCATCTTTCCTCTTGCGTTTTTTTTAGGGATGCCATTTCCTATGGGTGTTTTAGTGATAGAAAATAAGCCGAACGGCACCGTAGCTTGGGCATGGGCGTTAAATGGTTTGTTTACCGTGGCTGGCGGCATTTTCTGTGCAATTTTCTCAGTGTATTTCGGCTTTGTCGCAACGATGACCGTTGCCATTGCGGCCTATGGGCTTGCATACCTTGCGTTTAGGAACCTTTATTCAGGTTACGCGACTTAGTCTCCCAGCTACGGCATTAACGTCCAGCTACGGCATTAACGTCCAGCTACGGCATTAACGTCCAGCTACGGCATTAAACTGTTGATCAAAAAAAGCCGTTCGCTCCGAACGGCTTTTTTTGTGACATAACGCAGCCCTATTGGGGCTATAAGTGTAGATCATCCGCTTGGGTGCGGCATTGCGCTATACTCCTGTCAGTAGAACTGAAGAGGTAAGGCAATGGAGTTTGACCCAATTGTACTGTCGCGTGTTCAATTTGCGTTGAATATTAGCTTCCATATTTTGTTCCCGACTATCACCATCGGGCTAGCCTACTTTTTACTATTCTTCCGTATACGTTACACCCAAACGAATGATCCGCATTGGGAGTTCATTTATGCATTTTGGGTAAAAGTATTCGCACTGACCTTTGCCTTAGGCGTTGTAACAGGGATTGTGATGAGCTTTCAATTTGGCACCAATTGGCCCGGCTTTATGGAAAAAGTTGGCAACATAGCTGGCCCGTTATTGGGTTACGAAGTGCTCACCGCATTCTTTCTGGAAGCTTCTTTCCTCGGCATAATGCTGTTTGGTCGACGTCGTGTGTCTAACCGCTTGCACCTGATCTCTACTGCGATTGTTGCGGTTGGCACTACGCTGTCGGCGTTTTGGATTCTGAGTTTGAATTCGTGGATGCAAACTCCAGCTGGTTTTACTTACGAGAACGGCGTAATGATCGCAGACAGTTGGTTGGCCGTTATCTTTAACCCGTCTTTTCCGTATCGCTTCGCGCACATGATGGTGGCTAGCTTACTAACGGCATCTTTCTTTGTCGCGGGCGTCAGTGCTTGGCGGGTATTAAAAGGTGTCGACGGTCCCGCTACAAAAAAGGTGCTAAAAGTCGCAATAATTGCCGCAACGTTTCTGACGCCCGTTCAGATTCTTATCGGCGATCTGCACGGTTTGAATACCCTTGAGCACCAACCAGCTAAAGTAGCTGCTATGGAAGGCGTCTGGGACACTCAGAACGGCGCGGCGTTGACCTTGTTTGGCTTTCCTGACGAAGAGGCGCGCACCACACATGCAGCAATCAAAATACCCAAGCTTGCTAGCTTTGTGCTAACCCATGATTGGAATGGCGAAGTAAAGGGTTTGAACGACTTCAAAGGCAAACACCCACCAGTCGCACCAGTATTCTGGTCTTTCAGGGTGATGGTCGGGGTAGGTATGTTAATGCTTCTAGTCGCATGGGCGAGTTCTTGGCAACTTTGGCGCAAGGGTGAGCTGAACCGTTTTACTCTGAAAGTGGTGTTCTGTATGACATTCTCGGGTTGGGTTGCAGTATTAGCGGGTTGGTATGTGACCGAAATTGGCCGACAGCCATGGATGGTTACCGGCCTAGTTACAACGGCCGAGGTGGTGGCCGATCATACTGCGGGGACGGTGCTCACCACCCTAATCGCTTACGTTTTAATGTACGCTTTTTTGCTAGTGAGCTACATCGGAACAATTTTTTACCTGTCCAGCAAGCCTGCGCAGTCTTTGCTGCGCATGCACAATTACAATTTGCCTGGAAGGCACCCCGAAGACCGGGCCTTCAATAACCTTATTTCGGATTAAGAGATCGCTATGGAAACTGCACTACCATTGATTTTTGTCGCCGTAATGGGCTTGTCTCTATTATTGTATGTGATTCTTGATGGTTATGATTTGGGCGTTGGCTTGTTACTGCCCTTCGGTAATGATCAAGAGAAGGACATAATGATTGCTTCGATTGGCCCTTTTTGGGACGCAAACGAGACTTGGATTGTCATGGGTATCGGTATTTTGTTGATCGCTTTCCCCAGCGCGCACGGAATTATTCTTACAAGCTTGTATCTGCCAGCGACTATTATGTTGCTTGGTCTTATTTTGCGTGGGGTTGCCTTTGATTTTAGGGTGAAAGCCGGCGCCGAGAAAAAAGCGATGTGGAATCGATTTTTCTTTATTGGTTCCTTAGTCGCGTCAATGGCCCAAGGCTGGATGCTAGGCTCGTACATTACCGGACTAAATGGCTCGTTTACCAACACCGTATTTTCGATCTTGATTGCCTTTTGTCTACCCGCGCTTTATTGCGTCTTAGGCTCCACTTGGTTGCTGATAAAGACTGAAGGCGAGTTATTCGCGAAAGCCGTCGGGTGGGCGCGAAAATCGGTTTTGCCCATGGCGTTAGGTTTGTTTTTTGTATCCATTGCCACGCCGATGGTCAGTGAGGTGATTGCTGAACGGTGGTTTCAATTGCCGAATTTTATTGGGCTTATGCCCATTCCTATTTCCAGTGCGATCGCGTTAATACTATTAACCGTGTTGTTGCGCCGCGATGTTGAAGCGTTGCGCGCTATAAACCCTTGGTTGCTCTTTATCTGTCCGGTAATTGTTTGCCTAATGGCCGCGTTGGGGCTGGCGTATAGTATTTTTCCTGACATCATTATTGGTCAAATGACGATTTGGGAGGCAGCATCGCATACGAGCTCACTGATGTTTACGTTTTACGGCGTT
The DNA here is from genome assembly GCA_938048185.1 of uncultured Arenicella sp. Taxonomy (GTDB): domain Bacteria; phylum Pseudomonadota; class Gammaproteobacteria; order Arenicellales; family Arenicellaceae; genus Arenicella. Next base: position 15,486 of record CALIVT010000004.1, read on the forward strand.
GTGATCGCGCTACCGCTAATTACGCTTTACACTATTTTTATCTATCGAGTCTTTTCTGGTAAAGCGACAGAGCTCAGCTACGACGCCTAATGTTTGGCGTCAGACTGATTGGTTTATGCGCCGCAGTATAGCGGTTGTGCGCTAGACCTGGAGCGCTTGAGTCTATTTGACACGCTTTTTGAAAAAGGCGTCTATGTCCTTCGCGATGTTTGCGTGCTTAGTGAACCAAGGGTGTAAGTGTAAAACCATGTCGATGTGATTCACACCTTGGTAAAGTGCGGTCTCAACCGTTACGTTTACCTCTTTTAGCTTCGCCGCTAGCGTTTCTAAATTATATTGGCCGACCTGCGCGTCGTCAGAACTGTGCAGTAAAAGGGTATCTGGCTCACTGCCGTCTACGTAATTCAATGCGTCCATTAGTGGGTAATTTTCTGGCGGCCCGAATACGGCCTTAGTGACTTCCCAGTCGGGGGTAAAGCTATACGGCCCAGCAATGCCTGCAATGCCTGCAAGATCGCTCTCACTTAAACCCTCAGCCGCTAAGAATCGGCCATCGGTTGCGATCATTGCAACCGTATGCGCGCCCGCCGAGTGGCCCGCCAAAAAGAGATTGTCCGCATCGCCACTATAATCGGCGATATTGGCCTTTACCCAAGCAATGGCTTTAGCGGCATCGATCGCGAACGATGGGTAACGTGCCTTCGGGCTTGGGTACTTTAGGTAGTCGGGTAATACTACTGTGTAGCCGAGGCGATGGAATGCGTCAGCGGCAAAGCGGTATTGGTCTTTACGACCATGACGCCAACTACCGCCATGAATAAAAACCAGTACTGGCGCGGCGGTTTCTTGTGGATAGATGTCCAACTTTTGCCAGTCCTCTTGGCCGTATTGAATGTCTTCTACAACATCAATTGGGTTTGTCACTTTAAGCGCGCTGCTAAGAAACCATAGGCCTCGATCGCGGTCACTCACAAACCAAGCTAAACCGGCTGCGAAACAGCCGAGCACCCCAATGCTAATTAATAGTTTTTTCATATTTTTTACAAATGCGCCTTATAAAGTATCTTGACTAGCTATTAGATAGACCGTTTTGATATCAAGCTTATCACTAAACATTTTCAGGCTTGCTCGACAACGCGACCTGTCCTTGTTTTTTGTTAAATTGACTGCCCAGCCAGAACGCCGTCGCACACCAAGATAGGCCTAACAGTAGGCTGATTCCGGCTATCGATGTTGCGGAAGCGCCTGCAGCCTTAATTCCGGAATATGCCCAGGCACTGGACGCATTGCCTCCACGTAAAATAGCCGTATCGATAAAGTTTTTTGCTTTGTACTTTTCTTCACGCGTGAGCACCGAGAATAACATCTCGCGTGCAGGCTTCATGATCGCGTAATCGCCGGAGCGACGGAACACGTCGACAGCGATCATTATTGCGAGTAGGGGGGTGGTTGCTATCAAACCAAAGCCAATCGTAATTCCAACTGGCACCAACATGAGCGTGGCGCGATATCCGAACCATTTGATTATGTGACTGGTCACGAATAATTGAAAAATCAGCGCTAATACATTTACCGAAAAATCGATAGTCGAGAATAATTTAGTTCGCTGGGTTGGACTGTCAAAAGTTCGCTCAACGATCTCAGCCTGTTGGATTTCGACAAACGTAATACTGATCGCATAAAGGGAAATAAATAAGCAAATTCCGATCAAATAGGGTGACTTGGTGATGAGCCTGAATGCGTCTAGGACACCACCTTCGAGTGCTTCGTTGCGCAAAGATTGTTGTGTGGGGCTAGCGTCCAAATCACGGTTGTCCCAGCGAGTAAGCCAGATAATGCAAAGCACTGAGACACTTAGTACACATGCGGAGATTAATAGTAGGTAGCCTAAACCAATACTTTCGACTAACGCTGCGGTAATTATTGGCCCGCTAATCGCGCCAGCGGTTCCGCCAGCCGCGATAAAGGCAAACAGCCGTTTTGATTGAGCGCGGCTGTATACATCGTTCATAAAACTCCAGAATAGCGACACTATGAACATATTGAATACGTTTACCCAAATGAAAAACACGCGGGTGACGATTGGTGAGCGTTGCTCTACGTTAAATAGAAAGAAAAAAATTAGCAGGTGGCTGGCAAAAAACAAGGTGCAATAGGATAAGAACTGACGCGTTTTGAAGCGTGTGGTCACCCATCCAAAAATCGGTGTGATCACGACCAGCACCAATAGGGTCATTAGCATTAGCCACTGTACATTTGCCACGCCGTTAGCGATTACCATTTCGGTGCGGATTGGGCGAAAAATATAATAGGCGCATAGAATCAAAAAGAAATAGAGGCACGATACTAAAAGAGCTTTAACTTCACCGTGTTCTACTGCCACAAGGCGCCTAAGGGTGGCTTGGATGTTAATCATTGCGGTTCAGCATAGGTTTTTCTCCACAGTTTAGCACTCTATTACCAGTGTGAATTATCGTTATTATTTCAATAAAACGAACGCTCGTTCTATTTATTGTGTTAAGCTTCTTTTATGACATCAGCTCTAGACAATATCGTGCCTATATCTCAGTTTGGTCAACAGCCAGTTGAGTTGGCGTCATTGGCGTCGTTTATTAAGAGCTTCCCGTTGCAAGGCGAGCAGTTGTACGCCACGGTGTTTCATCGTAACAGCGAGATTGTGCAAACACAGAAGGCGCGCTTGGCGATTGCGAATTTAGAGAAAATCCTTACCGCGACCTTTGAAGTTTCGGCCACCTCGGGCTTTGATCGGATGTCGTTGCGCGATTTATCGCGGCAAACAGGCATGAGCATGGGGGCGATTTACTCGTGTATCAGCAAGAAAGAGGATATCGCGATAATGATCGCCGATGTGGTGCGCCTGTCGAGTGAGCTTACGCGTCAACATGCAATGCAAAGTGATTCTTTGTGGGCAAGTATAGAGCAGAGTATTCGTTTCCACTTATACGCGAGCTCTCTATTGCAACCTTGGTACTTCTTTCTATATTTTGAAACTCGTAGCCTGCCCGAAGAGCAACAGCGTGATTCTAAGCAAATAGAATTAGATGGTATTCAAAGTTTTGAGAAGCATATTCGCGATGGCATCGACATGGGCGAATTTGCCACCAATGATCCGCGTATGGTAGCCAATACGATAGTGGTACTACTTGAAGATTGGTATTTGAAGCCTTGGAAGACGCTTGGTCCGTGGAAGCGAAACCTCGCTATCGATAAACAAGAACAACAAATTAATAACTATCATCAGTCCATTGTGGAACAGGTGAGAAAACTACTGGCGCCATCCTAACGATCGCCGTCTACTCTTAATGACTGCCGCTTAACTGAGGCACCTTAACTCAATTAAAACGAGTACTAATTATGAATTATAAAGTTCCATTAAAAGATATCGCATTCGTATCAAACGAAGTGTTGGATATGCCTACTCATTATACGAAATTCACCAAGGGCAAGGCGGCTGAACCTGAACTGCTAAAGGCGATCTATGACGAAGCCGCAAAATTCTGTGAAAATGAGCTAGAGCCAATCAATAAAGTTGGTGATGAAGAAGGTTGTCATTTCGATAATGGCGTAGTGACAACGCCCAAAGGCTTCAAAGAAGCGTATGACAAGTTTGTGGAAAATGGTTGGCCGTCACTTTGTGGTGCGACTGAATATGGTGGCCAAGGCATGCCAGAGTCGGTCGGGCTAGTAATGATGGAAATGATGATCGCGACCAACCACAGCTGGAGCATGTACCCCGGTTTAAGTTCAGGTGCTATAAAAACTATTTACACGCACGCTTCAAAAGAACTGAAAGATCGTTTTATGCCACCTATGGTGGCTGGTAACTGGACCGGCACTATGTGCTTAACCGAGCCGCATTGTGGGTCTGATCTTGGCTTGCTTAAGACATATGCCGTCCCTGACGCAGAGTCTGGCGAAGACGGCGCCTATAAACTCTCAGGTAGCAAAATTTTTATCTCCTCAGGGGAGCACGATTTCGCTGACAATATTGTCCATATTGTACTTGCACGTCTGCCCGATGCGCCAATTGGTATTAAAGGTATTTCCCTTTTCGTCGTGCCTAAGTTTTTGGTTAACGAGGATGGCTCGGTGGGTGAACGCAATACTGTTGCGTGTGGCTCAATCGAAGAGAAAATGGGCATTCATGGCAACTCGACTTGCGTAATGAATTTCGACGAGGCCAAAGGCTACTTAATCAGTGAGCCGCATAAAGGTATGCGTGCCATGTTTACCTTTATTAACGAGTCTCGTTTAGGCGTTGCTATGCACGGCCAAGCTCATTCTGAAGTATCTTTTCAAAAAGCCTTGGCCTACGCTAAAGATCGCCACCAATTTCGCGTTAAGCCTCGCGTAACGCCTGACAAGCCAGCCGACCCGATTATTGTGCACCCAGACGTTCGTCGCATGTTATTGACGCAAAAAGCAATTGCTGAGGGCGGCCGTATGTTAAACATGTTTTGTGGGCAAATGGTCGATATAGAGCAGTCACCTGACTTTTCTGAGGAAGAACACGCCGAGGCCGAAGCGATGCTTGCTGTTTTAACGCCGATTGCGAAAGGCTTCTTATCTGAGACGTCTATGGAAACCACCAACTACGGTATTCAAGTTCTGGGCGGGCACGGCTTTATCAAAGAGTGGGGCATGGAACAAGAAGTGCGTGATGCGCGTATATCTCAGTTGTACGAGGGAACGACCGGCATTCAGGGCTTAGACTTGTTGGGCCGTAAAATTTTGGGCACGCGCGGTAAAGTACTTAAGCCGATGATTTCTAAGGTTGAGCGGTTTATTAAAGAGAACAAGCGAAATAAATTTGCGAAGCAGTTAAAGGGCTACATTAGCACGTGGGAGTCTCTGACTCGCTCTGTTGGCTTCTCGGCAATGCGCAATACTGATGAAGTGAATGCGGCTGCAGTAGATTATCTAATGTTTGCAGGCTACGTTACGCTTGCATATTTCTGGGCTGAAGCAGCAGTAGCGTCGGAAAAAGCGTTGAGTAATGGTGCTTCTGAACCTGAGTTCTATAAAACAAAAATTTCGACTGCAGACTTTTATTTTCAACGTATTATGCCTAGAACGCTAGCGCATGAAGCGGCGATCAAGAACGGCATGGAAAGCATGATGGAGATCAAACCGGAAAATTTCGTGTTTCTTTAAGCCCTGGTAGCTTTGCCGACGAGGTTAGCGTGAAAGGATAATACCTGTCACGCAGTGGAATCATACCTCTCAGATAAAAGCCCGCCAATTTTGCGCAATGCTGCTCAGTTAAGCGGAGCAGCATTGCGACCCACTGGCTAGCGGGTCTTTGATATCGTTACCGTTCGAGGCGTCGTTGGCCTCGAACGCCTCTGCAAGAACAAACAATCGATACCAGTCCTGAGCGCCGACCAGCGCCTTCCCGTGCCCGGCGCGACAGTGAATTCTGCGCCGCCACCGTAATTGCTTGCGTTGTGATGCAGTCACAGACTGGTTTGCAGGCTTTTTTTTAAGCGCTGCCGTGGTTTTTAGTAGACACCATATTCTTTTAATTAAGTTGAAGATGCTTACTTTTTCAACCGTTTTTGCTAGAATAACCACCGCCGTATAGTCACCAGTATCGCTATTTTCATGAGCTCGTTTTCCGCAAAGCCCAGCTATTTTTGTCTTTTTCTTCTTCTGATATGCGTATCTACACCGGCGTCTGCAGGTGTGCAATCGGTCTCGCTCGAGCGTACGTTTGTGGGTGAAGACATGCGAATCCTTCAGGTGGCTGTAAAGTGCACTTTTTACAGGAGAAAGCCGCGCTTGCTTAGAAAAGTAGTGTCTCAAAATAAGCCGTGGTGTTCCGCTGATATACCCAACATGTGCGCCGAGAATAAAATGTCATTAGCTCGTAAGGTTTGCGATTACAGTCCCGATGAATTCGAAGCTTTAATCGTTAAGCAAAATGGTGGTGGCGATGTGCCCGCTAAAGCGGCACCTGTAGTAGCCGACAAAGTTAGCGCTGTCGCTGCGCAAAACGATGCGAAAGAAGCGTCGCCGTCTGAGCTTTTAGAAGAACAAATTTTAATCGAAGAACGACGTATTCAGATCGAGCAGAAAAGGTTGGAGTTGCGTAGAAGGGAAGTCTCACTTCAGAAAGAGTTATCCGAGGTCACTGGCTCAAACTAGTGACCGGGTGAGTGGCTCCAGCGGTCGCTGACTAACCTTGCTGGCTTGAAAACGGACTGAAAAGTACCGATTATGCTACGAACTAGCCAGTTTTTTTCGCATTAAATTGTAGTGTGTCTGTTTAACTTTCTACAAATGCCCGTTCGATGACGTACTCTGCAATTTCGCCGCGGATGGTTTCTTTAAAACCCATGCCGTCTAAGATCTCGCAGAAATCTTTTAACATTGAAGGGCTACCGCACAGCATAAAGCGATCGTCTTCGACATTGATCGCTGGCAAGCCGAGCGACTCGGCGAGCTCACCGGAGGTCAACGCGTCAGTTAAGCGACCTTGAGTATGGAACTCTTCGCGCGTCACGGTTGGGTAGTAAAGAAGATTTCCTTTAACCATCTCACCGAAAAACTCGTTTTCTGGGAGTTCCTTGATAACATTTTGATACGCAAGTTCTGATACTTCGCGCACCCCGTGAGTCAAAATAACCTTGTCAAAGCGCTCGTATACCTCGGGGTCTTTGATAACACTCATAAACGGTGCTAAGCCCGTTCCTGTTGCCAACAAATACAAGTGCTTTGCTGGCTTAAGGGCTTCAACTAAAAGGGTACCCGTCGGTTTCTTGCTCACCAAGAGTTTGTCGCCAGGCTGAATTTTTTGTAAATGCTGAGTTAATGGGCCGTCTTGCACTTTGATGCTAAAGAACTCCATATGTTCTTCATAGTTAGCGCTAGCGATGCTGTAAGCCCGCATCAGCGGCTTACCGTTGATTTCCATACCAATCATAATGAATTGGCCGTTTTCAAAGCGAAAACCCGGGTCACGCGTGGTGGTGAAACTGAATAGGGTATCGTTCCAATGGTGAACGGATAAAACTTCTTCTTCGCGGATATTAGCGGCCATGTGACTCTCTATTTCTCTGGGTAAGGCTGGCTGCGCAGGCGTCAATTTGAGTTCGTGCCACGCAACTTAAAACAGGCGCAAAGGGTAGCTACGCTGGCCAGCTTTGTAAACCTGGCCAGCTGATTTTTTTTAGAAGAACTATCTATATGTCACTGCTTATTTATTATAAGGAAAAAACCTAAATAAACTGTTTTTAATAACATTCAGCTGTTAGCACTCACACAGATATCGACTGTTCAGTCGAGTAGAATCCGAGCCGTGTTCAAATCCGTAATAAACTATTGCGTTTGGGTATTTTTGTTGTACCTCAGCGGCGTTTTAAGTAGCATCTGCCTATGACTACGTTCACCCATTTAAATACTGCTGGCGAAGCCAATATGGTGGATATTTCCGCCAAGACTGATAGTGCCCGTCGTGCGGTAGCGCAAGCACATGTGATATTGAGTCCACAAGTTTTACGTGCGATCGGCGAGCAAAGTATCGCTAAGGGTGACCTGCTTGCGACAGCGCGTATCGCTGGTATTCAAGCAGCAAAGAAATGCTCCGACTTAATTCCGTTATGTCACCCTTTACCATTGAGCAAAGTGAATATTGATATTGAAGAGTTCAGCGGTGGCGAATGTGTGGGTTTGAAGATTGTCGCGACGTGTATGACTACGGGTAAAACGGGTGTTGAGATGGAGGCGCTTACCGCCGCCTCGGTAGCGGCACTAACCATTTACGACATGTGTAAAGCGATGGATAAAAGTATCGTCATCGAATCGATTCTCTTGTTAGAGAAACAAGGCGGCAAGTCAGGGGACTGGCAGCGATGATCAAGGTTCTATTTTTTGCCCATCTGCGCGATCTAGCGAATACTGAGCAAATCGAAATTCCCGCCGGAGACATCACCTATGTGCGAGATCTGCTCGATGCTATGCAACCGTTCGTACCGCTTGAGTTAATAGATGCTTTGCGTGAAGAAAGTGCACTAGTGTCGGTTAACCATAAATATGCAGCTTGGGATGCCGAGTTACATGATGGCGCTGAAGTTGGCATATTACCGCCAGTGTCAGGTGGGTAGTGACAATGAAGTCAGTTTTTATTTGCGAGGAAAATTTCGACGTCGGCGAAGAATACGCACGTGTCTGCAAAGCCGCACCTCAGGCTGGTGCTGTGGTTTTCTTTGTTGGTTTAGTTAGAGATTTATATGATCTAGAAGAGGTTGATGCTGACACAGCACGGCCGACTATTGACTATCTTGAGTTAGAGCACTACCCAGGCATGACTGAAACTTTATGCCAGGAAATTGTCGATGATGCGCGACAACGTTATCCATTTGATGTAGCACGCGTGGTCCACCGAGTTGGCAGAATTTATGCACACGAGCAAATTGTAATGGTCTCGGTTGCTAGCCGCCACCGTGATAACGCCTTTCATGCGGCGCAATTTATTATGGATTACCTGAAAATACGCGCTACTTTTTGGAAAAAAGAAGTCGGCACTAAAGGTCAACACTGGTTAGGCCGTAAAGGCAAAGACGTACGCGCGATAGAGCGCTGGGAAGCAAAGTAGATGGATGTTGAAAAAGAATTTATTGTGATGAATATAGCGGTCTTGACCGTATCGGATACGCGCACACCGGAAACTGACACATCAGGCCAATATTTGGTTGAACGTGTGACCGAGTCGGGTCATACGCTCTGTGCGCGTGAAATAGTGATAGACGATATCTATTTACTGCGAGCAAAGGTCTCAGACTGGATTGCCGACCCAGAAGTGCATGCGGTTATCAGTACTGGTGGTACAGGCTTTACAGGCCGTGACAGTACACCCGAAGCATTAAGCCCGTTGTTTGACAAAGAGATTGACGGGTTTGGTGAGCTATTTCGCCACTTGTCGCTGTCTGATATTGGCACGTCTACCGTGCAATCGCGGGCACTGGGTGGCATGGCTAATAAAACGGTTATTTTTTGTCTGCCCGGGTCTACTGGCGCCTGTAAAACGGCCTGGGAAGGCATTCTCAAAGACCAGCTTGATAGCCGGCACCGGCCGTGCAATTTTGTGCCGCATACCAACGCGAAAAAATGATCAGTCTGACTCAAGCGCGCGCGACGCTTACACAGTTAAGTTGCACACAGGAGAGCCTCAGCTTGCCAATTGCTGATGCTCTCGGCATGGTGGCTAGCGTTGACGTTGTTTCTAAACTAGCCATTCCGCCGGCCGATAATAGCGCAATGGACGGTTTTGCGATCAATTCAGCAAGTTTATCTGAAGACGTGACAACGCTGACAATATCGCAGCGTATTCCGGCAGGTGCTCAGCCGAAACCCTTAGTGGACAATACAGCAGCAAGGATTTTTACCGGTGGCACGATGCCTGACGGTGCAGATGCGGTGGTTATTCAAGAGAATTGTAATTTTGATGAGTCGCACGTAACAATTTTGCAGCCAGTTGTCGCCGCCGCCAATGTGCGCCCGCGGGGACAAGATATTCGTTGTGGCGCGACGGTGGTAAAAAAAGGGCAGAAATTAAACGCAATTGATATCAGTTTGTTGGCGTCGATTGGACACGCCGAGGTCGACGTATATCGCCCGCTAAATGTTGCTTTGTTTTCAACCGGTGATGAGTTGGTAGAGCCTGGACACACGCTTAAGCCGGGCCAGATTTATAACTCGAATCGGCCATTATTAGCTGCCTTGTGCCAACAGCTTGGCTTTGATGTCATCGATTGTGGAATTGTTGAGGACACGCTCGATGCCACTAAACGAGCCCTGTTGCACGCGGCCGACAATGCCGACGTTATCATTTCCAGTGGTGGCGTGTCGGTCGGCGAAGAAGATCATGTCAAGCCGGCGATCGAAGCCTTGGGCGAATTATCAATGTGGAAAGTACAAATGAAACCGGGTAAACCGGTTGCGTATGGTCGCATAGGGCACGTGCCATTCTTAGGGCTACCCGGTAATCCTGTGTCCTCGTTTACCGTGTTTCAGCTGCTGGGTGTGCCTTTGTTGCAAAGCTTGCAAGGGCAAAGTGCTTCTGAGCCAACGGCCTTTGCGGTGAAATCGAAATTTGCGATGCGTACGACATCGCGCGAGGAGTACATTCGTGTGAAATTAGTGCGTGGAGAACACGGTGAGCTTTATGCTGACCGTTTTCCAAATTTAAGCAGTGGTGTCATGTCGTCTCTGTCGTGGGCTGATGGTTTGGTGCGCCAAGATATCGGCAGCGCAATTGAGGTCGGTCAGCGAGTTAACTTTTTACCGTTGCATGAGGCGATGTTATGAGTCAGCTCATTGATTCGTTTGACCGCCATATTCGCTATCTGCGTTTATCGGTGACTGACCGTTGCAATCTTCGTTGTACTTATTGTATGGCCGAAGATATGACCTTCTTGCCAAAGTCTCGAGTCTTAAGTTTAGAGGAAATGGCCTTGGTGAGTCAGGCCTTTGTTGACTTAGGTGTTGAGAAAATTAGGTTAACCGGTGGCGAGCCACTGGTGCGTAACGGCATAGTTGAGTTAGCGCAAAAATTAGGCGACCTTGACGGCTTGCATGAATTGGTAATGACAACCAACGGAGTATTGTTGGATAAATTTGCTTTGCCGCTGCGCGATGCGGGCATGTCGCGCGTTAACATCAGTATCGATAGCTTACGCGCTGATCGTTTTAAAGCCCTTACTCGATTTGGACAGCTAGATGACGTGTTGCGTGGCATTGACGCCGCGCGTGATGCAGGGTTTGAAAGAATAAAATTGAATGCGGTGCTCTTAAAAGGTACCAACGATGATGAAGTAATCGAGTTGACGCAATTCGCGGTCGATAAGGGTTTGGATATTTCGTTTATAGAAGAAATGCCGTTAGGCGAAATTGACGGACATTCGCGAACCGATACCGCCGTTGAAAGCCGCTCATTGCGAGCGCAATTAGATGATCACTTTTCTTTAGTAGCGTCTGACTTTAAAGATCTGGCGAGCGGACCTTCGCGCTACTTGAAAATCGCGAACAGTGATTCCAAAGTTGGCTTTATATCGCCCATGAGCGATAATTTTTGTGGTAGCTGTAATCGAGTCAGAGTCACTGCAGAGGGTCTGCTGCTGCTGTGCCTAGGCAATGAGCACTCGCTTGATTTGCGCGCTATTATTCGCGATGACCCAACTACGTTAAAGGACGCGATAGTGGCGTCTATGCAACGCAAGCCAGAGCGGCATTACTTTGACCCAAATGATATTACTATTACCCGTCATATGAGTGCGACCGGGGGTTAATATGGTTCCTATCGTTAACCATAAGTACAAATATATTTTGTTGTATTCTGCGAAAGCAGGGTGCACGTCGTTAAGGTCTTTGTATCTCGATGTTCATCGAGACGAGCTTGACGAGAGTCAGCTTAGCGCTTTGAAAAAGTACCATAACGTTAATGAGGTTCAGCCTTACGTTGTTGGCGACGACTATTCGGATTATTTTACGTACTTAATCACGCGCAACCCTTATTCTCGGGTGGTTAGTGCATTCTTAGATCAGTACGTATTTTTACGTAATTCTGGTGTTGAGCGGATGCTAAACGAGTTTGCCCCCGGTGGCAGTGAGCGCGAGCCACAAAACTTTTTGGAGTTTCTCGAATATCTAAAAACGATTCCAGACGAAAAGCGCGATTCGCATTTTCAAACACAAACCTTCACTGAGTTTGCTGATTGTATTGTTACCCCCGCAAGTGTTCGCTATAGATTTGCTGGCTTAAAGCATACACACGCTTTTGGTATTAAATACGTCGGCGATATTTCCAAATTTGATAAACATACTAAAAAGGTCTTTAAACGTATCTTTAAAAGAGATAAAGCGAAACTTGAATTTTCATTATCGAAATTAGCGAAAATTCAAAAGCGTAACTCATCATTCTACGGCCGGGAAAATTACGATAATGCCGCGATGCTCAGCTTGGACGAACTAGACGCAATGACGTTCGCGCCAAAGCCGCAGGATTTTTATACAGATCAAAGAGTCGTCGAGCTTGTAAATGAAATTTATCAAGATGACTTTAAATGGTTTAACTACGCATTCGGAGATATCCCGACGAAGTCGGCCTCGAAAGAGATTGAACTTATTCCTGATGATTTTGATTGGGAGATGTACATTCGCTTAAGCCCAGACCTCCCCACCGCGGAGGTTCGCAATGAACGCTCAACCGTACGTCATTATTTGGAGTTCGGGCGTTTCGAATCAATTCCGCGTGCCTACAAAATAGAGGCTCCAGACGGCTTCGATTGGCAAAACTATCTAAATCTTTATGCTGACCTTCCAGCAGCGGGCATTGTTTCTGAAGAAGCCGCTATCGAACACTATATTAGTTACGGTATCCGCGAAGGCCGTGTCCTGTAATAGGTATTCCGTGCTCACGATTTAATTAGGAGAAAGTCATGTCTATTTACCAATTCAGTGCGACTAATATTAAGGGGCAAGACATCCGTTTGTCTGAATACGACGGCAAGGTGATGTTGATTGTGAATACTGCCAGTAAGTGCGGTTTCACGCCTCAGTTTGAAGGGCTAGAAGGTCTATATAAAGAGCTAGCGCCTAAAGGCTTGGCTATTTTAGGATTTCCTTGCAACCAATTTGGCAGCCAAGATCCTGGCGCAAACGGTCAAATTGAAGAATTTTGCCAACTAAACTATGGAGTGTCTTTTCCAATGTTTTCTAAGGTTGACGTGAATGGCAGTAACGCACACCCACTGTACGCTTACTTGAAAAACGAAGCGCGAGGGTTACTAGGTTCGAAAACTATTAAATGGAATTTCACTAAATTTTTGGTCGGTCGCGATGGTGAGGTCGTTAAGCGCTATGCTTCAACCGATAAGCCCGAAGCCATAAAAGCCGATATTGAACAGTTGCTTTAGACGATGAACAGCATAATCGATGTCGCAGCTATCTTAATCAGTGCCTCCGCGCTGTTTGCCTATGTAAACCATCGTTTCGTCGGTTTACCGACCACCATCGGTGTGATGGTCATCGCGATGCTTGTCTCCGTACTCGCCTATCTATTAAGCTTGCTCGGGTTTGGCGATTTTCATGCACACGCGACGCGTTTACTTGGTGGCATCGATTTTAATAAAACCTTACTGCACGGCATGTTGAGCTTTCTATTGTTCGCCGGCGCCTTGCATGTGAATCTAAACGATCTCCGTAAACAGAAGTGGATCATCTTTAGCTTGGCAACGTTTGGTGTTTGTCTTTCAACTTTTTTGGTCGGCACCATTACGTATTATTTGTTGGACTTACTGAATTGCCACTTACCCTATATTTACTGTCTTTTATTTGGCGCGTTGATCTCGCCAACTGACCCCATTGCGGTGATGGCGACGGTCAAACGTTTGGGCGTTAGTAAAGAGCTAGAGACGACCATCGCCGGCGAATCCTTATTTAACGATGGTGTTGGGGTTGTGGTGTTTATGGTGCTGCTAATGGTTTTGCAAAGCACCCAGCAGGTTGACGCCGCCTACGTTGCGCTGATCTTCGCTGAAGAGGCGATTGGCGGCATAGTCTTTGGCTTGGTACTCGGCGGCCTTGGTTACTATTTACTCAAAACCATTGATAACTACAAAGTCGAAGTGTTAATCACGCTAGCACTAGTGATGGGCGGGTACGCGCTTGCAATGTATTTGCACACATCCGGGCCAATCGCGGTGGTGGTGGCAGGGCTATTGACTGGCAGCGTGTTGCGACAGCACGCTATGTCAGACCGAACTCGTCAAAGTGTGGATGATTTTTGGGAATTAATAGACGAAATTTTAAACGTTATTCTGTTTGCCTTAATCGGGTTGGAAATTTTAATCATTCCATTTGATTCCCAATGGTTTGTTGCAGGCATATTGCTCATTATCGTGGTTATTTCGGTGCGCGTCGTGAGCGTGGGAGTGCCAATACGTGTAATCGGGTTAAAGAGAAAGGTCGCTCCGCATCTGGTGAAAATTCTTACTTGGGGCGGTTTACGCGGCGGCATTTCGGTTGCGCTCGCGTTAAGTCTGCCGCCTGGGGACGCGCGTGACTTGGTGTTGTTCTTAACCTACATCATTGTCGTGTTTTCGATTGTGGTGCAGGGTATGACCCTTGGGCTGTTTATCAAAAAATTGACCGCGTGACGGGATGTCAAGTGTAGACGCGAATGTCTAAGCGGCTCTGATTGCGAATGACAACGCTTGGCCCACCTCATCGCCAATGCAAAAAACTGAATGCCAGCAACATGCCTCCTCTGTAGCCTGTGGCAGTAACAATACGTCTCCCGCCGTTAGGGTTTGGCTGTGGCCTCTTGCGATTAGAAATTGCACAAAGTCTTTGGTTTCATTAATTAAGTGTATTAATGTGCCGTTGCTAAAAGAACCGAGTTGTTCAGCTAAGTAAACACGGTCACAGAGTAGGTCGCTCATTTCCGATCGCATCTCCAATGTCATTGAGTCGGGCCAAGGGTGGGTTTTCGAAAATGCGATAATTTCGTCAACCAGCTCCCGCTTAGGTAACGCTAACCAAAAGGTCTTGCCGCTTAATTGCGCGAATACTACGCCCGCGTGTCCACGCTCTAAGTCGTGATGCAGATACGCACCGCCATTCGGTGCGTTAAAGTAGATAATGCGTTCTACGAACTTCGCGCCTCGATCACCTAGAAGGTGGCGCAGCGTCTTTTGTAAGTCTGTGTTTTGAGTAATGACACTCGACTCGGGGAATACCGCGTCGGTAAGTTCTGCAGCCAGTTGTTGTCGATGCGGGTCGGCGGCAACGTCTTGTTGCTGGTCGATGCCGAATGAGAATCGAAAACGAAGCGACGCATCATCATCATGAAATGAAAGCCACGAGGCTTTCATCCAAAGATCCTCGGCGACAATGTTGTCACCTTCCACAACATCAAATACCACCATTTCGATTTCTTGATCATCACCTTCGTTAAACGTGCTTCCGAGCGACTGAAACTTTGGTTCCAAGCGTTCGAGGTACGGGCTTTGCGCGAGCACGCCATCGCAGTCGCGCTCTTCGTAAAGGGCGGACACCAGTCTTTCTGAGACGTTAAGCTGCGATTTAATGCTGGCCAAGCTGTCGGCAAATTGAGCACCGAGCAATATTGATTTACCGCAGCCCCAACGCGCATCGATGTGCTCAATTGAAAGCTCGTTCGTGGAGGGCTTTGGGGCGTCTCGAGTGTCACCCAAATCGAAACCGCGTCGTCGAAGGTTGTTCATGAGCTTATTTGTAAGGGGTTACCAGATTTAACAATAGTTTGCATTGTGAGCTCTAAGATAGGTTACTCTAGTACATGTCCATGTGGCGATGTCATATCTTGCAATCGTATTTTTCACTGATTTCAAGAGTATCCAGCAACGTAGTGAACGTTGATCTCCGGGGGGAGAGTAACTGGGGCGTCTTTTTGCGCCCCAGTGGTAATGAATGTGTTTGCTAGCACACTACATGTTTGAGTAGCTCGGTCCCCCACCTCCTTCCGGTGAAATCCAAACAATATTTTGGGTCGGGTCTTTGATGTCACAGGTTTTGCAATGGATGCAGTTCTGCCCATTGATTTGTAACGCCGGTTTACCCTCATCCTCACCAACGATTTCGTAGACACCTGCTGGACAATATCGCGTTTCAGGTGAGTCGAAGTCCTTGTAATTAACATCAATTGCGACACTTTTATCTTTGAGTGTTAAGTGACAAAAAATATCTTCCTCGTGGTAGGTATTCGATAAGAACACCGAAGATGGCTTATCAAAACTTAATACGCCATCAGGTTTAGGGTAGACAGGTTTTTCGCATTCGGCCGCTTTTTTTAGTTGCGCGTGATCAGCGTGATTATCGCGAATGGTTGGCAATATACCGCCCAATATTTGGTCGATGTAGCTATATATACCACCAGCCCACGCGCCAAATTTATGCAGAGCAGGGGCAAATGACCGCGTTTTCTTAAGCTCTTTACCGGCCCAAGACTCACGAAACGCTTGATCAAATTGATCGAGGGTCTGCCCACCTTCTTTGCCCGCTGAAAGGTGTTCGAACAGCACCTCGGCGGCAACCATGCCGGACTTCATCGCGGTGTGCGTCCCTTTGATTTTAGCCGAGTTCATGGTGCCGACATCACAGCCAACTAATAGACCACCAGGAAAGCTCATTTTTCCTAGCGAATTCCAACCGCCTTTGGTTAGCGCACGCGCGCCGTAGCCCAAGCGTTTGCCACCTTCTAAGGTCTTAGCAAAGGCCGGATGATGTTTCATGCGTTGAAATTCATCGAAAGGGCTAATGTTCGGATTACGGTAGTTAAGGTCAATAATCAGCCCCATCGTGACCATGTTATCGCCCAAGTGATATAAGAAACTGCCGCCGGTCATTCCTTCAGACAGCGGCCAGCCTGAACCATGTACCACAAGACCCGGTTCATGGTTTTCAGGTTTTATTTCCCATAGTTCTTTGAAACCAATGCCATAATGTTGGGCGTCAGCATCGGCATTTAGGTCGAACTTCGCCATCAATTCTTTACCCAATTGGCCGCGACAACCTTCCGCAAAAACGGTGTATTTAGCATGCAGTTCCATGCCCGGTTCGAAACTCGGTTTGTGCGTACCTTCCGGGTCAACGCCATTGTTGGGTGTGGCGACTCCTTTGACGCTGCCGTCCTCGTTGTAGACGATTTCAGCACCAGCGAAGCCAGGGTATATCTCTATGCCCAGCGCCTCGGCTTGCTCGCCCAACCAGCGAATAACGTTAGAGAGGCTCACAATATAGTTGCCTTTATTGTGCATGGCCGGTGGAATCATAAAGCCAGGAAACTTAATCGAACCTTTTTCGTTGAACATATGCATTTCGTCACGTTTGACTGCTTGCTTGAGCGGTGCGCCTAATTCTTCCCAATTTGGAAACAGCTCGTTCATTGCCGTTGGTTCAATCACTGCGCCGGATAATATGTGCGCACCGACTTCGGCGCTTTTTTCTAGCAAGCAAATGCTAATTTCTTGACCTTTTTCATCGGCAAGCTGTTTTAGTTTAATGGCGGTTGACATGCCAGCGGGGCCACCGCCAACAATGACAACGTCATACTCCATGCTCTCACGTTGAATCGCTTCGCTCATAATAGTCTCCAGTGCTGGAATTTAAATTAGGGATGTTAGTTTCAAGACATGCGCCGCTCAATTCGAGCCCGAGCATGCACAATATGTCGTCGCATTGTCACCTCGGCCAAGACCGGGTCACGTTGCTCGATCGCATAAACGATCTGTCGGTGTTCGACCAACGAATTAGTCGAGCTGGTATTCGCAAATTCATTTTGGTAGCGAAACATTTTTATTAAATTGTAAAGCTCGTGCAGTAAGGCGCGCTCTATGACTTTGTTCTTACTGCCCCGCACCACCATTTCATGAAACGCGTAATCGCTCTCAGCGGGTACAAAGGCGCCGGAGTTTTCCCGCATTTGCTTACTTTGTGCGTCGATCAATCGATGCAGCTCATCAATTTCAGGCGAGGTCATCTGTTCGGCAGCTAGCGCAACGGCTTTGCTTTCAAGGGCTTCACGAGCGTCGTAAATTTGCAAAATCAGCGCTTTACTCAACATGACTACGCGCGCGCCTTGTTGCGGTACGTGTTGAATTAGATTCATGCCTTCTAAGCGCCGAATGGCCTCTCGTAATGGGCCGCGACTTACGTCCAACTTCTTAGCTAACTTGGTCTCACTTAACTTAGAGCCTTGGGCTATTTCACCGGTAATAATGGCATCTCGTAGTGTATCAGTCAGCTCGCCCCCTAAGGTGCTGCTGCTGTGGGTGACGCCGGATAACACTGCAAACTCGCTCATAGTGAAGAAAAATAGAGATTTTCGACAATAATGTCAACATTTAAACTTGTAATTCGCATTTGGTAAATAAATACGGCCCATGTTTGTTGAAAATGTCGACATATTGTTGATATTAGGGTTTTTTTGACCTACACTCGTTTCCACTTGGTGTAGTCGGTGTTACCGCTGCCCTTGAACTTCAGCCGCTAATTCGATTTGCGGCTTTTTATCGAATCACTCTAGTTGGAGTATGTAATGAAAGTTCTAGTTCCCGTAAAACGCGTGATTGATGCTTACGTTAGCATCCGCGTTAAGAGCGACGGCTCAGGTGTCGACACCGACAACGTAAAAATGAGTTTAAATCCATTTTGCGAGATTGCCCTTGAAGAAGCAATTCGCTTGAAAGAAGCCGGTACCGCGACGGAAGTGGTGTTGGTGAGCATCGGCTCGGCTGACATTGAAACGGTTATGCGTTCAGGTTTGGCGATGGGTGCTGACCGTGCTATTCGCGTTGATGCCGATAATGATATCGAGCCGCTGGCGATCGCCAAAATTTTGAAGCACATTGTTGAGAAAGAAGAGGCTGGTATGGTTATTACCGGTAAGCAGTCTATCGATGGTGATAACAATCAAACAGGCCAAATGTTGTCAGCCTTATTAGGTTGGCCGCAAGCGACGTTCGCGTCTGAAGTGGCGATTGACGGCGACAGTGCGAAAGTTACTCGCGAGGTTGACGGGGGTCTTGAAACCATTGCTATACCAATGCCAGCAGTGGTTACCACCGACTTGCGTTTAAATGAGCCACGCTACCCGACTTTGCCTAACATCATGAAGGCTAAGAAGAAGCCGTTAGACGTTATTGCGCTGGCTGATACTGGCGTAGATGCGGCTAAGCGCCAAACCGTCACCAACGTTAGCCCGCCTGAAGCGCGTTCGGCCGGGGTAATGGTTGGGTCTGTCACCGAATTGGTTGACAAGCTTAAAAATGAAGCCAAAGTAATTTAGTGGAGCGATTTAAATCATGAGTACATTAGTAATTGCACAACACGACAATGCAGAGCTTCATGCCTCTACATTAAATACCGTCACTGCCGCTAGCCAAGTGGGTGGTGACGTTCACGTTCTAGTTGCCGGTAGTGGCGCTGGCGCAGTGGCGCAAGAAGCCGCTAACGTATCTGGCGTTGCAAAAGTATTGCACGCTGACGCGGATCACTACAAAGACGGTGTCTCAGTAGAGATAGCGAATCTAGTTGTCAGCTTAGCCGCTGACTACTCGCACATCATGGCGGGTTCGACTACCTCGGGTAAAGATATGTTGCCCCGGGTCGCGGCGTTGATTGATTCATCGCAAATTTCCGACATTATGGCGGTTGATTCTGCTGACACGTTCAAGCGTCCAATTTACGCGGGCAATGCGATTGCCACGGTTCAAAGCTCAGATGCAACCAAAGTTCTCACGGTTCGTCCAACTGGTTTTGATGCGGCTGAGTTGAGCGGGTCGGCTGACGTGGCTGTGATCGAAGGGCCAGCGGCGAACGGAACTACGTCGGTAGTGGGTCGCGAACTGACGGTTTCTGAGCGTCCAGATCTCGGGGCGGCAGACATTGTTGTATCGGGTGGTCGAGGCGTTGGCAGTGCTGAGAACTTCAAAATCATTGAAAGTTTAGCCGACAAGCTGGGTGCCGCTGTCGGTGCATCACGCGCGGCGGTAGACGCGGGCTATATGCCAAATGATTATCAAGTAGGCCAGACGGGCAAGGTAGTTGCGCCAAACTTGTATATCGCGGTTGGTATTTCCGGTGCGATTCAGCATTTAGCCGGTATGAAAGACTCGAAAGTGATCGTTGCGATCAATAAAGATGACGAAGCGCCCATCTTCCAAGTCGCTGACTATGGTTTGGTTGCTGACCTGTTTGAAGCGGTACCTGAATTGGTTGATGCTTTATAGTCAGTCACTGGTTTTAGACGTCTTAAAGAGCCTCATAGCGCCAGTTATGAGGCTCTTTTTTTACCTAGTACCAGGCATTTTCTCTATTTCCGAAGTTTATTAAGTAACTGTGAGAAATTGGCTATAATCAGCGTCCACGAAAAAACCGCCTTGCGACTTTGCGACTGGTCTTTTGCAAAACCGCCAAGGCAAATTATCAACACGTCTTATTTAGTCTAGAGAGAGGCAATTTATGACTCGAGAAATCAGTCAGCAGCATCTTAGTAATTGGAACAGCCGGCAAGCCCTTGCTGAAGAAATGATTCCCCTGTTAGGTTCGTTGTATCGCGGCCCCAGTGTTATTTTGCGAGTGTTTGGTCAAAAGATCATGAACGCATCGACAATTGAAATAATCAAAGCCCATCTGCACGGTCAATTGATCGTTGGGCAAACGCTGGATATGGATCAAAGCTATGCCATGCTCAAGCTAATTGAGAAAATGGATTTACGCCCTTGTCGCTTAGATCTGGGTAAGTTGTGCCATGAGTTTTTGACGCAAGACGCCGCGAAAGATGAAAACATGCAGGCGTTCTTGAATCGCCGTTTGTCAGCGTTACTGGGTGATGCCCAAGCGGGTGATGACGAGTCGCATGATGTGGTCTTATATGGGTTTGGCCGGATTGGTCGAATCCTGGCTCGCTTACTAATCGAACGCACTGGTACCGGTGCTAAGTTGCGTCTGCGTGGCGTTGTAATTCGCGCGAAAGGCAGCGTACAGCAAGACCTTGAAAAACGCGCTGAGTTATTACGCCGCGATTCAGTGCATGGCGAATTCTACGGCTCGGTAAAAGTAGACGTAGAGAACCAAGCGTTGATTGCCAACGGTAACTTTATTCAGTTTATCTACGCCAATTCGCCCGCCGAAGTTGACTACACCAAATACGGCATCAAAGATGCCTTGGTGGTCGATAATACAGGTATTTGGAAAGATGAAACGGGCTTGGGCCAGCACACATCTTGTCCAGGTGCCTCTAAAGCGTTGTTGACTGCACCGGCTAAAGGCAATATTAAGAATATCGTCTATGGTATCAACGATGATTTAATTGAGGCGACTGACACCATTATTTGCGCGGCCTCATGTACCACTAATGCCATTGTGCCGCCGTTGCAGGTGATCAATGACAAGTTTGGTATCGCGAGCGGTCATGTGGAAACCATTCACTCGTACACCAACGACCAAAACTTAATTGATAACTATCACAGTGCCGAGCGCCGTGGACGCAGCGCACCGTTAAATATGGTGATAACGTCAACCGGCGCAGCAAAAGCTGTGGCTAAGGTTTTACCTGAGTTGGCTGGTATCTTAACGGGCAACGCGATTCGGGTGCCCACGCCAAACGTTTCAATGGCGGTAATGAACCTTAATTTGAAAAAAGACGTTTCTGTAGAAGAGTTGAACGAAACTTTTCGTCAAATTTCTTACCACTCGCCTCTGCAAGAGCAAATTGGCTTTACCTATTCAACCGAGGTGGTGTCGTCCGATTTGGTCGGCTCTACCCACGCCGGTGTCGTCGACGGAGGTGCAACCATTGCCGATGGATCGCGCGTAGTGCTCTATGTTTGGTACGACAATGAGGCGGGCTATAGCAATCAAGTAATCCGCGTGATGCAAAAACTCGTTGGCTTGTCGTTAGACAGCTTGGCGGCTTAAAACCAGTAGGCTCTCTTTGGAGAGCCTACTAGTAAGACGGATAAGAAATGGAAACTACAACGCTGAATATTCGCGGACTCAACTATCACATCCAAGAGTGGGGTGATTCTAAAAAACCGTTATTGGTCTTGCTGCACGGTTGGATGGATTGCGGCGCGACGTTTAAGTTTATGGCCGACTACCTGACTGAGCACTACTGTCTGGTCGCCCCAGACTGGCGAGGCTTTGGCAATACCGATCACGCAGCAGGTTATTGGTTTCCGGACTATTATGCTGATCTAGAAAAAATTTTGGATCATTACTCCCCGACTAAACCGGCTAAGCTCGTCGGCCATAGTATGGGCGGTAATATCGCCCTTATGTACGCAGGCATACATCCGCACAGAGTGAGCAAGGTCCTCAGCCTTGAAGCCTTAGGCATGCAACCAACGCAGAGTAACGAAACGCCGGAAAAGTATCGGCGCTGGATGCGTGAGATCACCAGTGGCGAGCCATCTAAGGTTTACCCTAACTTTGACGCTTTGTGTTACTCAGTGCACAAAGGTAATCCGAGTTTAGAGCCCGATATAATTGTTGAGTTGGCCAACTTGTGGGGCGAGCCGCATGGTGAAGAGGGCGCTTATCGCTTGCGCCACGATCATGCGCATCGTTACGCGAACCCGGTACGCTATAACTTTGACGACGTGATAGAAGTATGGAAAGAAATCACCGCTGACGTCGGCCTGGTGATGGCAACCGAGTCGAGTTTTTACAAGCGTTTCAATCAATTCGGGCGTATGCACGAAGCCATGACATTGTTGAATATTGCCAAGACCGCTTATTTTGAAATACCTGACTGCGGCCATATGCTGCATATAGAACAACCCGAGGCGACTGCAAACAGTATCCTCGAGTTTTTCGCTTAAAGACGTTTTATTATTTCCAACTCGTTTTCTACCTCTTCGATTCTGGCGGCCAATCGCGCTCGCTGGTATTCAGAAGACGTAAGCGGGAACGCGCGTTTGTATTGTTCTATCGCGAATTGGTAATTGCCCTGATGATAATGATATTCGCCGCGATGTTGATACGCGCCTAGGTTGTCACCGGTCTCGCCGTAGGCCCGAGCCAACAAGATATGGAAATAAGGCTCGTCTTTATTGTTGGCGATGGCTTCGCGTAAAATCGGAATCGCTACGTCGTGGCGTTTGGTAAGCACCAGCGCATTCGCGTAGTAAATATCAACCATGTTATTGCCGAGCGCACGCTGTTTCTCATACAACTTTTTAAGCTGCGCTAAACCCTTGTCAATATTGCCAGCGTCTAGTTCGTTATCAGCTTGTACTAAGCGCACACTAACGTGGTCAGGGTAATCGTCCGACAGCTGGTCGAGCACCTCGCGCGCTTTATCAAATTCACCGTTTTCTGATAATGCCAATCCGTAGCCGTACCGGGTTGGCAGGCTGTTGTCATCATTTTTAATTTTTTCTAAAAACAGGTCTCGCGCTTGCGCTTTGTTTTTTGCATAGCCCGCGGTTGCTTTAGCGCGCATTAGCAAGAATTCGCGCTCGTCTTGCTTTGGCGCGGCCGGGTATGCTCGAACACGCTCGGCCGACTCGGCAATTCGATTGATCGTTAACGGGTGAGAGCGCAAAAACTCTGGCGCGTGAGATTCGTTTACACGGCTTTCGTCGAGTAAGCGTTTAAAAAATACGGGCATGGCTTTGGGGTCAAAGCCTGCGCGGCTCATTAAACGGATGCCCAAAGAATCAGCTTCTGTTTCATACGAACGGCTGTAGGTTAGTTGCCGGTCTATTATGCTTGCCTGAGTCACGCCGAAGGCTGCCTGCGCGGCTTCTGCGCCACCGGCCGCGGCGGCCGCTAACAAGGCGCCTAGTGCGAGCCAGCTATCAAACCGCGAATTCTCCAGTTTACGTGATATGTGTGCTTGAGTGACGTGCGAGATTTCGTGACCGATAACGGATGCCAGCTCGCTCTCGCTCTCCGACTTAGTCAAAATCGCGGTATGCATCGCAATATGGCCGCCTGGCACCGCAAACGCGTTAATAACGTGATTGTCGATGAGGTAAAATTCATAATCTTCACCAGCGTCGTCACTTACCTCAAGTAGGCGATTGCCTAAGCGGTTTATATAGTCGACGAGCTCTGGGTCATAGACATAGGGCAAGCGATAGCGTGATTGACGGATAAACGACTTACCAAGCTGTTCAGCTTCAAACTCAGAGAGGTAGTTGGCGGCTTTGGAACCAAGATCAGGCAGTTGATCAAAATGATCACTTTGAACGCGCTGTGCACTAAGCGGGCCAGCGGTCAGGCATAAAACGGCGCAACACAGTGATAAGCTGTATCGAAGACCTCGTTTCTTTGCTGTATATTTTGGCTGCATTTTTGCTCGTTTTTGGTGAGAAGTGTCTTTAAATCGCCTGTGTCTGCCACGTCGGTATTTGCTACTATTACAGACCAGTATAGCAACTACCTTCTTACCTTTAGTTTACACCAAGCGAGTTCCGCACAACGTTAACGTCGTGAAACAGTCTGAACGTCATGAAAAAACAGTCTGAACGCCATGATAAAACAGTCTGAACGCCATGAAAAAAAACATTGATCCCAAGCAAAGCATCGACACACGCGGCACTCGTTGTCCAATACCACTATTGCGTGCTAAGCAAGCTTTGAAAGGGTTGCGTGTGGGTGAGTGCTTAGAAATATTGGCATCTGACCCCAGTGCTAAGCCTGATTTTGACGCAATGTTGAAACACTTGCCGCACCAATTGCTCAGCTACGAAAAAGAAGATCAGTTTGATCGTTTTATCATTGAAAAAGGGTGAATCAGTAATTCGGTTGCTGAATCGTAATTTTTAGAGAGTTCATTTATGCAGTGTTATGTTTACAAAGGTGATAAGAAAGACGATCACTACCTTTATTTGGCTCAAGAGTTTGACGCTGACCAGCTTCCTGAAGGCTTTCCTAGCGCGATTTTGAAATTGATGGGTGAGCTCTCGCTCGTGATCGATTTCGACCTTGAACCGAACCGCAAGCTACAACAAGCGGACACCGAACAAGTAATCTCCGATATCAATTCACAAGGTTTTTATTTGCAAATGCCGAAGCAAGATATGGCAGCACTTGAGGATCAATACTTTAATTAGCATGCGTTTTAATTTGCTCATCACAGGTGGTTTATACAATAGTCAGGCGGGCTATAGCGCGTTAGCGTTTGCTAAAGCAACGATCGCTGCTGGACACCAAATCAGTCAAGTTTTTTTCTATCAAGATGGGGTGACGTTAGGCTCTCGCTTATCCATGCCATTAGACGATGAGTTTGAACCCGTCGCTGCGTGGGCGGAATTCGCCGCGCAAAATACCTTAGCGCTGGTGATCTGTGTATCGGCAGGAGAACGACGAGGCATTATGAGCGACGCACAAGCAGCCGAGTTTGCCAAAGGCTTAGGAAGTCTGCATGCGAACTTCAGCGTTGCGGGCTTGGGCGCGTTGCACAACGCAAGTCTTGAAAGCGACCGCACGGTAACGTTTAAATGAGTGCTCGAAAGCTTCTTTATATAGTCAGCCGGGCACCGTACTCCAATGCAGTAGGTCAAGAAGCACTCGATGCCGCGTTGATTGGCGCGAGTTTCGAGCAAGATGTATCACTTTTATTTTTACACGATGGAGTGTTCCAATTAGTCATCAATCAAGGCAGTGATGGCTCTGGTTTAAAAGAGTTCACTAAAGCGTACCGAGCGCTCGAAGATTTCGGTATCGATAAGGTCTTCTGTCACGACTTGAGCTTGGCCGCGAGAGGCTTGACCAATAATGATTTAATGCGAGACGTTACGACATTAACCGGCGAACAGCTCAAATCATTGGTCGCTAGCTCAGCAAGGGTGTTTACGTTTTGAGCACACTGTTTACCATTCATTCGTCATGGTACGACACCACTTGGTTGTTTGAACAACTTGGCTTTGCCAGCGAGGGAGACTCCATTGTGTTATTGCAAGACGGGGTGCTAGCGCTTCGCTCGCCAATCACACTCGGTTCGTTCTTGGCGAAATGCTCAGCGCACAATATCGATGTATTTGCGCTTGCTGATGACTTAAACCTGCGCGGAATCACCTCTCAATATGAAGAGGTTGGGTTGCTTAGTATCGCGGGTTTTGTCGATCTGGTTGTCAGACATGACAAACAGGTGGCGTGGTGATGAGCGACTATTTTATCGAATTCGCCGGCCAGAAATATCCAACTGATGTACAGGGCTTTTTAAAGAACCGATTGAGCTGGAGCGCGGACCTTGGTCGTCATATGGCCTCGCTCGATCACGTGGTGTTGACCGACGAGCATTGGGAAATCATTCACTATTTCCGAGAATACTACGAAGATTACAATATTCCGCCGCCGATGCGTATGGTGATGCGTGTGTTCAAGAAAGCCTTTGGCGAGGAGAACGCTAATAGTCGTTACCTTTTGCAGCTGTTTCCCGAGGGTGCCACCAAGGCTGCGAGTAAGTTTGGCGGGCTACCAAAGCCGAAAAACTGCAAATAGGGTACGGTACTAACTTACCGATGAGCTGAATAGCCAGCACGGTTTCTATTAACGCTAAATAAAGCCCCCAAGACTCAGTAAAACCGTTAAAATCCGCCCATGAAATTTGTAGATGAAGCCGAAATAACCGTTGCTGCGGGTAATGGTGGGCATGGTGCCTTAAGTTTTCGACGAGAAAAGTATATTCCACGTGGTGGGCCCGACGGTGGCGATGGTGGGCGAGGTGGTTCGGTATACTTAGAAGCGACTGAAGGGCTCAATACATTAGCCGATTTTCGTTTTGTCCGGCACTATCAAGCCAAAGGTGGTCAAGGAGGTGGTGGCAAGGTTAAGACCGGTCAGGGTGGCGACGACCTAGTAGTGAAAGTGCCAGTAGGCACCATGATCTACGACGCACAGACCGAAGAGCTGATTGCCGATTTAACCGAGGTCAACGCCAAAATCGTGGTTGCCCAAGGCGGTGATGGTGGCTTGGGTAACACCACGTTCAAGTCGAGCACGAACCAGGCCCCTCGAAAGACGACTAAAGGTCGGCCAGGTGACGCGCGCACGCTGCGCCTTGAGCTAAAAGTATTGGCTGATGTTGGCCTGCTCGGTTTGCCAAATGCCGGTAAGTCGACGTTTTTACGGGCGGTCTCACAAGCCACACCGAAAGTCGCGAATTACCCATTCACCACTTTGCACCCTGAGTTGGGCGTGGTGAGCCTTGGAATCGGCAGTAGCTTTGTGATTGCTGATATTCCAGGTCTGATTGAGGGGGCTGCGCAAGGTGCGGGCTTAGGCATTCAGTTTCTGAGGCATTTAGCACGTACTAAACTACTATTACACATAGTCGACATTGCACCCTATGGTGATGAAGCAGCAAATTTGGCGAATGACATTACCACAATCGCTGCTGAGTTAGCACAGTACAGTGAAGAAGCTGGTGCAGAGCTAGATAAGCTGGATCGTTGGTTGGTTGTGAATAAAACAGATGTGGTTTTAGATGAAGACCAAGCGCGAATAGTCGCTGATTTATTGCAAGAACTCAATTGGACGGCGCCGGTTTATACGATCAGCGCAATCAGCCGCCAAGGCACACAGGAACTGTGCAACGACATCATGAACTACCTTGAGGCAGAAATTCGGGCCGCTCAAGAAGAGGTGTTTGTCTCGATTCCGTCTCCGACCAGCGCTGGCGAATGACAGACCGCTCCAGCATACAAACTAAAAAGCGATGGGTCGTTAAGGTCGGCAGCGCATTGTTGACCAACGACGGCGAAGGATTGCACCGCGAGACCATCGTAAATTTGGCTGAGCAGGTCGCCTTTTTACGCGACAAGGGCACCGAAGTGATCTTAGTCTCTTCAGGTTCGGTTGCTGCCGGCGTGAGTCAACTCGGGATGACGACACGCCCGTCTAAACTGAACGAGTTACAGGCGGCTGCCGCGGTTGGGCAAGCGTCTTTGGTGCGTCACTATGAAGAAGCGTTTCAACCGTTCAGGATTAACACCGCGCAGGTTTTATTGACTCATTCAGATATCGCGAATCGAGAACGTTATTTGAACGCGAAGAGCACCTTAATGAGACTCTTGGAATTGGATGTGCTGACGGTTATTAATGAGAATGACACTGTTGCTACTGACGAGATTTGCTTTGGTGACAATGACAGTCTGGGCTCTTTGGTCGCCAATTTGGTAGAGGCTGACTTACTCGTGATTTTGACCGACCAAGATGGGCTTTACACATCTGACCCTAGATCAAACTCTGATGCTGAGTTGTTACACGAAGTTCACGCTAATGACGACAGTTTGATGGCGATGGCCACGGGCGGCACCAGCATAGGTCGTGGTGGCATGGTCACCAAGCTGTCTGCCGCTCAAATTGCCAGCCGCTCGGGTGCCTCAACGATTATTGCCAACGGTCGAGAAAAGAAAATTTTGGAACGCCTATATCATGGCGAAACACTCGGTACCTTACTGCTCGCCAGTGATCGCGTTACCTCTAAGAAACAATGGATGGCCGGGCAAATGCGGATAGCCGGCAAGGTGACTATTGATGAGGGCGCGGCCAAGGTGCTGTTGCAGGCGGGCCGCAGTTTATTGCCAGTCGGTGTATTACAAGTTGATGGTGATTTTAAACGCGGCGAGCTGATCAGTTGCGTCACGGAAGCGGGCGTCGAAATCGCACGAGGTTTAAGTAATTACAGCGCAAGTGAGGCTGATCAATTAAAGGGCCGACCCAGTGAAAAAATTGCTGAAATTCTAAATTACAGCGGCGATCATGAGTTAATTCACCGTGATAACTTGGTCTTGCTGTAGATGACGGCTTTGGACGCCGATGTTGGCAATAGTTGACTAAGCGTTAGCCACAAGCACCGCCAATAAAAAAGGACTCGATTGAGTCCTTTTTTGGTAATACAAACAAGCAGCTAGAATAACTAGGCAGCCATTTCTTTTACACGTTTGTTCAGACGACTTTTTAAACGAGCGGCGCGGTTCTTGTGGTGCAAACCTTTGACCGTCGCTTTGTCGATCATCGATACCGAAGATTGATAGGCTTCTTTCGCTTGTTCTAGATCACCGGCTTCAATTGCTGCATCAAGTTTTTTGATGGCAGTACGCACGGTAGAACGTTGCGAATGGTTACGCAATCGACGAACTGTATTTTGCTTGGCGCGTTTGCGCGCTTGCGGAGAATTTGCCACTTTTAATTACCTCGTAAAATCGAAGGGCGAATATGCGGATTTCACTAAGAATTGTCAAGCCAAAAACTCATTTTTTAGTCTAATCTAGCGCGCCTTTCCCCACTTTTCGGTTTCGCTTACGGGTATACTCGCCAAAACCGCTTTAATCAGTCAATTATGTCAAAGAAACTGCTGAAATCTACTGCCATTGTCAGTTTTATGACGCTTATCTCGCGCGTCAGCGGCTTGGTGCGTGATGTCGTAATGGCAAGTATTTTAGGCTCGAGCGGCGTCGCCGACGCCTTTTTCGTGGCGTTTCGAATCCCGAATTTCTTGCGTCGTATTTTTGGCGAAGGTGCATTTTCGCAAGCTTTCGTACCGGTGTTTTCTGAATTAACCGAATCGAACACCCTTGAAGCGCAAAAGTTCGTAAATGCGAGCGCAGGCATTCTAGCGCTCATTACCTTAGTCTTGACGGTCTTAGGCGTGGTGTTTGCGCCGTTTTTAGTTGGCTTGTACGCGCCGGGGTATAAAGCCGACCCCGTGCAAATGGCGACCACAGTCGACGCGCTGCGGTTTATGTTTCCATACCTCTTTTGTATCTCTTTAGTGGCAATGTCCGCCGGAGTTCTAAATACCTTGAATCGCTTTGCGGTGCCTGCGGTTACCCCAGTCTTATTGAATATCTGTTTGATTCTAGCGATGTGGGTTCTCGTACCGCTTATGGACAGTGCCGCGCGGGCGCTTGCCGTAGGCGTTTTGGTGGCAGGGGTATTGCAGTTGGCGTTTCAAATACCCAGTCTGCGCAAAGAGGGGTATTTGCCGAGCTTTTCGTTGGACACCTCGAACCCGTCGGTTAAGAAGGTATTTAGTTTGATGTTGCCTGCGGTTTTTAGCGTATCTGTCGCGCAAATCAACATGTTTGTAAACACGGTATTGGCCTCGTTCCTGGTGACTGGCAGTGTTTCGTGGTTGTACTATTCTGACCGGCTGATGGAGTTCCCGGTAGGCGTGTTCGGTATTGCTTTAGCGTCGGTAGTGTTGCCGAGTTTGTCGAAAGAGCACGTAACCGGAAGTCCCGAGAGTTTTTCTTCGATGATGGATTGGGCGTTGCGTTGGGTGATTTTAATTGCGGTGCCTGCCACCTTTGCCTTGTATTTATTGGCAACCCCGTTGCTCACGACTATTTTTATGCGCAACGCGTTTAGCGCCAACGATGTGGTGATGTCGGCGTTGGCGTTGAAGGCTTTTTCGATTGGTATTTGCGGCTTTATTTTTGTCAAAGTTTTGGCGCCAGGTTTCTTCGCGCGACAAGACACCAAAACCCCGATGAAGATTGCGGTCGTATCGGTTGCGGTCAACGTTGTTATGAGTCTTATTTTGGTTAAAAGCCTGCAACACACCGGCCTTGCATTAGCGATATCGATCGCAGCGTGGGTGAACGCGACGCTTTTACTTGTGGTGCTGCTTATTCGCGGGGTCTACACCCCTGAGCAAGGTTGGTTGTGGTTTTTATGTCGTATTGCGCTTGCGGTCGCCATTATGTGTGCGGCGTTAAATTTTTTCAGCCATCCTGCCGAGTCATGGTATCAGTGGGGCTTGCTTGATCGTATTTTACGTTTGAGCATATTGGTTGCGGCCGGAGGCTTGAGCTATTGCCTATGTTTATTAGCCCTGGGTTTACGACCAAAGCAGTTGTTACTTGGCCGCAGTCGCCAATAACTAAGGATTGGCAATGCACGTCGAAATCGGACTTAAAGATAAATTGTTCAATCTCACGGAGGCGCGAGAATTACTGTTGTTGGTACAAAACGTCACCAAGACTCAGGAAAGTTTGCTTTCACCTATCCAAGATCGCCTCAAACGAATGTTGGCGAACGACCCTCGCCGCAGCGCCTTTGAGAGGCAATACGAACTTATTGTTGAACAGTGGCGCAATAAAGTAGAGTTGCTCGGTGCGCGCGTCTCAGGCCTGTGGATCGTCGAATTCGATGTGGGCGAAGGCAGTTTATCTTGGCGTTATCCCGAACTTTCGCTTAACCATTTTCGTGGTCGTGGCGCTGCCTTCTCAGAACGAGTAAAATTGTGCGACTACATCGAAGAGCATGACCCAGACTGGGCGCGCTAAGACGTTTATCGTTTCTAATTTAAGTCATAATTTTTCATTACTCACAATTTCTATAAGGTTTGAAGACAAACGAATGTTGATTCGCGGAATCGAGAAGCTAACAGCAAAACACACTCCTTGTGTTGCCACTATTGGTAACTTTGATGGCGTGCACCTTGGGCACCAACATGTCATCAATACCTTGCTTGAACGCAGTCAGTGTATGGGACTTAAATCCACCGTGATCACTTTTGAGCCGTTGGCTAAGGAGTTTTTTAAACCGAACTCGATTGACCGACTAACGACCGTCGAGCAGCGCGCGGAGCTGCTCGCTCAGCTCGGTGTAGACCAAGTGTTGTGCATCGATTTCGATGCCGATTTTGCGGCGTATTCGCCTAAGGGCTTTGTCCACGATGTGCTAATTGATGGCTTGGGAGTTAAACACCTAAGTGTCGGCGATGATTTTAAGTTTGGCAAAGGCCGTGCAGGCGACTTTGCGATGTTACAAAGCATAGGTGCTGAACACGATTTTACGGTTACGGCGCACGACACCTTCGAGATTGATGGGCAACGTGTGAGTAGCGGTCGTATTCGTGTTGCTTTAAATCAGAGTAATTTTGATTTGGCTGAGGCTTTACTAGGCCGGCCATATTCGGTTTCGGGTAATATTTCTAAAGGCCAACAGCGCGGACGCACTATTAATTATCCGACGGCGAATATTATTTTACCGCTAACGAAGTCGCCGCTTAGTGGCGTTTTTGCAGTGCTGGCAACGCTGAGTCATGGTCAAGTGTTGAGCGGTGTCGCCAACCTCGGAACACGGCCGACGGTAGGCGGCAAAGAGAACCGATTAGAGGTACACTTATTTGACTTTAATCAAGATATTTACGGTCAAGAATTACAAGTTCGCTTCGTTGACAAGATTCGTGACGAGCTTAAATTTGACTCATTTGAGGCTTTAACCGAGCAGATTCATAAGGATGCAGAGCGCGCACGTGAAATTTTGTCGATTATTTAGCTTTATTGCTTAAAAACCGAGCTTTTCTATGCACTTATGCCGGTAACTAACATAAAATAATCGGCTACCAAAAGCACGGGCATATCCGTGCCTCGTTGATTATAGATTTAGTTAAAAAAGAATGAGCAAAGACAAGCCCGGCAGTCAGTATAAAGACACCATTAATTTGCCGCAGACGGCGTTCCCAATGAAAGCGGGTTTGCCTAACCGTGAGCCGCAAATTCTAAAAAAATGGGCCAGCCTAGACACCTACCACGCATTGCAAGCGCAACGAGCTGATGCCAAGCCATTTATTCTGCACGACGGGCCTCCGTACGCCAATGGCAATATTCATACCGGTCATGCGATGCAGAAAATTCTCAAAGACATCATCGTTAAGTCAAAGAACTTAGCCGGTTTTCGCGCGCCTTATATCCCCGGTTGGGATTGCCACGGATTACCAATCGAGATTCAAGTCGAGAAAAAACACGGCAAGGCTGGGCAGAAAATTGACAAGAAAACCTTTCGTCAAAAGTGTCGCGAATACGCAGCGCGTCAGGTTGATGGTCAAAAGAAAGACTTCATTCGTTTAGGCGTGCAAGGTGACTGGGAGACTCCATACCTCACTATGGATTATAAAACTGAGGCTGATACGGTTCGCAGTTTGTCTAAGATTGTTGAGTCCGGGCATTTATACCATGGTCTGATGCCGGTTTATTGGTGTCCGGCTTGCGCCTCCGCATTGGCCGAAGCGGAAGTAGAGTATCAAGACAAAGTGTCGCCCGCGATCGACGTTAAATTTACTGTGGTTGATACGGCTGATTTTGCTCAACGTGTCGATCTTGATGCGTCTAAACTTGCGAAACCTAGTGTGGTGATTTGGACGACAACGCCTTGGACGTTACCGGCCAATGAAGCGGTATCATTGCACCCGGAATTAAGCTATGTGTTAGTGCAGGCAGGCGACCAGCAACTGATACTGGCGGAAGAGCTTGTCGAGTCGGCGCTAGCGCGTTACGAACTCGCTGATAGCCATGAAGTGTTGGCGAGGTTTGATGGCCAAGCGCTCGAACTCTTAGCCTTACAGCATCCGTTCTACCAAAAGCAGGTGCCGGTAATTTTGGGCGATCATGTGACCATCGATGCCGGTACCGGTGCAGTGCATACGGCACCCGCGCACGGCGCTGAAGATTTCGCGGTGGGTAAACGTTACAACATTCCGGTGAATAACCCAGTTGGCTCTAACGGTACGTATTTAGAATCCACTGAATTGTTCGCCGGTGAATTTGTGTTTAAAGCCAACCCACATGTGGTTGACGTATTGAAGCAGCACGGCGCACTATTAAAGCACGTCGAATACGAACACAGTTACCCACATTGTTGGCGCCATAAAACACCGATGATTTATCGTGCGACCGCGCAATGGTTTATCGGCATGGAGCATCTAAAAGGCGATCAAGGTCTGCGCTATCAAGCGTTAAAAGCAATTGATGACGTAAGTTGGGAGCCTAGTTGGGGTAAAGCACGCATTCAAACCATGGTTGAGAATCGCCCAGACTGGTGCGTGTCTCGACAACGTAACTGGGGCGTGCCAATTACTATTTACTTGCACAAAGAAACGGGCGACTTACACCCGCAAACGCCTGCGCTTATGGAGCAAGTGGCGCAGCGCATTGAGCAAGAAGGCTTGCAAGCATGGTATGACCTAGACGACACCGAGCTGCTTGGCGACGAGGTTGGCGATTACGATAAGGTGTTAGATACCTTAGACGTCTGGTTTGATTCGGGTGTCACCCATAGCAGTGTGGTCAGCGCCCGTGAAGAGCTCGAGTTCCCAGCGGATTTGTACTTAGAAGGCTCGGATCAGCATCGCGGGTGGTTTCAATCGAGCTTGCTTTCAAGTGTTGCCATGAACGATGGCAAACCGCCGTATAAGTCAGTATTAACTCATGGTTTTGTGGTTGATAAAGACGGCCGTAAGATGTCGAAGTCGCTCGGCAATGTTATCGCCCCGCAAGAGGTATTTAACTCCTTAGGTGCAGATGTTTTGCGTTTGTGGGTTGCGGCTACGGACTATAAGTCAGAAATGAGTCTCTCAGACGAGATTTTGCAGCGCACCAGTGAGTCGTATCGCCGTATTCGCAATACCACGCGTTACTTGCTTGGTAATTTGCATGGCTTTGAGCCAAGTCAAGCACTAGCGTATGACGATATGCTTAGCCTTGACCAATGGGCGGTGCGTTTAGCGGCCAAGATGCAGAAACAAATTGAAACGTCGTATGAGACCTATCAGTTCCATCAAATCTACCAAAGGTTGCACCATTTTTGTGTGGTAGAAATGGGCGGGTTTTATTTAGACATTATCAAAGACCGTCTCTACACGCTTGCACCAACCTCAAGCGCACGTTTGTCAGCGCAAACCGCAATGCAGCATATTCTTGAGAGTTTGGTACGCAGTGTTACGCCGATTTTAAGTTTTACCGCCGAAGAAGTTTGGGGGCACATGAGCGGCGAGCGCGAAGAGAGCGTTTTATTCGCAACTCGCTATACTGGCCTTGATGATATTTCGGTTGACACCGCCGCTGATGATGAGTGGGATGCCATTATTGCGATTCGCAACGAGATTTCGAAGCAAATCGAAGCATTGCGAGTAGCTGGCGATATCGGTTCTGCGCTTGACGCGAACGTGAGTCTGTTTGCTGACGGTGACACATTTTCAACCTTAGAGAAATTAAGCGACGAGTTACGTTTTGTGCTGATTACGTCTGACGCCAGCTTAGAGCCTTTAAACGCCGCTAGCGAATCTGCGGTTCAAAGTGATATTAGCTCACTCAAGATCGCAGTAAGCGTCTCAAGTGATGAGAAATGTGTGCGTTGTTGGCACCGACGCGCCGACGTTGGCGATGTCGCCGAACATCCTGAGCTTTGTGTTCGTTGTGTGTCGAATGTGAGCGGTGACGGTGAGATCAGGAATCACGCATAAATTATGAAACATCTAAAGTGGCTTTGGTTGAGCTTGGTCGTGATCGTTCTCGACCAAGTGACTAAATATTGGGCTGAACATATTCTAGGCTGGGACGGGTACGTGCCTATTTTGCCTATTTTTGATTTTACATTGGTGCATAACACGGGCTCAGCGTTTGGTTTTCTTGGTGGTTTAGGCGGCTGGCAGCATGTGTTTTTCGTTAGTTTAGCGGTGATTATTTCAATTGCGCTTATCATAGCGATCGGCCGCTTGAAGCATTTTGAACGCCACTTAGCCGTGGCGTATTCACTGGTGGTCGGCGGCGCAATCGGCAATGCGATAGATCGCGTGGTTTATCAGTATGTAGTAGATTTTATCCACTTTTTCTATAAAGATTGGCACTATCCGCATTTCAACATTGCCGACATTGCAATTTTCATTGGCGCCTTTCTATTAATTGCAGAGGCATTCGGTAGACCTTTTTTGAATGAGCAACAGACATGAAAATTTTACTCGCTAACCCGCGCGGCTTTTGTGCTGGCGTAGACCGAGCTATCGATATTGTTGAACGCGCCTTAGAGCTATTCGACGCGCCCATTTATGTGCGTCACGAAGTTGTGCATAACCGTTTCGTGGTTGATGACCTAAAAGACAAGGGCGCGGTATTCGTCGACGAACTTAACGAGGTTCCCGATGGTGCCACGGTCATATTCAGCGCCCACGGCGTATCGCAAGCAGTTCAAGATGAAGCAGCGGGGCGCGACCTAAAAGTATTCGACGCTACCTGCCCGTTGGTTACTAAAGTTCACATGGAAGTAATTCGCTATCGAGACCGAGGCACCGAAGTCGTGCTGATCGGACACAACGGCCACCCAGAAGTGGAGGGCACCTTAGGGCAGGCCGATTCTGGCATGCATTTGATTGAAGAGCCAAAAGACGTGGCGAACTTAGTGGTTAAAAACCCAGACAATCTCGCATACGTGACGCAAACAACGCTATCGGTCGATGACACCAAAATTGTTATTGAGGCTTTGAAAGAACGCTTCCCAAAAATTCAAGGTCCCAGAAAAGACGATATCTGTTACGCCACGCAAAATCGCCAAGATGCGGTTAGAGCATTATCTCGAGACGCCGACGTGGTTATTGTTGTTGGCTCGACTAATAGCTCTAATTCAAATCGTTTGCGCGAGCTATCAGAGAATATGGGTGTGCCGAGTTATCTCGTAGACAAGCCTGAGCAAATCAAGCGCGATTGGTTTGACGGGGTCGATATTGTCGGCGTCACCGCGGGCGCGTCAGCACCAGAGATATTAGTCAAACAAGTGATTGATCAGATTAAACACTGGGGCGGTACGGTGGTAAACGAAGCAAACGGACCGGTAGAGAATATCTCCTTTTCTCTACCGATTGAATTGCGAACTTCTTAGTTGCAACAAGGCCCCAGTTACAGAAGCGGCTAATTATATTAACCTTATAAGGTATATTACTAAGTCTTCCAAATTAGGAAGAGGGGCTTAACTCCTCCAGCACTGCTCAGTTGAGTCGTCTCCATCAGAGTTTATTGCTTCTTTGCGCCCTCGGTAATCAAGTCTCCAGCGCGTGCATATGTTGTCATTGGCCTGAGACCTGCCTGCGACCGGTGTCGCAGTGATCCTAAAACACCAAAATGAATCGTCACCACCGCCAGGCGGGGTTGTTGCACAGTTGGTGTTTTGAATGGTCAAATTATAATAACCGTCTTTAGAAACTAGGCTATTGCAAACCCCAGCATCAAGTACACCCGCTTGATCGAAATACGTTGGTGGCGATGCCGTTGAGTAGTTTCGTGCTTGCGCCGACGCACAATCGGTCAGCGCGTCCATTACGTCGGTGCGTCTGGCCTTGCGTATCGAGTCTTGATAGCTTGGTATGGCAATGCTCGCAAGTATGCCGACAATGCCTACCGTAATCATAAGCTCGATAAGTGAAAAGCCTTTGGCGCGGTTGATGTTTTTGTAATTCATATTGTTAGCCTATCTGCTAGTTAGCCGTTTTATCGATCTTCAGCTTGTTGGTAAAGTTCACGCCAACTTGAACGTGTTACTTTTATGTCCGCGATATTGGTTCCTCTATTGGTTCCATCATCACACGGGCTATTGATTGCTTCGTCAGGATCAAAGGTGACGGTTCCATCACAACGCGTTCGGCCTTGTATGACGCTGCCGTCGGGGCGTTGTACTATTATTTTGCCGGAATTACTGCCGAGCGCCTCACTGGTGAAAACAGTTGGCGCGCTTACTAGGCCGTCACCTAAACTAACTTGGGTTTCTAAGATGTCGCCATTAGGCGTAGTGGTGCCTAATGTTCCAAACGGCGAAGCGGTCCCCGTGGTTTGGTTTACGACAAATAAATCTGAACTACCCTCACCGCCAATACATATATCAAGACGATCTTCTGACGCGGGGGTAAATCCGGTAAAGAGTAATTGGTCTTGAACAACTGCTGTTCGATCTATTACACGAAGGCTAGGTTCTCCGGGCGCAATACCCAATGGTAAATCACGGAACCAGCCTTGTGTCGAGCGCACAACTAACTCACTAAGCTCAGCAAAGGTTTCCGCTGTACCACCTAATGGCGAACTCACAGGGTTAACCAGGTTACCGTCTGGTCTAACTTGAACATCCGTAACATCAATAAGGCTTGAGCTGCGAACGGTCGTGTAAAGCAGTAAATCGGAATTTTCACGGTCTTGATCAGGGCCTGAACCACTTACAGTATTTAGCGCATCAATATCGGTTTGGTTCACTGGCTCTATGAGGCCATAGAAGCGTTCTTGATCGCTAATGGTTTCATCGGCTCGCTTTAAATACTGGCCCGTTCCAAAATACACCCAGCTGCCAAGGACGTCGTTACCTAACGACTCACGGCTAAGCGTCACCGGGCGTTGGACAACTGGCCGGTTAGCGTCGAACAATAGGTTGGTTGCGCGCGAGCGTGGGAAAAAACGATACACCGCACCGGTTTCCCGGTCCAAGTTACCGGGCGCTGAGCCAGGTAATACGCTTTGTTCTCTGCCAACCGTGCCAAAGTACGCAACGTCATCATTTCGAAAGCCCAGTAATCGATTATCCCAGTCTCTGCTCGCAATATCACCAACATGGCTATTGGGGATCGGGTTAGCATTGCCAGTAGTAATCAAATCTACTTCTATGTCTCTTGTTTCTAAATCATAGGTAAATATTTTCGCGTCTTCGTTAGTTGTAAGGGTTTTAACCTCGGTAGGGCCCGATCCAAAGACCAGCTTCCAATCACCATCGAAACGTTGCTCGCCTTCGCAGTTTGCTCCGCAGTCATAAAACAAATCGGGTTTCGACGTCGTCAAATTTAGGTCTGGATGTGTGATTTCAGCTAACACTGTCGGCTCTTGCTCAGGATCTGTAATGTCGATTACGATGTAAGCTGACCTCGCGGTGCTGCGAGTGCCGTCGGCTTCAACTAAGAAATCACCCCCGCCTTGGCGCATGGCAACAACTAAAATTGTTCCCCAGCCACCGGGGTGGGTGTCACTCTCGGGGAATATTTTAACGTCGAATGACTGCGGGTCACCGTCGACGTAGAATACGTGGCTGTAAAAATTGCTTGTTAGCCATTGCAAATGCGGCAATAAATTATACGGCGCATAAGCCCATAACTCGGCGCCTAAAGGGTGCGCGGTTTCGTTATTGGAGCCAGTCTGGTTGTATGAGACAACGCTTTCAAATTCAGGGTTTCCAGATGCGTCAACGCCAACCTGGATGTTTTCTCTTTCGCGAAAGCCGACGTTAAAGGCATGCAGTAAACCGTCATTGGCCCCCACATAGGCAACTTGTCTCCGGTCTGCGTACCGGTTAAGGAAAGTTTCGTAGCTTTCATCGTTAAAGCTGACATCATAACCTTCGTTCGGGCCTGCGACCACGAGAGGTGTTGAGTTAACCAAGTCGCCAAGGCGGTACGTCACTTCTTGACCGTCAATATTAAGGGTTCTGTTGCGCAAGCCTGTGCTGGTAACATCATCGAAACCTCGAACGTAGTTGACAATATTCCGTGCTACAGCGGTATCGCCGACGCCGAAAAAACCAAAATTATCATCGTCTATATTTGCCGCAAGGAAATCCATTTGTTCCCCCGTATCCACGCGACCGTTTCTGTTTAAATCCAAATGAGTAAAGATATACCGCGATGCCCCGGGTGCATTCGGGTTGCTGGGTACAACCGAGTTATATGGTCGTTGCAGCACTGTATCTTGGTTATTGATATTTCTAAGGCTGTCGCCGCCACTCCATAACGTATTTAACTCAGAGATAGCAACCGGCTCACCACTGTTTGATAGGGTGGGTAGGCCGTTGGTTAGGTCTGTTGATATGGTTAGGTACTGAATTCGCGGTATGTCACCTTCAAGGTCGAACCGAAAAGCACGGTCTAAATCGGTTAGTACCCCATCTTGATTAGAGTCTTCTCTAAACGTACCAAAATCATCTATAAAGTAGGAAAATACTTCGCCTGACCATTGAACTTCTCGTATTTGCCCATCTGGCCCGATTTCCTCTTCGCGCGTTAACTCTTGATACGTACCCTGAATAATAATGTTTTCAAACCCGTTTGAACCAGCGAAATTCGCTACCGAAGAGTTTGCCGCACGTTCTTCAAGTAAAATTTTATTCAGTGACGCCTCTAATGAATTAAAGAGGTTTTCTGGGTTGATTACAAAGAAGAAGTTATCTGGCAGTCCGTCAGCGCCATCAAGCCCGGTCGTATTGTTGGTATTGTCCCATTCATCTAACTCGTCGGGCATGTCATCAACGGTAACGGTCTCGCCCTCCGCTAGGTTTTCTTCAAAGCCGCCGTATTTTGCGGCGTAATACAAAGGTGACTCTAGAACGCCTGCAGTTGAAGGGCTTATGCTGAACGTGTGAGACTGCGGGCCTTGCTGGCCGCCTGCATTAACCGGATTATTATTGCTGTACAAGGAATTACAGTTCTCACACCCCGGCACACCTTCGGCAGCGAATGGGCTTACAAAGTCTGCATTTTCGATACCTGAGTACGCGTGAAAGCCATCGGTGGTGGTGCCGTTGGTAACAAAACCAAATAATTGAGGGTTGACTGTAGACTCGCCAAAAACGGTCGTGGTTATTGTAATTGTATTCGCGCTTTCGTCTAGGACATAGTCAATGAGGCCCCAGACGTCTTGATCATAGTCACCGCCTTGCTCACTGTCCTCCCAGTTTACATAATAGCTTGCGCTAAAGTTGTCGCCGGAATCACCGACACGCGCATGAGGTTTTACGATTTTGAAATCCACCAACGCACCACCACCTTCGCCGCCGCCTCTAAATAGTCGGTACGCGGGCAGTATTTGCACTGGTGTCGCGCCTTCAATACTCCTCGGGACATTAATAATAGGCACATTTGTCGCGAGTGCAATCGCGAATGTATTGACCGTTTGATTGCCATCAAGATCGGCGCGAATATCATTGTTGTGCGCGTAGTAAGCAATACCTGCCATGTCGAAGGAGCCTTCTACTGTCGGTGCTTCAGGGCACAGGCCAGCGGCTTCTGCCAATTGATCGACTCTTTTTGAGGAACAAAATTCGTCTGCATCTGCTCCCGTGCGGCCAATAAAGAAATTTCCGCCGTGGATTCCTTCTTGCACGCCAATCATGTTGGTCCAATCGGTGGTGGTCGCGGCCGAGCCTGCTATGTTGGTTCCGTTAATACCGCCGCGCACATCAGCAATATCAGTATTATCACTGTCGTACGAGCTAACACTGGCGTTAATTACAATGGTGTTTAAATCAGCGCATTGGTTGTTCGCGTCTAATGGGTCCTGCCAGTCGGCGTCAGTAAGGCCGCGGATGAACGTGGTATCGTTTGACGCAAAGTCGTTGGTTGGATTGAGCCCAGAAAGATAACGAATGGTCTCTTTATAGACCTCTGAAATTGGGTTGCCCCAACTATTACAACGGCCGTTAGGAACGTCAGTTAATTGAAATGGGCAGTCGTCGCCGGCATTCCCGTTCGCGAGATAGGTCCCGTTATTGTAAGAGTAGCCCCAGGGTCTAATCCGATCGAGGAACTTAATGATGCTGTCGGAGGTGTCGGTAAAGGTAAAGCGCCCCGAGCCGGTCACATCCACTTCGTCACTGAGTGGCCCGGTATTTTTCCTAAGCACACCGCCCTCAATATTATTTTCATATGAGCCGGTCATTAGTCCGAAGTTAATTAAACCTTCATCACCGTAAATCTGCAGTAGGCCTATCGGTTTGACTTGTCCATTGGGGTAAACCTTACAACGTTCTCGACCAATTAAATTCTCTACGCACGCTTCAACATCAACTTCGAATTCTCGATTATCCGCTCTTACCGGGTCGCGATCACTCGCATCGATTCCCGAATTTAGGCCTTCAAATGCGGGCGATGCAGGAAAATCTGCTGCTGTCACTGGGTTTGATGGCCCTCTGTTGGAGTTGTCTCGGTTACCGTTTTCGTCTGACCAAGTGCACTGCCAGCGCTCATTCGCGCCCCACAATTGAAAGTTACCCAGCGCTACTCTAAGCAGCGGTGGCGACGTTGAGTCTTGTGATGAGCCGCCATTCTCGTGGGTGGTGTTACAAAGTGTGATGCCCTCATCAAGATTGTCTAGTTCGTCGTCTGGGTCACCAGCACGACCATTAACTCTAACGTTATTAAATGGTGTTAGCCGGTCAATATCATCGCCATTATAATACTTGGCGAATGAGTGGGCGTCGTGCGGTAGGAAAGCTCGACGCAGCACGGTACGGTTATTATCGTCTATAACGCGCTTACCGCCGTAGAAAATTTTGCGCACAACGTCCATCCGGGTCATGGTCGCCCAATTAAGAAAGTTTCCACTCCATTCTGAACCTGAACAATATTTGTCTGAGTTTATTCTGAGAGGTATAAAGCGGTTGTTAGTACGGCCATAACATTTATACGCGTCAAAGTAACCAAAATAATCGAATGAATGCTTATAGGTGGTTTCAATATTCGGATTGCCGAACTCATCGACATCAAATGTGACGTCACCCGTGTCTGGGTCGACAATCTCCTCTGGGTCAAGGTCCGTATAGTCATTGTACGCTTTAAAAAAGTATTGGTGGTCTCGCGAGAGAGACAGCATTACCTCGGGCGGATCGGTACGCTCAGATTCTGGCGGTACCGCACTGAATTCCGCGTTTGTCTCTCCGCCGACTTGCGCATTAACGGGTGTTGATAAGATCGCTCCAGCCAAGAAGGTAATTAGAGCCGAATTTAGCAGCGTTTTCATGGTGTTTCTTCCTATAGGTACTGCAATAAAGTGAGGTACTGCAATAACGTGTTTGATGTTTTCACTATTAAGCTCAGACATTTAGTTAACCCCCGGTATTAAACGGAAGGCGAATCGTTGACTGTATTAGAACCACGGCCTGCCTTGCAGGCGGGCCAGCAGTGGCCCTAACAGTAATTCTGAAGGCGCCAGGGTCAGAAGCACAGTACGGCCAAACGTCATTCGGTGGGTCGAGTGCTTGGGTCTCGGCGTTTCGGCAATTACCTCGAAACGCACCCTCAAATTCAGGGCGGACCGAGGGGTTGGAAGCTAACGCCGTATTGGGTTCTTTTAGATCGTAGTTGCCAAGAAATTCAACAATATATCTCGGCGCTTCTTGCACGCCTTCTTCGTCAAGGTCGGTCGCAATATAGTTCTCGTACTTAATGTGCTTAGTGTCATCTACCCATACGTTGAGATCAGGGTCCTCCCAGCGTTCTTTTCCGCTTGATGTCGGCGGGCCAAATTTTGCTGGAGTACAGTAACCCTCTTCGCACGTATGACCCGGGCTAGTAGACACCGGAACTATATTTCCCGTACCAAAAAAGCGAAAACGTCGGCTATCCCCTCGAAGGTCGTTAATTAATTTCAATTGGGCCACGCTAAGCGTGGTTTCGGCCGCGTTAAACGCAACCTGTCTTAAGCGGCTATTGGCCGCCATGCTTTCTTCAAAGGTACTGGTTCTGAGAGTAGCGATACCGATTAACGTAAGAACGAACAGCAAAATCAAAGTGACCGGTAGTGCGATGCCTTGTTGATGGCTAAGAACGCCGGCCTTAGAGCTTTTTGCACTCATAGTGTTGTTAAGATTATTCAAAATTAAAGCCCTCTATTGCGCAATCGAACCGTTGTATTATTTACAAAGCGTTGATTGGCGTCGTCTGGCGGATCTATAGTTACCTGATCAAGCAAGGTAAATTCGGGAAATGCAGTGTCTTCGTTGACATCAAGCCCGGGGTCCGGCGACCTTACGATTAATCCTATTTTTACCGAGACTACTCGTCTGAAATCCTCTACCTCGTTGGCTGAGCGGTATATGTTTGCTACGCCGTTTCGAAATGCTTCAGTGTTAGTGTCCTCACCGTAGAGTATTTGCATATTTTCAACGCCATCTACTAGCTCCGTTGCCACCGCACCACAACTATCAGAAAGACCGCACGTACTTGAAAATGAGAACAGCGCGGGCGTGCCACCAGAGCCGGTGCCAATGAAATAGACTACGGTTCTGGTTTCAAATACCGTTGCACTCTCATCCCACTTCTTTTGCCATTGGAAGGCCCCGGTAATGCGGTTACCCGGTCCAATTGCCGAGCCGCTCTCAATTGACAGGCTCGCCTCAGTCGGCTGGGCAGCATTTTGAAAAATATCGATAGAAGAGCAATCTCCAACTTGAAGCATGGTGCCGGTATCGATATCGGACGCAGCAGCAACGCCAGAGGTATCAACAACGGCAAGCCGCGGTGCTCTCTGGTTTGGCGTGGACGTGAGTCTGGTTAAGAGCGGTGTACTTATTGACGTTACAATAATGTCGCTACCACGCAATGGCTCGAGTGCGGCGATAGCCGCCGGTAGGTCAAGTGCTACTTCAGTTCCAGGTATACCTTGAATGCTATTGCCGGTCCAGTTGGTTGCGGGCGCTGTATTGTCGGTTCGGGCCGCGCTTAGCTCGGCCTCGGTAAAGTCATTGCCGAGTTCTTCATAGTCCAGTTCGTAATCATCCCCAACATCAGTGCCTGTAAATTCCCAACCAAAAATGCCTTCAGCGATTGACGGCGAGTATTCAGGACGAGTGAAGTCAAGCCAGTTGCGCTTGGAAACTTCTTTAGAACAGCCAAAATACCCGGCCATTCTTACGTCGCGGTCGATAAAAAATGAGGCGAACCGAGTAGATTCTTGCGATCGGGCTATTCCGGTTGTTGCTTTGGACGTCGCGCGCGCGCCCAAGAAAACAGTAACCACTATGCTCAATAGGAAGGCACCAATAGCGATAGCG
The DNA here is from genome assembly GCA_938048185.1 of uncultured Arenicella sp. Taxonomy (GTDB): domain Bacteria; phylum Pseudomonadota; class Gammaproteobacteria; order Arenicellales; family Arenicellaceae; genus Arenicella. Next base: position 59,574 of record CALIVT010000004.1, read on the forward strand.
ACTAAAACCTCAACCAGCGTAAAACCCTTGTTGTTCTCTCGTGTAATCATTAAATAGTAACCCTGTAAGTAACGGATTTAAGCTCGGAATCTTGAGTCGCATCTTGATCGCTGCTGTTCGCAACCTCGCGCCACTGCAGGCTTATATTAAACTGTCGCTCGGTGATGCCGGCGTTCGGTTGATTTATTAAGGTGATTCGGCCGCGACCCGCGGGAAGCACACGGGCGACTTCGTCCAACCAAGTAGACAGGTCGTAGTCCGCTAATTCTTGGGTGTCGCATTCATCTTGAGTGCAGTCTTTAGTACTCGTTATGATCGAGCCAAAAGTCGGTATGGTATACGGCTCGTTGTTGCCAAACGTGCCGTCGTTGTTCAGATCTAAAGCAAATGTGCGGTTAGACTGTATTTTATTGATCATGTCGTTGGCTAAAATAACCGACTGAGTTCGCGCGTACGCACCGTTTGTATATTTAAGGCCCGCCAATTGCATAGACGCAATGCCTAGGCCGCCAATCGCGAGAATTAATACCGTGACTAAGACCTCAATCAGAGTAATGCCGAGTTGCTTGCTTTGAACGCCTGGCTTCAGCTTCATTTTGCGTTGTATATTCATATAAAACTCTTCAAGATAATCAGTTTATTTTAGACTTGTGGAGTGCAGTCTCTATTAGTATCAACCATGGACACTCGAGTTAAGCGAAGCTGCCCAGACTGGTTTATTTCAATCAGCTGGCCGTATCGATCCGGGGCGTCGCTGTCATCACAAACAGCAATTCTAAACGGCGTAACGTTAGATACCGTACCGTCAGCGTTAAAGCGCAACACCCTGTCGTTGCGCGCAGACCTAATCACGAGGCCGTCGTTTGGCGCTTTAACAGATTTTTGCAACATTTCTTGCCTGCGATCAACGTTGAGCTCGATGACATTGAGCCTTTGATTTGCGTAACTGTTATTGGGTACGGGCACAACGGTGGTGCTCAATGCCGTGTACATCTTCAATTCAACGCCCCAGTCGTTAACTTCGAGCCCTCTAGTGCGACACCCCAATTCACCACCGCCCTCCACAGCTCGGCAAATAAAGCTCGGTGAATTTGTCATCATTGCGCTGCTTCTGGCTTGCTTAATAAGCCCATAAATTCTTTGAGCTTCGCCATCAATTCTATTGCGGCGAACCGTTTCTTCAAACGACGGTACAGCCATAACGACTAATATTGCGCCAATTGCGACTGCTATCATTAGCTCTAAAATAGTAAAACCACTTTGGCTTCGCGGCGTACAAATTGTATTGTCTTTTTTCATCGCATAGTTCAGCTATATTGAGTGCAGACGCTATGGTAGTTTAAATTTTGGTCACCCAAGCGAAAAATACGATAGTCGGTTAGTATTCCTAGACAAGCGGTTAAAATAAGCAGACAGGCGACTATTATTGTCATTTTTTTACATTGCTCGCGGATTTCGTTGATTTGAAAATTCCTAATATTTGCAAAAACAGTGTTTTGCTCTCGGTTATTTTGTACACCCAATTGCTGGTGTTTACGATTTACGTGTTGGCTGAAACTAGCTGGTCGTTTCAGTCATTGGGCACCTACACTATGTATATGCAATGGGTTGCGCTGGGCTCGTTATTTGTATTGTGCACTTTACGTACGCGATTGAATAAATTGTCGGCGGTCAAGACCCGGGTTTATGGTCTTTGTTTGTGTTTCACCGTTGCGCTAATGGTTGAGTGCATCGCGGCGTTTATCAGCAACAAATTTATTTTCGATTCGTCCGTATTTTCCTTGATGTCTATGTCGCGACTTATCGCCTTATTTATTTGTTTTTTGGTGCTGTTTCGCCTGTTTGATTTGCTCGCGATTTTAGAAAAACGCCATCAGGCTGAATCTATTTCGCGCCTAGACGCCTTGCAGTCGCGCATCAGGCCGCATTTCTTGTTTAACAGCCTGAATACGATCTCTGAACTAACAGCTACCCAACCCGAGCAAGCTGAAGCGGCTATTGACGCGTTAGCCATGCTTTTTAGGGCGAACCTAGAGACCGATAATGTGCAGCACTCGCTACAACGTGAGATCGATTTGTGTGAGCGCTATCTTGATCTTGAACGTTGGCGACTCGCCGAGCGCTTGCGCAGCACCGTGTCGGTTTCAGTGAAGTCGCCCCAAGAGCACTTAATTCCTAAGTTGTTACTGCAACCGTTGATTGAGAATGCGATTGTTCATGGAATGTCTGAGGCAGGAGACGTGCAGATCGAGCTTGATATCCGCGAGACAAATACCGATATTTCTATTAAGGTTGATAACCTCAAGGGCAGCGGCAAAGTGATGTCGCACGGTAATGGTATTGCTATAAACAATATTCAAGAGAGGTTAATTGTGCTGTATGACGACCAACACACCTTCCGGGTAAAAGAGAGTGATGAGCGATACAGTGTGATCGTCCGGTTGCCCAAGCGCAAGTTTGACGGGCTGAGAGGCTAGCGATGGGCGGTTTAAAAGCCCTAGTCGTGGATGATGAAGCCTTGGCAAGGAGCCGGCTTTGCCGCTTGTTGGCGAAACTGGACGTTGAAGTGATCGGCGAATGTGTAAACGGTGATGAGGCGGTCGTTGCTGCGCAGAAAGGTTTTGCGGATGTTATTTTTCTGGATATTGATATGCCGATCAAAAATGGGCTTGCAGCCGCCACTGAGATTGGGACCATGTCGAAACCGCCAGCGATCATCTTTTGTACCGCCTATGACCAATACGCCTTAAGTGCGTTTGAGACCAGCGCTAGCGCTTATATTTTAAAACCGGTGAGTGAGGCTTCGATTTCAGCGGCGATGGAGAAAGTGCGCAGTGTCAACAGCGTGCAGCTCGCTACCTTGCTCGACTCGTACTCGGATGCTACGTCGTTAACTGTGCGTTATCGGGGAGAAGCTCGCCGTATACCCTTGACCTCATTTATAAGCTTTCAGTCGATCGATAAGCACACTTACGCGGTACTGGATACCGGCGAGAAAATCATAATTGACTACACTCTTAAGCAGCTCGAGGAGCTTATCCCTGAATCAACTTTACGGATACATCGTGCGGTTTTAGTTAGTCGTGGCAAGCTAACGCGGCTTTTTCGCGCCGAAGACGGTACAACAATGTTGCAGTTAAGTGATGAGAGTTGTTTCTCGATTAGCCGACGACATTTAGCTGAGGTGAAAAAGTGTTTCGACTAATTATTCTACTCGCAAGCTTGAGTGTACTGTCTGCATGCGGCACCAAACCCCAGCCTCGGACCATTGCCAGTGTTTGTGAAATTTTCAAGGAAAACCCGTCTTGGTATCGCGCGGCTAAGCGCAGTGTTGCCAGTCGTGGGGGTAACGTGCATGTACCCATGGCGATTATCTATCAAGAGTCGAGCTTTAAGGCAAAGGCGCGGCCGCCGATGAACTATATCTTAGGTATTATCCCTCGCGGCCGGGCGAGCAATGCCTACGGTTATGCGCAGGCGTTGAAAAGTACCTGGGCTGAGTATGAGCGCGATGTGGGTTCTCGATGGCGTAACCGAGATGACTTTGCGGATGCCTTTGATTTTGTGCTCTGGTATATGGACAAAAGCCATCAGCGCAACGGAGTATCAAAGTGGGATGGTTATGCTCACTATCTAAATTATCACGAGGGGCAGGGTGGTTATGCTCGTGGTTCGTATAAGTCGAAGGCGTGGCTGGTTAATACTGCTAAGGTGGTAGACGCGCGGGCTAAACGTTACGCCAGTCAGCTTAGCCAATGTGGCGCGGAGTTAGACAGCATGAAGCGTGGTTGGTTTTGACTAAGCTTTGCGGGCGCCACAATTAATAGTGCGTGGCGCCTCTTAGATATTGGTTTTTACTCGTATTCGCTAATACTCGGACAACTGCAAACTAGGTTCTTATCACCATACACATTATCGATGCGCCCAACTGGCGGCCAATATTTGATGTTTGGTTCGTTGTGACTGTCTGGTTGATAGGCTTGTTGGCGACTATATGGAATGTCCAGGTCGTCGTTGAGTATAAAATTCATGGTATGTGGCGCGTTACTCAGCATTGAGTTGTCAAGCGGTAATTCTTTATTCTTGACCTGAAGATACTCTTGAAAGATTCCTTGCATTGCTCGACAGAAACGATCTAACTCGGCCAGCGATTCGCTCTCAGTTGGTTCTATCATTAGGGTGCCGGCTACCGGAAAGCTCATAGTTGGCGCGTGAAAGCCATAGTCGATCAAGCGCTTAGCGATATCGTCAACCGACACGCCGTGATCTTTCATAGGGCGGGTATCGATAATGCATTCATGCGCCACTAAATTCTTATTACCGGTGAATAAAATAGGGTAGGCGTCTTTGAGTTTATATGCGACGTAGTTGGCACTTAAAATAGCGCACTGAGTTGCCTTGCGTAAACCTTGCGCGCCCATCATGCGAATGTACATCCATGAAATAGGTAAAATGCTCGCGCTGCCGAACGGCGCTGCACTAATGCTGGCGCCCGTGCGTTGAGTGTCGTAGCCATCTTTTGGCATAAACGGTGCTAAATGCGCACCGACTCCAATTGGCCCGACACCTGGCCCGCCACCGCCGTGGGGTATGCAAAACGTTTTGTGTAGGTTCAAATGCGACACGTCGCCGCCAAACTTACCAGGCTGGGCGACACCGACTAATGCGTTTAGGTTTGCGCCATCAATATACACTTGTCCGCCTGCGGCATGTACCGCGTTGCATACTTTAGTAACGTCTTCTTCAAACACACCGTGGGTCGACGGGTAGGTAATCATAATTGCTGCAATCCGCTTTGGGTGTTGTTCTATCTTGTTATTTAGGTCAGTTAGATCAACATTGCCGCGTTCGTCGCACTTTACGACCACCACCTGCATATTCGCCATTTGCGCAGATGCAGGGTTAGTGCCGTGGGCTGAGCTAGGGATCAAACAGATATCTCGCTCGGTTTCACCGTTGGCTTCGTGGTAGGCCTTAATCGCGAGCAAGCCCGCGTATTCGCCTTGCGAGCCGGCATTGGGTTGCAAAGACATCGCGTCATAGCCAGTACAAGCACAGAGCATGGCTTCGAGCTGCGCGATCATCGTTTGATAGCCCTTGGTTTGGTCCTTGGGGGCAAAGGGGTGAATGCTAGCAAATTCAGGCCAAGTAACCGGTGTCATTTCGCTGGCGGCATTGAGTTTCATGGTGCAGGAGCCAAGCGCGATCATCGAGCGATCAAGCGCAATGTCTTTGTCGGCAAGGCGTCGTAAATAGCGCATCATTTCGGTTTCACTGTGGTAGCGGTGAAAAACGTCTTGGCGCATGTAAGCGTCATTTCTAAGCCAGTCAGCGCTTAAGCCCTTAGTGAACTCGGTCGTATCGACATGACCGCCCGCGCAGCGCAGCAACTCGACAACGTCGCCTTCATGGCAGGTCTCGTCAAATGCAATAGAGATGCTTGATTGACTGCGTTGATTGACGTTGTAGCCTTTTTCCAGCGCGCTATTGAGTATCTTTGCTGCGTCGACATCGAACAACGTAACGGTGTCAAAAAATGATTCGCTGGTAATTAGCCCAGCCTCTCTACAGCCGTTCGCGAATGCCGTCGCAAGGCGGTTCACCCGTTCGGCGCTCGCCCGTAATTTTTGCGGACCGTGGTAACAGGCATACAGTGTCGCCATGATTGCTAGCAGCGCTTGCGCAGTACAAATGTTCGAGGTGGCCTTCTCTCGCCGAATGTGTTGCTCACGAGTTTGTAGCGCGAGGCGATAGGCCGGGTTGCCGTGCACATCGATTGACTGGCCTACTAAGCGGCCAGGCATCGAACGTTTGTATTTATCGCGTACCGCAAAAAAACCGGCATGGGGGCCGCCAAAACCAAGTGGCACACCGAAGCGCTGCGAGTTGCCAACCACGATATCTGCGCCGAGCTCGCCTGGCGATTTAAGCATGGTAAGCGCTAATAAATCACTTGCCATTATCACCAGTGAGCCATTGGCTTTTGCTGCTTTGCAGAGTGAATTTAAATCAGTAATTGACCCATAGGTGTCCGGGTATTGCACCACAACGCCGAATGTCTCGTCATTAAACTCGGGCGTCGAATTCTCGTCAAAGCTCACTAATTCGATGCCGAGCGGTGCGGCCCTGGTGTTTAGAATTTCCAACGTTTGTGGGTGGCAGTTGGCAGACACCAAGCATTTATTACGCTTGCCTTTCAACGCTCGGTGCGCCAGCGTGAGTGCTTCGCCGGCGGCGGTCCCTTCATCTAACAGCGACGCGTTGGCAATATCCATTCCTGTTAACTCAGTAATCATGGTTTGAAAGTAAAACAAAACTTCCAAGCGGCCTTGTGATATTTCAGGCTGATACGGCGTATAGGCGGTATACCACGCTGGGTTTTCAAGCACATTGCGCTGAATTACTTTGGGCGTATGGGTGCCGTAGTAACCTTGCCCAATAAGCGATTTAAGCACTGTATTTTGTGACGCAATTTCTTTTAGCTCTGCCAGTGCTTGCTCTTCGCTGACGGGCGCCGAAAGGTCTAGCGGACGGTTGTCGGCAATACTGGTGGGCACCACAGTCTTGGTTAACTCATCCAAGGATTCGAAGCCGAGTTGGCTCAACATGCTTGCGATATCAGCATCGCTTAAGCCGATATGCCGATCAGAAAAATGGTACTCAGAAATCTGCTGCTTAGAGATAGTCATGATTTTTATAGGAGTAATAGTTTTGCTCAGCTTGTAGCTTGGCCATTTTTTATAAACGGGTAGCGTGAGACGATTGCCTTTAAAAGTCTGTTGCGTACCCTAATTTCGACGTGATCGCCTATTTTGAGCACGCAGTTAACGCGGGCTAAACCAATGGATTTTTCTAAGCTGGGTGAAAAGGTGCCGCTGGTTACTTCACCAATTTTTTGCCCATCAAGGAATACCTCTTGATGGCCACGCAGCACGCCCCGATCGTTTAGCACTAGCCCGATCATTTTTTTATCGCATGTTGTCTCTAACGCCTCGCGACCGATAAACGCTCGATCATCGGTGAAGCTGACTGTCCACGTTAAGCCGGACTCGAGGGGCGAGTGGTTTTCATCAAGATCATTGCCGTAGAGCGCCATCCCGGCCTCTAGCCGTAGAGTGTCGCGCGCGCCAAGCCCGCAGGGTTGCACCTTCGCGCTAAGTAGCCGTTCCCACAGCGTATTCGCCAACTCTGAAGAGACTATTAGTTCAACGCCGTCTTCCCCCGTATAGCCGGTGCGGCCAACAAATTCGCCGCCAGCGAACCCGCCTTGAAAGCGATTTAGTTCGGCTACTACCTTCGCCAACTCATCGGGTAATACCTTGGAACAAACTGCGAGCGCGTCAGGGCCTTGAACCGCGATTAGCGCAAGCTCTGGTCGCTCGCTAACTCTTACGTCAAAGCGCTCCGCTTGACGCTGCAACCATGCCATGTCCTTTTCATTAGTGCCTGCATTCGTCACCAAGCGGCAATGACTGTCGTCTACGTAATAAACAATTAAGTCGTCGATCACGCCGCCTTTGTCATTAAGCATGCAGCTATACAGGGCTTTACCCGGGCTCATACTGATTTTCTTAATGTCGTTGGCTAATAGCCGGCTAAGAAAATTCAGTGTGTCGGCTCCGGTAACGTCAGACACGGTCATATGCGACACGTCGAACATGCCGCAGTGCTTTCGTACAGCACGGTGCTCGTCAATTTGTGAACCATAGTTGACGGGCAAAGCCCAGCCACCAAAGTCTACAATTTTGGCGTTTAGGGCTTGGTGTTGGTTGAATAAGGGAGTTTTAAGTAACGACGAATCGGTAAGGTCAGGCATAAGAATCAGTTAAGGTGCGAAACTAGTTGCTATTGCGAATTGGCAATAGATTCGTTGAACAACCACTCTGGGTTGCTCTCGTTTCGCTCCTCTGTCCGGTTACCTGAAAGATTACCTCTTCGGTGGCTCAATCTTGGCTTGCAATAGAGTTTGCGAGTCAAGCGAGCGCTCTCCAGAGTCGACGTTGCTAGTGAGTGCGGGTGTCTAGGGTCGACAACCTTGAAAAACAGCATTCACTAACTAAGTTTGCGGTCCGTTTGCCTGAGCGGTTACGAGCACGTTGCGCCTTCGGCGGGCCAATTTAATGACCTCTCTTCCACAAATTTCGTCGAGCCTCGATTATAGACAAAATTTGCCTATAAGCGACAATAAATATCGTTTAATCGTAGCTACTGACTGCTTGTTATTGTCTGAACGAAGCAGCTTCGATTTTATGCTTCTTCAATAAGCGGTGAAATTCAGTTCGATTACGTTTTGATATGTAAGCCGCACGCGTTACGTTACCGTTAGTCGATTTCAACACATCGGTTAAATAATTTCGTTCGAACTCACGATGCGCACTGGTTAGTGGCAATATTCTTGCGACGGGTATGTTTAAGCGACTATTCACTAAGCTCTCTGAGACCACCTTAGTTCTGCACAGGCGAATACACTGGCGCACCACGCTGTTCAGTTGATATATATTTTCTGGCCACTCTGCGCTGGTCAGTAATTCCATCGCTTTTTTAGAGAATTGAGGATTATCATCTAAGCCCATATTTTCTATACATCGCTGAACTATCGAGGGAATGTCCTCTCGGTGTTCTCGCAGCGGCGGAATGGACAGCAAGGTGACATCGAGTTCGGGGTTGAGTTCCCACGCGCGCTCCATGCTTCTATCGTAGGCGTCCCTGCGCTTAGTTGTGCCCATCAGTCGAACATCGAAACTGTATGGCTCGTCGGAATCGATTGCGTGTGCTTGTTTGTTGATGGTGGCACGTAAAAGTTTTTTGAGAAATGCCGGCGACCCTCGATCGAAGTCATTGAGCAAGAAGGTACCGCCATTCGCCTGTCGTAGCAGCCCAATTTGTTCGGGTTCAGACTCAGACCCGTTGCCGATCTTGCCATAAATCTCGGCCTCTATTAACGTTTCGGGCAGTGAACTACACGATATGTGGGTCAGTACCTTATCGCTGCGCGTACTTCGCGCATGTGCAGCGCGAGCCAGCTCACTTTTACCGGTGCCGAGCTCGCCCACAAACACTAAAACTGAGTTGGTGGGTGCAAATCGGTCGATCAATTCAAATACCGACTGGATCGCAGGGCTGGTGCCCACAACCCGATTGCGCCAGAATTCAGCGCTAGAATGAGCTTTATGGGTGGGTTTTGATGATCTGCAGAAACCATTAACCAGTAAGGCAGATTGAATTTCGTGCACCAGTTCCTTGCCATCAAACGGTTTTGTTAGAAACGTGGCAACCCCTGCCTGTGTTGCGGCGACGGCGTCAGGAATAGTTCCATGCGCTGTCAGCACGATCACGGGCAGCAATGGGTTATTCGCATGCACTGTTTCAAATAGCTCCATGCCAGACATGTTTGGCAGTTGCAGGTCAGTAACTATTAAGTTTGGCGTCCAATATGACAGTAAGCTTAGCGCCTCTTCAGCCGAGCCGGCGGTTCTAAGCTCGAACTTGAAGGGTTTTAGGCGCATCTTCATCAGCTTGATGAGGTCGGCGTTATCATCAACCAGTAGTAGCTTGGCACTTTCAGTGGGGCTGAATTTTTTCGAGTAAGGCATGTGGCTAAGCAATCAGATTGTGTGTGCGATGACTAATTGCTGCTGCCAATAGCCGGAAGAGTGACGTGAAAGGCTGCTCCTCTATTGCTCTTCAACAAACGAATATCTCCGTTGTGTTCGTCTAAATATTGTTTGGCGATGGACAAGCCTAGCCCAGTGCCTCGCAACGGCATTTTTTTCGTCCGCTCGCCGACGAAAAAAGGGGCAAATATTGCTTTTTCTTGGCCTCGCTGAACACCTTTGCCTTGATCTTCGATAATAAAGCTCACTTTTCCACGGTTGTCCTGTTTTAAGATTAAATTGATTGTACTCGCGTCAGGTGAATTTTTTATTGCGTTAGAAATTAAATTCTCAAACACCGCTAGAATTTGATTAGGATCAACCATTGATTCGGAATCATCGGTGTCTGTTGCAACTGTAAGCGCCCGGCTGCGTATCGCCAGCTCGTGCTTGTCCAGCGCATGGGTAAGTAGTTCGCTGAGCCTAACGGGTTCGCGGTGTTTTTTATCCGTGACAGCAACCGCCTCATTGTAGTCGAGCAGGTTCTGAATTGCGGTTTGCAGCTCACCGCTACTTTTGACCAAAATTTTTGTGATTTCTTGCTGTTCCTGATTGATTTCTCCAAGCACTTCCTCGTCAAGTAGCCTAGAGCCCTCTGAGATCGACGCCAGCGGTGTTTTTAATTCGTGAGAAATATGTCGTAGGTGTTGTTGTTGTAATTCTTTATCACCCTGTATTTTGACCCGCAAACTTTCCAAACTGGCTGATAAATCTCTTATATCTCCTGGCCCGAATACCTGTATTTGTTCGCTCTTTTTATCTTTGCTGAGGTGCGCTACCGCTGCGAATAGTCGCCGAAAAGCGCGGTAGATAATAAACGTGAGTAGGCCGTAGGCAATGCAACCGAAAGTCGCAAGCAATACTAAGCCGTAGAGAACCGCGACTTGCACATCGCGCAGGTTCTCGACTAACTGGCTTTGGTTTGCCTGTCTAGGCCCGGGCTCAAAATTAGTAAATGGGAATGAATTTTTTCGAAGAAAGGCGCCGAAGGTTAGCAACGTGGATGGTTTTTGCCACTGCTCTACGCTATTGCCTGATTCGAGGTATCTAGCGTGCGCGCTGGCTTCACGTTCGATGGCATTAACGGTGATGATGCCAAGATAAATCACCGGCATTGTGGTTATTAAATGCGCGACAAAAAGTATTTGTGATAACGAGGCCTTAGCTTTTGAGCGTTGATAAATAGAAGTCATGCCCAATGTTAGCGTAGTAAAATTACTCAAACAACACAGCATTGATGCACGCAGTGAGTTTTTTAAGGCCGCAATACGGTATTATTAGGTCGTTCTTGTGTCGTTGCTTACAGCTAAAAAAATTATGGATCACACACTTGGTCTTCCGACTGACGCCGCTGTCGGCTCAATCCTATTTTGTTGCCCTGATAAAAGCGGGCTTATCGCGGCACTGGCCAAGTTTTTTGCGGTGCGTGGTTTGAATATTTCACGGTTCACGGAGTTTACCGACAATCATCAATTCGTCTCGCGCTTTGAGTGGGTATTAGATGATCGCTGGGAAAGCGAAACAGAGTTTTGCGGCGACTTTGACGTATTAGCTAATGGTTTTGGTGCTGACTATCAAGTGCTGTTTCATAACCGCCAGCAAACTATTGGCTTGTTCGCGTCAACCCAGACGCATGTCTTGATAGAATTGCTGAATAAGCAAGAGGCGAACTATTTCCCGAACACTGAAATCGCATTTATTGTAGGGAGTGATCAGTCAATCTGCACCCTGGCCGATCGGCATGGAGTGCCGTTTTTTTATGTCGAAACGAGTGGCGATCCGCTAGATTATGAGGCGAGGCAACTTGAAATAGTTCATCGATATAAACCTGACGTGTTGGGTTTGGCGAGCTATGCCAATGTGCTTAGCGCTCGGTTTGTTGACCGGGTAGGCGGCCCAATTATCAACATCGGCTGCTCATTTTTGCCGTCACTTGCTGGCGCTGACCCATATCAAATTGCGTATAATCAAGGGCTTAAATTAATTGGCGCTACCGCACGCTTTGTGACGGCGGCGGTTGATCAAGGCCCCATTATTGAGCAAGACGTCGTTCGAGTTAAGACCGCCGCCTCGGTGCACGATATGATTGAATTGGGGCGCGCAATTGAACAAAAAGTATTTACCCGTGCAATGCTTACAGTGCTAGAGCACAAGGCGCTGGTGTATGAAAATCGAACGATTGTGTTTGATTAAGCAGAACGCACGTCTAATTTTCTCGGCGGCATTACCCTAATCTCTATTTAAGAACGTTTAATCAAAGCTTATGAAATTCGAACACGCGGGTGCTTTGGCATCGCAACACATCAAAGGTTTGATCGATGAATCGGTCATCGTTCTAGACAGTCCGGTTGACGAAGATCAAATTCAACCAGCGAGTATTGACTTGCGTCTTGGCAGTGTCGCTTACCGAGTCCGCTCATCATTTTTGCCGGGCAAGGGACGTTCTGTCGAACAGTGCTTGGAACACATGGCGATGCATGAAATTGATTTGCGCGACGGTGCCGTTTTAGAAAAGTCTTGTGTTTATATTGTGTTGTTGCAAGAAAGCTTAAAATTGCCAGAGAATTTGGCGGCCGCGGGCAACCCCAAAAGTTCAACTGGAAGACTAGACGTATTTACGCGCTTGATAACCGATAATGGTACGGAGTTTGAGCAAGTGCCTGCTGGCTATCAAGGCAAGCTTTATGCCGAGATAGCGCCGCTTACCTTCAGTGTGTTGGTGCGCCGCGGTTCACGTTTATCGCAACTTAGAATTCGTTCCGGCGAATCGACCATAGGTAACGCTGCACATTATCAATTACAACAACAAGAACGTTTAGTTGATCTTGATTTAAGCGCCCAGGAAGTCAGAAATGGTGTGCCAGTGAGTGTCGATTTGGCGGGTGACCCGGATACCGGCTTGATTGGATTTCGTGCCAAACGGCATTCTAGCGTGATCGACGTCGATAAGTCGTCGGCGCACGCAGTAAAAGATTTCTGGGAGCCGCTCTACGCGCATTCGAATCAGCTCATATTAGATCCGGGCGAATTTTATATTTTGGTCTCAAAGGAAGCCGTGCACGTGCCCTTTGATTACGCCGCAGAAATGGTGCCCTACGACACCTTGGTAGGTGAGTTTAGAGTACATTACGCCGGTTTTTTTGACCCCGGTTTTGGCGCCGCGCAGGCAGGTGGGCAGGGTTCTCGAGCCGTACTTGAAGTGCGTAGTTTTGACGTGCCATTTTTATTAGAGCATGGTCAAAACGTCGGACGCTTAGTGTATGAGACGATGCTCGAAACACCCGACCGAATATACGGTCAAGGCGTGCCCTCTAACTATCAAGCGCAAGGCTTGAAACTGAGCAAACATTTTTGTATGGATTAAAATGTGCAAATCTCACCCATTCGGGTGAGGCACTGCGTTAAAAAAACGATTACATTAGTTCTCGATCCAATGACGGATCGGCGCCACTCAAGCTCAGTATTAAACATTGAGCCTGATCAAATATGGGGCGTAAATTTAAATGGAGATATTAAACATGAACGCAAAATCAATCTTAAACAAAGCACTTTTGTCTACTAGCCTTTTTATTATATTAGGTGCTACTGCTCAAGTGAGCGCGGCGAGTGATTGTAAAGGCTTGGAAAACAGTGCTTGTCAGGGTGCAACGTCTTGCTCTTGGGTCGAGGGTTATGAACGCAAGGACGGACGTACCGTCAAGTCATTTTGTCGAACCAAAGCATCGGCTCGCAAAACCTCGGTTGCTGATGAATCCGTAGCGAAAGAAAGCGATAAAAATTCTAAGCGGTAGAGCACACGACCTTGTTAAGGTAATTTATTATCGAGCAAAAAGGGGCTGATTTAATCGGCCCCTTTTTTTGCGATAAATAAGCCTCGTTTGGGGGCGGGGTAGCCTTCAATCGTCTTGCCGATGTCATTCGGGTCTAAAAACTCAGCAAGCGAGTGAAACTGCATCCATTCGGTGCGGCGTTGCTCTTGCAGGCTAGTAATGTTTTGGTCAGCGCAGCGAACGTCAATAAAGCCCGCTTGAGCTAATAAATCTAGAATCTTATCGACAGTCATAATACTCCAGACATTCCGCATTTGAGCATAGCGGTCACTTGGTGTGAGCACGCCACCGTCGATTTCGTCGATAATAAGTGTTTCCAATACCAGCTCACCATCATTACTAAGCAAGTTCTTTAACTCGACTAAATGATTAATCGGGTCACGTCGATGGTATAAAACGCCCATTGAAAATACGCTGTCGAACAACGGCATATCATTGGGCATATCTTCGATGCCAATCGGCAGCAAGTCAAAATTTGGATTGCGCGCGTATTTCTGAATGGCCAAGTGCTGCACTAAAAAACGCATTGACGGGTCGATGCCCAGCACATAGCTCGCACCGTCGCCTAGTATTCGCCAGCAGTGGTATCCGGTGCCACAGCCGACATCAAGTACCCGTTTACTATCCAGTGGTGAAATATGCGGAGTAAGTCGTTGCCATTTCCAATCCGACCGCCACTCTGTATCAATAAAGGTATCGAAAATTTGGTACGGACCTTTACGCCATGGCTTAAGGGCGAACAGCGCGTCGTGCAGACGCGTCGACTGCTCAGCGCTTAGTACGCCGGTTTGGCCAATACTGATGGTATCTTGAGTGAGGTCAATGGCATCGGCCTCAAGTTCCGGTAAAGAGTCTAGAATGTTGAGCCAACTAGGCAAGTCGCCGTGCCGTTTTGGGTCGACACGTCGCTCGATAGCACGCTGAAATACAGACCGCCATTGGGCAAATTCTGGGCGAGTGTAAAATGAGCTAAAATCGATCATTTAATAGCCAGTATCGAAATGAATTGAAGGTTTTGAACCCAAGGCGTGGCTACCTTGAACCCGGCTTGGTGCAGGCGAGTTAGGTGCGAGTCTAAGGTCTCTGGGATTAGTACATTGACAATCGCGTCGCGTTTTTTTGCTATTTCCATTTCACTATAGCCTTGATCCGCTTTGTATTGATGGTGGATGTTTGTGAGTGTTTGGTTCGTGGCTTCGTCGTCGAAGCGAATTTTTTCCGACAAGACTAAGACGCCACCATCAACTAGACCAATATAGATGCGCCGCAACAATTCATCCCGTAGCTCGACCGGGATAAACTGCAACGTAAAGTTCATCAGTACCATTCCTGCGTTCGTAAGCTTTGTATCCATTACGTCGCGTTCGATTAATTCGGCGTTTGAGCCTGCGAGGTTAGTGTTTGCCTGCTCGATCATTGCCGCTGAATTATCGACCCCAATTAGTTTGGCCTCGCAGCCGTCTAGGCCTTGCGACATTGCCAATAAGCCTGCACCGAGTGAACAGCCTAGGTCATAGTAGTTGCGCCCAGCGAAATTAAACTGACGCGTCAAGGTTGGCAGCATTTCTAATATTTGTTGATAGCCTGGCACCGAGCGTGAAATCATGTCGGCGAATACCTTGGTTACTCGATCATCAAAGACAAAGCTGCCGGGTTTGGCTGTCAGCGAGCGATAGAGCGTGTCTGTAGAGTCGGTCATAGTGATATCAGGCGGAGCATGTGTGCCAAATTATAGTCCAAAACAGGTACACTAGGTGTTCTGCAAGTTAATCATTCGCGATCTATGTTTCAGCAAATTTTCACCATCGTCATGCCGCTGTTTATAATTGCCGCGATTGGTTACTTTTATGGTTCGCGCGTGCGGCCTGAAATGCGCATTACAAATCAGTTGGTGATGGATGTCTTCATGCCTGCCTTGATTTTCTACGTGATGATTCAGGATGACTTTCTGCCGGTTCAGTATATAAATTTGATGAGTGCTGGCGTGCTACTGATGTTGGGCTCAGGCGTAATTGCATTCTTTTTTGCGAAACTTGTCGGCTTTTCTTGGCGCGCTTTTGTGCCATCCACCATGTTTTCGAACTGGGCCAACTTGGGTTTGCCTTTATACGTATTTGCACTTGGTGAGCAGGCTTTGGGCGCGGGTATCATGCTGGTCGTTGCGGGGAATTTGTTGTGCTTCACGATTGGTACTTATATTTACTCAGGCACGATGAGCGGTTTCGCTGTGTTGCGTACTCCGATTATTATTGCGGTATTACTCGGTGGCGCGCTCAATGCACTTGGTGTCAATTTACCTAATGTCATTGATTTGCCGTTGGAGATGCTCGGCCAAGTGGCTATTCCTCTGATGCTATTTTCGCTGGGTGTGCGTTTGACGCGTGTCACCTGGCATGACTTTAAACCTGGCTTGGTAATGGCGGCTTTTTGCCCGGTTGTTGGGGTTGCCCTAGCGCTGCTGTTGTGCGAATTGGTGCCGATGAGTCTCCTGCATCAAAAAATTCTAATACTGTTCGGTGTGCTGCCGCCAGCGGTGGTTAATTTTATGTTGGCTGAGCAGTACGATCGTGAGCCTGAAGCCGTCGCTTCTATGGTTTTGATTGGCAACATTGCATCAATCGTTAGCCTGCCGCTGGGTTTATTGTTCGTGTTGTCAGGGAACGCGGTCTAGGTATTAAAAGTTTAAAACCAGAAGTGGTAAGGTCATGCGCAAAACCGGTTTAGACTTGCATTTTCTGTAATTGACGTTAGTCTTGCACACCTAAACATGAGTGCATTAATCGGTTAATAAAAATATGCGACAACAAGCAAGCTATAGTTACGAAGATCTCATTGCGCATGGCAATGGAGAGCTACCTGAGCAAGATATATCTCGGTTGCCATTGCCTCCAATGTTGATGTTTGATCGCATAACTGAAATCAGTGTTGACGGCGGTGAGTATGGTAAAGGCAAAGTAGTCGCTGAGTTGGATGTAACACCGGATCTGTGGTTTTTTGATTGTCATTTTAAAGGTGATCCGGTCATGCCGGGTTGCTTAGGTCTAGACGCTGTTTGGCAGTTGGTTGGGTTTTACTTGTCGTGGAACGGTGGCCCCGGCAAAGGTAGAGCCTTGGGCGTGGGTGAGGTTAAATTCACCGGACAAGTTGAGCCGAGCGCTAAGCAAGTACGCTATGAAATCAACATGAAGCGCGTTATCTCGCGTCGTCTTTACATGGGGCTTGCCGATGCTAAGGTGTTCTGTGATGACGAATTAATTTATTCAATGAACGATTTGAAAGTAGGCCTGTTCGGAGCGGACAAGTAGGCCTCGTATTTAACTTCCTAAGAGATTTTTTCGATGAAAAGAGTTGTAGTCACCGGTATGGGCGTAGTGTCGAGCCTGGGTAACGATATAGTTGAAGTCACGACCAGTCTAAAAGAAGGCAAGTCTGGGATACAGTTTTGTGAAGATTATGCTGAACTGGGTATGCGCAGCCATGTGGCTGGCCGAGTTCATCTAAATCAAAAAGAATTGATTGACCGCAAGCATTTGCGATTTATGGGCGACGCGGCTGCCTACAGCTATGTTGCTATGCAACAAGCAATTGAAGATGCCGGCTTAGACCCAGAAGAAATTAAAAACCCGAAGGTTGGTTTGATCACTGGTTCAGGTGGCGGCTCGCCATCGAACAATATTCTCGCCGCTGAAATAGCCAAAGAACGCGGTGTTAAACGTGTTGGGCCGTATGCAGTACCAAAAACGATGGGCAGCACAACGTCCGCGTGTCTATCCACGATGTTTGGAATTCAAGGTACCAGTTATTCGATTAGTTCAGCATGCTCTACGAGTGCGCATTGCATAGGCCACGCTGCCGATTTGATTCGCGGTGGTCGACACCACACTGTGTTTGCCGGTGGTGGCGAGGAAGAGCATTGGACTATGTCAATTTTATTTGATGCTATGGGCGCCATGTCGAGTAAGTATAACGATACACCGACTGAAGCCTCGCGTACCTACGATGCCAATCGAGACGGGTTTGTCATTGCTGGCGGTGGTGGTATTTTGGTACTTGAAGAGTATGAGCACGCTAAAGCTCGTGGAGCGAAAATATACGCCGAGCTGGTTGGCTTTGGCGCCACCTCAGACGGCTACGATATGGTTGCACCATCGGGTGAGGGCGCGATTCGTTGTATGCAACAAGCGATGGAAACGGTCGATGGCCCTATCGATTACGTTAATACTCATGGCACGAGTACCCCCGTTGGTGATGTGAAAGAACTAGAAGCTTTGAAAGCGGTGTTCAAAGATAAACTCCCATTCATCAGTGCAACCAAAGCGCTGTCGGGTCATGCGTTAGGTGCGGCGGGTGTGCACGAGGCTATTTATTCCTTGATTATGATGAAGGAGCGTTTTCTAGCGGCGTCGGCAAATATTAAAGAGCTTGATGCCGCGGCGTTAGACTTTCCAATCTTGATGGATAATCTAAGTAAGAAGGTGAAAACCATGATGTCTAACAGTTTTGGCTTTGGTGGCACGAACGCGACCTTGATTTTCCAGGGCATCTAGCGTCCTTACTCAAGCCTGTAAAGGCGCTAAAGCGCCTTCACAGAACTTCAATACAGCTTCACGCGTTTGTTGATAGTCTCGCGTTCAGAAAAATTCAAATAGCCAATTTGGTTGGTGATTGGTTTATTTAACGTTGCACTTGTA
Source organism: uncultured Arenicella sp. (assembly GCA_938048185.1). Classification (GTDB taxonomy): domain Bacteria; phylum Pseudomonadota; class Gammaproteobacteria; order Arenicellales; family Arenicellaceae; genus Arenicella. Next base: position 77,748 of record CALIVT010000004.1, read on the forward strand.
TTAAATGAATAGAAACTCTGAATATCAACATGCGTTCGCACTTGGTTGCTGGCTGCTTTTTTGCGCAGCGGTTGTCTACATCATGATTGTGGTTGGTGGTATCACACGCCTGACTCAATCGGGGCTTTCGATGGTCGAGTGGGAGCCGATTATGGGCATCATCCCGCCGATTGGCGAAGCGGCTTGGCTGGAGGTATTCAACAAGTATCGACAATCTCCTGAGTATCTAAAGATCAATGCAGGTATGTCGCTTGACGCATTTAAAGGTATTTTTTACTGGGAGTATGGTCACCGAGTGCTTGGCCGGGTAATTGGTATGATTTACTTTTTCCCGCTGATATTTTTCTTGCTCAAAGGTATGGTGCCTAAACAATGGTACCTCAGGCTCTTTGGGTTATTTATTCTTGGTGGGCTTCAAGGTTTAATGGGGTGGTACATGGTTAAGAGCGGGTTGGTCGACGTGCCACACGTAAGCCAATATCGCTTGACCGCGCACCTCGGTTTGGCTCTAGTCATCTTTTCAGCGATGCTTTGGTTTGCATTGGATTTTTTACGTGGCGAAACTCGCGCGAATTATGCATCTTCAGCCTACCTCAAGTCGTCCGCCACCGTCCTTGTTTTAGTGTTCATAATGATGCTTAGTGGCGGGTTTGTCGCGGGAACTAAAGCGGGCTATATAATCAATACATTTCCCACCATGAACGGACAGTGGATACCCGATGGCTGGATGCAAATGCAGCCGGGCTGGAGAAACCTATTCGAGAACCCGGTGATGATTCAATTCATTCATCGTAGTATCGCGCTATTAGTCGTGTTAGCTATCATTGTCAGCTTCATTGTCGCAGTTAAACAAAGATTTAAAACGCGCAAAGAGTTAGTGCTGCTGGTGATGATAGTTCAGGTCTCTCTCGGTATCTCGGCGCTGGTGCTCAAAGTGCCTGTGGCCTTAGGAGCAGCGCATCAAGCTGGCGCGGTAGCCTTGCTGGCAGTTGCCTTACTTACCGCACACATCGCAAGAAAAAGAGCCGCTTAATTCTTCACAGAGTGCCTAAATTCGCTCAGAAAGCGTGGTCATGATTTTGGCGGTAAATTTCATTCCGGTTTTGATCAGTGCAGGCAGCTCGGCAGCCCCGTTTTCAATGGCCATTTCGGCATGTTTTGCCTCATCAATGGCCATTTGTTCGACTACCGCACGGCTTACTTTGTCTTCCTCGGGCAGTAGTTCCAAGTGCGACTCGAGGTGTTCGACTACTTGACGCTCCGTTTCCGCCAAGAACCCGAGGCTCCATTTATCTCCGGCCAAACCGGCGCCAACGCCTAGTGCAAATGAACCGAAATACCAAACTGGGTTCAAATAGCTGGTGTGACCATCTAATTGTTCAATACGGTCATAACACCAGTTTAGATGGTCAACTTCTTCCTCGGCCGCTTCATTCATCTTGTTGCGCACATCCACTGAGCGTGAAGTGAGCGCTTGGCCTTGATATAAGGCTTGAGCACATACTTCACCAACGTGATTGACGCGCATCAACGCAGCCGAGCGATCTCGTAGGTGAGGGAGTTGGTCCATCGGGTCTACTTTCATCGCCTGCGCAGGTGACGGGCGGTTTGACGCAGGGCGCACAAAGGTGCTGCGTAAGCCGTGGTCTAAGCGACCAATAAGCTGATCCATAAAAGCAGAAGGGTTGTGTTGCGTCATAGCTAAAGCGTTGTTTTCGTCGTTCGTAACATTATAAGGTAGGGCTTGTGATCAGCCTAAGAAATAGAGTGCAATCTAGTTATGTTTGGTCGATTTGTCATGAAAGTTAGTTATATCATGAATAATGTCTGATTATAATAATTTAAAAACAAAGACTTGCAGTGCTCTCGCGTTTTATGTGTTGCTTGAAATGTCTTTGACCAAACGCGCTTAGTTGAGCATAATTATTCCATCGAGTTAGCACACAGCATTACTAACACGACGAACAGTTAAGAGCTGATTTGAACACATCAAGTTGGCTAGTACTACTCCTCCATCCTCCTTTGGTGGTTTGGGCGCGGCATAAGTCCGCGCCTTTTTTTTGCCTGCCTTTTTTGCCTGCCCGGATGCGGGTATGTTGAATTCGCCCGGAGCGAAATTCGATTCTAAGCGACCCTAACCAGCCCAGATAAAGAGCAAGTAGTGCGGGGAAGTAAACGGCTAGCCAGCCAGTTCGAGGATCATCGGATTTTTAGTCGCTCATACCTTGCTAAAGCAACAATACTCCCTCATAATCGCGCGTCCTCACAGTTATAGCGTGAGATATCGTCGTTCGGCCCTTGGTTACACTAGCTCGGGCAATGACAAAGAAATTAACCGTAGATGAGATATTTATAATGAAAACATTTTCTGCAAAGCCCGCCGAGGTTAAGCGCGAGTGGTTCGTCGTTGACGCCACCGACAAAGTGCTTGGCCGGGTAGCTACTGAGATTGCTCTTCGCTTGCGCGGCAAGCACAAGCCTGAATACACACCACACGTAGACACTGGCGATCATATCGTTGTTATCAACGCTGAAAAAATTGCCGTTACTGGTAACAAAGAAGAAGGTAAGATTTATTACCGTCACACCGGCTTCCCGGGTGGTATCAAAGAAGTGAATGTGCGTAAGTTGCGTGAGCATGCGCCTGAGCGAATCATCGAAAATGCAGTGCGAGGCATGATGCCTAAGAACCCATTGGGGCGCGCTATGTTCAAAAAATTACACATCTACGCAGGTCCTGAGCACAAGCATCAAGCTCAAGAACCTAAAGTACTTGAAGTTTAAGGAGAGAAATCAATGGCAACTTCAGAAGTTTATCTAGGTACTGGCCGTCGTAAATCATCGACCGCCCGTGTTCGTATTCAATCTGGCGCAGGTTCTATTACTGTTAATCAACGTCCTCTTGATGAGTACTTTGGTCGCGAAACTGCGCGTATGATTGTTCGTCAACCATTAGTATTACTCGATATGGAAGGCAAATTCGATATCAATGTGAACGTACAGGGCGGTGGCGGCAGTGGCCAAGCTGGTGCGATTCGTCATGGCATTACCCGCGCGCTGTTGGCGTATGACGAAGAGCTTCGTTCTTCGCTACGTGCTGCTGGTTTTGTTACTCGTGACGCACGTGAAGTTGAGCGTAAGAAAGTGGGTCTTAAAGGCGCTCGTCGTCGTCCACAGTTCTCGAAACGTTAATTGTTTCGCGCTTTGCTTCGGCATTGTCAGAAAAAGCCGGCCTTGCGCCGGCTTTTTTAGTTCTATGGGCTTGTGCATAGCGATTTAGGAATCCAGTTAGCATCACCCATCCTTTTTCGTAGCTGCTGTAAACTCAGCCCATTAATAGTCGCCCAAAGTTGCCGGTGTCTGAGTTGAATATTGTCTAATATTCTTGAAGTATTTATTGACTGGCGCTCAATTCATTCTAAACTTAGCCTCCTCTTCTAATATCCGACGTTCAATGTAACTGTGACTGAGATCAAAACTAAGATCAAAATAGGCATAATCGGCGGCACTGGCTATACCGGTGTTGAGTTGCTGCGCTTACTCGTAACCCATCCTAATGCGGATGTGGTGCTCATTACGTCGCGTTCAGAAGCGGGTCGTCCGGTTGCTGATTTGTTCCCCAGTTTGCGGGGTTTTACGGATCTCGCTTTTTCCAAGCCTGAGCCGTCATCGTTTAATCACTGTGATGTGGTTTTTAGCGCTACCCCTAATGGCATCGCTATGACGCACGCACGCGAGCTGATTACGCAAGGTGTTAAGTTGATCGACTTGGCGGCTGATTTTCGAATTAACGATATTGAGGTTTGGGAGCAATGGTATGGCATGACTCATTCCTGCCCGGAGTTGGTCGAGCAAGCGGTTTATGGAATGCCCGAAATGAACCGCGCTCAGATTAAGTCTGCCAACATTGTAGCGAACCCCGGGTGCTATCCAACTGCGACGACCCTGGGTTTTTTACCGTTAATTGAGAACGAGCTGATTGACCCTAACGACCTGATAGCGGATACCAAGTCCGGTGTTACGGGCGCGGGTCGCGGTGCGAGCGTTGCGAATCTTTATAGCGAGGTCAATGATAGCTTTAAGGCCTATGCAGTGGCGGGTCATCGGCACCACCCAGAAATTACGCAAAACTTAAGCAGTGTGGGCGACGCAAATGTTGGCTTAACGTTCGTGCCACATTTAACGCCGATGCTACGAGGTATTCACGCAACGCTGTATTCCAACCTCGGGGATACCGGTCAGTCACTGGAAGAACTTATCAACGTATTCGAAAAGCGCTATTGTGATGAACCGTTCGTAGACGTAATGCCGCTTGGTTCTCACCCTGACACGCGCTCGGTTAAAACCTCTAACATGTGCCGCATCGCATTACACAAAGCAGGCAGCTCTGGCAAATTGATTGTGTTGTCCGTGATTGATAATTTAACTAAGGGCGCCGCAGGGCAAGCTATTCAAAACATGAACTTAATGTTCGATTTGAACGAAACTACGGGGTTGATGACGGCTGCGGTCCAGCCGTAAATTAGACATGATTAGAAAATCTACTAATGATTTAAGTATTCGGCCGAAGATGTCGCGCTCAACGTTTATGGTGTTGTTGGTTGGCGGCTTATTCGGATTGTTCGCGTTAATGTACTTTGTATACGATAAAGGGGTTCGCTCTGGGCACGCTAAGTATGAGCAGGACCAAGCATTGGTCGCGCAGTTAAATCAGAGTATTGGCGAGGTTCGACAAAATTTGAGTGTTGCCGAGGAAAATCTAATAATATCCAAGCGTCAGCAGCAGATCCAAGAAGAAGCGTATAAGCAAATGAGTAAGGCATACGCTAATTCCGAGCAAAAAAACAGCGTATTAGGGTCGCGTTTAGACTTTTATCGCAGCATAATTTCCCCCGAAGACGGTCAATCAGGTCCTGCGATTCAAGAGCTAAAGCATGTCTTTGCAGATGGTAAACTAAACTTTGATATTACCTTGGTCCAGGCCATTAAACACAAGCACCAGGTGCGCGGAAATTTGCGTGTAACTTTGTACGAAAGTGAGTTGGTTAGCGCGCAATGGCCACTTTCGAGTGACCGAAGTGTCAATTATCAGTATTTTCAGCAAGTTTCAGGTTCAATTGAAAAGCCCGAACTGGCTGAAGATGCTAAGCTAAAAGTCGAGTTGACGTTGCAAGACGGAACCAAGTTGGAACGTTCATTTGCACTGACTCAGCCACAAATTAAATCAGACAAAGCTGGCTAAGATCGGCTTTAGGTAGAGGGCTTACAGTGAGCCCCCAATAAAGGGTAAAGATGATGAAACGTAATAAAGAAAAAATAAGCAAACCAGTCGAGACAATCGACACACTGGTTGGTACCGGCTCTATTCTTCAAGGTGACTTGGAGTTCACTGGTGGGCTGCGCGTTGACGGCCATATTAAAGGCCACGTGTCTGCACAAGATAGTAATAACGGCACCTTAGTATTGAGTGAGTCGGGTGTTGTCGAGGGCGACATCAATGTCCCGCACGTGGTTATCAATGGTACCGTGAGAGGTAATATTGCATCTACCGGGCACGTTGAGCTACAAGCAAGCGCAAAAATCACTGGTGACATCCACTATAAAGCCGTTGAAATGGAGCTGGGCGCGGTATTAAACGGTAGCCTGGTATCAGACAGCAGCGCACCAGTATACGATGTTATTTCAGGTGGCGCCGAACAGGCCGACGCGTCTAAATAGCAATAGTTTTATCTAAGTAGTAATCGTATTGAAGGGCAATGTTGACGTAAAAAGAGCTTGATAGGGCTCGAAATGTCCCCATCTTTACGAATGAACAATGAACTGCTTGCGCTAATTGGGCATTACCATTAGAAGTGACGTATTTGTAAGTAGAAGCATACCTTGCCATTTATGGTTGAGGTTTTAATTTACCTTGTTGGTGACAAACATGATTGAGACAGAACAAGTAAGTGCCGCAAGTCCATTGGACTTTACGATCGCGGCTGCGGGTAAAGTAGCGGAGTTGATTGCCGAAGAAGCAAACGAAGAACTCAAATTGCGTGTCTATGTGCAGGGTGGCGGGTGCTCCGGTTTTCAATATGGCTTTACCTTTGATGAAGAACAGCAAGAAGACGACACCGCCGTTGACCGCGATGGTGTGCGTTTATTAGTAGACCCGATGAGTTTTCAGTATTTAATTGGTGCAAAGATCGACTATAAAGATGATTTAGACGGAGCTCGTTTTATTATCAATAATCCAAATGCCAGTACGACCTGCGGTTGTGGGTCATCGTTTTCGGCTTGATTTAGAGCTCTAATCTGAACGTAAAATTTTAAAGTCAGAGAGGTTTAACTGCTTTTTTTTAAGCGGGTCTACCAAGTATAAAAAAGCCGAACCTCACTATGAGGTTCGGCTTTTTTTGTCACTGCTTACTTCACGGTGGTTCTTGAGCCGCTAGTTACTAACAGATTTCTCTCCGTCAACATCCAGTTCGACAACCTTGGTCGAAATACTTTCTAGGCTTTCCATTAACGACGCTTTGTCGCCAACCACCAGTGTGATCATTTGGTCTAAATTTAAATGTTTCATCGCTAGTGTATTAATGTCCTCAGCGGTAATCTTGCGCAAGATAGCATTGCGCTCATCGACAAAGCTCTTGTCGAGCTGATAAGTGACAATTTCGGATAAAAAACCTAGTTTTTGTTCTGGCGTTTCGTAGCGTCGCGCGTCCCGCTGACCAATCGCACTTTTCATGAATAAAAGCTCGTCCGAGGTGATGCCACTGTCTCTAAATTTTGAGATTTCTTTTTGGAACTCAACGATTGACGCAGCGGTAGAGTCCGCTCGAACGCCGGCGCTAGCCTGATAGTGGCCCAGGTATTTGTTTCCGCTAAACCGTGAGCGTGCCCCGTAGGTGTAGCCTTTATCTTCGCGTAAATTAAGGTTGATGCGGCTGTTGAAGGCACCACCGAGGTTGTAGTTCATCAGCCCAGCTAAGTAGTATTCGCCAGTTGCGTCATAGGTCAGGGCGCGCTTGCCAATTCTAATCTCTGATTGCGCTGCATTCGGCTTATCAATCAAATATAAGGTGCCGCTTTCGAGTTCGGGAAAGGGTTTTGCCACTGGTACGTTCGTATTACCGCCATTCCAACTGCCAAAAACATCTAGTTTTTCGGTGATTGCTTTGCTTGGTAAATTGCTTACAACAATTACGTCGGCATCTTTCGGGCCATAGTTATTCGCGTAAAAGTCTTTTACGTCTTGAAGCTCCAATGCATTTACCGATGCAATAGTGCCAGCGTTGCCATACGCGAAGCTATTGTTCTTACCGTATAGAAGCTTGGAGAAAACTTGGCTTGCTAAGACTTCGGCATCTTTCTGGCTGGATTTCAAACCTTCAACTTGCTGTTCCCGCAGGCGGTCAAAGTCTTGTTTGCTTAATTTGGGCGCAGTGAGTTTCTCCGCTGCGATGGCTAATGTCTTGTCCAAATTTTTTGTTAGGCTGCGAACAGTCAAAATTGAGTAGTCGTTGTTGGCACTAAAGTCTACCGATGAACCTAGCTTTTCCAGTTCATTCGCTAGCTCTTCGGCACTCGATTTTTGTGTTGCTTCGTCTAGCATCGATGCAGTCAATGTCGCTAGCCCCAGTTTTTCAATGGGTTCTCTCGTTTGACCAGCAGCGATGCGGATCCTTATTGTCGTGGTCGGAACCTCGTCGTTCACCGCGCCTATGATGTTCAAGCCCGTGCTCGATTTGGTTTCGTAAAGGTCGGGCACTTTGATGTTAGGGTTTGGACCTGAGGGCGGAATAACTGAGCGATCAAAGTCAGATTTTCCCGGGCGAAGTGCGAGGTCGGTCTTGCTGTCTTGCTCGGGAATTTTTCGCTCATATCGCTGCCAGGTATCTGCTTTGATAATGCTGTCGGCTTGCCCCTTTGGAACGATGCTCATAATCACGGCGGCTTGGTCTTTAATATATTGCTTGTAGACCCGCATGACATCCGCCTTGGTGACGTTTTCATAACGCGCCACGTCGGCTTGAATTGAGTTTGGATTGCCACGAAAAGTCTCATAGGCGGCTAACTGAGTGACCTTACCTTGCACGCTTTCTAGGCCGTAAATTTTTCCTGCAACGATTCCGGCTTTTACGCGCGTCAAATCATCTTCCTTGGCACCGCGTTTTTCGAACTCATCGAGTGACGCGCGCACAATGGCTTCAAGCTCTTTTAGACTGTTGCCGGGTGTGGGTAGCGCTAGCAAAGTAAATTCGCAGCTCAACTCTCTACAACCGTGGCCAGCCTGCGCCTGTACGGCCTTACCTTGTTTGACTAAATTTTTATAGAGTAATGATGTTTTACCTGAGCCCAGAATCGACATCAACACGTCTAATGGTGCTTCGTCTGGGTGGTACGCGCGTACGGTCGGGAATGACATGTACATCAATGGCAGTGATACATTGTCTTCTAGTGAGATGTATCGGTCGCTATCGAGGCTTACTGGTGCTGAAGCCGGTTGACCAACTTCCGGCCCTCGGGGAATGCCTCCGAAATACTTCTTAACCCAAGCAAGTGTTTGCGCTTGGTTCATGTCTCCGCCGATTGTAAGCGTTGCATTATTCGGGCCATACCAGCGCAGGAAAAATTTTTTCAAATCGTCTAATGTGGCACGATCCAAATCTTCGAGATAGCCAATCACCGACCAAGAGTACGGATGCCCCTCAGGAAACATGGCTTCGCCCACTCGTTCACTCAGTAAGCCGTAGGGGCGATTGTCGACACGCTGCCCGCGTTCATTTTTAACCGTTTCGCGTTGGTTCTCAAATTTTTCTTGGGTCACTGCGTCTAGAAAAAAGCCCATGCGATCGGCCTCAAGCCAAAGCATGCGCTCAAGTTGATTGGATGGCACAGTCTCGTAGTAGTTTGTCCGATCACTACTGGTGCTGCCATTGAGCGTGCCGCCCGACTCAGTGATTAACGCAAAATGCTGCTCATCGGCGACATTGTCTGAGCCCTGGAACATCATATGCTCAAAGAAGTGGGCAAAGCCAGATTTACCAATGTCTTCGCGGGCTGAGCCTACATGATAGGTGATGTCGACGTGCACTAAAGGGTCTGAGTTATCCTGATGCAGCACAATGGTTAGGCCGTTATCTAAAACATATTTATCGTAGGGTATAACGATCTCGTCGCCTAGCTTGCTAACCGATTCAACTTTGGTGATGCCGTCGATTGCAATGGGTGGTGTGGTGGGTGTCGGCGTATTCACGCAACTAGCAAGCAGAGTTAAAGCAATGCTTGTTGTGAAGAGAGAGGTCTTTTTCAATTTATTCTCCATAGGGGATGAGGGAGTGGCCCTGGGTAAAAAGCTTGGGAGAGGGCAAGTCCTTGGTTATACGTTCATGCGTCGCGGGTTGTGCCCCGCATCATCAATACTTTAACGCAACTGATATGAGTGACAGGTAGTTATATCGTACTATCGTGACGGGATCAAAGGCTCTGGCTAGCTGTCAACTTGATGGCATTGCGCACCAATTAAAAAAGGCCGAGCTGCTAAGCAACTCGGCCTTTTTTTAACTTGGTGATAATTCTCTAGACAATCGCTTTCATGTCCGTCATATAACCGCGTAATTTTTGGCCAACCGCTTCAACCGCGTGTTCGCGAATTGCTTTGTTAACCTCGACCAAGCGGCCGTTATCAACCCCAGTGTCGCTGCTGGCGAGGCCTTTGCCGATTACGTCAGTGCCAATATTAGGCATGAACTTCTCAGCCAGCAAGGGGCGCGCAGCTTGATCAAACAAGTAGCAACCGTATTCCGCGGTATCAGAAATAACCACGTTCATCTCGTATAGCTTTTTGCGCGCAATGGTGTTCGCAATAAGTGGTGTTTCGTGCAGTGACTCATAGTATGCGGAGTCTTCGATGATGCCAGCTTCAACCATGGTCTCAAACGCAAGCTCAACGCCCGCGCGAACCATCGCAACGAGCAAGATTCCGTGATCGAAATATTCTTGCTCAGCGATGTCAGCGGACGTGATCTCTTGTTTTTCGAAGGCTGTTTCAGCGGTCTCGGCACGCCATTGGTGTAGATTCGCATCGTCAGCGTCCCAGTCAGCCATCATCGAGCGTGAGAACTCGCCAGAAATAATGTCGTCTTGGTGTTGTTGAAACAAGGGGCGTAATAGATCTTTCAGTTCTTCAGAAAGATCGTAAGCTTTGATTTTTGCTGGGTTACTCAAGCGGTCCATCATGTTGGTGACACCACCATGCTTCAATGCTTCAGTGACTGTTTCCCAACCATATTGAATGAGCTTAGCCGCATAAGCGGGGTCGATGCCTTCTTCGACCATTTTATCAAAGCCAAGTACCGCGCCGGTTTGCAGCATGCCGCACAGAATGGTTTGTTCGCCCATTAAGTCGGACTTTACTTCGGCGATCGGCGATGACTCCAATACCCCCGCGCGATGGCCGCCGGTTCCTGCCGCTAATGCTTTCGCGATTTTTAAGCCGTCGCCATTCGGGTCATTTTCACGGTGTACAGCAATGAGCGTTGGCACACCAAAACCGCGCACAAACTCGTTACGTACTTCCGAGCCTGGGCACTTGGGGCACATCATCACCACAGTGATGTCCTGATTGATTTGCATGCCTTCTTCAACCAAGTTAAAACCATGAGCATAGTCTAGGGTTGAGCCTGCTTTCATTAGCGGCATCACCGCATTGACCACAGCGCTGTGTTGCTTGTCGGGCGTGAGGTTCATAACAATATCAGCAGTCGGAATTAGTTCTTCGTAGGTGCCGACGGTGAAGTCGTTGTCGCTTGCATTCTTATAAGACTGACGTTTCTCCGCAATGGCCTCTGGGCGCAGCGCGTAGCTTACATCAAGGCCAGAATCTCTTAAGCAAAGGCCTTGGTTTAAGCCTTGGGCGCCGCAACCGATGATCACGATTTTTTTACCACGAATATAGTCAACGCCACTGGCGAATTCGTCGCGGTCCATAAAACGGCATTTGCCAAGCTCTTCTAGCTGCACTCTTAACGGCAGCGTATTAAAATAATTGATGCGCACTGGGGCACTCCTGATGATGGTTCCAGAAAGAGGGCGATATGATAAATGATGTTGTCGCCCGAAACTAATATTTACAGCGAATTATCGCGTTTTTTAGGGCCTTTATTAGTGAATCTGGTTACGCCTTGAACCGCGCGCGCGATTTAGCTGTAATTTGGCGTATTCACGCGCGAAGATTCGGTGCTATTATGCTTGACGACACTTAAATCGAGCCCTTTTCGATCAGTCGCCACGAACAATATTAATTATAAAAAAAGTGTCAATCATGCGGTCTAACCGAGCTGAGTTAGACGCGTTTAGGTTATATGGGTTTGTTATGAGATTTGCTAAATGAGATCAGCCGAGACCAAGCCAACGCGCTACGGATTTTTGCTATTACCGAACTATTCAATGATCGCTGTTAGCTCGGCGATAGAAGTGTTGCGTATGGCAAATCAGCTCGGCCGCGAAGAGTTCTATCAGTGGCCTACCTATACGATGGATGGTGGTTCAGTGCTGGCCAGTAATGGCCTTGAAATTACGCCCAGCGGCGCTCTGGAAGACGCGCCTCATTTGGACGTTTTGTTCGTCTGTAGCGGCATGCGGGTGCAAAATCAATGGAGCGACAAAATTAGTCGTCAACTGCACAAATTTAGGTCGCGCAATACGATCCTTGGCGGTTTATGCACAGGCACTTATATCCTCGCCAGAGCGGGCTTGCTTGACGGTTATCGCTGCACCATACA